>NZ_JBITSP010000005.1:0-676598 GCF_044540925.1 Streptomyces sp. NPDC085900 | reverse complement strand
AGCGCCATCACACCGCCGATCAGGAAGAACGCGAACGACGTGACCAGGTACAGCGTGCCGATCGTCTTGTGGTCGGTGGTCGTCAGCCACTTGATGCTCTTGAGGTTGCTCACGCCCCGCCTGTGTCCGCACCGGGCCACGCGGTCACACTCTTCGGACGCGACGAGAATCACGGAAAAGGGTGTGACGATCCCGAAGGTGCCGGACACGAACCGAACATGAGCAACGACGAGATCTTCGCCGCTGCCTATCGCGAGCACTACTGGGCGGTCAGCCGTTACGTCGCGCGTCGACTCAACGGGCGGGCCGGCGAGGTGGAGGAAGTGGTGGCGGAGGTGTTCACGGTGGCCTGGCGGCGCCGTGCCGACCTGCCGGTGTCCCCGCTGCCGTGGCTGTACGGCGTGGCACGCAACTGTCTGGCCAACACGGTGCGCGGGTACGGGCGGCGGCGCCGGCTGCTGGACCGGCTCGGCAACGACGAGACCGCGCACGGCCGGCAGATCGTGGACAGCCCCGACACGGAGGCGCCCGGCGCCTGGGTGCACGACGCGCTGGGCCGGCTCTCCGAGGCCGACCAGGAGGTGCTGCGCCTGACGGCGTGGGAGGAACTGGGTGTCGACGATCTCGCCGTCGCTCTCGGCTGCGGCACGCGGGCGGCGGCGATGCGGCTGCACCGCGCCAGGCGCCGGCTGAGAGCCGAGATCGACCGCATGCGCCCCGCGCTCGCCGACGGAGGGACCGCCACGAAGGAGCACCACCATGGCTGACGAACTCGACCTCCTGCGCCACGCGAACCCGGTCCCGACAGACGGACCGCACTTCGGCGACGGCCCCCTCGACCACCGCGCGGAGCGACGACTGACGGAGCTGCTGGGCGAGGGGCGAGGTGAAAGCGGGCGGCGGATGCGTCTCCCCGTCTGGGGCCGACGGGGCAGGAGCGCTTCGGGCCGGGTGGCCGACGGCGAGCGCCGCGGCGAAGGCGGGCGGGGGACGCGTCTTCCGGTCCGGGGGCGCCGGTGGCAGCTCGCCCGGGGTTCTGTGGCCGTCGGGGAACGCGGGTGGTCGGCGCGTCTTCCGGTCCGGGGGCGCCGGTGGCAGCTCGCCCGGGGTTCTGTGGCCGTCGGGGAACGCCGGTGGTCGGCGCGTCTTCCCGTCCCGGGTCGCCGGGGGCAGCTCGCCCGAGACCCTCTGGCCGTCGGGGAACGCCGGTCGTCGGCGCTCATTCCCGTCCGGGGCCGGCCGGCCAAGGTCGCCTGGGGGCTCGTGGCCGTCCTTGTCGTGGCCTGCGTGACGCTGGCTCTGGTGCTCACCGGACCCGGTACGCCGCCCGCCGTCGCCGCGCCCCGGCCGCTGGTCGTGCAGGCCGACTCCACGCCCGTACCCCTGAAGGTGCTGGCCGACCGGGCGCGGGCGGTCGCCGCCGACGGCTCGCCGAGCCTGCGCAAGGGCACCCATGTGCAGTCGTGGAGCATGGGCATGAGCGAGGACGCTCCCCCGATCACCCTGCCCGAGGAACGCGTCGTGCGCTGGCGGGCGGACGGGAGCCACACCGAGCTCGTCGTCGCGACCGACCCGCGCCACCCGGGCCGGCCCGTCCTCACCGACGCGGGCGGCGCCGTGGCGGACGGCCATGTGATCACCCGGCGCACCTACCCGCCGAGCTGGAGCGACGCCCCGCCCGAGTCGCCCCCGCCGCACGAGGCCGCCCGGCTGCGCGCCTACCTGCGGGAGGCGGCGCACCTGCGCGCCGTACCCACCACTCCCGAACTCCTCGACGCCGTGGAGCTGTTGCTCGACCACTGGACGCTCGGCGCCCGCGAGAGCGCGGCACTCGCCCGGCTGCTGGCGGACACCGAGGGGCTGCGCCCGGCCGGGCAGGTGACCGACCGGCTCGGGCGGCGGGGCCAGGCGTACGTGTACAAGGGCCACGGTCTGCGCCGGATGCTGGTGATGGACCCGGTCACCGGCGCCGTACTCGGCCTGGAGAGCGTGTTCGCCCGGGCCGAGCCCGCGTACGGCGTCAAGGCCGGTGACGTGATGTCGTACAGCGCCTGGATGCGCTGATCACACCCCGAGCTGCCGGGCGGCGGCGTCGACGGTCTGCTCCAGCAGCGTGGCGATCGTCATCGGGCCGACGCCGCCCGGCACCGGCGTGATGAGCGAGGCGCGCTCGGCGGCGGAGTCGAAGTCGACGTCGCCGACGTTGCCCGCGTTGTACCCGGCGTCGACGACCACGGCGCCCGGCTTGACGTCCTCCCGGCGGATCAGCCGCGGCCGGCCCACCGCGGCCACCACGATGTCCGCCTCCCGGACCATGGCAGACAGCTCGCGGGTACGGCGAGTGGCAGTACGTCACCGTCGCGTCCTGGGCAAGCAGCAGCATGCCGACCGGCTTGCCGAGGATGGCGCTGCGGCCCACGACGACCGCTCGCTTCCCGGCCGGATCGACGTCGTACTCGTCGAGCAGCCGCATGATCCCGCCGGGGGTGCAGGAGACGAATCCCGGCAGGCCGAAGCTCGTCGTCGCGAAGGACGCGAAGGTGACGCCGTCGACGTCCTTCTCGGGCGCGATCGCCTCGAACGCAGCCCGCTCGTCGATGTGTTCGCCGACCGGGTGCTGCAGCAGGATGCCGTGCACGGCGGGGTCGTCGGACAGTGCGCGCAGGGTGGCGACGAGCTCCCCAGTGGTCGTGGCGGTGGGCAGGGTCACGTGCCGCGACTCGATGCCGGCCTTGCGGCAGCGGTTCTGCTTCATGCGGACGTAGGTGACGGAGGCCGGGTCCTCGCCGACCAGGACCGTCGCGAGGCAGGGGGTGGCACCGGTGCGCTCGGTGAGGTCGGCGGCGCGCTTGGCGGTGTCCTCGACGATGCGACGGGCGAGCGCAGTGCCGTCCTCCCCCAGTGCCTCAAGGGCCTGGGAGGTGCCCCCAGCCGGGCCTGGGTCATGATCCACTCCTGGGTGACGGATCGCCCAGGCGCACGGCATCGACTCTGCGTGGCCGCTCCCCGGTGGTGCTCCACCTCAGCGCCAGTCACGGCCCGCCGACAGCCTAACCGAGGCCGGTCCGGACACGCCGGGGGCCTGGACCCGCCCGCGGCGGGCCCGGCCCCTCGCCGCCTCTCCTCCTACTCGTCCCAGGCCTGGATCAGGATCTCCTCGGCGATCTTCCCGTCACGCAACGTGATCATCGACTCGGTGAGGACCCGGGTGCCGTCCGAGTACCGGCAGGACTGGCTGTACGCGGCGTGGTCGCCCTGGATGATGCACTGGTCGACCTTGTGCGTCATGTCCCGGCTGTAGATGTCCTGGAACAGAGCGCCGATCTCGTCGCGCCCGCGCAGGACCCTGGGTTGGCTCGGCTGACTGTTGCGGTCCACGATGCGCACTTGCGCGTCGTCCGCGTAGAGCGACAGAAGATCCGCCGCCGTGTGTCCTTCGACCCCCTTGCGCAGTGTCTCGGCGTTGAAGGTGGAGCTTGCCGCGGTGCCCATGGTGACCTCCTCCGAGGGCCGCGACCCAAAGCGGAGCGGGCCGCGCAGCACCTCACCTTCGAGCCTCCTCCGCCCCGGCAGGCTCGGCAAGCGCAGCGGTCCGATGCGCCTGACGGGTGAGCGGGGCGGTGCGCCCGTGTCCGGCGGGCGGCCGCGGCCGTTGCTCAGAGCATGATCTCAACACGACGTATCGTCGCCGCCGTTGGTCTCGCCGCGGGCATCACGGGCCTCGCCGCGCCGATGGCGAGCGCGGCCCCCGTGGCCGCCCAGAACCCGGGCCGGATCAGCCCGATGGCCACGCTCGACTCGCTCGCGGTGAGTGATGTGCCCCGGGAGCACGTGGGCGAGATGCCCAGGCCGTCCGACCAGCTGCAGCGGCTGAACGACCTCAACCAGCTGCACCAGGTCACCGACCTGGCGGCCCCCCTGCTCCCGCTCCTCGGGGCCATCCACTGAGCGAGCAGCTCCCCGACCGAGGGCCGCCCGAATCCGGGCGGCCCTCGCTGTTTGCGGGGTCCTCACCCCGCCGTGGCCAGGAACTGCGTGGCGGCGAGCTCCGCGTAGAGCGGGTCCGCGGCGACGAGTTCGCGATGGGTGCCCACGGCACGCACCCGGCCCGCGTCCATGACGACGATCCGGTCGGCCATCGTCACCGTCGACAGCCGGTGGGCGACGACCAGCACCGTCGTCGTACGGGAGACGTCCGCGACGGTGTCCCGCAGCGCCGCCTCGTTGACCGCGTCCAGCTGCGAGGTGGCCTCGTCGAGCAGCAGCAGCCGGGGACGGCGCAGCAGGGCGCGGGCGATGGCGACCCGCTGCCGCTCACCGCCGGAGAGCTTGGTGCCGCGGTGCCCCACCAGGGTCTCCAACCCTTGCGGAAGGCGGGCGACCAGGCCGTCGAGGCGGGTCGTCTTCACCACGCGGGCCAGCGCGTCGTCGTCCGCGTCCGGGTTGCCCAGCAACAGGTTGTCCCGCAGCGAACCGGACAGGACCGGCGCGTCCTGCTCCACGTAGCCGATCGCCGACCGCAGCCGCGGCAGCTCCCAGTCGGCGAGCGGGCGGCCGTCCAGGGAGATCGTCCCCGACTCGGGATCGTAGAACCGCTCGATGAGCGAGAAGACCGTCGTCTTGCCCGCGCCGGACGGGCCGACGAACGCCGTCATGCCGCGCGCGGGCACGGCGAACGACACTCCGTGATGCACGTACGGCAGATCGTCGGTGTACCGGAAGCGGACGTCGTCGAAGGCGAGGGCGGCCGGCTCCGCGCCGGGCGTCGGCAACGGAGCGGGCCGGGCGGCCGGTTCGGAGGGCAGGCTCAGCGCCTCCTGGATGCGCGCCAGGGCGGCGGCACCCGTCTGGTACTGCGTGATCGCGCCGACCACCTGCTGGATCGGGGACATCAGATAGAAGACGTACAGCAGGAACGCCACCAGCGTGCCCACCTCGATCGCCCCGGTGGCCACCCGCGCCCCGCCCACCGCCAGCACGGTGATGAAGGCGATCTGCATCGCCAGACCGGCCGTGTTGCCCGCGGCCGCCGACCACTTGGCGGCGCGCACGCTCTGCCGCCACGACTCCTCGGCGGCCTCGTGCAGCGTCCGTTCCTCGCGGTGTTCGGCGCCCGAGGCCTTCACCGTGCGCAGCGCGCCGAGGATGCGCTCCAGCGAGGCCCCCATCACCCCGACCGCGTCCTGCGCCCGCCGGCTGGCCCGGTTGATGCGGGGCACGATCACCCCGAGGACCGTGCCCGCGCCCGCGATCACGGCCAGGGTGACTCCGAGCAGCACGGGGTCGACGAGTCCCATCATCACCACGGTCGCGACGAGCGTGAGCCCGCCCGTGCCCAGGCCGACCAGGGAGTCGGTGGTCACCTCGCGCAGCAGTGTGGTGTCCGAGGTGATGCGCGCCATCAGGTCGCCCGGCTCGCTGCGGTCCACGGCCGTGATCCGCAGCCGCAGCAGATACGACGACAGGGCGCGCCGCGCGCCGAGCACCACCGACTCCGCCGTGCGCCGCAGCACGTACGAACCGAGCCCGCCCAGCGCCGCGTTGGCGACGACGAGCGCGGACATGGCGAGCAACGCGCCGGTGATGGCGCGGTCGTGGGACAGGTCGTCGATGAGTCCCTTCGCCACCAGCGGCAGCAGCAGCCCGGTGGCTCCCGTGACCAGCGACAGCAACGCGCCCGTCAGCAGGGCCCACCGATGCGGCCGGACGTAACCGATGAGCAGCCGCCAGGCGGCCGGTCGGGTCTCGGTGGCTGCGATGCTCACGGCTCTCCTCGCGGGAAGTGGGGAGCATTCAGGCTACGTCGGCTCCTGCGCCCGGCGCGGGGCGCCGCCGCCGTTACCGATCAGTCACCTCTAGGGTCGGGAGGACGGACACCGGCACACGGAAGGGTTCAGCACCATGGCGCAGGAAGTACGGGGCGTGATCGCACCGGGCAAGGACGAGCCGGTGCGGGTGGAGACGATCGTCGTGCCCGATCCCGGCCCCGGCGAGGCGGTCGTCCAGGTGCAGGCGTGCGGGGTGTGCCACACCGACCTGCACTACAAACAGGGCGGCATCAGCGACGACTTCCCCTTCCTGCTGGGGCACGAGGCGGCCGGTGTCGTGGAGTCGGTGGGGGAGGGTGTCACCGATGTCGCGCCCGGTGACTTCGTGATCCTCAACTGGCGTGCCGTGTGCGGTCAGTGTCGGGCCTGTCTGCGCGGGCGCCCCTGGTACTGCTTCAACACCCACAACGCGAAGCAGAAGATGACGCTGACCGACGGCACCGAGCTGTCCCCGGCGCTGGGCATCGGTGCGTTCGCGGAGAAGACGCTGGTCGCCTCCGGGCAGTGCACCAAGGTCGATCCGTCGGTCTCCGCGCAGGTGGCGGGCCTGCTGGGCTGCGGGGTGATGGCCGGCATCGGGGCCGCCATCAACACCGGAGGCGTGGGACGGGGCGACTCGGTCGCCGTGATCGGCTGCGGCGGCGTCGGGGACGCGGCGATCGCGGGTTCCCGGCTTGCGGGCGCGGCGAGGATCATCGCCGTGGACATCGACGACCGGAAGCTGGAGACCGCCAAGAGGCTGGGCGCCACCCACACGGTCAACTCCAAGGAGAACGACGCCGTCGAGGCGATCCGTGAGCTGACCGGCGGCTTCGGCGCCGACGTCGTCATCGAGGCGGTCGGCCGCCCGGAGACGTACAAGCAGGCCTTCTACGCCCGCGACCTCGCCGGAACCGTCGTCCTGGTCGGCGTACCCACCCCGGAGATGAAGCTGGAGCTGCCGCTGCTGGACGTCTTCGGCCGCGGCGGGGCGCTGAAGTCCTCCTGGTACGGCGACTGCCTGCCCTCCCGCGACTTCCCCATGCTGATCGACCTGCACTTGCAAGGGCGGCTGCCGCTGGACGAGTTCGTCACGGAGACGATCGCCCTGGACGAGGTGGAGAAGGCGTTCGAGCGCATGCACCACGGCGACGTCCTGCGCTCGGTGGTGGTGCTGTGACGGCCGCCCGCATCGAACGCCTCGTCACCTCGGGGCAGTTCAGCCTCGACGGCGGCACCTGGGACGTCGACAACAATGTGTGGCTCGTCGGCGACGACCGCGAGGTCGTCGTCATCGACGCCGCCCACGACGCCGACGCCATCCTCGCCGCCGTGGGCGAGCGTCGGCTGACGGCGATCGTGTGCACCCACGCCCACAACGACCACATCGACGCCGCCCCCGAACTCGCCGACCGCACCGGGGCCACCATCTGGCTACATCCCGACGACCTGCCGCTGTGGAAGCAGACCCACCCCCACCGCGACCCCGACGCGCATCTGGTCGACGGCCAGGTCATCGAGGCCGCCGGAGCCGACCTCACCGTGCTGCACACCCCCGGGCACGCGCCGGGCGCCGTCTGCCTGCACGATCCCGGCCTGGGCGTCGTCTTCACCGGCGACACCCTCTTCCAGGGCGGTCCCGGCGCCACCGGCCGCTCCTACTCCCACTTCCCGACGATCATCGACTCCGTCCGCGACCGCCTGCTCACCCTGCCGCCCGAGACCAGGGTCCTCACCGGCCACGGCGACCCGACCACCATCGGTGCCGAGGCCCCCCATCTGGAGGAGTGGATCGCCCGCGGCCACTGAGCGGCGACAAAAGGCGACAGAAGATGTCCGGCTTCCCCGGCACCCTCGAACCGTGACGACATCCGAGGAAAACGGGAGGCCGGACATGTCCGCAGCACTCGAGGGAAAGGTCGCGCTGGTCGCCGGGGCGACACGCGGAGCGGGACGCGGGATCGCGGTGGAGCTCGGCGCCGCCGGCGCCACCGTCTACGTCACCGGACGCAGCACCCGCGCTCGGCGCTCCGAGTACGACCGCCCCGAGACCGTCGAGGACACCGCCGACCTGGTCACCGAGGCCGGCGGCCACGGCATCGCCGTACCCACCGACCACCTCGACCCCACCCAGGTCCGTGCCCTCGTCGACCGGATCGCCCGGGAGCAGGACCGGCTAGACGTGCTCGTCAACGACATCTGGGGCGGTGAGACGCTCTTCGAGTGGGACGCCCCGGTCTGGGAGCACGACCTCGACAAGGGCCTGAGGCTGCTCCGGCTCGCGGTCGAGACGCACGCGATCACCAGCCACCACGCCCTTCCCCTGCTGCTGCGCCGGCCCGGCGGACTGGTGGTCGAGGTCACCGACGGCACCGCCGAGTACAACCGCGACACCTACCGCGTCTCCTTCTTCTACGACCTCGCCAAGGCGTCCGTCCTGCGCATGGCCTTCGCCCTCGGCCACGAACTCGGCCCGCGCGGCGCCACGGCCGTCGCGCTGACGCCCGGCTGGCTGCGCTCGGAGATCATGCTCGACCACTTCGGTGTCCGCGAGGACAACTGGCGCGACGCCCTCACCGACGTCCCCCACTTCGCGATCTCGGAGACCCCGCGCTACGTGGGCCGCGCCGTCGCCGCGCTGGCCGCCGACCCGGACGTCTCCCGCTGGAACGGCGAGTCCCTCTCCGGCGGCGGCCTCGCGCAGGTCTACGGATTCACCGACCTCGACGGCAGTCGGCCGGACGCCTGGCGCTATCTCGTCGACGTCCAGGACGCGGGCAAGCCGGCGGACACGACGGGATACCGCTGAGATCAGGCGTGCGGCACGGGCGGCAGCGGCCAGCGCGCGGAGTGACCGGGCGGCAGCGCCAGGTCCCGCCGTACCGCCGCGTAGTACGCCTGCCGTCCGGCCCGCTGCCGTTCCAGCAGTTCCTGCCAGGCCGCCGGATCCCGGGTCTCCTCGCGCAGGAACAGCTCCATCTCCATCACACAGGTGACCCAGACGCGCGCCTTCTCCACCACCTCCGGGCTGCCGAGCAGGAGCAGCGACTCACCGGCCGGGTCACGGGCCGTCGTGGCCTCGGCGATCAGCACAGCCGCCTCCTCGGGCGACAGGGGGTGGGGGTGCGGGTCGTTGCCGAGATGGGACGCCACCCGGTAGGAGAGCGTGACCGCCGTCTTCAGCACCCGCGCGTAGTCGGCGTACACCGCCAGCCGCCGCTCCTCCCAACGAGCCTCCCGCTCCCGCCGGAACCGGGCCTGATCACCCCGCACCACGGCCAGGTACGAACCGAGCGCGCCGATCACCACACCGATCAGCGCGGGGAGTTGCTGTATGAACGCGGACATGCGCGCACGCTATCTGCCCCGGAGATCGTTTCGGGAGTAGGTTCGGCCCATGGCTGACTCAAAGCGCTTCGCCGGGTACGGAGTTCTCGTCACCGGCGCTGCCCGTGGCATCGGCGCCGCGATCGCCCGGCGGCTGGCCGAGGAGGGCGCCCGCGTGCTGCTGACCGACACGGACGGCGCCGAGGCCGCGAAGACCGCTACGGCGCTGCGCGAACAGGGCCTGCCCACCGACGCGTTGGCGTGCGACGTGGCCGACCGGGCGGCGGTGGAGGCGGCCGTCGCCCACGCCGTCGACACCTTCGGCGCCCTGGACGTCCTGGTGAACTGTGCGGCGAGCTGCACCCCGGACACTCCGCTGTTCGAGGACGGCACCGACGACGGGTGGGCACGCGACCTCGACATCACGCTCACCGGCGCCTACCGGTGCAGCCGCGCCGCGCTCCCGCACCTGGCCGCCTCCGGCCGCGGCGCGGTCGTCAACATCGGTTCCGTCAACGCCGTGCAGGACTTCGGCAACCACGCCTACAGCGCGGCCAAGGCGGGCCTGATCTCCCTCACCCGCACCATGGCCGCGCATGTCGCCGGCAGGGGCGTGCGCGTCAACCTCGTGATGCCGGGCACGGTGCGCACCTCCGCCTGGGAGGGCCGGGACGAGGAACTGGACGCGATGCGCACGCTGTATCCGCTGGGGAGGGTCGGTGAGCCGGACGACATCGCCGCCGCCGTCGCCTTCCTCGCCTCGCGCGACGCGTCCTGGATCACCGGCACCGCGCTCACGGTCGACGGTGGCCTCACCGCCGTCAACACGGGGTTCCTGCGGGCGACAGGACAGCATCGGGATGTCTGAGAACTCACGCTGTGAGCTGGGGCACTGCGAATGTCACCGTTTCGTCGCATCGTGGACGATCCCTGCAACCGATCGCTGGGCACGCCGGTCTAGCTTGCAGACACCGCGAATCAGAAGACCACACCACACGAGAGGCAAGGCCGGCCATGGGGGACATACGCAGACGGGGAGCCGTCGTACTCGGAATCACCGGACTGGTGGCACCGCTCACACTCGTTCTGGGCAGCGGATCGGCCCAGGCGTCCACGAGCTGCACCACCTCGACCGGCCCGTACCAGAAGCAGGTGGAGAAGTTCCTCGGCCTGCCGGTCGACGGCAAGCAGTCCGCCAGTGACTGCAAGGCCATCAAGGCCTTCCAGACCAAGCACGGCATCACGCCGAACATCGGCTACGCGGGGTCCGTCACCTGGGGCGTGATGGATCTCATGAACAAGCAGAAGGCCGTCGGGAACAACCCCAACAAGGACGGCAAGTGCCCGACGAACAAGGGCCGCATCGCCTGCGTGAACCTGACCCTCCAGCTCAGCTGGATCCAGGACGGCAGCAGGCTCGTCTACGGTCCCGTCCCGGTCCGCACCGGCCGCGACGGCTACGAGACCCGCACCGGACTGAAGAAGATTTACTGGCGGGACATCGACCACGTCTCGAACATCTACAACGTGCCGATGCCCTACAGCCAGTTCTTCGACGGAGGCCAGGCCTTCCACTCGGTGAACCTGAGCATGTGGAACCCGCCGGGCTCGCACGGCTGCGTCAACATGACCCCGACCACCGCCAAGAAGTACTGGTCGCTGCTGAAGACGGGCGACGACGTCTTCGTCTACGGCCGCAAGCCGGGCACCTGAGCAGGCACCCGGCCCCGGCGTCCCGTCACTGCGGGGCGTCCCCGAAGTCCGGGATGTCCAGCCGTACGCCTCCCTGCCGCGCGGACTCGTGCGCGACGATGCCCGGCAGGGTGTATCGGGCCGCCACCCACGCGTTCACAGACGGCAGCGATCGGGTGTTGACGGCCGTGACGAAGTCGTCGACGAGGAAGTGGTGGCTGCCCTCGTGGCCGTTGTGCAGGTTGTCGAACACCCGCGGCAGCCGCGCCCGGTCGTGCACCGGCGCCGAACCCGAGGTGAAGGCCGCCCGGAGCTCCGGCGCGATGTGTCGCAGTGAGGGGTCGTCGGGGGACATGGTGGGCTTGGGCTCCAGCAGCTCGCTGATGTCCTTCACGCCCTTCTTGTCCTGCCACAGCGCCACCGTCGCGAGCTGCTCCATGCTCGCCTCGGTGCCGAAGAACCGGAAACGCGACTCCCGGATGTGGGAGGGGTAGCCGACCCGCCGGAACTCGTTCGTACGGAACGAACCCCCGCCCGCCACCTCGAACAGCGCGGTCGCGTTGGAGAAGTCGTTGCCGAACTGGCTGACGTCCTTGTCGAAGACGCCGTCGCCGCGGCCGTCGACGACACCGATGGCCGACACGCTCACCGCGTGCGTCTGCCAGGCGCCGAGCACCCCGCCCACCGAGTGCGTCGGGTACAGCAGCGGGGGATAGCTGGCGGTCTGCTTCCAGTTCTCGCCGCCGCTGTACTGGTACGCCTCGTAGAACCCGAGATCCATGTCGTGGACGTAGTCGCCCTCGGCGTAGAAGAGCCGCCCGAAGGCGCCCTCGGCGATCTGGTTGCGGGCGTGCACGGTCGCCGGGTTGTACTGGCTGGTCTCGCCCATCATGTACGTCAGCCCGGTCGCCCGGACCGCGTCGATGATGGCGGCGATCTCCTCGGTGGTGATCGCCATGGGCACCGCCGAGTACACGTGCTTGCCGGCGTTCAGGCCCTGCAGGACCAGCGGGCCGTGCGTCCAGCGCTGGGTGAAGACGGCGACGGCGTCGACCGCCTCCGACTCCAGCATCGCCTGGTACGAGGGGAAGGTGCCCGCCAGCCCCTGCGCCGCGGCGAGTCGTTCGGCCCGGTCGGGCAGAAGGTCGGTGACGTAGACGTCGCTGACGCCGGGATGGGCCTGGAACAGCGTGGCGAACTGGCCGGAGAACTGGCCGGCGCCGACGATGCCGAGCGAGAACGTCATGGAGGACATGCCCTTCACTGGTGGAAGCGGGTGAAGCGGATGGCGCGGGTGAAGCCACACTTACTTTCGTCACGAAAGAATCGAGGCGTCAAGGGGCCTGCGGAAAACTGTTCCGCGCGTGTCCGGGGCGGCGTCTCCCGCACTAGAGTGGCGCTGTTGATTCCATGACGAAAAAAATGGATGTGGGAGTCTGACCTCCATGACCACAGTTGCCGCGAGCTGGCTTCCGCTGAGCCCCGGGGAGCGTTCGGTGGCGATCGAGGTGCTCGTCAACGGTCCGCTGTCGCGTACCGAGCTCGCCCGTCGCCTGGACCTGTCGGCGGGCAGCCTCACCCGCCTGACCAAACCGCTGATCGAGTCCGGGCTGCTGATCGAGGTCGCCGAGGCGGGCGCGCCGCCGGAGGTGCGCCAGGGGCGCCCCTCGCAGCCGCTCGACGTCGTCGCCGAGTCCCGCTCCTTCATCGGTTTCAAGATCACCGAGGACATGGTCTACGGCGTCGTCACCACCCTGCGCAGCGACATCGTCGCCCGCCATGACCGGCCGCTGACCACTCACGAACCCGCCGAAGTCGCCGACCTCCTCGCCGAGATGGCCGGCGAGCTCGCCGCCGGCCACCCGCGGCTGGCCGGCATCGGCATCGGAGTGGGCGGGTTGGTCGAGGGCCGCGCGGTGGTGGGGGAGTCGCCCTTTCTGCGCTGGCGGGACGTCCCGCTGGCCCGGCTCGTCGAGGAACGCACGGGACTGCCGGTCGTCGTCGAGAACGACGTCGCCGCGCTGGTCGAGGCCGAGACCTGGTTCGGCGCCGGCCGCGGCCTCGACCGCTTCGTCGTCCTGACCATCGGCGCCGGCATCGGCTACGGGCTCGTCCTGGGCGGCAAGCGGGTGCCGAACGCGGCGGAGGACCGCGGCTTCGGCCGCCACTGGATCATCGACCCCCACGGCCCGCTCACCCCCACCGGCGAGCGCGGCAGCGCCGTGTCCCTGCTGACCATCCCCAACATCCGCTACCAGGTCGCCGCCGCCACCGGCCGCGATCCGGCCTACGAGGAGATCCTCGCCCGGGCCGCCGCGGGCGAGCCCATGCCGGCCCGGGTCATCGACGAGGCGGCCCGTGCCCTCGGCATCCTGGTCGCCCAGATCTCCAACTTCGTGATGCCCCAGAAGATCCTGCTCGCCGGGGAGGGTGTCGGGCTGATGGATGTGGCGGGGAACACGGTACGGCGGACGATCGGCGCCCGGCGCCATCCGCACGCCGCCCCCGTCGACCTCGAGACGAAGGTGTCCGATTTTCACGACTGGGCACGTGGCGCCGCGGTCCTGGCGATCCAGGTGCTGGTGCTCGGGGCGGCGGAGATCTGAACTCCCCGGCGGGTTCGGGCAGATGGACGTGATCAGCGACACGGTCCGATATGCCCGTTTCATTCCTGATTACTCACGGCGCCTTCACCTCTGGGGCCTTATGCTTCACAGCATGTCCACCACTGTTGAACCGGTTTCCGATCGCTCGGCGGCCGAGGTCAACGAGGAGATCCGAGCCCTGTGGCTCCGGTCCGGCGGGACACTGACGGGCGAGCAGCGCGAGGAGTACCAGCGCCTCGTACTGGAGTGGGCCACCGCGGCCACGCAGCCGGCCTAGCCGCACCCGACCGCAGTCCGCCGGGAATCCCGGCACCGGACCGGGACACCCGGTCCGATGGGCCCTCTCCTCACACTGGCCTCGGCCGTATTCCACGGCATCTGTCGTCCCCCGGCTCTCGACTTCGCTCGAGCCGCGGGGTGCTCCTACCACCGGCGGGATCGTCTCCCGCCGGTTTCCGCATGCCGCCGTCCGGCCGCCCTCCCCGCCGTCCTCGGCGTGACGACGGGCCCTAGCTCCACGTCGCCGAGTAGTAGCGCCGGTACGCCTTGCGGTCCTGTTCCTCGCGGAAGTAGCGGGTCGCCACCAGGGCGATCAGGCTGCCGCCGATGACGAGCATCCCGGGACCGATGTTCTGCGGGTCGGTGAGCCGCGCCAGCAGGGTCTCGCCGGCGACGCCCGTGGCGGGGGCCGAGGAACCGGGCGAGGCGGCGCCCGGCGCGATCGAGCTGTGCATGGAGGAGGCCGACGGCGCGGGCGTGGGCGAGCCGCTCTGTCCGGCGGCCGCCTGCTTGGACACGATCAGCTGGACGCCGAGCGCCTGCATGGCCTTGGTCAGCGGCTGGAAGAACGTCGTGCCGCCCGTCGTGCAGTCGCCGCTGCCGCCCGAGGTCACGCCCAGCGCGATGCCGTCGGAGAACAACGGGCCGCCGCTGTCGCCGGGTTCGGCGCACACGTTCGTCTCGATCAGCCCGGTCACCGTGCCCTCCGGGTAGTTGACCGTCGCGTCCAGCCCCTTGACCTCGCCGTCGTGCAGCCCGCTGGTGCTGCCGCTGCGGAACACCCGCTGCCCGACCGCCGCGTCGGCCACGCCCGTGATGCGCACGCCGTTGCCGTTGCCGATGGCGACGATGTCGGCGCCCTGGCCCGCCGAACCGCTCGCGTACTGGACCAGCGAGAAGTCGTTGCCGGGGAAGTTGGACTGAACCGTCGTGCCCAGCTGCTGGTTGCCCTGGTTGTCCGCGAACCACGTCGAGCCCTTGGGCCCGCAGTGCCCGGCGGTGAGGATGAAGTCGCTCTGACCGTTGGTCACGTTGAAGCCCGCCGAGCAGCGCCCGCCGGTCGACAGGATCGGCTGCGCCCCGTTGAGCCGGGTGGTGAACGTCCCCTGCGTACGCTCCATGCGCACGAACCCGCCGATCCTGGACGCCACCTTCGTCATGCTCGACCAGTCGGAGGCGGAGACGGTGCTGTCGGCCTGCACCACGACCCGGTTCGTCCGGTAGTCCATGACCCAGGCCGTCCCGGCCACGCGCGGCGCCGCACGCAGCGTGCTGGCTGCCGCCTTCAGCTCGTTCATGCTGTGGCCGACCATCTTCGCCTCGGCGCCGGCCCGCTCCACCTGGGCGGCGGCCTTCTCGTCGGTCACCGCGACGACCGTGCGCCCGGCCGAGTCGATCCAGGTACCCGCCGTGCGCGCGGTGCCGAGCCGTGAGATCAGCGAGGCGCCGGTGCCGGACGCGGAGTCCGTGGCGGCGAACGGCACCGCCGAGGTGCCCGACGGTTCGCTCGCCATGGCGGCCTGCGTCACCATGGCGCCTCCCAGAAGGAGTCCGCCGACGGCCGCCAGTCGCGTCACTCGCCGGACGATCCGTCGTCGTGCGTGCCTCATGCATGGCTCCCGAACCCGAACGCGCGGCGTCAACACCGCGGGGCCCTCCGGTCGTTGAGCGCCCTCTTCCCATACGTGGCGGGAGGCGCGCGCGTTCAGCGCGCGGACGATCTTCTAGCGTTTGCGGCCCACCCCGCCGTAGATCCCCACCTCGTCCGGCGTATCCCCGTCCGGGTCGTCCGGCCGCCAGCGCGAGCACGTCACCACCCCCGGCTCCAGCAGCTCCAGCCCGTCGAAGAAACGGACCACGGCCTCGGGGGTGCGCTGGGTCAGCTTCGGGGTGCCGTGCTCGTTCCAGAACCTGACCGCCTCGTCCACCTCCGGCAGCGCCGGGCTCGTGACGGTGTGGGACAGCACGAGGTGGCTGCCGGCCGGCAGGGCCTCCATGAACCTGCGCACGACGCCGTACGGGTCCTCGTCGTCGCCGACGAAGATGACCACGCCGAGCAGCAGCAGGGCGACGGGACGGCTGAGGTCCAGGGTGCGGGCGGCGCGCTCCAGGACCGACTCGACGTTGCGCAGGTCCTCGTCCAGGTGGTCGGTGCGGCCCTCGGGCGTGCTGGTGAGCAGGGCGCGGGCGTGGGCCAGGACCAGCGGGTCGTTGTCGACGTACACGATCCGGGCGTCGGGGGCGAGCCGCTGGGCGACCTCGTGCGTGTTGTCGGCGGTGGGCAGCCCGGTACCGATGTCGAGGAACTGCCTGATCCCGGCGTCGGTGACGAGATGACGCACGGCGCGGCCGAGGAAGAGGCGGTCGGCGCGGGCGTACTCGCCGATGCCCGGGTGGAGTTCGCGGATGCGGTCGCCGGCCACCCGGTCGACCTCGTAGTAGTCCCCGCCGCCCAGCCAGTAGTTCCAGATCCGGGCCGTGTGCGGGCGCAGCGTGTCGATGCGTCTGCGCAGGGCCGCGGCCGGATCTTCGGTGGCTGCCGGGTTCTCCGTCACGGGCTCAGCTCCTGGAGGGCCTGGTGGTGCGGCGGGCGCGCTGTCGAGAGGCAATCTAGACGGCGGAGTTGATGTCTGCCGAGGGTTCGGAGCAGCCCGGACGGGCGTTCCCGAGCAGCGCCCGCGCGACGTCGTCGCCCCATACGGACGCGGCGTCCACGTACGGGCGCAGCAGCGTGGTGAGCGCCGGGTCCGCGCGCCCGTTGAGCTCGTCGGAGGCGATCTTGCGGGCGATCCCGGCGAGGAAGTCGGCCAGTTGCACCCGCGGGTCCTCACGCGCGACCACGAGCCGCACCCCGGCGAGGCGGATGCCGGAGCGCCGGGCGGTCTCCTCGATCCACGCGATGCGTTCCGGCGTGAGCATGTTCTGCCGGTCGTGCACCAGGCGGACGGGCCGCCCGCCCGCGCTCCAGTACGCGGCCGTGGCGACGATCGCGGGCAGCAGCGGGTTGAGCACCGGAACCAGTGTGGGCCCGGCGTCGATCCGGGCGCGATAGGCGTCCGCGCGCGAACGCGCCGCAGCCAGCCGTTCCAGCACCGCCGCGACCTCCGTACCCGCGTGCGCGCGCCGCAGGGCGTCGACGGTACGGAAGAACACCTCGACGGGTTCGGAGGGTTCCCCGTCGTTGCGCACCCGCAACAGCCGGTTGGCGGCCTGAAGGAACTCCCGCCAGTGCTCGTCGCCGAGCGTCCGCCGCCCTTCCCGGAACAGGGGCGCGGCCTCGCCGCCGTCGCCGAGCAGCAGGTCGGCGGCCCGGTCGACGACGAAGAACGCCTTCTCCGTCAGATGCACATGGGCCGTCCCGTGCAGCGGCCCTCCGGGAGCGAGCAGCCACTCCAGCACCGGCCGGTGCTTCTCCCGCAGCAGGTGGTTGGCCTTGTACTCCTCCGCGGGCGAGCGGATCCGGTCCCGGACCTCCCGCAGGTACCCGGCCGCGGTGCCGACCGGCAGGAGCACACTGGCGTGCGCGAACACGTCGGTGTTGCCGCCGGTGAGGTTCTCGCCGTCCGACCCCGACTCGTCGCACCCGACTTCCAGGTCGTTCCAGGTCACACCACAGCCCCCTGTCTTGTGCACCATGAACAGGATCGCGCACGACACACCCGGTGAATCAAATCCTTTGCGCGCCCCACCCTCGACGTCCTGCGGCGCCGCACCGGCATGAAGGGGCGCACCTGCCCGCCCGACGTGCTGGAGACGGTACGGCGGAGGGCGGCGGCCGTGTACCCGTGACGGTCCGCCGCGCCGGGCCCGGCCGCCGTCGCTTGCCCGATCTCCTCCGCGCGCCCGGGGGTGCCTAGACTTCTGTCATGGACGACACGGCGCTGGAGCGGCTCGGCGAGGGCAAGTATCTGCTGGTCACCAGCTTCCGCAAGAACGGCACCCCCGTCGCCACCCCGGTCTGGGTGGTGCGCGACGGGGACAGCCTCGGCGTGTGGACCACCGCGGACTCCTGGAAGGTCAAGCGCATCCGGGCCCGCGGGGATGTTCTGGTCGGCCCCTGTGACCTGCGCGGTCACCCCACCGGCGCGCAGCTCCCGGCGACCGCGGAGATCACCGACGGGGTGACCGTGGCCCGCTACCGCGAGCTCATCGCCCGCAAGTACGGCATCGTGGGCCGCCTCACGCTCCTCGGCAGCCGACTGCGCCGGGGCGCGGACGGCACCGTCGGCATCCGTGTGACCCTCAAGCCCTGACACGCGTACGGCCGCGCGGCCCCCCTCGGAAGAAGGGGGGCCGCGCGGCCGTCACGCCGACGGACCCGGGGCTACGACGCGTCGAGCACCGTGCCCGCGAGCACCGGCCCGCCGGGCCGCGGGTCGCCGTTGTCGTCGGCGAGCTGGAAGCGCACCGACTCGGCGGGCTCCGCCACATGGTCCTTGACCGTCGGCAGCTCCAGCTGCGCGGTCAGCTGTCCGGCCGGGACGCCGGCCGCCAGGGCCAGGTACCTGATCGAGGACAGCGGGCGCTCGGGATCGGGCTCCTCACCGGAGACGTCCCCCAGCCAGTGCGGGTCGACGTCCTTCGTGGACAGCTCCGGGCCGTCGGTCACGGGCGTGACGACGAAGTACTCCGCGAGGTCCACGTCCGCCACCGCCGACAGGGACACCTTCCACTTCAGGGCGCCGCCCTCGGTCACCCGGTCCGCGACCGGGGTCACGGTGAGCGTGGGCATCGGATCGTCGTTCTGTGCGGTGACGCCGCCCCGGTACGAGCCGACGACGGCACCGTGCACGGCCTTGACCAGCACGTCGTTCTGTACGTCGTAGCCGTAGCGCGTGTTGCCCTTCACCTGGACGGAGACGTCGATGTCGTGGCCGCCCGGGCGCACCGTCACCAGGCGCTCCTTCGCCCGGCCGGTGACCGGGTCCAGGACGTACACCCGCACCTGGCCGCTGCCCTGCCCGGCCACCCGTACCGGCACCCGGTAGGTGCGCACGCCCGAGTCGCCCTCCTTGACCGTCGTCCGGCCGATGTCGACGCGCGGCAGGGCGGCCTCCTTCACGGTCGGGGTGCCCGCGTGCCAGCCCCAGGCGTCCATGAGCCACGCCTTGCCGCTGGTCGAACGGGGCGTCAGGTCGAGGGACTTGACGTGCCCCAGGTCCACGCCCGCCCGGGTCGCGGCGGTCAGCGGCACGCGGACCTCGCGCGCCCAGTAGGAGGCGGTCTGTTCGGTGCCCGGCAGACCGTCGACGCGGACGCGGCCCAGCGCGGCCCGCTTGCCGTGGGTGTCGGTGACGGACACGTCCAGGCTCGTGCCGGTGGAGTTCGGCGGCACGATCAGCCGCAACGCGAGGTCCTTGGCACCCTTGAGTCCGACCGGCGTGCCGGGTCGCACCCGTACCGCCGATCCGGCCGCCGACCAGCTCAGCGCAACGGCGCGCCGGCCGACCTCGCGGTCCGTCTCCCACTGCGCGAAGTGCGGTGAGGAGCCCTTGGCGCCGCTGCCCAGGCAGGCCACGTGCGCGTCCGGGTCCACGGCCGAGCACAGCCGTCCGCCGGTCACCGACATCTTGCCGTCCGGCAGGAAGCCGCCGGCGCGGTCGGCGCCGACCGCGTGCGTCAGCACCCGCGCCGGGTCGGCCGACGGCGCCCGCCGGCCGGTGCCGTCGAGCAGCGGCCGCACCCGGTCGTCACCGGCGACGAACAGCCGGGCCGCGGCCGCGATGTACACGCTGCCGGCCTTGTGCTGCCGGTCGGCGGTCAGCCGGGTCGCCGTCCCCGGGGCGCACACCGGGTCCGGGTGCTGGGGGTCGGTGTAGAAGTCGTCCTCCGAGGGGGCCTCGGACTGCCCCGGAGTCCACTCGGAGTTGAAGAAGTTGTGGTCGGCGCCGACCACGTACACCGCGCTGTGCAGCGCCTTGCCGCGGCTGACGCCCCGGGTGCCGTCGACGTAGACCTCGCCCTGGAGGTCGGAGACGTCGCCGTCGCAGCCCGGCAGGATCGTCGCCGAAGGAACGTCCGCGACCGGATTCTGGCCGAAGATCGTCGGTCCGATCAGCACGGTTCCCCGGATGTGCCAGCGGACCGGGCCGCGGTAGCCGTCCTGCGCGGCGGGCGGCGGGTAGAGGCTGTCCATCGCCGCGCGGTTCACGCCCTCGCCGCCGCGCGAGTGGCCGACGAGCAGGACCCGGGACAGATCCGCCTTCGGCGCCTGGCGCACGACCGCGGGGGCCGTCTCCGGGTGGGCGGCCCAGTCGGCCCAGCGGGCCAGGTGCTGCCGGATCAGGGAGGAGCGGGCCTGCGCCCCGCCGTCCTCGGCCGCCCAGTCCTGGCCGTTGACGCCGTTGGCGGAGATCGAGACGGTCACATAGCCCTGGGACGCGAGCAGGCGCTGGTCGCGCAGATAGCCGCGGTAGCTGGGGATCGGTTTCGTGCCCGCCGGGCAGGGCCAGTCGCCGGTGACGTCGTCGCCCTTGTAGCAGGTCGAGTGGCGCCCGTGCAGGAACAGGGCGAGCCGCCGGCTGCCGGTGGCGCCCTTGGGCGCGACCACGACCGCCTTCATCTCGACGGGCTGGGGGAAGTCGGGCAGCTTGACCGGGTCGAGGTCGTACTCGCCGGTGGCCGTGCTGTACTGGCCCGGCTTGCCGGGGTCCACGGAGTTCGCCGGGAGCGGTGCGGGCGGCTGCGGGGCCGCCGTCTCGCGCCGGGTCCGCGGAGCCTGCGTACGGCCCGCGGAGTCCAGCTCGCGCCCGCCGGCACGGACTTCCAGGACCTTCAACTCGCTTGCCGAACGGACGTGTTCGAGGTCCAGACGGAAGGTGCGGCCGTCCTTCGCGGCCCTCGGGTGGCCGAGCAGCCGGTCGCCCGCGTAGAAGTCGACGCGCGCGTCCCCCATGCGCACGGGCGCGGCCGAACGCCACACCAACTGCCGCTCCCCGCCCCGGCCGGCGATCCGCCAGCCGGGCGGGAGACCGCCGTCGTCTGTCACCGCCGGGTGCGGTCCGGCAGCGGACGGCGGTGCCGCCTGTGCCAGTCCTGGCGATCCCCCCGCCACCGCGAGCACCACCGCGGCGGTAGCCCATATTCGCCGGGCACGGATCAAGGTGTTCCTCCTCAAGTACCGGTTGCGGGCACCCCGTTGGTCGGGCGGGGAGCCTCGTGCCCCGGAGGACGGAGAGACGAAGCTGTGGGTTGCCTGTGGCCGGTGATGTCGCCGGGGTTGAACGGCGCGATCAGGCCAGGGCCGTACGGCAGGCATGCGCCCGCGTGCCTCGGGACAGGACCCCTCAATGAGCCGAACCCCGTTGCGCGCCGCGGTCGTCGGCACCGGTCACCGTGCCCGGACCGTCACCCGCGGCCTCGCCGCGCGCCCCCGCCACCGCGTGGCCGCCCTGTGCGACCCGACCCCGGCCCGGATGGCCTTCCACAACAGGCTGCTCACCGCCGAGGGGGGAACCCGCCGCCACCACCTGGGAGCCCGACCGTTTCCCCGACCTGCTCGCCGAGGAGGACATCGACGAGGTCGTCGTCACCACCGTGGACGCCGCCCACGACCGTTACATCGTCGCGGCGTTGAAGGCGGGCTGCCGGGTCGTCACCGAGAAGCCCATGACCGTCGACGCCGAGCGGTGCGCCCGCATCTCGACACGGTCCGCGAGACCGGCAACTCCCTCACCGTCGCCTTCAACTACCGCTTCAACCCGGTCCACGAGAAGGTGCGCGCCCTGCTCGCCGACGGCGCGAGCGGCGAGGTCCTCTCCGTGCACTTCGAGTGGCTCCTCGGCACCCGTCACGGCGCCGACTGCTTCCGCCGCCGGCACCGCGAGAAGGCCCTGAGCGGCGGCCCGACGGTGCACAAGGCGGGTCACCACTTCGACCTCGTCAACCGGTGGCTCGCCGACGAGCCGCAGGAGGTCTTCGGCTACGGGCGGCTCGGCTTCTACGACCCCGAGGCGGGCCGGCGGCACGGACTGCGCCGGGACTACGAGCGCGCCCACGGCGCCGCGCAGGCGGCCGACGACCCCCTCGCCCTGGACCTGGCCTCCGACGACACCCTGCGCGCCCTCCACCTCGACGCCGAGCGGCACGACGGATACCTGCACGACCGCAACGTCTTCGGCGGACCGGTCACCATCCAGGACGACATGGCCGTCCTCGTGCGCTACACCCGCGGGGCGACGATGACGTACCACCTCACCGCCTACTCGCCGTGGGAGGGCTAACAGCGGCGCCCTGCACGGCGATACGGCCGCCGAGCACGCGGGCGGCGCCAGGCTCACCCTGCGCCCGCTGTGGAAGCCGCCGGCCGACATTCCGCTCGACGCGGACCACGAGGCGCACGGCGGGGGAGACCCCCGTATGCTCGACGCGCTGTTCGGACCCGTCGACGCGGGCCGGGCGGCGGACCCGGGCGCCGCCGGGCACCCGACGGCCACGGAGCGGGACGGCGCCCTCGCCCTGGCCGTGGGGCTCGCGGCCAACCGGTGTTTCGAGACCGGCCGGCCGGTGGCCGTGCGGCACCTGACACCTGGACTGTGGGAGCGATGACGCGGAAGAAGGACGGCGCGACCGAGGCCGCCCGGCGCATGTTCGACGCGGACCGCGCGGCGCGGGGTCTGGGCATCGAGCTGTTGGAGATCGCCGAGGGAAGCGCTGTGCTGCGGATGACGGTGACGGCGGAGATGGTCAACGGACACGGCATCGCCCACGGCGGCTGTGTGTTCCTGCTCGCCGACACCGCGTTCGCCTGTGCCTGCAACAGCCACGGGCCCGTCACGGTCGCGGCCGCCGCCGACATCGACTTCGTGGCGTCCGCGCGCGAGGGGGACGTCCTGACCGCCGAGGCGGCGGAGCGGGTGGGCTTCGGCCGCAGCGGGATCTACGACGTCACGGTACGGCGCGGCGACGAGGTGGTCGCCGAGTTCCGGGGCCGCAGCCGCACCCTGCGGCCCGCGCCGGACTGATCCCTGGTCAGGTCCAGGCGCGGAAGGGCTCGTCGACCAGCTGGAACACCGGCTCGCCGCGAACCGGGTCCTTGGCCGTGGACAGCCGCACCCGGTCGCCGCTGTGGATGCCGATCGGCGGGCCCATCACCCGGCCGCGGACCACGAACCCCTCGGCCATCTCGACCAGCGACACATTGCGAGCGGCGGGGGTGTTGCGGTGCACGGTCGTGGAGTGCCGGATCGTGCCGACGCCCTCGCTGCGCTCCGTCCTGAGGTCGCTGCCCTGGCAGACCGGACACAGCAGACGGTGGTACATGGCGGTGCCGCACCAGGTGCAGCGCTGGAAGAGGATGGCGTCCGAGTCCCGCGGCGCCGTGTCGAGCACGCCCGCCGCAGAGCCGCCCGCCTGCCGGACAACGCTTCCTGAGTGGTGGTACACGCTGGTCAACTCCCTGCGCTCGGCCGGAATCCCACGTGCGCGGTTTGCCGTGCCACCGTGCACGGCATCAATGTATGGCACTGAGTGTCATACGTAAAGGCACTGCGTACCCTCAAATTGCGGGACGTTCGGTCAGTCCTGTTCGAGGGTGCTCTCGATCTCCCGGACCACCCGCCACATCGGTGCGCCGCGCCGGGAGACGATCACCACCACGTCCTCGGGCTCCTCCTCGCCGTGCGGCGCCCGGGTTCCGGCGAAGGCCTGCTGCACATAGCCCAGCGCGTGGTCCAGCGCGGCACTCGCGTCACCCTCCCCGTCCGAACGGAGCCAGGACCGCAGCGCGTTGTTGTGCGCCGCCGCCACGGCCGCCGCGATCACATCGGCCCGCAGCGTCCCGTCCGGCCGGCCGGCGAGGCGGCCGCGCAGATAGTCCGCGAAGGCCCGCTCGTAGCGCCACACCACCGACAGCTCGTACGCGCGCAGCCCCGGCACCTGCTTGGTCAGCCGATAGCGCTGCACGGAGAAGGTCGGGTTCTCGGTGTACATCCGCAGCACGATCCGGACCGCGTCGCACACCCGCCGCACCGGCTCGTCGTCGGAGCTCTCGGCGAGGAACTCCGTCATGTCGGCCAGGCACCGCTCGTGGTCGGGGAAGACCACGTCCTCCTTGGACGGGAAGTAGCGGAAGAACGAGCGCCGTCCGACACCGGCCAGCGCCACGATGTCGTCGACGGTCGTCTGCTCGTAACCGCGCTCCAGGAACAGCTGGAACGCCGCCGCCACCAGGGCGTCCCGCATCGGGGGCTTCGCGGCCGCCGGCTCGGTGTTCATGAACGCGAAAGTAGCACCTTCGGGACACGGATGGCACTCAGTGCAGGCCGAACAGGGAACTGAGTGCTCTGCACGGTCCCGACAGGCGACGACAGCCTGGCGCTGAACTCTCGGCGACGCCCCCGCGTATCTCTCCTCGGGGAACGGCGGACAGACCCGCCACGGGACGGAAGGAGAGCGCACTGTGCCCACGCCGCCGGCATCCGGGTCACCGCAGGACCAGCCGCCGCTGGAGCCCATCCGCGTACTGCGCCCGCGCCGCACGGACGCCCTGGCCGAACTGTTCAGGGAGATGGAGCAGGGCAGCACCGGCCTGGAGACCGTCACCGTGCCCGACCCGCACTCCTGGGACGAGGGCGAGACGCAGGAACTCCCGCCCGTGCGCACCGACGACCGCACCCCGCCGCGCGGCGACCGGTTCGGCTTCGGCCCCGGCCTGCGCCGTGCCGCCGTCGCCATGGCCGTCACCGCGGCCGCCCTCGTCGGCTTCGGCGGCGCGCTCCTGCTGTCCGGCAGGAACGACGACACCCGCGCGGAGACACCCGCACCCACGGCCTCCGCCGAGCCCACCCCCACGGCCACCCCCACGGCCACCGCCACGTCCGCCGACGATCCCGACGGAGCGGGCACCCTCCGCGAGGGCGACAGCGGCCCGGCGGTGACCGACCTGCAAGAACGCCTGCTGCGTATCCCCGACGTCTACCGCGACGGCGCCACCAGCGGCGTCTACGACGCCACCCTGCGGGCCGCGGTGGCCCGCTTCCAGCTCTGGTACGGCATCAGGGGCGACGAGACCGGCGTCTACGGCAACGACACCCGACAGGCGCTTGAGTCCCGGACTGCCTCCACCGGCTGACGGCGCGAGCGCGGCGCCCCGCTCCGGACGCCGCCGGCTACTCCGGCTCGGTCGGCACCCGGATGTCGAGCACGCAGACGTCGTCGCGCCGTTCGCCCGCCAGCACTTCGGCGAGCAGCGCGCCGAGCTTGCCCGTCTCGTCGGTGTGGTGCGCCAGGACGCCATCGGCGAGCCGTTTCAGGCCCCGGTCCAGCGTCTCTCCGGGCCGCTCGATCAGACCGTCGGTGTAGAGGAGGACGCGGTCGCCCGGTTCGAGGCCGACCTCCGCCTCCTGGAAGCGCGGCTCGGTGCTCGCTCCGAGGAGCATGCCGGCGGGACGGTCGAGGAAGCGCACCTCGCCGTCGCGCAGCAGCAGCGGCGGCGGATGGCCGGCCTGGGCCCACAGCAGTCGGCGCCGGGCCCGGTCGTAGCGGGCGAGGACCATGGTCGCCGTGCCGTGCGAGTCGCGGGAGTGCAGCAGCAGTCTGTTGAGCCTGGCCAGCGCGCCGGTCAGCGACGATCCGGTGATGACCATGCCCTTGGCGGTGAACCGGAGCTGGGCCATGGTGGCCACCGCGTCGATGCCGTGACCGGCGACGTCCCCGACCACGAACAGGGCCTCCCCGTCGGCGAGTTCGATGGCGCTGAACCAGTCGCCGCCCACATGGATGCCCGACTGGGCGGGCAGGTAGGCGACCTCGACCCGCAGTCCGGCCAGCCGGACCGGCCGGGTGGGCAGTGGCAGCAGCGCGTCCTGCAGCCGGCCCGCCAGGGTCCGTTCGGCCAGCAGCACGTCGTGCTGGGTGAGGATGGCCCGCTCGCTCTCGACGAGGGCGAGCTCCGCGCTGCGCTGCGCGGTGAGGTCCTGGATGACGCCGTGCACCTCGACGGGTGTGCCGTGCGAGTCCGGCACCGCCTCGGCGACGGCGCGCAGATGCCGCAGTCCCCCCGTGGTCCTGATCCGGAAGGGCAGGTCGAACGGCCGCCCGTCACGCAGGAGTCGGGCGATGGCGTGGTCCAGCGCGGCCCGGTCCTCGGGCAGCGCGAGGTCGGGCAGCGCGGTGAGCCCGACCGGGCCGGACTCGGCGCTCCGGCCGAGGAGCGCGTAGACCTGCGAGGACCAGGTGACCTCGTGCGTGAGCAGGTTCCAGCTCGCCCAGCCCAGGTTGCCCAGCCGCTGCAGATCCGCCAGCCGCTGCTCCTGCCGGTCCGAGGAGCCGTGCCGCACCCAGGTGAGGACCACTCCTTCGCCGAGCGGCGCCGCCCGCACCGAGTACGTGGACAGCTCGGCGATCCCGTCCACGACCTCCTGGTGCCCGAACGGCTCGCTCTCGTACGGCTCTCCCGTCGTGAGGGTCCGCCGCAGGCCGCGGCGCAGCGACGGCTCGGCGGCCAGGGCCGGGCAGCACTCCTGGAACCGGCGGCCGACCAGTTCCTGTCCGGCCCTGCCCACCACGACGCCGGACTGCGCGGTCGCGGCGGCGACACGGAGGTCCTCGACCCCTGCCGACGCGTCGGGAGGCGGCGTCAGGAGCATGGCCGCGCCGGGCAGCGCGTCGAACACCGCCTGCACGGACTCCGCGGCGGCGTCGGCCGCACCCCCGGGGTGGGAGTCGAACGCGCGCAGCCGCCCCGCGCAGAGGCGGGCCACCGCCTGCAGAAGGTCACGGTGCTCCGCCGAGAACGCCCCGGTCCGGGAGCGCAGGATGCCGATGCACACGTCGGTGGCGGAGCCCTGGCGTCCGCCCGCCGCCCCGGGCAGGGGCAGCCAGGCGCGGGTGGGCCAGCGGCTGGGCGGGCCACCGATCAGCAGATACCGCCTGCGGTCCGTCTCGAGGTCCTCCAGCCAGCGCGGCTCGCCCGCCCGCAGCGCGTCGAGCGCGGCGACCCCGCTGAGCGGAGGGACGTGATGCCACTGGGTGGCCAGCGTCTCATCGATGCCCGCGTGCCCGATCAGGTCGAGTCCTCCGGCGGGCATCCGCGCGTAGATCATGACGGCGTCGGTGTCCGCCTCGGTGAGCTGCTCCAGCAGGCACTGGGCGAGTTCCTGCGGTGTGGCGACCCGGACCAGCTGCTTGCCGAGCGCGGCGAGGGTGGCCGAACTCCCTTCGCTCAGTGCCGGGTTGCGCGACGACGGGACGGTGGCGGCAGTGCCGGCGTCCGCTCGGCTCTCCGCGGTCGACGGGGTGTCCGCCGGGGCGGCCTGCGGCGCCGCCAGGGTGCCGAGGGTGATCCAGCACTGTTCCAGCAGGGTGCGTCGTCCGGCCTTGGCGCGTCGGCGCAGCTCCTCGTCCGCCGCGTCGGGAGTGCAGCCGGTCAGCGTCATCACCGCGCCCTTGGCCCGCTCCAGGACAGCCGCCATCGCCGCCAGATCCCGCAGCCTGTCCAGCTCGGCACGTTGCCTGGCGACGACCTCGGCCAGCGCGACGGTGTCCGGCGCGGCACCGGAATCCGCCGGCGTGGCGGGCTCGCTCGTCACGCGACGAGCATCGCACACATGGCTTGGCCCGATCACGGTCTTGCCCGCCCGGACTTCACTCGAAAGGGGACAGCCCGGGCCATGGCGGTGGACGTGCCCGTTCGCGCCCCCCGCGATCACTCATCCGGTGGTCGGTACAGCCACCGCCGCAGGAGCCGGCTCAGGCGCGGCATGATCAGGTAGGTCAGCACCGGCAGGAGCACCAGCGGGAAGACGGCCGCCCGCAGGAGCAGGGGCCAGGCGGTGGTGCGGGGTGTGACCAGCCACTGGATGAGGAGGGTGAGGGGGTAGGCGCCGAGGAAGGTGGTGAGGACCATCTTCCAGCGGGGCGGGGACTGCACGGTCGTGCCGGGGAGGCTGAACCAGGTCTCCATCCCGCTCGTCGACTGCCGTTCGCTGCCCACCTCGGTGGCCACGCCGTCGATCCGCCGGTGCCACTCGGCGCGCTCGGCGGATCTGAGCCACTGGGTGAGCCGGTCCGGGTCGGACCAGCGCAGTACGGCGTGGAAGCGGTGGCCCTCCTCGGGGCGCAGCCACGAGACGCCCTCGTTGCCCGGGAACCGCCTGGCGCAGCGGGTGATCCCGTGGGTCCACTCCTCGAACTCCTGCTCCCGGCCCGGCCGTACCTGCCAGGTGAGAACGGTGGTGACCGGCTCGCCTCGTCGCAGCTGGGTGGTGCTCATGCTCACCACGGGTGCCACGCACGGCCCGGATCATGCCCCGGGCGCCGGTCCCCGCGTCAGCGCCCCGCCTCCACCAGTGCCCGGGTGACGGCACGGACGCTGCGCGCGATGTGCTGGAGCTGCATGACTTCCGCCGCGTACAGCTTGATCGTGTGCTCGATGACCGACTCCGGCATGCCGAGGCCGGGGAGATCGGCGCGGGCGGTCTGCAGGGCGGTGCGGGCCACCCGGATCTCCTGCTGGACCTGGATCTGCGCGTGACGGGCGAGCAGCACGGGGTGCCGGATGAGCGCCGGATAGCTGGCGTAGCGCGCAGGCACCAGCTCGCGCAGCCACTTGGCCGCCGAGCGCTCCCAGTCGTAGGAACCGGGCTGCTTGACCTGGCACGGCCAGTCCGGGCTGAGGCGCGTGGTCGTCAGTTGCATGAGCATCGCTTCCGGGTGTGCGGCGTCGTGAAGGGTGGTCCGACGGGTGCGGGCGGCCCCGGCCTAGGGGATGACCGGGACCGCCACGGGCCTCCTGAGCGGGGCCCGCCCGGACACCACAGGCGCCGACGCGGGTAGGAGACGGCGGCTTCGGTGTCCGGGTGACGCGTGAGAAGTATTTATATATGCCGTCTGCTTTGCAAGACGCATGAAAACATTCATGCGCGAAATGTTCCGAAAGGTCCCTTTGTAATTCCGGACGGCGCGTGGGAGCGGTGTTACCGAGGGTTGCGGCTCGGCCGGTTCCGCGGGAGGTGCTCGGTCAGTCCCGCAGGAAGAACTGGTGCTGGTCGGAGATCTGCTCGTACTCCTCCAGCCGGGCCTGGGTGCGTTCCGGATCGGCGTCGGTCATCGCCTGCAGCAGCGCGGCGGCGATCACGCCGGGCGCGGCGTAGGAGTCGAAGACCAGCCGGGAGCCCGTGCCGGTGGCGAAGACGACGTCGGCCTCGTCGGCCACCGGGCCGAGCGCCAGATCGGTGACCAGGGCGACCTTCAGCCCGGCGGTGCGCGCGACCCGGACCGCCGTGAGCGTCTCCTGGGCGTGCCGGGGCATCGAGAACGCCAGCACCCAGTTGCCGCCCGCCTCACGGGACTGCAGCAGCGCGTCGTAGGCGACACTGCCGCCCCGGGTCACCAGCCGCACGTCCGGGTGGATACGGCGGGCGGCGTAGGCGAAGTACTCGGCGAGGGAGACCGAGATGCGCAGCCCCAGCACGGTCAGCGGGGTGGACGCGGACAGCTCGCGGCCGATGTCGATGAGCTGGTCGGGGTCGGCGAAGTCGCGCCGCAGGTTCTCCAGGTTCTCGATCTCGGCGTCCACCGCCGCCTGAAGTTCGTTGCTGCCGTTCTCCTCGGTCGCGCCGGGCCCGCCGGCCAGGGTGCCCAGGGCGATCGACTGGAGTTTCTCGCGCAGCGCGGGGTAGCCGCTGAAGCCGACCGCCGCCGCGAACCGCGTCACCGACGGCTGGCTCACTCCGACCCGTTCGGCGAGATCGGTGATCGACAGGAACGCCGCCTCGGTGATGTGCTCGATCAGGTACTGGGCGATGCGCCGCTGGCCGGGAGAGAGCCGGGGCCGGTCGAAAAGCGTCCTGAGCTGGGATGCCGGGGCAGCCTCCGCTTCTGGAGCGGTTTTGCCCGAGGTGATCGAGGATGCCTGTGCGCGTGCCTGCTGCGGCGATGGCACCGGTCCGTCTCCTTTTTCTGCCACAGTGCTTCAACATAGCTCACACACCGTCGTGACCAGGGCTTGCACGAGGGCAACAGGCCCCCGCCGGACGGGTCCTGGGACCACGCGCCGCAGGCTCGCGTCACCGGCGGTAGATCGTGATCGAGTGGCCGACCTCGTCGATCGGGCGACTGGTGTCGATCAGGGTGCGCAGCCGCCCGCGCGCCTTGTCGATCGCCGTGTCGGACACGACCAGCAGCCCGTGCACCTGACGGGGTGCCACCTCGCGCGGATCGGCGGCGTCGATGCCGTAGTACGACGGCACACCACTGCCCTTGTACACCAGCCAGACCCGCTCGCCCGGATACCGCTCCCGCAGCCGGTCGGCGAGCCTGCCCAGGTCCTGCCCCCAGTCGACGTTGGAGTCGTGCAGCCGCAGATACGTCTTGTCCGGACCGCCGAACGCCTCGTTCGAGTACGGCAGATAGTAGGGGAACGTCAGCAGCGAGCTGACCGCGACAAACAGCACCAGCGCCCCGGTCGCGAGCGGAGCCCACCGCCGTCGTACGGCGAGAACGCAGCCGGCCGCCACCGCCAGGAACATCGGCACGAAAATCGCGTAGCGGGTGCCGAAGTCCCGTGAGCCGGTCATCGCCGCGGCCAGCAGCACGGCGGGCGGGATCAGCACATAGGGCGCGGCGGGCCGCAGCCGCCGTACCGCCACCACCGCGGCCGCACCGGCCGCCCACAGCACCAGCATGCCGATCGGCGTCTTCACCAGCAGCGCGGCCGGCAGGTAGTACCAGCGGGAGCCCGTGTACAGATGCCCGAAGAGGAAGCCCTGCCACGGATACCGCTCCAGCCCGAACTGGATGCGCATCCCGTCCAGATACGACTCCGGGAACGGCAGCAGCCCCACGAGCAGCCCCTTCAACCCGTGCACGGCGGGCACCTGCTGCCCCGCGGCCGACCACCGCAGCCGCGGATCGACCACCAGGTACGACAGCCATACGACGGCCACGCCGGCCACCGCCACGACCGCCGCCCCCGCCGCGGCCCGCCGGAGCGCCCGCCGGCGGTCCCCGGGCTCCGCCGCCCACACCGACCAGGCGGCCAGCGCCATCAGTACCGGTACCACCGGCAGCACACTCATCTTGGTCGCAAGCCCCGCGCCGAGCGCCACGCCGCCCAGCGGCACGTACAGCCGGGGGCGTCGCCGGGCCCGCCACAGCAGCCAGACGGACGTCAGCACGAACCCCGCGGCCGGTACGTCCAGCGTCGCCAGGGAACCGTGCGCGATGACGTCGGGGGAGAGGGCGTACAGGGCCAGGGCGACCGAACCGGCCGCGGCGCCCGCCAGTTCACGGGCGAAGGCGAACACCACCAGCCCGAACAGCAGGGACAGCACGATCATCGGCAGCCGGGCCCAGAACATCAGCCGCCAGGTGTCGTTGCCGGACTCGTACAGCAGATGGCGTGCGTACGCGGTCTGGTCGCCCCGGTACGCCGTGTCCACGTGCGGATCGGCGACCGCCACTCCGGCGGCGACGATCAGTTTGCCCAGCGGCGGGTGCTCGGGGTTGAGCCGGACGCGGTGCTCGTGCAGGTAGTCGGCGGCCGTGGCGACGTAGATCGGCTCGTCGATCGTCGGTGTCTGCTGCACGGCGGCGGTGACCATCGCGGCCGCCATCTGACCGAGCAGGACCACCACCAGCAGGGGCACCAGCCACCGCCGGGCGGGCCGGCCGGCGGCAGGCGTCGCCCGCGGCGGGTGCCGCTCCTCGTCGTCGCGTGGGCCCGGTGCGAGGACCGAGTGCTGTTCGTGCGCCATCATCCGCCCCGCGCTGACACCGGCCGCGAGGGGGCGGGAGCGATCCGGGGCCCTGTCATGGGCCCTACTCTCGCACCGTCTCCCGCCCCTGGGGGGTCACCGCTTCAGGAGTCGTACCGACAGACCTTCCGCCGTGTAGACGGGTACGGCCCGCAGCCGGTCGGAGTTCAGCTCCACGCGGTCGAATCGGCCGCTCAGCCGGGGCGCGCACAGGACGCGCACCGTGTCGCCCGCCACGGGCGGCCGGTCTGCGTCGAGCACCAGCGACAGCACACCGCCCGCGCCCAGCAGCGCCCGGCGCGTCACCTCCAGGGCGGGCTCGTGGCCCGAGCGCAGCGTCAGCTCCAGCGTGGCGGACTCCTGGGAGTACGTGCCGTGCACCCGCACCGGCCGCAGCACCCGCAGGGTGCCGCCGGACACCCGCACATCGCCGTGTCCGAGCGCGTGGGACGAGGCGGCGACCAGCACGCCGTCCCGCACCAGGGTGCCGCCGGTGTACTTGTTGTGACCGGTCAGCGTGAGCGTGCCGCTGCCCAGCTTGGTGAGTCCGCCCTCGCCGTCGATGTCGTTGCGCCAGCTGTCGGCCGCGCCGAAGCCGCCCGCCGCCGCGTCCAGCGTCACGCTCACGTCGGTGTCGAAGGCGCCGTAGCCGTCCGCCGCCGTGAACAGGTCCAGCCGGCCCCACTGCTCGAAGCCGTCCAGCAGGACGTACCCCGACGGCAGCGCGGTGCTCCTCAGCACCTCGCGCCGCTGCTCGGCGCTCAGATACGGCAGCCGCGTCTCCAGGAGCACCTCGGCGCCCTTGGGCACGGTCAGCGGCGTGCTGCGGCCCTGCCGGGTCAGCACGTACGTCAGCCGGGGCCGCACCGCGCGCGCGTTGGCGTCCCGGTCGCCGTAGGTGTCGCCGGTGCCGGGGTGCGCGTAGGCGAACAGGGAGTCGGCGGTGGTGCCCGTCTGCCCGGTGAAGTAGGCCAGTGCCTGGGCGCGGGCGGCGGCCTTGAGACCGGCGTTCGCCGGGTCGGCCAGGGTGGCGGCGGCCAGGGCGGTGGCCATGATGCGGCCGCCCATCACGTCGACCGTGGAGTGCATGCCGGCCATGATCCGGGTGTGGCTGAGCTCGAAGGCGCGGGTCACCAGTTCCTGGAAGCGCTCCGGCACCGCGTAGGCGTAGGCGAGGCCCGCCAGGTGGAAGGCGTTGGTGTGGCCGCTGGGGAAGCCGCCGTCGTCCGTGGGGGAGGTGCTGCGCTGGCGCAGCAGCTGCGGCGCGACGACCACCTCGGAGTCGTACACGGGGTAGCCGAGGGCGTCTGTCGCGCCCGTGTCGACGACCTCGCTGTCCTCGTTCATGCGCCACGGGCGCGGGTACTGGTAGGCGTACTTGGACGGGTTGCCCGACGCCCAGTTTCCGCGCACGGTGTCGACCAGTTCGGCCACCTTGCCGAGCGCGGAGTCGTGCGAGCCGGCGCCGAGCGCGGAGCCGGCCGGGGCGCCGGCGGGCACGGCGTCGTCGATCTTGGCCGGCGGGGTGCCGTCGGGAGCGCTGGTGATCGAGGTGACCGCCTTGGCGCCCGCCTTGTAGAGGTCGGCCAGCGGGCCCAGGCCCGCGATCATCGCGTAGCTCTGGTGCTGGCGGTCGTAGAGGAAGGCCTCCTTCGCCTGCGCGTCCGTCCGGGCGCCGGTGAGGCGGGCGCAGTAGCGCATGTTGGCGCGCAGCACCTCGGGCATGAGCGGGGTGCCGGTGTTCCAGGCGCCGCCCGTCTTCCATATCCGCGCGAACCCGCCGAGGACCCGTACGACCGCGTTGGTCTCCGGGGTGAGGTTCGCCATGACGTTGGTCTTGTAGTCGTCGACGAACGCGAGAGCGAAGCCGGCGGCCTTGGCGTCGGCGGCGCCCAGCCAGGAGACGAAGGTGGGCGCGGCCAGGACACCGGCCGAGGCGCCCAGGGAGGTCTTGAGGAAACCCCTTCTGCCGACGGAGGGTCGGCCGTTCGACGAAGGGGAGCGGTGCCCGGCGGATGACGGCATGCGTGTACCTCTCTTGAGTTCTTCGGCCCTGCGGCCGGGGGAGATCGTGCGATCAGAGGTGTTCCGTGGGGCGCGGGAATGTGCGAATCCGATGCGTCCCGTGAAGCTTTGAGCGAAGATCTACGGCCGTGTCCTGGCCCGTCGGGGAGTGCCCGGCGGCCGAGACGTGTCGTGCGGGTGAACTGCGCGGTACGGCGACGCCCTGCCGATGGCGACGCACCTCCGGCCAGACGTGTCCTGCGGGTGAGCTGCGCGGGCCGGGGGAGAGCCCGCGCGGTACGGCGACGCCGTGCCGGGGGCGACGCACCTCCGGCCAGACGTGTCCTGCGGGTGAGCTGCGCGGGCCGGAGGAGACGCTGCGCGCGAGCGCGACTCCCCCACGGGGGCGCGCGGCCGCCGCGGCAGTCGGCTCCGGTGCCGGGCTCGGCCGGCACCGGGGGTGACACACCTCGCGGCATCCCCGGCGGAGCCCCGAGCCCCCCTCACAGGAGCGAACGTGCCAGCGCCACCGCGCCCTCGACCGGTGGCACCCGCAGCGGCTGCGGGCGGACTCCGGGCAGGGAGGCGGCGAGCGACGAGGCGAACGCGTCGTACAGGGCGGGCTGGTTCAGGATCGTGCCGCCGGCGACCACGACGTCGTCCACCGGGAGCCCGCGGGCGGCGAGCCGTTCCACGAGCGCGGCGAGCGAGTGCCCGGCCTCCGATATCACGGCGCGGGCGACGCGGGAGCCGGCCTCGGCGGCCGCGAACACCACCGGGGCGTGCCGGCCCCATTCCGCCGAGACGTCCCGGGCGCCCTCCAACGCGGCCCCGAGCGCGGGCACTTCGCCGACGCCGAACGCGGCGACGAGACCGAGGGCGAGGTCGTCGGGTTCCTCGCCGCGGTCGTGGGCGGCCCACACGGCCCGCGCGGCCTCGCGGACGAGTCCGGCCGCGCCGCCCTCGTCGCCGAGGACCGCGCCCCAGCCGCCGACCTGGACGGGGGTGCCGTCGGCCAGTCGGCCCACGGCGACGGAGCCGGTGCCGGCCACCAGGCCGACGGCCTTGTCCAGTCCGGCCGCGGGTACGAGGAGTTCGGCGTCGCCCACGACCAGCGCGGGCGCGTCGAAGTGCAGTTGCAGCGCGGTGCGGATCTGCTCGCACTGGCGTGGGGTCTCGCAGGCGTGTCCGCCGACGGCCAGCGCGGACGGGCGGGTGCGCGCGGGGAGGGCCTCGGCGACCAGGGCGGCCAGCCAGCCGGCCGCGGCCACGGGGTCGTGCGGCCGCCAGCCACTGCTGGACCGGACGTGATCGGCTACGGGGTCGTGCCCCGCCAGGGCGCGGAGGTGGGTCTTGGTGCCACCCACGTCGATGCCGACCACGAGAGGCGTGAAGTCCTGCACGGAACCTCTTTCGTCGTTGCGCTGTGCTGCGACGGTGGGCGAACCGTGCCTGGTCAGAAGCAGGTTGAAGCACTCGCGAAGCCCCGGGACGGGCCTCTGGACGGAACACGGCAGGCGAGTACCGTGAAGTTCGTTAGGAAGTTAACTAACGAAGTACAGTGCGTCAAGAGGCTTCGCGCACCCGACCGACCGAGCTGCCCCACGGACGGGGGCGGTACCGCGTGACGCCGGGCATCCCATCGCCGCGCCCCCGCTGTCAGTACGACGGGGGAGTGGCCCGTGACCTGCGGGAGAACTGTGGAACACGACGTGGTGCGAGCCCCGCGCCTGACCGAGAGCGCCGGCGCGGTGTTCGCCGTGCTGGCCCGGGCGGGCAGCGCGACCCGGCCGCAGCTCGCGAGCCTGGCGGGCCTGTCCAAGCCGACGGTGTCCTCCGCCGTCGCGGAACTGGAGAACGCCGGGCTCGCCGCCCATTCCGGCACGGCGTCCAGCGGCACCGGCCGCAGCGCCGCCGTCTACCGGCTGGGCCCGGCCGCCGGCACCGTCCTCGCCGTCGACCTGGGCCCCGCCCTGACGCGGGTACGCGGCTGCGCCCTGGACGGCACCCTGCTCGCCGAGGCCATCGAGTCCCGGGCGCAGGCCGCCGAGGCCGTCCGGGAGGCCCTGGACGCGCTGCCCGCGGGCGCCCCGCTGCGCGCCATCGTGGTCGCCGTCGGTGACGTCACCGCGCGCGACGGCGAGGGCGCCGGGGTGCGTCCGGCCACCGCCAAGGCCGGGCCCGTCTTCGACGCGGTGACCGTCGCGCTGCCGCCCGGGGTGCCCGTCCACCTCGAGAACAACGTCAACTGCGCGGCACTCGCCGAGCTGCACGAAGGCGCCGCGCACGGCCGCGAGACCTTCGGCTACCTGCGGATCGGCGTCGGTATCGGTCTCGGTGTCGTCATCGGCGGCCAGGTGCTGCGCGGGGCCAACGGCGCCGCGGGCGAGGTCGCCCGGCTGCCCTACCCCTGGGACGACGGCCGCGAGCCGCGCCACGAGGCCCTGGAGGAGCACGTCGGCGCCCGCTCGCTGCTGCGCCGGGCCGCGGAGGCCTGGCGCGAGGAGGACGGTCCCTGCCCGCGCACCACGGAGGAGCTCTTCTCCCTCGCCGGCCAGGGCCGGGCCGCGGCCCGCGCCGTCGTGGGCCGGCACGCCGCGGACATAGGCCGGCTCGCCGCCGCCGTGACCGCCGTACTGGACCCGGGGCTCATCGTGCTCGGCGGCAGCACCGGGGCGTATCCGCAGCTCCTGCCGGGTGTGCGGGCCGAGCTGGAGCGGCTGAGCTGGCCCACCGAGGTGGTCAGCAGCACGCTGGGCGATCTGGGCACCGTCGTGGGTGCCGCCCGGCTCGCGGTGGCCCGTGGAGTCCAAACCGTGACCGAGGCCGCGCATGCGAAGGATTGACGGCCTCCGACTCGGTCTGCCAATGTCCGGACAAGCGCTTTCTAAGTCGGCCGGGACGCCGGCTTGGGTTGGCGTCCCGGCCGTACGCGAAGTACGGCAGCCGCACGAGGGCGTGCTTGTGCGACGACGGCCCTCGGGGCCGGGGATCCCACCCGTCGAGGCTGCGCGGCCGGGCGAGGCCGCACCCCCGGAAAGCGAAATTTCCTGCAAAATGCACCCGTGCCGCCTCGATCGGCGCCGTGCTCCGTCTCCTACGACGAAAAAGGGATCGAAGATGACCAATGTGGGTGTGCGGCGCTCCCGCCGACTCGGCCGCGGCGGTATACGCCGTGTGGTTCCCCTCGCTGCCGTGGCCACGGCAGGTGCCCTTCTGCTCTCCGCCTGCGGGGGCTCGGGGTCGAGCTCGGGCGGTACCTCCAAGTCCCTGACGTTCTGGATCTCCACGGTTCCGGGGCAGGACGCGGGCTGGAAGAAGGTGGTCGCGCAGTACAAGAAGGAAGCCGGCGTCAAGGTCAAGCTCGTCAACATCCCCTACGACGGCTACACCACGAAGCTGCACAACGCCGCGCAGGCGAACTCCCTGCCCGACGTGGCGGCCGTCCCGGCGCTGGACCCGATCTGGTCGAACAAGCTGGTCGACCTCAGCTCCATAGCCAACGACAAGGCGAACAACATCAACGCCAACTTCCTGGCGAAGGACTCGTCCGGGAAGGTGCTGTCCATCCCCTCGGACGTCACCGCCTCCGGCCTGTTCATCAACAAGTCGCTGTTCGAGAAGGCCGGGGTCTCCTTCCCCACCTCGCCGCAGAAGACCTGGACCTGGACCGAGTTCATCAAGGCGGCGAACAAGGTCCGCGAGAAGACCGGCGCCAAGTACTCCCTGACCTTCGACCAGTCGCCCTCGCGCCTTCGCGCCATGGTGTACGAACTGGGCGGCAAGTACGTCCACGCCGACTCCTCCGGCAAGTTCTCGGTGGACGCCGCGACCAAGAAGGCCGTGAAGACCTTCGTCGGATGGAACGACGACAAGACCATGCCGAAGTCGGTGTGGACCAGCGGCGCCGACCCGTCGGCCATGTTCCAGAGCGGTGACGTGGTCGCCTACTGGTCCGGCGTCTGGCAGGTCGCCGCCTTCTCGGAGAGCATCAAGAAGTTCGACTGGGCGAGCGTCCCGACCCCCGCCGAGCCGGTGCAGGCCAGTGACGTCAACAGCGGCGGCATGATGGTCGGGTTCAACAACAACGGCGCCGCGGCCACCGCCGCGAAGAAGTTCATGTCGTGGCTGTACGAGCCCGCCCACTACACCGAGCTGTGCGCGGCGTCCGGCTTCCTGCCCGTCGAGAGCGGTCTGAGCCCGAAGTACCCCTTCAAGTCCGAGGCGGCGCAGGCGGCGTTCAAGCTCTACAACGAGGAGATCCCGCTCTACGCCCCGATCTCCGGCTACTTCAACGGCGCGCAGACGAACTGGGTGCTGAAGGGCAAGAGCCTCACCGAGGACCCGACCAAGACGGAACTCGGCAAGGCGATCAACGGCCAGCAGTCGCCCGACAAGGCCCTGGAGAACATCGTGGCCGGCTACAACCAGCAGGTCGGCGGCGCGTCGTAGGCCGACGGGCCGGGCGGCGGGACCGAGACCCCGCCGCCCGGCCCCGGCCCATGCGATGCCGGGCTCACGGCCCGAGCCCACAGCAATCCATTCCACCAGCACGGAGTCAGGAAGATGACAAAACACGCCTCGGCCGTGTCCGCGAGCCCGCCCAGGAGACGCAATAAGTACGTTCTCGCGCCGCTCGTCCTCATCGCGGCCAACGTCGTGCTCTTCGCGCTGTTCTTCGTCTGGCCGGCGGTGATCGGGCTCGTCTACTCCTTCACGAACTACACGGGTGTGGGGGCGTTCCAGTTCGTCGGACTGGACAACTACCACAACCTGTTCGGGGACTCCACGTTCTACGACGCGCTGACGCGGACACTGCTGTACGCCGTGCTCTTCGTGCCGCTGAACTTCGCGCTCGCGCTGGCCGCCGCCAACCTGGTGGTGAGCAAGCACGCCAAGGGCACGTCGGTCGCCCGCGTCATCTTCTTCATCCCGTGGCTGCTGTCGCCCATCGTCGTCGGTGTCCTGTGGCGGTGGCTGTTCGGTGAGAACTTCGGACTGGTCAACTACGTCATCGAGAAGCTCGGCGGAAGCGCCGTCCCATGGCAGTCGAACGCGGACCTGTCGCTGCTGGTGGTGGTGATGGCGGCGTCCTGGGCCTGGACGGGATTCTCGATGCTGCTGTTCATAGCGGCGATCAAGAACGTGCCCACCTCGTACTACGAGGCGGCCTCCCTCGACGGAGCGGGCCCCTGGCGGCAGTTCGTCAGCATCACGCTGCCGAGCATCGCGCCCACCTCGTTCATCGTCATCCTGCTCAACACGATCAACGCGATGAAGGAATACCCGGTGTTCGTCGCCCTCAACAACGGCGGACCCGGTACGTCGAACAACCTGCTCGTCCAGTACATCTACGAGACCGGCTTCAAACGGGGTCAGATCGGCTACGCGAGCGCCGCGTCGTTCGTGCTCATGCTCATTCTGATGGCCGTCGCGATCATCCAGCTGATCGTCAACCGGCGGGTGGAGAACCGATGACAACCACAGACATTCCTCGCCCTGTCGACGCCGGTCCCGGACGGGCCGTCTCCAAGAAGCGACCCCGCAGAGCCGGCAGCGGCGGACTGCGGCGGGCGGTGTCCGCGACGACGCTGCTGTGGATCCTCGCCTGCCTCTACGGGCTGCCCGTGCTGTGGTTCATCCTCAGCTCCCTCAAGCCGGCCAGCGACCTGTTCTCCTATCCGCTGACGCTGGTACCGCACAACCCCACCCTGTCCGGTTTCAAGGCCGCGTGGGACAGCGCCAACTTCTCCCAGTACTTCGTCAACACCGCCATTGTGTGCGTGATCACGACGATCCTCACCGTGGGCGTCAGCTGCTGCACCGGCTACGCGCTGGCCAAGTACGACAACAAGTGGCTCAAGGCCTTCTTCCTCTGCATTCTGGCCACCACGATGCTGCCGGGCGAGGTCATGCTTGCCCCCGAGTTCCTGGTGGTCCGCAACCTCGGTCTCTACAACTCCTTCGCGGGCATCATCCTGCCGGCCGTGCTCACCGCGACCGGATGCTTCATGTTCCGGCAGTTCTTCCTCACGGTCCCCGACGAACTCGTGGAGGCCGCGCGCATCGACGGCGCCCGCGAACTGTCCATCTTCCTGCGGATCATGGTGCCGATCTCCCGGCCCATCATGCTGACCCTCGCCATCCTGTCCTTCCAGTGGCGGTGGAACGACTACATCTGGCCGCTGCTGATGCTCAACGACCCCAACAAGTTCACCGTGCAGATCGGCATCCAGAGCATCGTCGGCGCGCAGAACATCAACTGGTCGGTCCTGCTCGGCGCGTCGGTCATCTCCATGATCCCGCTGATCGCCATCTTCCTGGTCTTCCAGCGCTACGTGATGGGCGCCGACATCAACGCCGGACTGAAGGACTGACCTTGCCCGCTCCGATCGACCACGAGTTCGTCCGCGCGGCGGCGCTCGCCGCCGACGGGTCGGCCGATCCGTCGGCGGAATTCATCGAGCCGCACCGCGCCCTGGCCCGGCGGGTGAAGACCCTGGTCGCGGCGTACCGCTCGCCGGCGTCGGCCCTGCACGGCAGCGAGCGGGCCGCCGCCGCCGCGCTGACTCACCTCCGGGCCCTGCGGTCCACGCAGACGGCGTCCGGCCTCTTCGCGGGCGGCGACAACGTGCAGTCGCCGCCGGACTCCGCGTTCACCGTCAACGACGTGTGCGACGCGCACGTCCTCGCCGCGGGCGCGGGGCCCGAACTGGCCGACGTCACGGCGGCGCTGGCCGAGATCGCCGGCGCCGCCACCGAAAGCCTCCTGGCCGGTGGAGTGCACACCCCCAACCACCGCTGGGAGCTGTCCGCGGCGCTGGCCCGGCTGCACCGATCGTTCCCCGACGACCGGCTGCTCGTCCGCGCCGAGGAGTGGCTCGCCGAGGGCGTCGACATCGACGCCGACGGCCTGTACTCGGAACGCAGCGCCGTCTACGCGTCCATCGTGACCAACCCGGCGCTGCTGCTGCTGGCCGAGGTGCTCGGGCGTACCGACCTGGTGGACGCCGTCGAACGCAACCTCACCGCGACCCTGGAGCTCATCAGGCCGGACGGCACGGTGGAGACCGTCCACTCGCGCCGCCAGGACCAGAGGCAACCGTTCGCACTGTGGCCCTACCTGCCGCACTACCGGCTGCTCGCGATCCGCACCGGCCGGGGCGACTTCGCCCGCGCTGCCCGCCTGGCGGCCGCCGACGGCATCCACGACCCCGACCTGCTCGCCCAGACCCTCCTCACCCCGGATCTGTGCCGCGCCCTGCCGGCCCCGGACGCGGAGCCGCTCCCGCGGGACCGGTACCTCCCCACCGCGCGCCTGGCCACCCGCGCCTCGGCCACCACGTACACGGTGGTGTACGGAGGCTCCGACGTGCCCGAGCACCGGCGCATCCGCTCGGGCCTCGCCTGCAACCCCACCTTCCTGCGCCTGTTCGCCGGTGCCGCCGTCCTCGACGCGGTCCGCCTCTCAAGGGGGTTCTTCGACCTGGGCCCGTTCCGCGCCGCCGACATGCGACGGCTCGCCGACGGCCGCTACCTGCTCACCGAAACCCTCTCGGCCGCCTACTACCAGCCGCTCCCGCCCGACCACCGGCGGGACGACGGCGCCTACCGGATGGCGGATGAGGGACGCTTCTCGGCCGCGATGGCCTTCCCGGACCGGCCCCGGGACGAGGTCTCCCACGCGACCCGAGTGCAGGTGGACCTGCGGGAGGACGGGGCCGACCTGCGGATCGCCATCAGTGGCCCGCCGGTGCCCTGGGCCCTCGAACTGACCTTCCGGCCGGGCGGCGATCCGCAGGGTGCCGTACCGCTCGGTGACGGAAGCTGGTGCCTGACGACCGAGCCGATGACCTACCGCGTCGGCGACGACGAGATCCGGGTCGAGGCCGCCGTCGAGACGGGTGAACCGCTCGCCGGACCGGACAGGAGCGACGTACTGCGCTATGACCCCGGGCAGGACTACACAGTGGTGGGCGGTACCGACGCGACGACCGGGAACCGCGTCTACATCGGTGGACATGGCCCGCACACACTGACCGTCGCACTGCGCGCGACCACCTCAGGCATGAAGGACTGATCCCCGTGCACCTCCTCCACCAGCGCGGACCGCTGCACGACCTGCCGGACACCCCGGAGGCCCACGACGCCGTCCTCGCCGACGTCGTCGAGCAGGCCCTGGCCCGGCTCACCCCGGAGGGCAGCCTCGAACACCCCGACTGCGTCGACGACATCGGCGACACCTCGCTCGGCATCACCTCCCTGCTCGCGTTCGCCTGGCAGCGCGGCAAGGACCCGCGGCTGCCGGAGGCGGTGCGCCGCAGCCTCGCCTTCCATCTGCGCGAGCGGGTGTACGTCGAGGACAACCCCGGCTACCCGAACCTGAGAGCCCGCGACTCCGGTCTGCCGTACGCCCGTTACGTCCTCGAAGCCGGCGCGCACCCCATCGGTGACTGGCCCAGCACGGTGTGGGCGCTGCTCCAGGCCGTCAACGTCCTGGACACCGCCGAGGGCCTGGTCGACGACGAACAGCGGGCCGCACTGCTGGAGCTGGCCCGCGGTTACTGGCGCTGGCTGACCGAGGCGACGTTCTTCAACCCGCAGGAGGCCGGCAACCAGGCCATCGGATGCGTGGTCGGCGGCCTGATGCTGGCCCGCCATCTGCCCGCCGCCGAGGGCGAGTCGGTGCGCGCCCGGGCGCTTGAGCTGTACACCGACGAGATCCGTGCCCACCGCGTCCGCGACCGGGGCGCCCTGCTGCCCCCGGAGCACGGCGGCGCATACGACAACAACTACGGCCCGATCTCCCTGTCCTTCCTCGCCCAGGCCCACCGGATCAGCGGTGAGGCGATGTTCGCCGAGGACGGCGACGCGCTCGCCCGCTACATCGACGCCCGGCTGACGGGCGGGGGCTTCGACAACGGCGGCCCGCGCTACAGCGAGCAGCACTCCGCCTTCGAATCCGTCCTGGGACTGCGGTACTTCAGCGCCCGCATCGGCTCCGACCTGGGCCGCTACCGCGGTGACAGCCGCTGGGCCCGGTACGCGTGCAAGCCGGACGGCGGGGTCGACGGTCACTTCGCCTGGATGCTGGTCTGGCAGATCCAGGACGCCACGCCCTGGCACCGCGGGCCGAGCCAGACTCCGGCACGGCACCAACTGCGCGCGGGCAGGGTGTCGGTGGCCTTCGACGACCGCATGACCCCGGCCGTCGTGGAGGCGGCCGGCACCTACTGGCTGGCCGCCGCCGTCGGCCGTCAGCACGGCTTCGGTCCCGTCACCGACGGCTTCCTGATGTGCCGCCCCATGGGCGCGGTCCGCGTCCGCGACCTGCGGGCGGACGGCCTGACGGCCAAGCTGGTCACCAAGCCGGTCGTCGGCCGCGACCACGTCCTGCGGCACGTACGGTCCCTGTACGTCACCGACGGCGAGACCCTGTGGACCACGGTGGCCGTCGAACGCCTCGACGGGACGCCGTACCTGCTGGCCGGGCTGCCGTACGCCGAGGACGACGGCGACCGGGTGCGGCGCATCGCCGCGGCGCCGGTCGCCTCGGCGGGCGCCCTGCGCCTGACCCACCCGCGGTCCGGCGGGGCCGAGCACTTCGACGCGCGTGCCGAACTCCTCCAGGAGCAGGCCGCGTTCGCGCTCGCGGCCGACCCGCGCGGCTACGGCAACCCGGACGAGGGCTGGCGGCACCTGGTGAGCTCGACGGCGCTGGAGGCCGGCCCGGTCCCCGGCACCCCGGACGACCTGCACGTCTTCGCCGTCCGCTACGGCTCCGAGACGCCGTTCACGGTCGCGGTGGAGCGGCGCGAGGGGGAACTCGTCCTCACGACGGGGGAGTTCACGGCCGTGATCGGACCGGACGACGAGAAGGGGGAGCCCCGGCTGGCGCTGCGCGCGGTCAGTCGGTGACTCCCAGCGGCGAGGGGCGCTCCAGCACGCTCGCCGGCACCACCAGGTCCGCCCGGCCCCGGGTCGCGGCGACCAGCTCGGCGTTGGGCTGGTCGCTGCGCATCACCCAGGCGACCGCCTCCTCGTGCCCCTTGCCGAACTCCTCGTGCCGGGTGATCAGCCGCCGCAGCCGCTCCCGCTCGTCGAGCTCGCAGAACCACACCTCGTCCAGCTGCCGCCGCACCCGCGGCCACGCGCCGTGGTCCAGCAGCAGGTAGTTCCCCTCCGTCACCACCAGCCGGGCCGTCGGCGGCACCGGCACGGCCCCCGCGACCGGCTGCTCCAGCAACCGCTCGAAGCCCGGCGCGTACACCACGTCGCCGGCCGCCTCCGGATCCGTCTCGCGCAGCCGCCGCAGCAGGGCCGCGTACCCGGCCGCGTCGAAGGTGGCGGGCGCGCCCTTGCGGTCCCGCAGGCCGAGCCGGTCCAGCTCGACATCGGCGAGGTGGAAACCGTCCATCGGAACGTGCGCCGCCCACGGCTCGCCCGTCCCGTTCAGCTCCCGCACCAGGCTTTCGGCGAGCGTGGACTTCCCGGCGCCGGGACTGCCCGTGATACCGAGGATCGCGCGCCGGTCGCCCCTGCTCAGGGCGCGGGCACGGGTGAGGAGGTCGTCGAAAGTCAGCGGCACAACCCGAGTGTGCCATCCGCGCCACGGCGGGGATCTCCGGGCCGGCCGACAAGATTTTGCCGCCCGTGTGGTGCGGGCCACTCACTGGAGTTCTCCTTATGGGGAACGGTGTCCTGTATGACGCTGCTCGGACTTCCCGAAGACATCCAGGCCTGCCTCTTCGACCTCGACGGTGTGGTGACCAGGACCGCCGTGGTGCACGCGGCCGCCTGGAAGGAAACGTTCGACGCGTTCCTGCGTGAACGCGAGGGCGAGGACTTCCGGCCGTTCGACTCCGCCGCCGACTACGACGAGTACGTCGACGGCCGCCCGCGCGCCGACGGCGTGCGCACCTTCCTCGCCTCCCGCGGCATCGAGCTGCCCGAGGGGACCCCCGACGACCCACCGGACGCCCAGACGGTCAACGGCGTCGGCAACCGCAAGAACGTCCTGCTCCTGGAGCGGATCCGCACCCAGGGCGTGGAGGCCTACGACGGCACGCTGCGCTACATCGAGGCCGCCCGCAAGCTGGGCCTGCGCACCGCGATCGTCTCCTCCAGCGCCAACACCCTCGACGTGCTGCGCTCCATCGACGCCGAGCGCCTCTTCGACGTACGCATCGACGGCGTGGTGGCGGCCGAGCGCAAGCTGCCGGGCAAGCCGCGGCCGGACACCTTCCTCGCGGCCGCCCGCGACCTGGGCGTCGAGCCGAAGCGGGCCGCCGTGTTCGAGGACGCGCTGGCCGGCATGGACGCGGGCCGCTCGGGCCACTTCGGATACGTCGTCGGCGTCGACCGCGTCGGCCAGACCGAGGCGCTGTACAAGCACGGCGCGGATGTCGTCGTCAAGGACCTCGCGGAGCTGGGAGGGCAGGAGTGATCAGCGACCGCTCGTACACCGTGGAACCGTGGTGCGTGCGCGAGACCGCCCTGAACCTGGACGTCCTGGCCCAGAGCGAGTCGGTCTTCGCCCTGTCCAACGGCCACGTCGGCTGGCGCGGCAACCTCGACGAGGGCGAACCGCACGGACTGCCCGGCTCCTACCTCGGCGGCGTCCACGAACTGCACCCGCTGCCCTACGCGGAGGCCGGCTACGGCTACCCCGAGTCCGGCCAGACGGTCATCAACGTCACCAACGGCAAGGTCCTGCGGCTGCTCGTCGACGACGAGCCCTTCGACCTGCGCTACGGCCGCCTCGTCTCCCACGAGCGCACCCTCGACCTGCGCCGGGGAGTGCTGGAGCGGGTCTGCGAGTGGGTCTCCCCGGCGGGCACGGCGATACGGGTGCGCTCGACCAGGCTCGTCTCCCTCACCCAGCGCGCGATCGCCGCCGTCTCCTACGAGGTGGAGCCCGTCGAGGCACGTACGCGTGTCGTCATCCAGTCGGAGCTCGTCGCCAACGAGCAACTGCCCGAGACCAAGGGCGATCCGCGCGCCGCCAAGGCGCTGCAGTCGCCGCTGGAGCCGGAGGAGGACTTCGCCGCGGGCCGGCGGCTGCGGCTGGTGCACCGCACCCGGCGCAGCGGTCTGCGGGTGGCCGTGGCCGCCGACCACGTCGTCGAGGGCCCCGAGGGCACCAGCACGAGCAGCGAGAGCAACGAGGACGTCGCCCGGCTCACCGTCACCTCGGTCCTGGAACCCGGCGAGCGGCTGCGGGTGGAGAAGCTGGTCGCCCACGGCTGGTCCGGCACCCGCTCCAAACCGGCGATGAGCGACCAGGTCGAGGCGGCACTGGCCGCCGCGAGCGTCGGCGGCTGGGCCGGTCTGGCCGAGGAACAGCGCGAGACCCTCGACGACTTCTGGAGCCGCGCCGACGTCGAGGTGGGCGGCGACGAGGAGATCCAGCAGGCCGTCCGCTTCGCCCTCTTCCACGTACTCCAGGCCGGCGCCCGCGCCGAACAGCGCGCGATCCCCGCCAAGGGCCTGACCGGGTCCGGGTACGACGGCCACGCCTTCTGGGACACCGAGGCGTTCGTGCTGCCGCTGCTGACCTACACCGCGCCCGAGGCCGTCGCCGAGGCGCTGCGCTGGCGCCACAGCACCCTGGACGCCGCACGCGAACGCAGCGCCCAACTCGGCCTGCGCGGCGCGGCGTTCCCCTGGCGCACCATCGAGGGCTCGGAGTGCTCGGCCTACTGGCCGGCCGGTACGGCGGCCTTCCACGTGAACGCGGCGGTCGCCGACGCCGTCGTCCGCTACACGGCCTCCACCGGGGACGAGCAGTTCGAACGGGAGGCGGGCGTCGAGCTGCTGGTGGAGACGGCCAGGCTGTGGCGCTCGCTCGGCCACCACGACCACCGCGGCGACTTCCACATCGACGGCGTCACCGGCCCCGACGAGTACAGCGCCATCGCCGACGACAACACGTACACCAACCTCATGGCCCGCCAGAACCTGCTGGCGGCCGCGGAGGCCTGCGAGCGCCACCCGGACCGGGCCGCGCAGCTCGGTGTCGACGACGAGGAGAGCGCGGCCTGGCGGGACGCGGCCGACGCGATGTACGTCCCGTACAACCGCGAACTCGGCGTGCACGAACAGCACGAGGGCTTCACCCGCCACCAGCGCTGGGACTTCGCCGGCACCCGCCCGGACCAGTACCCGCTGATGCTGCACTTCCCGTACTTCGACCTCTACCGCAAACAGGTCGTCAAGCAGGCCGACCTGGTGCTGGCGATGTACACCTGCGCGGGCTTCTTCGACGAGGAGCACGTGGCGCGCAACTTCGCCTACTACGAGCCGCTGACCGTGCGCGACTCCTCCCTGTCCGCCTGTGTCCAGGCCGTCGTCGCCGCCCGGGCCGGCCATCTGGAACTCGCCTACGACTACACGGGCGAGGCCGCGCTGATGGACCTGGAGGACCTGGAGCACAACACGCGCGACGGGCTGCACATCGCTTCGCTGGCCGGCACGTGGACGGCCCTGGTCGCCGGTTTCGGCGGACTGCGCCGCGACGGCGACGTGCTGAGCTTCGCTCCCTGCCTGCCCGAACGGCTGAGCCGGCTGGCCTTCAACCTCCAGCTCCTCGGCCGCCGGCTGCGCGTGGAGATCGGCCCCGACAAGGCCACGTACACGCTGCTGTCCGGCCCGCCCCTGACCATCCGCCACCACGGGACGCCGGTGACGGTCCGCACCGAGGCACCCGTCCTGCGCACGGTTCCGCAGCCACCGGCACGCCCGGCCCCCGAGCAGCCGCCGCACCGCAGCCCCATCCGGCGCTGACGGCGCGGGGGAGGGGCGTCAGGCGCCTGGCCGTACTGCGCAGGGCGCGGCCGGGCGCGGCGGGTTAGTTTGTGCCCGTCCGCGAAGAATCTCCCCGTGGTGCGGAAGGGTGGCCCGCATGACGTCCGAGCAGGTCCCGCTCCCGGCCGCCCGCCGCCACGCCTACTGGCAGACCGCCCTCACCGCCGCCGTTGGGGCGGCCGTCGGCTACGCCGTCCACCGGCACTGGCCGGTGCTGCGCACCGGCGCCGTCCGGCTGGCCGTGGCCGACCAGGGCTGGCTGCTCGTGGGCGTCCTGGCCACCGGTGCCACCTGGGGGTGCGCGGCACTGGCCCAGCAGGGCGCGGTGCGACGGCGACTGCCCGCGGGCCCGCTGGTGGCCGCGCAGTTCGCCGCGACCGCCGCCGGCCAGTTGCTGCCCGCGGGCATCGGCGCCGCCGCGGTCGGCCTGCGCTTCCTCATGCGCTGCGGACTGAGCCCCGGCCGCTCCGCCGCCGCCCTCGCGGTGAAGGCCGCGGCCGGCGCCTCGGTCCGCGGCGCCCTGATCGTCGTCCTCGCCGCCGGCTGCCCCGGCGTGCTGAGGATGCCGCATCTGCCGGTGGAGGGCGTGGCCGCCGTCGCGGGGGTGCTGTTAGTTGCGGGTGCGGCGCTGTGGCGCCGATGCCGTCCGGCGCTGACGACGGTGATGGCGGACATCAGGGCCGTGCACGCCCGGCCGGGGCGGGCTGCGGCGCTGTGGGGCGGCTCGGCGGCCTTCGTCGCACTGCACGCGCTCGTCCTCGTCGCCGTCACCCGGGCCGTCGCCCTGCCCCTGCCCGCGGACCGGGTGGCGCTCCTCTACCTCGCCGCGAGCGGCGCCGCCGCCCTGCTGCCCACCCCCGGCGGCCTCGGCTCCCTCGACGCGGCCCTCGCCCTCGCGCTCACCGCCGCCGGCGCGCCGGGCGCCGCGGCCGCCTCCGTCGTCCTCGGCTACCGGCTGCTGACCGGATGGCTGCCCCTGCTGCCGGGCCTGCTGGTCCTGGCGATGCTCGCCCGACGCCACGCCCTGTGAACCGCGCCGGGGGTCTCGGCGCCGCCGGCCGTGGGACTGTGCCGGGTTTTCCGGCACCGCCGGCCCTGGGGCTACGCGTGTCCCGGCGCGGTTGGACGGCACCGGGTGTTCCGGCGTCGCCCTCCGAGGGGCCGCATCGGATGTGCCGGCGCCGCCGGCCGTGGGACTGTGCCGGGTTTTCCGGCACCGCCGGCCCTGGGGCTACGCGTGTCCCGGCGCGGCTGGACGGCACCGGGTGTTCCGGCGTCGCGCCCTGTGGACCGCGCCGGGTGTCTCGGCGCCGCCCACCGAAGGGCCGCACCGGATTTGCTGACGTGGCCCGCCGCGGGACCGCACGGGATTTGCCGACGCCGCCCGCCGAGGGGCCGCGCCGGATGTGCCGGCGCCGCCCGCCGAGGGACCGTGCCGGTGTTTCCCGGCGTCCCGCTTCAGGTAGGAGTCCGATGTCGGTGCGACGAGGAGGGGGAGCGGCATGACGTCGAGCGACAGCGGTGGGCGGCTGGGGGAGGAGTTCTTCACTCCAGGGACCGCGTCGTTCACCGAGTTCCTGGCCGCGCACCGGCCCGAACTGCTGCCCACGCGCCGCCCGTTCCCCGACGGCGTTAGCGCCGGGGCCGACCGGTTCCCGCACGGCACCACCGTGCTGGCGCTCACCTACCGCGACGGCGTGCTGATCGCCGGCGACCGCCGGGCCACGATGGGCAACCTCATCGCCCAGCGGGACCTGGAGAAGGTGCACCCGGCGGACGACCACACGGCCGTGGCCTTCGCCGGCTCCGTCGGACTCGCCCTGGACATGGTGAAGCTGTACCAGGTGGAGCTGGCCCACTTCGAGAAGGTCGAGGGCATCCCCATGACCCTCGCCGCCAAGGCCAACCGTCTCGCCGGCATCATCCGGCAGAACCTGGGCCAGGCGATGCAGGGCCTGGCCGTCGTCCCGCTGCTCGCCGGCTACGACCCCGCCGCCTCCGAGGGCGGCAGGGGCCGCATCTTCGGCTACGACGTCGCCGGCGGCCTGTACGAGAAGCGGGGCTTCCACGCCGACGGCTCGGGATCGCCGTACGCCAGAGGCGCGCTGAAGAAGCTCTTCCGTGCCGGCATGGACCGGCGCGAGGCCGCTCTGGCCGCCCTCCAGGCCCTGTACGACGCGGCCGACGACGACTCGGCGACCGGCGGGCCCGACATCGGCCGCCGGATCTTCCCCATCGTGTCGGTGATCACCGAGGACGGTTTCGAACGGCTCTCCGAGGAGGAGACGGAGCAGCTCAGCCGGGAGATGGTGGAGGCGCGCCGCAGCCGCCCGGACGGGCCGAACGCCGCTCCCTGACAGAGCCCCGCGTCTTTTCCCGCCCATGGTGAAGAGCTGTCGCGGCCTTTACTGCATATGATGTGCAGGTGCGGGAGGATGGCATCAGGTTGCCTGCCGCAACCGCCGCGCCCCCGGAAGAGAGAACCACCCGTATGACCTGGCACCGCGTCCGCACCTCCATGACACGCGAGGAGTGGACCAGGGTCGGCGGCATGGCCGCCCTCGTGATCGCCCTGCACGTCATCGGCTGGTTCACGCTCATCGGGATCGTCGCGCCCGAGCACTACAGCATCGGTGAGAAGTCCTTCGGCATCGGCATCGGCGTCACCGCGTACACCCTGGGGATGCGGCACGCCTTCGACGCCGACCACATCGCCGCCATCGACAACACCACCCGCAAGCTCATGGGCGAGGGCAAGCGGCCTCTGTCGGTGGGTTTCTGGTTCTCCCTGGGGCACTCCAGCGTCGTCTTCGTCCTGGCGCTGCTGCTGTCGTTCGGGATCAAGGCGGTCGCCGGGCCCGTCCGCGACGACGGCTCCGAACTGCACGACGTCACCGGAGTGATCGGCACGACCGTCTCTGGCACCTTTCTCTACGTCATCGCGGCCATCAACCTCGTCATCCTGGCCGGCATCTGGAAGGTCTTCCGGCAGATGCGCTCCGGCCACTTCGACGAGGCCGCCCTCGAAGAGCAGCTCGACAAACGGGGCTTCATGAACCGGCTGCTGGGCCGCGTCATGAAGTCGATCACCAAGTCGTGGCAGATGTACCCGCTCGGGCTGCTCTTCGGCCTCGGCTTCGACACCGCCACCGAGATCGCGCTGCTCGTGCTGGCCGGCTCGGGCGCGGCGTCCGGACTGCCCTGGTACGCCATCCTGTGCCTGCCGGTGCTGTTCGCCGCGGGCATGTCGCTGCTCGACACCGTCGACGGCTCGTTCATGAACTTCGCCTACGGCTGGGCCTTCTCCAAGCCGGTCCGCAAGGTCTACTACAACCTCACCATCACCGGCCTGTCGGTCGCCGTCGCCCTGCTCATCGGCACCGTCGAACTCCTCGGCCTGCTCGCCCAGAAGCTCCGCCTGCACGGCCCCTTCTGGGACCGGGTGGCCGGACTCGACCTCAACGTCGTGGGCTTCGTCATCGTCGGCCTCTTCTTCGCCACCTGGGTCGTCGCCCTGCTGGTGTGGAAGTTCGGCCGCATCGAGGAGAAGTGGACGGCGGGCCTGGCCCGGCCGGCCGAACAGCCCGCCGAGTAGGCCCGCCGCACCTCAGCCGCGCAGCCTCAGCTCCTTGCGCCACTTGACGAACTGCTGCTCCGCGTCCCCGGTGTACGACCACGGCGTGCGCGTCGCGCGCCGGCCCACCATGCGCATCAGCGGACCGGCGACCTCCTTGTCCCCGGCCAGACAGGCCGCGTGCGCCAGGTAGTTGAAGTCGCGCAGCTCGCCCGGGGCGATCTCGCTCTCCACCCGGCCCATGATCCAGCGCTGCCAGGTGCGGCGTACGTCGCCCACCGCGCCGTCGTGGTTCCAGTGCTGTCCGAGCCCCACCGCGCTGCGGCCGCTGTGACCGGCGTCCAGGGCGAAGCGGTACTCCTCCACGCGCGCGTACTGCACCAGCACCGGCAGTGCGCAGCCCGGCGGTGCCACTCCGGCGGCGTCGCGGGCGAAGTCGTACATCAGACCGTGACTGCCGTGCCAGCGGGCCGAGTAGTAGTGCAGGACCTGCAGGTGCCCCTCCACGCTGTACGGGTCACGCTGGTGCAACTCGTCCCACCAGCGGGCCAGTTCCTGCCGGCGCACCCCCTGCGGGTACAGCCGCGCCACGGAGATCAGCGAGATCCACGGCGTCGGATCGTCCAGATAGGCCTCCGCCGCCTGCAGGCACGCCGTCACCGCGGCGTCGATGCGGTGCTGGTCCATCGGCGCGCCGCGGCCCGCGGCGATGGCCACGTTGAACGCCCGGGCCGTCTCCGTGGCCGCCCGCAGCACCAGCGCGTCCGCGCTGTGCGGTTCGGCGGCCACCCAGGTCTCCGCGGTCGAACTGCTCGCGCAGGCCTGGGCGAGCGTCCGGACGCGGTGACCGCGGGCGAGCCAGTTCGCGCCGGTCGTCCGCAGCAGGTCCCTCAGGCCCTGCCAGCGGCCGATGACGATGTCGTGCGAGGCGTCGGTGAGGGCGGCGTCGCCGCAGTCGGGGTCGAAGTCGGGAGCGAAACGGTCGCGCGCCATCGGGGGAATCTCCCTCAGAAGTCGGTCGGGAGACCCTCGTAGGCATGCGTGTTCGCCACCGCCAGGTCCTCGGGCACGTACTCCGCCTCCACCGTCCGGCTGGCGTCCAGCCGGGCGGGCCGGTAGTAGTCGCTGCCCTGCCTCCAGTACCAGAGCATCGGGACGAGCCCGACGGCCAGGCCGCCGATGCCGATCGCGATCGCCGCGGGGTCGAGCTCGCCCAGCGACTCGACGAAGATCCAGAACATGAACAGGGCGCCGAACAGCGGCCACAGACCGCCGAGCAGGAAGTTCCCCACCGACTTCAGCAGCATCTTGCGGTACGCGACCACTACGGCCAGGCCCGCGAGGCCGTAGTACACGGCGATCTGCAGACCGATCGCCGAGATCGCGTCGCCGAGGATCTCACCCACGGAGCCCAGGGCGTTGGACGCGATGAACATCGCCAGCGCCACCCCCCCGACTACGGCGATCGCCACCCACGGGGTGTTCCAGGTGCGGTGCACCTTGCCCAGGGCGGAGGGCATCGTGCGGTCGCGGCCCATGGCGAACAGCGAGCGCGTGACCTGGATGAGGGTGGTCTCCAGCGTGGCGATGGTCGACAGCATCACGGCCACGATCAGCAGCTTGCCGCCCCAGCCCGGCCAGACCTCCTCGCCGAGCACGCCCAGCACGTTCGCGTCGTTGTCCTCGATCTGCTTCGAGGACAGGATCACGTTCACCGCGATGGTGAACACCTCGAACAGCAGGAAGACGATGCCGACCCCGATCAGGCCCGCGAGACCCGTCGTACGACGGCTGTTGCGGGTCTCCTCGCTCAGGTTGCTGGTGACGTCCCAGCCCCAGTAGTAGAAGGCGGCGACCAGCGCGCCCGAGGCGAAGCCCGACACCCCGTCGAAGTGGGAGAAGCCCAGCCAGGACCAGTCGAAGGCGCGGGCGTTGCCGGTGTGGAAGAGGGCGAGGACCGCGAACAGCCCCAGAATGGCCAGCTCCACGCCGGACATGACGAGCTGTGCGCGGACGGTGAGCCGGGCGCCGCCCAGCACCACCAGCAGCATGATCACGAACCAGGCCGCGCCGACCACCGTGGACAGCGCCGTGTTGTCGGCCAGCCCGGAGTCGAACAGGGCCAGCGTCATCGAACCGGCCGGCAGCGAGCCCGCGACCATGAAGATGGTCGCCGAGATCACCAGCGCCCAGCCGCTGATGAACCCCAGGAACGGGTGGAGTGTGCGGCCCACCCAGGAGTAGCTGGCACCCGCGTTGACGTCGATACGGCTGAGGTAGCTGAAGGCGAGGGCGATGCCCAGCATGGGTATCGCGCAGTACAACAGCGCGGCCGGGCTGGCTAGCCCGACCGCGCCGACGAGGACCGCCGTGGTGGCGGCGATGGAGTACGCCGGGGCGCTGCCCGCGACCGCCATCACCACGGTGTCGAAGGTACCGAGGGCATTGGCCTGCAGCCCTCTGCCCCTGTTCATGCTCATGGTTGCGCTGCTTTCCGTATTGCGCGACGCGAGGCCGGCCCGGCCTCGACGACGTAAGGGAGGTGGGGGGTGGTGAACCAGCCTCTGACCGACGAGGGTTGACCTCGGGACAGGGGTTGGGGAAAGGCGTGGTGGATCGCGCCCGGCCAGTGCGTCGCCGGGTAGTCACAGCGTGTGTGCGAGTGATGATAGCCCCACACTTTGAGCTTTCAAGATTGACCAGTGGGTAATCTCATGAGCCGCACGGGGCCGGGGAGGTTGGACGGCGCGCAACGGGAAACGCGGATCAGGACACCGTACGAAGCGATCCGCCGCAGTGCGCCAGGAGGTATGCATGGGTACCGACCCGATGGCCGACGACGCCTACCAGCCCACCGGAACCAACGAGGAGCAGGAGGACGCGGCGCCGCTCGACCTGCAGGACGCCCTCGACGAACGCGACTACGACACCACCCTCGACGAGGGCTACTCCCCGCCGGAGAAGCCGCTCGGCGTCAACAAGCACGGCACGACCGCGGCCGAACAGCACGAGGGCGAGACCCTCGACGAACGGCTCGCCGAAGAGGTCCCCGATATCACGCCGCCGCTCGGCGACGAGATCGGCGACCTCCCCGGCGGCGAGGGCGAACCGCTCGACCCCGAGGCCGGCACGGACCGCGCGGGCCGCCTGGTCGCCCCCGACGAGGGCGCCCACCCCGACACCACCAAGGAGACGATCGCCTCCGACGTGGGCATCGACGGCGGGGCCGCCGGCGCCGAGGAGGCGGCCGTGCATGTCGTCGAGGACGACGTCGTCGAGGACGACGCGGAGCTGCCCGGCGGCTGATCCGGCGGTCAGTCGCCGATGTGGTCGATCTGCCGCAGCCGGTTGGTGGCGTCCAGGGCGGCGACCTTGTAGGACTCCGCCAGCGTCGGATAGTTGAACACCGCGTCGACCAGATAGTCGACGGTGCCGCCGCACCCCATCACGGTCTGCCCGATGTGGATCAGCTCGGTGGCGCCGGTGCCGAAGCAGTGCACACCGAGCAGCCTGCGGTCCTCGGGGGAGACCAGCAGCTTCAGCATGCCGTGCGAGTCGCCGATGATCTGGCCGCGGGCCAGTTCGCGGTAGCGGGAGATGCCCACCTCGAACGGCACGCTGTCCTCGGTGAGCTGGTCCTCGGTCCGGCCCACGAAGCTGATCTCGGGGATGGTGTAGATGCCGATGGGCTGCAGGCCGTCCATCTGTCCGACCGGCTCCCCGCAGGCGTGGTAGGCCGCCGAACGGCCCTGCTCCATCGACGTCGCCGCGAGCGCGGGGAAGCCGATGACGTCACCGACCGCGTAGATGTGCGGCACCTCGGTGCGGTAGTGCTCGTCGACCGTGATCCGGCCGCGCCGGTCCGCCGACAACCCGGCCTTGTCCAGGTCGAGTTCGTCGGTCAGACCCTGCCGGCCGGCCGAGTACATCACGGCGTCGGCGGGGATCTTCTTGCCGCTCTCCAGGAGGGTGAGCGTGCCGCGCGCATGACGCTCCACCGCGGCGACGGTCTCACCGAACCGGAAGGTCACGGCGAGATCCCGCAGGTGGTACTTGAGTGCCTCGATGATCTCGATGTCGCACATGTCGAGCATCCCGGCCCGCTTCTCCACCACCGTCACCTTGCTGCCGAGCGCGGCGAACATGGAGGCGTACTCCATGCCGATGACCCCGGCACCCACGATGACCATGGAGCGCGGGACACGTTCGAGCTCCAGGACGTTGTCGGAGTCCATGATCGTACGGCCGTCGAACTCGACGCTGTCGGGCCGCGCCGGCCGCGTGCCGGTGGCGATGATGATGTTCTCGGCGCTGAGCAGGCGTTCGTTGCCGGTCACCTCGCGCAGCGCGACGGTGTGCGGATCGACGAACCGTCCCGTGCCCGCGAAGAGGGCGACCTGGTTGCGGGAGAGCTGGCTGCGGATGACATCGACCTCGCGGCCCACCACGTGCTGGGTGCGGGCGGTCAGGTCGGCGACGGTGATGTCGTCCTTGAGCCGGTAGCTCTGCCCGTACAGATCCCGCTGGGTGAGGCCGGTCAGGTACAGCACGGCCTCGCGCAGGGTCTTCGAGGGGATGGTGCCGGTGTGGATGGAGACCCCGCCGACCATGTCGGGGCGGTCGACGACGGCGACCCGGCGGCCGAGCTTGGCCGCGGCGATGGCGGCCTTCTGGCCGCCCGGGCCGGATCCGATGACGAGTATGTCGAAGTCGGGCACCCTCGGAAGTCTGTCAGCCCGAAGGCCCTCTTAGAAAGGGAGAACGGTCAACGGATGCCCATTGATCGATCCGAACCCCCTATCGATCGTCCGGCAGTTGTCCGCCGGCGCGCCCGAGGAGGTGCCGATCCGGCCGGCGGGCGCGAGAATGCGCCCATGGGCCATCGACTCGCCGACACAAGCAGCCCCGCCCGGCTGGCCGCCCCCGACGAGGGCATCGGCCGGGACGAACTGGCGCTGGCCACCCGCAACCACGGCCTGCCGCTGGAAGCGCTCCGCTACGACGTCACCCCGCCCGGCCTGCACTACGTGCTCACCCACTACGACATCCCCTACGTCCCCGACGACACGGCCTGGCGACTGAGCGTCACGGGCCGCGTTTACCGGCCGCTGCACCTGGACCTCGCCGACCTCAGAGGGTTTCCCCAGGTCACCACCCGGGTGACCCTGGAGTGCGCGGGCAACGGCCGGGCACTGCTGACGCCCCGCCCCGTCAGCCAGCCCTGGCTGGTCGAGGCGGTCGGCACCGCCGAGTGGACCGGCGTACCGCTGCGACTGCTGCTCGCCGAGGCGGGAGTGGACGCGGACGCCGTCGACGTCGTCTTCACCGGCGCCGACCACGGTGTGGAGCGCGGGGTCGAGCAGGACTACCAGCGGTCCCTGCCGATCGACGTGGCCACGGGCACCGAGCCCGAGGTGCTGGTCGCCCACGCGATGAACGGCGCCCCCCTGCCGCCGCAGCACGGCCGCCCGCTCCGGCTGATCGTGCCCGGCTGGTACGGCATGGCGCACGTGAAGTGGCTGCGCGAAGTCACCGTCACCGACGCGCCGTTCACCGGCTTCCAGCAGTCCGTCGCCTACCGGCTGCGCCAGGAGTCCGGCGAGGAGGGCGAGGCGGTCACCCGGATCGTGCCCCGCGCGCTGCTCGTCCCGCCCGGGTTCCCCGACTTCATGTCCCGGGCCAGGGTGGTGCGGCCCGGGACAGTGCCGCTCGAAGGACGTGCCTGGTCGGGTCGGGCGCCGGTGACCCGCGTCGACGTCAGCACGGACGCGGGACGCACCTGGCGGGAGGCCGAGCTGGAACCGGACGACGGCCGGCCGTGGGCGTGGCGCCGCTGGCACTTCGTGTGGACGGCGGCCGAGGGCGAGTACGAGCTCAGCGCCCGGGCCACCGACGCCGAGGGCCACACCCAGCCGCTCCAACAGCCCTGGAACCGCGGCGGTTTCGCCAACAACCTGGTGCAGCGCGTCCCGGTCCTGTGCCTGGCGCAGGAGGGCTGACCCCGCGACCGGACGGCACACCTAGGGCAGCAGCTTCTCCATGGCCGCTTCGCCCTCGGTCTCCAGCTTGTGCCTGGCCCATTCCAGGCTGCGCGGTGTGATGTCCTTGCCGGCCGCGAGGACGAGGTCCTCCGGCGACACATCGGTGCCGGTACGGGTGTGGAGCAGTGCGTCCGGAGTGACGCGGTCCTCGGACGACGCGGACGCGTCGGGCTGTGACATCGGCATGATCTCTGCTCCTCGTGTCCGGATCTCTTCTTCGGTCCCGGTGCGGTACCCGGTTCCGATATCACCATTCAACGCCCGGGCCCCGCCTGCATCCGGAGGAGACCCGAGATGCCGGAGTGACAGGACGGGCGTCTAATGAGTAGACGAATGTCTGGCCGACGAAAGAGACCAGGCCATGCCACCGACGAAGACCACACCGGGGGAAGCGGGGACCGCCGACGGAGGTGTCCTGCGGCGGCTGGGGCAGTGGTGCGCCCGGCACTTCCTCGTCGTCATCGTGGCATGGCTGGTCGCGCTCGTCGCCCTGCAGGTCCTCAACCGCACCCTCGGCGGCGACTACTCCGACAACTTCTCCCTGCCGGGGGTCCAGTCCCAGCAGGGCCTCGACGTCCTCAAGAAACACGATCCCGCGGCGGGTGGATACAGCAGCCAGATCGTGCTCCACGACGCCGACAAGTCCCTGGGCTCACTCAGCTCACAGATGTCCAGCACCGTCGGCGACCTGCAGAAACTGCCGCACGTCCTGTCCGCCCAGAACCCGCTGTCCACACCCGCGTCGAAAGTCGGCCCGCTCTCCTCGGACGGGAAGACCGCCTACATCACCGTCCGCTTCGACACCCAGCCCTCCACCCTCGGCGACGGCTATCTGAACGGCGTCGACAAGGCGGTCCAGCCACTGCGCTCGGCCGGGGCGCAGGTCGAGTACGGCGGACCGCTCGGCGAGCTGGCCCGGCCCGCACCCGACGACCGGGTGAGCGAGCTGATCGGCTTCGGCGTCGCGATCGTCGTGCTCCTCATCGGCTTCGGCAGCGTGATCGCCGCCGGTCTGCCCCTGCTGACCGCGCTGGTCGGCGCGGTGGGCGGACTCGCCTGCCTCGGCCTGCTCGCCGCGGCGTTCGAGTTCGCCACCGTCTCGCCGACCCTCGCCACGATGATCGGCCTCGGCGTGGGCATCGACTACGCCCTGTTCCTGATCACCCGTCACCGCCAGAACCTCATGAACGGCGCCGACCCGGTGCGCGCGGCCGGACACGCCACCGCCACCAGCGGACGGGCCGTCCTCGTCTCCGGCTGCACCGTGATCATCGCACTGGCCGGCCTGTACGCGTCCGGCGTGAGCTTCATCGGCAAACTCGGCCTGGCCGCCGCCGTGACGGTCGTCTCGGCCGTCACCGCCGCGCTGACCCTGGTCCCCGCCCTGCTCGGGCTGATCGGCAGACGCATCGACCGCTACCACGTGCGCCGGCCCGTCGCCGAGACCGACGCCGAGCCCGGAGCCGCACCGCACGGCGCCTGGCACCGCTACGCGCAGCGCGTGGAGCACCGGCCCTGGCAGTTCCTGGCGGCGGGCGTGGCGACCGTCGTCGTCCTCGCGATCCCGCTGCTCTCCATCCAGCTCGGGCACATCGGCGACGGCGCCGACCCCACGTCCTTCACCGACCGGCGCGCCTACGACCTGATGACCGACGCCTTCGGGCCCGGCTCCAACGGTCCGCTCACCGTCGTCATCGACCAGAGCGGCGTCCCCTCCTCCAAGCGCTCCGACCTGTCCTCCCAGGCCCAGAAGACCCTCGACGGCGTCGCCGGGGCCTCCACGGTCACCCAACTGACGCCCACCAAGGACGGGGACGTCCTGGTCGGCACGGTCTACTCCAAGGAGTCCCCGCAGAGCGCCACCACCACGGACCTGGCCAACCGGCTGGTCCACACCACCCTCCCCGACGCCGTCTCCGGCACGTCCGCCAAGGGCTACGTCACCGGCACCACCGCGGCCCAGGTCGACTTCCGCGACATCGTCGCCGACCGGCTGCCGCTGATCATCGCGGTCGTGGTCGGACTGGCCTTCCTGATCATCCTCGCCGTCTTCCGCGGTCTGCTCGTCGCGGTGAAGGCGGCCGTCCTGAACGTCCTGTCCATCGGGGCCTCGTACGGCGTCGTGGTGGCCGTCTTCCAGTGGGGCTGGGGCGGCCCCGCGCTGGGCGTCAACGGCAAGGTGCCCATCGAGAGCTATGTGCCGATGATGATGTTCGCCATCATCTTCGGACTGAGCATGGACTACGAGATCTTCCTGCTCTCCCGCGTCCACGAGGCCTGGCTGCGCACCGGGGACGCCAAGGCGTCGGTCGCCCACGCGCTGGAGATCACCGCCCGGGTCATCACCTGCGCCGCCCTGATCATGGTGAGTGTCTTCGCGGCCTTCATCGTCAGCGACAACATCGTGGTCAAGATGCTCGGACTCGGCCTCGCCGTGAGCGTGCTCATCGACGCGACCGTGGTGCGCCTGCTGATGGTGCCGGCCGTGATGACGCTGCTGGGGCCGCGTGCCTGGTGGACACCGCGCTGGCTCGACAGGATCCTGCCGCACATCGACGCCGAGGGAGACCAGGAGCAGGCCGCCGGCCAGGAGGACGTCAGCGGCCGTCCGGTGACCCGGGCGTGAGGACGAGCATCGTCACGTCGTCCGCGACGGCGGGGCAGTAGCGCACGAGATCCGTCCAGACCCGCTCGGCCAGCACCGCCGGGTCGCTGTCGGCCAGGGCCTCGAGGCGGTCGGGCAGCGGGTAGAAGGTGCCGTCGCCGTCCCGCGCCTCGCTGACGCCGTCCGACGCCAGGAACAGGCTGTGCCCGGGCTCCAGCCGCAGCGTCAGCCCGGCGGGCCGGCCGCCGTCGGGCAGGCCCAGCCCGAGCGGCGTCCACGCGGTGAGCTGAACCTCGGTGGCCTCCCGCCCGCGCAGCAGCAGAGGCGCCGGATGCCCGCAGGAGACCAGCCGCACCGAGCGCGCGTCCCGGGAGAACTCCAGCAGCACGGCCGTCGCGAACAGTTCGGCGTACCGCGACGACGCGGAGTCCACCACCAGCCTGCGGTCGAGACGGGCGGCGACCGACTCCAGGTCCGGCTGGTCCAGGACCGCCTCCCGGAAGGCGCCGAGCAGGGAGGCCACCGTGGAGATCGCCGACAGCCCGTGCCCCTGCACGTCGCCGAGCACGGCCCGCACGCCGTACGGCCCCTCCCGCACGTCGAAGAAGTCGCCGCCCACCAGCGTTCCGCGCTGCGCGGCCCGGTACAGCCCTGCGCAGCGCACCGCGCCGACGCGCTCCGGCAGCGGCGGCACGACCGCGCGCTGCGCCGCCTCGGCGACCGTGCGCTCCAGGTCCAGCTGGGCGTCGCGGTGACTGCGCACGTACGACACGAACACGCTCAGTCCGGCCACGAAGACGATGGTCAGCAGGTCGGTGTTGCCGGGGGAGTCGAGCTGGAAGGCCGGCACGTTGAGCACGGCGACCACGGCGGCACCGAGAGCCGCGGTCCCCCAGGGACCGTACGACAGGACGGCCAGCGGCGGGATCGCGCCCAGCAGGAACCCGATGTCGAGCGGGTCGGGGCTGATCAGCGTCGCCGTGCACACGCCCGCGATCAGGACGAGCGGCAGGGCCTTCACCCACCACGGCGGCGGCGCGCCCCGCAGCCAGCCCCGCCGGCCACGGTCCCGGCGCGCTGACACGACGGCCACCCTCTCCACACCACCACGCTCCTACGGCGGGGCGGCGAGCGCATGCCGGAGGCGCCGGACAGGGGACAGGCGGTGATGCCGCGTCAGCCGGTACGGCCGTCCAGCAGGGCCTCGGCCTCGGCCAGGATCTCCGTGACCCGCAGCCCGAACGCCGCGTCGCAGGCGTGCGGCCGGCCCGTGCCGACGGCCGTCAGCAGGGCGTCCGCGGCACGGACCAGAGCGGTGACGGCGCCTTCCTCACTCGTGGGCAGCACGGCCACGCCCGACTCGCCGCGCAGTTCGACGGCGGTGCCCCCCGCCGCGGCGGGGGCCGACAGGCTGAGGGTGAGGCTGCTCGACGCGCCGCCGGCGTGGTCGAGGACCAGGTGGACGGTGTCGCCGGGGCCGGGCGCCGCGGCCGTCACGCGGCGGGCGTCGCCGAGCACCGGCAGCAGCACGGACAGCGCGTGCGGGCCCACGTCCCACAGCGCGCCCTTCTCCCGCCGCCACGGCGAGGCGGCGAACGGGCTGTCGCTGTCGCTGCCGTACAGCGATCCCAGCCACTCCGCCCGCGCGGTGAACCAGCCGCCCATCTCCGCCTGCGCGGAGATCCACGCCTCGGTCCCCGTCACGAAGCGGCTGGTGAAGAAGACGACCGAGGCGACCTGGGCCTCGCGTACGGCGTCGACGACGGCCCGCCCCTGCTCCACCGTCGTCGCGAGCGGCTTGTCCAGCAGCAGATGGCGGCCCGCCCGCGCCGCGCGCACCGCGAGTTCGGCCTGGACGGCGGGCGGCAGCGCCACGGCCACGGCGTCCACGTCGGCGAACAGCGCGTCGACGTCGTCGTAGGCACGGGTGCCGAACCGGTCGGCGAGTTCCTTCGCGGCCGACGAGCGGCGCCCCCACACCCCGGTGAAGTCCACTGCGGGATGCTCGCTCAGGGCGGGCGCGTGTGCCATGGCCGCCCAGGGGCCGGTACCGAGCAGTCCGATGCGCATGCCGCCGCCTCTCCGCCGTGCCGCCCCCGTGGCGGCCGTCCGGCTGTGAGCGTCGCACACCGACCTGCCGACCGCGCAACCGTGTCGACGGGTGCCGCCATTCAGCGCCCCGGCTGCTGAATCCGTTCTCTTTCCTCTATTGGACCTCCGACCCGCGGGCGGTCCAGGCTGGAGGTGTTCCGGTACCCCCTCACCCAGGCGAAAGAGGTCACGACCACATGCACACCCGCCGCATCGGGGACGTCGAGGTCAGCGCGATCGGGCTGGGCGCGATGCCCATGTCCATCGAGGGCAGGCCGGACGAGGCACGCTCCCTCGCCACCATCCACGCCGCCCTGGACGCCGGCGTGACCCTGATCGACACCGCGGACGCCTACCACCGGGACGCCCACGAGGTCGGCCACAACGAGACCCTGATCGCCAAGGCCCTCGCCTCCCACGACCGGGGCAAGGACGTCCTGGTCGCCACCAAGGGCGGCCATCTGCGGCCCGGTGACGGCAGCTGGACCCTCGACGGCAGCCCGCGGTACCTCAAGGAGGCCTGCGAGGGCTCCCTGCGCCGGCTGGGCGTGGAGGCCATCGGGCTCTACCAGTTCCACCGCCCCGACCCGAGGGTGCCGTACGCCGAGTCCGTCGGCGCGATCCGCGACCTGCTGGACGAGGGCAAGATCCGCATGGCGGGCATCTCCAACGCCGACCCGCAGCAGATCAGGCAGGCGCAGGAGATCCTCGGCGGCCGGCTGGTCTCCGTGCAGAACCAGTTCTCCCCGGCGTTCCGCTCCAGCGAGCCCGAACTGGAGCTGTGCGACGAGCTCGGCATCGCCTTCCTGCCCTGGAGCCCCCTGGGCGGCATCTCCCGAGCGGGCGAACTGGGCTCCGCCTACGCGCCGTTCGCCCGTGTCGCCGAGGCGCACGGGGTGAGCCCGCAGCGCGTGTGCCTGGCGTGGATGCTCGCCAAGTCCCCGGTCGTGGTGCCCATTCCGGGCGCCAGCCGTCCGGAGACGATCCTCGACTCCCTCGCGGCCGTCGACCTCGAACTCGGCTCGGAGGAGCTCGCGCAGCTCGACGCCGTCTGAGACCCGGTCACCACGGAGGACCCCCGCCGATGGCGTTGTCGTCGGAAAGACCCCTCGACCACCGCTACCGCGACGAACACCCCGTCCGCACCCTCGGATACCTCTTCCGCGCCGACCGCCGCAGCCTCTGGGCGGCGGTCGGCGTGTTCACCGTCAAACACAGCCCCGTCTGGCTGCTGCCCCTGATCACGGCGTCCATCATCGACACGGTCGTCCAGCACCAGCCGATCGAACGCCTCTTGCTGAGCACCGGGATCATCCTGTTCATCCTGGTGATCAACTATCCGCTGCACGTCCTCTACGTCCGCCTCCTGTACGGCAGCGTCCGGCGCATGGGCACCGCGCTGCGCTCGGCGTTGTGCACCCGCATGCAGCAGCTGTCCATCGGCTACCACTCCCGCGTCAGCGCCGGCGTCCTGCAGGCCAAGGTCGTCCGGGACGTCGAGACGGTCGAGCAGATGGTGCAGCAGACCGCCGAGACGGGACTCGGAGCCATCACGGTGCTGACCGGCGGCCTGGTCATCATCGCCGTACGCACACCGGAGTTCGTCCCCGTCTTCGTGGTCGTCGTCCCGGCCGCCGCACTCGTGGTGGCCCGGCTGCGGGCCCGCCTGCGCACCCACAACGAGCGCTTCCGGCACGAGGTCGAGACCCTGTCCTCCCGTGTCTCGGAGATGACCCGCCTCATCCCGGTCCCCCGCGCCCACGGTCTGGAGGGCAAGGCGCTGCGCCGCATGGACGGCACCCTGAGCAGGCTGCTGACCTCCGGAATGCGCCTCGACCTCGTCAACGGCCGCTTCGGCTCGCTGGCCTGGGTGGTGCTCAACGTGGTCGGCGTGCTGGTCCTAGCCGGCGCCGCGCTGGTGTCGTACTACGACGTCTGGGGCGTCACCCCCGGCGACGTCGTGATGCTCAGCGCGTTCCTCACCACGCTCACCAACTCCACGACGACGCTGGCGGGCCTGGCCCCCGTCATCACCAAGGGCCTCGAGTCGGTCCGTTCGGTCGGCGAGGTGCTGCAGGCGCCCGAACTGGAGGACAACGAGGGCCGGACGGAGGTGACCTCGGTGCGCGGCGCGGTCGCCTTCGAGAGCGTCTCCCACGCCTACGAGGACGGCGAGCGGCCCGCCGTACGGGACTTCGAACTGTGCGTCCGGCCGGGCGAGACCGTCGCCCTGGTCGGCGCGTCCGGGGCCGGCAAGTCCACCGTGCTCAACCTCGTCATCGGCTTCATCCGGCCGACCTCCGGCCGGCTGCTGCTCGACGGCACCGACATGAACACCCTCGACCTGCGCACGTACCGGCGCTTCGTGTCGGTCGTACCGCAGGAGTCGATCCTCTTCGACGGCACGATCCGCCAGAACGTCGCCTACGGCATGGACGACGCCGACGAGGAGACCGTGCGCGCCGCGCTGCGCGACGCCAACGCGCTGGAGTTCGTCGACCGGCTGCCGCAGGGCCTCGACACCCTCGTCGGCGAACGCGGGGCCCGGCTGTCGGGCGGACAGCGCCAGCGCCTCGCCATCGCCCGCGCCCTGATCCGCGACCCCAGGGTGCTGGTCCTGGACGAGGCGACCTCGGCCCTGGACACCCGCTCCGAAGCCCTCGTCCAGCAGGCGCCGGCCCGGCTGCTGCGCGGCCGGACCACGTTCGTGGTGGCGCACCGGCTGTCCACCGTGCGCGGCGCGGACCGGATCGTCGTGATGGGCGACGGCCGCATCCTGGAGACCGGGACCCACGAGGAACTCCTGCGCCGCGGCGGGGCCTACACGCACCTGCACGGCGGGCAGGTCGCCTGATCCGCGGCGGCGCCGCCCGTCTCAGGCGGCGCTGCTGCGCGGCACCCGGTGCGGGCAGACCGCGTCGTGGGCGGTGCCCAGGCTGGTCCACCAGCGTTCGCAGCACGCCGCGTCCAGATTCTCCCGGACGATGTCGTCGGCGGCCGACCGCACGGGCCGGCGCCGCCCGGCGCCGGCCGTGCGCAGTTCGGCGATGAGCGTCTCCCGTACGACGGCGATCACGGGGACCACGGCCGCGGCGGCGCACAGGAACACGGCCCACAGCGGACCGCCGCCGCGGTACTCGAGGGTTGTGGTGCAGGCGAGCCCGCCGCTGGTGGCGAGGTACAGAGCGCAGAGGAGGCGGCCGGATCCGTTCATGATGGTCACCGTTCGTGCCGGGAACGTAGCTCTGTGTACAACGACTCATAGCGGGCGGGGAATCGGATCGAGGGCGATATTGCGTCAATTGTGATACGAGTGACTGTGGATGGGGTTGAGTCCGCTGTGTCAGGGAACACGAGGCGAAAACCGAGAGAAGGGTGTTTTCGTGCTCGCTGCGGACCCGAAGGCCGTCAGATCGCTGCTCACCCGCTACGCGTCGCTGCGCATCGCGCAGGCCGAGCGGAGCACACCGCGTACGACACGGGAGTTGGTGGACGTCAGCCGCAGGCTGTGCGCCATGACGGGAACCACCGACGTGCGGGACGCGATCGAGCGGGCCGATGCCCTGCTCAGCGCGGCGCGGCGGATGAGGGCCGGGAGCGGCTGCGGCGACGACTGCCTGTCGCACGCCGCCTGACGGAGCGCCCGTCTCAAGGACGTGCGCCCGCGAGGGCCGCGCGTCCGTGGAACGCGGCGCGGTACGCCTGCGGGGTGGTGCCGACCACCCGGCGGAACCGCTCGCGGAACGCCGTCGGTGAGCCGAACCCCGCCTGACGCGCGATCCGTTCGATCGGGCGGTCGCTGTTCTCCAGCAGGTACTGGGCCCGCCGCACCCGGACCCGCAGCAGCCACTGCAGCGGCGTCGTCCCCGTCTGCTCCCGGAAGCGCCGGCTGAAGGTCCGCTCGCTCATCCCACACCGCGCGGCCATCGCGGCCAGGGTGATCTCGCCCGCCAGGTTGTCCTCGATCCACTCCAGGACCGGTTCGAGGGTCGAGCCGCGCGGCACCGGGGGCTGCTCGTGGACGATGAACTGGGCCTGTCCGCCCTCCCGTTCGAGCGGCATCACACACATGCGGGCCGCGTCCGCGGCCACCGCCGAGCCGAGGTCCCGGCGGATCATGTGCAGGCACATGTCCAGGGCCGCCGCGGCGCCGGCCGAGGTGAGGATCTGGCCGTTGTCGACGTAGAGCACGTCCGGCTCGACCTCGACCTTCGGGTGGCGGCGCGCGAGGTCGGCGGCCGCCATCCAGTGCGTGGTGGCACGCAGACCGTCCAGCAACCCGGTCTCAGCCAGCACGAACGCGCCCGCACACACCGACGCGATGCGCGTCCCCGCGGCGGCCGCCCGGCGCAGCGCCGCCAGCACGGGCTCGGGCGTCGGCCCGGCTCCCGGCGCCCGGCCCGGCACGACGATCGTGTCGGCGTCCGCCAGGGCGTCCAGCCCCCGGTCCACCCGCAGGACCAGACCGTCCCCCAGCACATCCGGCGACTGGGCGCACACCCGCACCCGGTAGGGGCGGCGGCCGTCCGGCAGCCGCGCCCAGTCGAAGACCTGCATGGGCGCCGCCAGATCGAACGGCACCACCTGGTCGAGCGCGAGGATCGCGACGGAGTGCATGAGGGCCACGATAGGCGGATTCACGCCTCGCTCATGGCCTGGGCTCCTGCCGAAAATCGCTGACGACGGCGTTGGCGAGAACCCGTTGGAACCTGTCGTTCCAGCCTCTGTGGTGTACCTCCGAAGATCCTTAGCGTGAGCGCGGACCCGGCCACCGCACCTCTCCGAAAGGCCCCCGATGACCAAGCTGCTGCTCACCCTCCATGTCCTGGCCGCCATCATGGCCGTGGGGCCGGTGGCCGTCGCCGCGAGCATGTTCCCGCCCGCGGCCCGCCGGGCCGACGGGGAGGCGGCGGTGCACACGGTGCGGCTGCTGCACCGCATCTGCCGGGTCTACTCGGGCATCGGGATCGCCGTGCCCGCCCTGGGGTTCGCCACCGCGGCCGCGATGGGCGTGCTGGGCAGCGGATGGCTGGTGGCGTCCATCACCCTCACCGCCGTGGCGGCCGGCCTCCTGATCGCCTTCGTGCTGCCCCGCCAGGACGAACTCCTCGCGGAACTGGACGCGGGGCGGCCCGTGGAGCGGCCGGTCACCGTGCGACTGGCCATGTTCACCGGGGTGTTCAACCTGCTGTGGGCCGCCGTGACCGTGCTGATGATCGTCCGCCCGGGCTCCACCACGGGGGCCTGACCCACGGCCCGGCCCGGTCGTCGCGACTCCGCGGGGATCCAGCGGAAGGGCCCTGGTGCTCCGCGGAATTCACACCGCGGTGTGCGGGGGCGCTTACACTCGACAACTGTGCCCATACCTATGGGCCGGCATACGAAAGGCGCGTCGAGGGTGTTTCAGGATTCCCCCATCTACGACCGGCTCGTCGCCGAGCGCGGCGACATCCCCCTTCAGACCCGCAGGGAGGCCGAGCGCGTCAGCCGCGAACTGGAGTACGCCATGCGGCCGTTGCAGTCCTTCGGCGCGGGCCTGACGCCCGAGCGGCCCACCGCGCCGGGCGCGGGATGGCAGCGGACGGCGCTGCTGCCCGGCTCGCTGCCCCACTGACCGCCCCTCAACACACCGAGGCGTCGGCGTCGTCGACCCGGGCGCCGGGCTCCGGGCCGGGCTGGGCGAGCCACTCCGCGACGGCGCGGGCGATCGGCTGGCCGGTCTCCACCTCGACGAAGCCGAACTGTCCCGACTGGTTGCACTCCAGAAACCACCACATCCCGTCGGCGTCCTCGGCGAAGTCGAAGGCGCCGTACGCCAGTTGCGCCCGCGCCATATAGGAGCGGACCGCCTCGGCCACGCGCGGCGGCACCTCGGCCGGCCGCCACGGCACGTCCCCGGGCGCGAAGCGCACGTCCACCGCGTCGGGGTCGGCGTCCGCCGCCGTCGCCTTGCGGGCCGCCAGCATCCGCTCGCCCACCACGGTCAGCCGGATGTCCGCCCGTTTGGCGACGCGCCGCTGCAGCAGGGTGGGCCCGAAGGCCACGGCGGAGAAGTCCGTGTCCGGCGCCACCCTGCTGGTCGGCACCGCCCGGGGCGGATCCTGCGGGTGCGCCCCGGAGACCGGCTTGACCACCAGGTCCGGGTAGCGCTCCGCGAACTCCCGCGCCGCCTGCGGGAACGTCGTGATCAGGGTGGCCGGCACGGGCAGCCCGCAGTCCTGGGCCAGCCGCAACTGCCACGGCTTGTGCCGGGCCTGCCGGGCCGCGTCCGGATGGTTCATCCAACGGGCCCCGCTGCCGCGGAGCATGCCGTACAGCGCCTGCGACGACTCCTCGGTCAGCCAGTCGGAGGACTGCGGAGCCCGCGCGGCCGGGGCGCCCGGCCTGCGCACCCATATGGAGCGCAGGCCGGCGATGCTCACCAGCCGCCCCGCGGACTGGAGGTGGCCGCGGAAGGACCCGTGCACGTACTCACCGGACAGCGCGACACCGCCGGGGAGGTCCGCCGGGTCCAGCCGGACCACCGGGACCCCGGACGCGTTGAGGTGCACCACCACCATGTCGGCGGTCACATCCTCTTCACAGGTCAGGATCAGCACGGTCATCGTGGGCGGTTCCGCGTTCAGTCGTCGAAGTGAGTCTTGGAACCGGCCGTGGAGGTCGTGGTCCCCAGTTCTCTCAGCAGTGCGAGGTCGCTCGCGGCGACCCGGCCGTCCATGAGCACGTTCAACTGCAGCGCGCCGTCGTAGGCGTACGGAGTCGTGGCCTCCAACTCCACCGCCGGACGTGCGTAGTTGAGCGCGAACGGTTGCATCGTGTCTCCCTCGTCGGTGCTGCGCCGACCAGACCGTCCCCCCTCCGGGACGGCGCTGGTCCGCCGACTGCCTTGCCCTTCCAGTCACTTATACGAATCGAACGGGTGATTGGTTTCCTTACTCTGCGTAGTCAAGGGGGATTTGTGGCCATACATCCCGCGAAGTGGCGCACGCAGATTGTGCAGGGCGAGGAGAAGGACGCCGATGTCGTCCAGATAGATGGGGTCGGGCAACAGGTCCGTCGGCAGTACGAAGTAGAGGACGGCCCCCCAGAAAACCCAGCGCGGCCCGGTCGGCAGACCGGCTCTGCTCAGATCGCGCCGGGTCCGCACCAGGCGGACCAGCACGGCGACGGCCGCCGCGAGCACGAGTGCCGCGAGGACCGCGGCGATGACGATCACGGTCGTGGTCGTATCCACGGATCTTCCTCCGTCCGGCGCGCCGAGCGGCCCGCCCCTGGTCGGATTCCCGCATCCGGGCTTCGTACGTCCTGCCGCCTTTCCGGCCGCACCGCGGCGGTTCACACGCGGGTCACCCGAGTGGCCCGGTGCGGTGGTGACCCGTGGTAGTGCCACGTAACGTCGCGTCAACCGTGTCGACGGCCCGAGAGCTGCCGAACCACGCCCTTTCTCGCATGGAGCACAGCACATGAGCATCCGCTCGTCGTCCCCCGATCCCAACGGCACCTCCATAGCCACCCTCCACAGCGACCCGGTAGGCGCTCTGGTGCACGCCGCGGTCGCCGACCGGCCACTGGAGGAGGTCGCCCATCTGATCACCCTCCTGGAGCAGTCCCCGCAGTACGCGCGCGCCACCGTCGACGCCCTTCGCGCGGTCGGCACCGACCGCTCCGTGGAGGACGTCACCCGTCTGGTCGCCCTGTTGACCCGGCCACCGCGTGACCCCGAGAGCGCCGACGAGGCGATCCGCGCCGCGGCCGGGAGCCGCCCGGTGGAGGAGGTGACCCGGCTGATGGCGCTGCTGCACCGGACGCCGGTCGAACCCCACTGCGGGCAGGAGGCGGCACGCGTGGCCGCCACCGCGCGGCCGGTGGAGGAACTGGTCGAACTCATCGGCCGCCTGAGCCAGGAACGGGACGCGCAGGCGGCCCTCCCGGAGACGGAACCGCAGGACGAGAGGGAAGGCGTCGCGGAGGGCGCACCCCCCGCGCCCGCTCCCGAGGTCCCGGGCCCACCCCAGGAGGGCAGGGCGCCACGGCGGTTCAGCCGCACACCGCCCCGGCCCGCCTCGCGCCACGCCTGGCCGGCCCTCGTCGCCGCCACCGCGCTCCTGCTGTGCGCGATGCTCTGGTTCCCGGTCCACCGGGACGGCGTGGCACCGCGCACGTACGGCATGGCGCTCGGCGTGTCGGCCCTGTGCGCGGTGCTCGCCGCACTGCTGATCCTGCGGCCCACGTTCGCCGCGCTCGCGGTGGCCGTCGTGGTACCGGCGGTGCTGGCCGCGGGCCGGCTCTACGAAGGACGGTTCCGCTCGGACCAGCTGTCCCGGGCGCTCGACCTCACACTCGCGCCGAGCTGGGTGGCCGGCCTGGCCGCCGTCTGCGCGTGCCTGGCGGCCCTCATGGCACTGGGCGTACGGCTGGCCTCCCAGGCGCCGCTGCTCAGCGCGGCGGTGCGGCCGCTGGAGCCGGCCCGGCGCCGGGCGGAGTGACTACGGCGGGGCTGGACGCGACCGCGCCGGGCGCGCCGAGCCGAAAGGCGCCGCCGATCCTCGGCTGACTGATCGGCGGTACTCCCCGGTGTCGCTCGCCTACGGCCGCCCCGATGCGGCCGCGGGCAGCACCCGGTCCGGCGTGAGCGGCAGTTCGCGCAGGCGCACGCCGGTCGCGTGATGGACGGCGTTGCCGATGGCGGCGGCCGTTCCGACGATGCCGATCTCCCCGATGCCCTTGCTGCCCATGGGGTTGAGGTGGGGATCGTCCTCGTCGATCCAGTGCGCCTCGATGTCGGGGACGTCGGCGTGCGCGGGCACGTGGTACGACGCCAGGTCGGACTCGGTGAAGTCGCCGAAGGCGGCGTCCACGGTGCTGCCCTCGGTCAGCGCCATGCCGAGGCCCATGGTCATGCCGCCGACGAACTGGGAGCGCGCCGTACGGGAGTTGAGGATGTGCCCGGCGGCGTACACCCCGAGCAGCCGGCTCACCCGGACCTCGCCGGTGACCGTGTCGACGGCGACCTCGGCGAAGTGCGCACCGAAGGCGTGGCGGGACCAGGGGCTGTCGGCGTCGGCCCGTCCCGCGGTGTCGGCACGGACCTCCAGGCCCTCGGCGGGCAGCGGCCCGGCGTGTTCGCGCAGGGCCGCCGCCAGCCCGGCGCACGCGTCGTGGACCGCCCAGCCCCAGGAGGCCGTGCCGGACGAGCCGCCGGCCAGGGAGGCCGGGGGCAGATCGCTGCTGCCGACCTGTGTGCGGACCCGTTCGAGCTCCACGCCGAGGGCGTCGGCCGCGACCTGCGCGAGCATGGTGCGCGACCCCGTGCCGATGTCGGCGGCGTTGATCCGCACCAGGAACGTCCCGTCGGGCAGGGCCCGGGCCGTCGCAGTGGACGGCTGCACGAGGGCCGGGTAGAAGGCGGCGGCCACGCCCGTGCCGAGGAGCAGCGGTCCGGCGCGGCGGGAGCGCGGGCGCGGGTCGCGGCGCGCCCACTCGAAGCGGCGCGCGCCCTCGCGCAGGCACTCGACGAGATGCCTGCTGCTGAACGGCTTGCCGCTGTCCGGTTCCGTCTCCGGCTCGTTGACGATCCGCAACTCCACCGGATCCATGCCGAGTTCGCAGGCCAGCTCGTCCATCGCGGACTCCAGCGCGTACATGCCCGGTGCCTCGCCCGGCGCCCGCATCCACGACGGTGTGGGCACGTCCAGCGGCGCCACGCGGTGGAGGGTCCTGCTGTCCGGCGCGGCGTACATGATCCGTGCGGGTACGGCGGCCTGCTCGACGAACTCCTTGACGCGGGACGTGTGGGTGGTGACCTCGTGGATCAGGGACGTGAGCCGGCCGTCGGCGCGCGCGCCGAGGCGCAGCCGGTGCAGCGTGGGCGCCCGGTGCCCGACCACGGCCGGCAGGTACCGGCGCGGCAGGGCCACGGTGACCGGACGGCCCGTCTGCCGTGCGGCCATCGCGGCGAGCACCACGTCGGGGCGTGGTGTGCCCTTGGAGCCGAAACCGCCGCCCACGTGCTCGGCGACGACGGTGACACGCTCCTCGGGAAGCTCGAAGAGGGCGGCGAGCGTGGCCCGTACGACGGTCGAGCCCTGGCTGGAGGTGTGCACGGTGAGCCGGTCGTGGTCCCACAGCGCGGTGCTCGCGTGCGGTTCCATCGGGTGGTTGTGCAGCGGCGGCACCCGGTAGCGGACGTCGACGCGGACGGCCGAGGAGCCGAAGGCGCCGTCGGGGTCGCCGTGTTCGCGGATCGCGGGGTAGCCGCCGTTGGCCTTCTCGGGGACGTAGGCGCCGGGATGCGTCTCGGTGAGCGTGACGTCGTGGTCCTGCGTGTCGTACGTGACCCGGACCGCCGCGGCCCCGGCCCGGGCCGCCTCCAGCGTCTCGGCCACCACGAGCGCCACGAACCAGCCGTGGTGCGGCACCCGCGGGTTCTGCAGCACCGCGAGCACCGGATCGTCGGGTTCGGTCAGGCGCGGGGCGTTCTCGTGCGTGAGGACGGCCAGCACCCCGGGTTGGCTCAGGGCGGCGGCGGTGTCGACGGCGGTCACCGTGCCCCGTGCGATCGCGGCGGGCACCGGCCAGGCGTGGGCGCGGCCGGGGCGGACGTGTTCGGCGGCGTAGCGGGCGGTGCCGGTGACCTTCTCCCGGCCTTCCCGGCGCTCGGCCGGTGCGCCCACGGCGGCGGTGCGGACCATGAGGTCTCCTCGGATACCGGTTCAGGTCCCGGCGGGCTCGGCGAGCCGGGTCAGGACGTCCAGGGCGAGCGAACGGGCGAGCGGCACCTTGTAGGCGTTGTCCCGCAGTGGCCGGGCGGCGGACAGTTCGAGGTCGACGGCGCGTTCGAACGCGGCGGCGGTGGGCGCCGCGCCCACCAGCGCCTCCTCGGCGGTGCGGGCCCGCCAGGGCCGGTGGGCCAGCGCCCCGAACGCGATCCCGGCCCGGGCGACGACCCCGCCGCGCACGTCCAGCACCGCGGCCACGGAGGCCAGGGCGAAGGCGTACGAGGCCCGGTCCCGGGCCTTGCGGTACAGGGACCGCAGCCCGGCCGTCGACCCGGGCAGCAGCACCCCGGTGATCAGCTCACCGGGGCGGATCTCGGTGTCCCGCTCCGGACGGTCACCGGGCAGCCGGTGGAATTCGGCGGCGGGGACGTCCCGCGTGCCGTCGGGGCCGTACAGCTCGACGCGCGCGTCCAGTGCGGACAGCGCGACGGCCATGTCCGACGGGTTGGTGGCGATGCAGGCCTCGGAGTGCCCGAGGACCGCGTGATCGCGGTGGACGCCGTCCCGCGCTCCGCAGCCGCTGCCCGGCTCGCGCTTGTTGCACGGCTTGGTCACGTCCTGGAAGTAGGGGCAGCGGGTGCGTTGCAGCAGGTTGCCGCCGGTGGTGGCGGCGTTGCGCAGCTGCCCGGAGGCGCCCGCGAGCAGGGCTTGGGACAGGACGGGGTACCGGTCGCGGACGGCAGGATGGGCGGCGAGGTCGCTGTTGCGGACGAGGGCTCCCACGCGCAGCGAGCCGTCGGGCAGGTCCTCCACCGTGTCCAGGGGGAGGCGGCCGACGTCGACGAGGGCGGCGGGCTGTTCGACGCCGAGCTTCATCAGGTCGACGAGGTTGGTGCCGCCGCCGAGGTAGCGGGCGCCGGGCAGGGAGGCGAACGCGGCGGTGGCCTCCTCGACGCTCGACGGCCGTACGTACGCGAAGCCCTTCACGGGATCACGTCCTCGACCGCGTCGACGATCCGCGGATAGGCGCCGCAGCGGCACAGGTTGCCGCTGAGCCGCTCGCGGATCTCCTCCCGGCCCAGCGGGACCGGCCGGCCGGAGGGGGTGCCGGGATCGGTGACGCGGGAGAGGTGCCCCGCCTCGGCCTCGGCGAGCATGCCGACGGCGGAGCAGAGCTGGCCGGGGGTGCAGTATCCGCACTGGAAGGCGTCGCGGTCGAGGAAGGCCCGCTGCAGCGGGTGCAGCTCCTCCCCGTCGTCGGCGAGCCCCTCGACGGTCGTGACGTCGCGGCCGTCCAGGGTCACCGCGAGCAGCAGGCAGGCGTTGACGCGACGGCCGTCCACCAGGACGGTGCAGGCCCCGCACTGGCCGTGGTCGCAGCCCTTCTTGGCGCCGAACAGGCCCAGGTCCTCGCGCAGCACGTCCAGCAGGACGCGCCGGTGGTCGACGGTGAGGGTGTGCGGTTTGCCGTTGACCCGCAGCGTGACGGAGGACTGGTGGGGAGGGCTGGTGGTGCCCTGTCCAGCCCGGAGGCTGTGGTTGCTGCCCATGGCGGGGGACCTTCCGGGACGGGCTCGGATGCCGTGCAGACCGCGTATCCAGACTGCGCGGGCTGACACATCCGCCCCGGAAGCGACAGGGGTCAGTCGTCCGTCGACCGGATCCGCTCGTCCGTGCCGTTCCCGGCCGGTTCCCCGACCTCGCGGTCGGGGCCGGCCGCGGGCCGCAGTGTCTTGGCCGAGAACTTCAGGCGCTCGAAGGTCCGCGTCAGCTGCTGCAAGGGGGAGCCGGGCGGCGGCGTCGCGGGAGGCTGCGGCTGTGCAGGGATCTCGACGCCGGCCTCCCGGTAGACGGCCAGCGCCTCGTGCGCGCGCTCGGCGGCCTCGCGGTACAGGTCCCGCGACTTCGTCATGGCCTCCAGCGCCTCCGCGTACATGGCGACCAGCCTGCGCTCGTGGTCGAGCTGCTCCTCCAGCGTCATCAGCCGCCACTCGTCGCGCAGTTCGGCGACGGCCTCCTCCGCCCCCTCCGGCAGGGGCTGGGGGAGGGCGGCGTAACGGGTCAGCGCGTCGACGAGCTCGTCCGGGCGCGAGCCGTCGAGGAAGACCGTACGGATCGAGAAAACGTCCGCCTCGAAGCCCTCGGGGGCGGGGTCCGGTGGCAGCACGACGGCACCGCCGCGCGGGACCTGCACGCCGAACTCGCGCAGCGCGCGGTTGACGATGCGCAGTTGCTCGGGGGCGGCGCGGTGCTCCAGGACGCGGTGGCGCAGGGACGGCGGCAGGAACGTGCCGAGCGGACGCCGGCCGCGCTCGTCGGGCGTCATCGCCTCGTGCACGACGAAGTTGACGCTCCAGCCGGCGCGCACCGAGCTCCGCAGCAGCCGCCGGATCTCCTTGTCGTCGTCCGCCGGCAGATGGGCGGCCTCGCGGAACCGCAGTCCGGTGCCGGGCTCGTGGTCCCAGGCGACGTCGGGCTCGTCGGGCCAGAACATCGTGGCGGGAGAGGGCCATCCCCGGTCCCACGCGCTTTCCGCCTCCGCCGCCAGCACCCAGTCGCGTCCGTCCTCGACCGGCGGGGCCAGTGTCAGCCGGGCGCGCACGGTCACCGTCCCGGCGACCTTCCAGCGCGCCTCGAAGATCTGCCGAGGGTCGCCGTCGGAGCCGGGCACCTCCAGATGGTCGTCGATGACCTCGCTGCTCTTGAGCCGCTGGAGCGTGCGGCGTACGACGTCTGCCGCGTCGGGGCCGGTGTGCCGGCCACGGGCCAGCCACAGGGTGGTCGATGGTGTCGGGCGTGCGGTCGGGGAAGTGCGCATGAGTCCATCTGAGGGCGGGGGCATGTGCGGACACCAGTATCTCTGCGCCGCTCGGCCGAGATCATGCGGGGTCGGGCGCACGGGACGCGGTCCGCGCACTCGGGGTGCGCGCGGTCCACGTCAGGCCCCGGTGTTTCACACGTCCCCTGGCGGTGGTGGTCCGGCCACAATGGCGCCGCGAACAGGGCCCGCCCACCATCCGCTTCGGGGCGGGTCCTGTTCCGTCCGTACGGGGACCACGACTCCGTCCGCGCGGGGACCACGACACGCCGCCTTGCTCGCCGCCGCACTATATATCGGAAGGCGAGATATCATGGCCGTATGGCATCGAGGAACATGACCCAGGCGGCGTTCTTCGTCCTCACCGCTCTGGCCGACCAGCCCCGGCACGGCTACGGCATCCTGCGCGAGGTCGAGGAACTCTCCGGCGGCGACGTGCAGTTGCGCGTCGGCACTCTCTACGGCGTGCTCGACCGGCTCACCGCGGACGGGCTGATCGCGCTGGACCGCGAGGAGGTGCACGACGGCCGGCTCCGGCGCTACTACCGCGTCACCGACGACGGGACGCGGGCCCTGGCCGCGGAGGCGGAGCGGATGGCCGCCGGAGCCAGCGCCGCCAAGCAGCGCATCGCCGAAGGCCGCAAGAGCCCCGCGCAGCCGGCGAACCCGGCCGCCAACCCCGCCACCGGTCCCGGACTCGCAGGAGGTCTGGCGTGACGTCCCTGCTCGAAACCCGCTACCGCACCGTGCTGCGCCTGCTCCCCGCCTACTACCGCGAGGACCGCGAGGAGGAGATGGTCGAGGTCTTCCTGTGGGACGTCGACCGCGACACGCAGGACCAGAGCAGGCCCACCCTGGGCGAGATCGCCAGCGTGGCAGCCCTGGCCGTGCGCAGCCGACTGGCCGCCACCGGCGCGCCGAGGCCGTACGCGCTGCTCGGCTCGGCCGTGCGCCACTTCGCACTCTTCGCCGTCCTGCTGCAGGCGGCCGCCGCCGTCGTCGACCGGATCATCAACCTGACCTGGTCCTCGACGCACGGCGGGCGCGAATGGGACATGTTCCTGTCGGGGTTCACCGGTCGCGGAGCGCTGCTGGGCGTGGTCGCGGTCGCGCAGTGGGTGCTGCCGCTGCTGTGGACGGTCGGCTTCTTCGCACTGGTCCACGACCGCCGGCGTCTCGCCCGCGCGGCCGTGCTGCTCGCCGCGCTGCCCACCCTGTGGCCGCTGGTCGAGCCGCTGGTGACCGAACGGGCCCCCTCGGAGCCGTGGTTCGCCGTCGCCAGCGCGCTGCTGGCCTGGCTGCCGGCGCTCGCCCTGTGCGCGGCGTTCCACCGGGACGCCCCGCCGGCCGCCCTGCCCGCGGGCACCCCCGGCATGCTCTACACCGCCTGCTGCGTGGTGATGGGCGGATCGCTCGTGCTGCTGCCCGCCCTGGCCGATGCGGCCTGGGCCCCGGCCACCTGCTTCGTCCTCGGCGCGCTGGGCTGGCTGCTGCTGCGGGCCCGCCGCGCGGACTCGACGAGCACCGGCTGCGGCGCCGTGGCCCTGGCGGCGCTCGGCCTGCTTCTGCTGGCGGTACGGGTGGCCGCCCTGTCCCCGTGGCTCGGCGTGCCCCTGCCCGCCGCCTTCATCGGCGGTGCGCTCGCGCAGACGGCCGCGCTCACCCTGCTCGTCGTGACCCTCGCCCTCGTGGCCAGGCGCGACCTCGCGACACGCTGACCGAAGGGGGCGGTACGGTCGCCCCATGTCTGACCCCCGGTTGACCACCTCCTCGTACCTGGTGCTCGGCATCATCGACAAGCTGGGCGAGGCGAGCCCGTACGACGTGAAGGTGGAGGCGGCCCGGACCGTGGCCCCCTTCTGGTCGGTGCCGCACGCGCAGGTGTACGCCCAGTGCGACCGCCTCCTCGACGCCGGACTGCTCTCCCAGGTACGGCAGGAGAGCGGCCGCAACCGGCGCGTGCTGACCCTCACCGACGCCGGCCGGACCGCGCTGCGGCGGTGGCTCGACGACCCGGAGTTCGTGCCCGTCGAGGCCCGCGAGCGCGGCATCCTCAAGCTCTGGTTCGGCGGCCGCCCCGAACTGCTCGCCCCGACCCAGCTGCACGAGCACGCCCGCACCCTGGGGGAGTACGAGGAACTCGCCGACGGCGTCGGCGGGTTGCTGACGCCGGGGCAGCGCGAGGCCCTGGAGTTCGGGATCCGCTACGAGCGGATGATGGTCGACTTCTGGCAGTGGGTGGAGCGACGCGGGGAACGCGCGACGGACCGTTGACCGCGACGCCGGCGCGGCCCTACCGTCTCGATAGTCCAGAAGAGACTATCGAGCGGACGGGGTGCCGCCCCGGGGCAGGGGGTCGTCGTGCGTCGTGGGGCGAAGGGCGGTTGGCGGCGGGGCGCCGCGGTCGCCGTGACGGTCCTGTGCGTGGCGTACGCGCCGATCGCGATGACCGAACTGTGGCCCTACGCCCGCCCGGGCGCGCCCGCGTTCGGCGAGTGGCTGCTCGGCCGTACGGTCTCCCCACGCTACGTCGCCGACGCGCTGGCGACGCGGATCGGGCCGTACCGGCACAGCCTCGTACCGATGATCGTGCACTCCGTGCTCGGCGGGGCGCTGATGCTCCTCGGCCCCGCGCAGCTGTTCACGGCGTCGCGCCGGCGCACCCGGCTGCACCGCGTCCTCGGCGTGGTCTTCGCCGTGACCGTGTACGCGTCGATGGCCGGGGCCGCCCTGTACCTGGCGCGCACCGCACCCGAGGACGCCTTCAGCGGGGCGGCCTTCTGGATCGTGCTCGCCACCATCCTGGCCGGCACCGTCCTCAGCGTGACCTTCGGTGTCCTCGCCGTGGTCGGCGGCTACCCCGACCTGCATCAGCGCTGGATGCTGCTGTGCTACGGCTATCTGCTGACCGCGCCGCTGCTGCGGCTGGAGTGGGGCGCCCTGCCGTGGCTGATGCCGGGCCTGCCCATGACGGAGATCAATCTCGTCGCCGTCCAGCACCTCGGCTCGCTCGTGGTGTTCGGCGCGCTGATCGCCTCGCGCACCCTGGACCGGCGGGGCGAGGTGCGCGGGGTGACGGGCTCGTGGGCGCCGCTGCCGGTACTGGTCGCGGCCCAACTCGCCGGTGCGGCGGCCCTGGTGTGGATCGTCCGCTCCTACCTGGACCTCGGCGCGCGGGGCGAACGGCTGCTGGTCGCCTATCTGCTGCCGTACGCCGTCGCCTACGCCGTGATGGCGTACGGCGCCCGGCGCGCGGGCCGGGAGGGGCGCGGCTGGGCCCGTGAGGAGTGGCGACTGCATCTGACGGGCCTGGCCCTGGCACCCGTGCTGTCCGTGGGCGCGGTCCCGGTGCTGCAGCGCGGCCTGGACCTCGACCGGGGCACCGCGCTGTCCGCCGGAGTCGCCGTCGGCTGCGGAATGCTGGCCTTCGCCGCGACCGCCGTGGTCAGTCTGCGTGTCATGTACGCCCGTGAGCTGCTCAAGCGCGCCGCGCCGGCCGTACGCACCCCCGCCGTCGGCGTCTCGTCACCCGTCCTCTAGCCGCGCCGCCTCCGCGCGACCTTCTCGCCCAGGAAACGGAAAAGGCCATGTCGAACACGTCCGGGCTTCCCGAGCCGACCCCACCGGCCTCCGTCGCGGGCGCGTCGGGCGGCCGCCCGCTCACGGCCGGGGTGGCGATGCTGGCCACCGCGGTCGCGGTGATCAGCCTTGTGGTGGGGGGAGTGCTGACGCTCGTGAACCTCACCGGGCATGTCTTCGGGGCCTGGCCCTCGCCGGACTCGCTCAGCCAGGGCCTCGTCGGTGCGGCCATGCTCGGCACCGCCCCGGCGCTGTTCACGGTCCACCGGGCCCAACTGTGGCAGGAGGCCCGAACCCTGGTGTATCCCTTGGCGGTTGTGCTGGTCGGCCTGTTCGGGGTGAGCGTGCTGCACGCCGGCGACCTGTACATCGCCGAGGGCGGTTCCATCGTCCCCGTCCTGTTCAGCCTGGGCTGGCTGCTGACGACGGGAGTGCTGGCGGTCGCCGCACTGGCCCTGCTGACCTGGCAGCACCTGACCCCCGCGACGCCGCTGCCCGCGCGTACCGCGCCGCTGCCCGGCTGGTCGAAACCGGGGCTCGCCGTGCTCGGTTCGTCCTGGCTGGGCATCGGGGCGGGCCTGCTGACCCGCCCCGCCTTCTGGTCCGGCTTCGTGCCCTGGAGCACCGGCCGCCTGGACGCCCAGGCCCTCGGCGTATGGGCCCTCGCCCTCGGCGTCGGGGTCCTCGGCGCCCTCGCGGAGGACGACCTCGACCGTACCCGCCCGGCCCTGCTGGCCCTGCCGGGGACCGGGGCCGCGCTGACGCTCGTACTGGCCTGCCGGGCCACGAGCGTCGGCTGGTCCTCCGGTCCCGCGGCGGCCCTCGTCTGCATGGTCGGCGGGCTGCTCTTCGCCGGCGCGAGCGGGCGGGTGCTGCTGGCCCGCTCCGCCGCGGTCACCCGTGGAACGTGATGTACCCGTTGCCGTCGCCGTCGTTGCCGCTCTTGGTGTACGCGTGCGAGTCGGCGCCGCTGCTCGAGGGCTTGTACACGTAGATGGTGTCCTTGTCGTTGTTCCACATGAAGTTGCAGTTGTTGCGGTACACGACGTTGCGCGCGTCCGAGTCGGTGCCCCGGCCGCCGCGGAGCTTCACATAGTCGCCCGGCTGCAGGTAGTGGTTGCGGGTGAAGGTGAACTTGTTGCCCGCCTTGTCCTTGACCACGTAACCCTTGAGGTTCACGGTCGTCCGGGACGAGTAGTTCTTGAGCGTCAGGTACTCCTCGTCCGTGTTGCCGGTGGCGCAGCTGTTGGAGTCCCGGCCGGGCGCGTCGTACTGGACGCCCTTGATCTTCAGCGCGGACTGGTACTCGGTGGCGTGCGCCGGGACGGCGGCCAGGACGGCGAGCGTGCCCGCGGCGGTGGCCGTGGCGGCGACAAGACGTATACGCATGGAGAACTTCCCCCCTGTGTGCATGTTTCGTGAAGAATCTGGAGCGTATGCGACTGGGCCGATTTGCGTGGCCGGTTCACCGAAATCGTGCCGTCCGGTTGCCCGGCCGTGCTCAGTGGGGATAGGCCCGCGGTGGCCGCTGACGCGCCAGCTCGCCGCGGAAGTCTCCGACGGCGGTGCTGATCTGACGCATCAACGCGGTGTTCTCCAGCCGGTCGAGATAGAGGTTGCGGCGGGCCAGGCCGACGGCGTCCACGCAGAAGTACAGGGACATCAGCGGATTGATGAACAGTTCGCTGTCCTTGGTCCGCTCCGTGAAGCGGACGTCGCCGAAGTCGCCGCGCACGGCGGCCGCGACCGAGCCGTTGACGATGCTCGGGTACTCGGGCGTGGCGCGCTGGGCGTGGGCCACCGCGTCGAGGTACAGGGCACCCTCCCGGCTCTCGCGCGGCAGGGAGAACGCGCCCAGATAGGCGCCCTCGCGGTCCAGCGCGGCCAGGTTCTCCAGCACCAGGGAGTGGTTGACCCCGTGGTGGGCGTCCACCCCGAACCCCAGGCAGGCCACGAGCCGTTGGGGTATCTCGTCCATGCCGTTCACGGCGGCCAGGCTCGCCATGTCCTCTTCCGGCGTGCCCAGTCCGTGCTCGTCGCCCCGCATCAGGACGTCGGTGCCGCCGTCCACCAGCACCACGGCGTCCACTCCGCCCAGATGCGCCACGAGCGCGCGGTAGGCGGCGCGCAACGGCTGAACCCCGGTCTGCGGGAACGCGTACACCGTGGCCGGCAGCCCCTGCTGTTCCAGCCAGCGGGCGAGTGTGCGTTCCGGGAAGTAGTCGCCGCGCGCGGGGGTGTCGGGCCGGACGGCCGCCACGTCCGCCTCCAGCCACACGTCCAGGTCGAGGCCGTGGAGGTCGGCGAAGGAGAGGTTGGCCAGATGGACCTCCTTGCCCGCCGACCGCAGCGCAAGGGCCAGCGGAAGGCCGGCGTACACGTCGAATCCGCCGCCCGCGCCGGCGACGAGGACCCGCCGCGCCTCGCGCAGACGGGTGAAGAAGGGGGGTTCGGTGAGGGTGAACATCGGGGGACGGTAACAGGCTGAGGGGGTTTCAGGGCCGGACGGGAAGACCGGCCGTCCAGTCCAGCAGGCTCACGAGTTCCTCCTCCCCGGGACGCGGGGGCGCGGCGCCCCGGCCGGCCGGGGACGCGGAGCTCACACCGCGCGAGATGTTGCCGCTGACGGTGATGTTGTGCTCCACGCGCGGTCGGCGCAGCTCCTCGTAGCGGCTGAGGGCGGCGTCCGGGTCCTCAAGGTCGCGCAGGCACTTGGCGAGGACCACGGCGTCCTCCAGCGCCATCGACGCGCCCTGGCCGGTCGCCGGGGAGGCCGCGTGCGCCGCGTCGCCGACGAGCAGGACGCGGCCGGAGCGCCAGGGGCTGCCGGGCGGGATCTCGGTCGCGTTGGTGACCAGGACGTCGTCGCCGGTGGCCGCGACGATGTCCGCCGCCGGGGTGTCGTCCTCGCGCAGCAGCGGAAGAAGGGTCTCGCGCCATCCGGCGGGCGTGCCGTCGCCGGTCTCCTCGGCGGGCAGCGGGTCGCCGCTCACTCGCGCGAACCAGTACGTCTCCCGGTCGGGGGAGACCGCGAAGCCGAAGGCCGCCGCGCTGCCACGCACCATCGTGATGCACGCGTCCGCCGCGGGCAGCCCAGCGGCGGACGTGTAGCCGTAGAAGACCCGCTGGCCCGCGTAGTACGGCCGGACGGCGGGCGCGAACGTCGCGCGGACGGCGGAGTTCAGGCCGTCGGCGCCGATCAGCAGGTCGCCGCTCGCCGAAGTGCCGTCGGCGAAGCGGGCGATGACGCCGTCCGGGCCGTTCTCGACGGAGACGAGGCGTGCGCCGTGCCGGACGGCGATGCCGCGGCGGACGGCCTCCGCCTGGAGCGCGGAGCCCAGATCGCCGCGGCGCAGGCAGCGGTACCGCAGGAGCGGGTCCGTGGCCTCGCCGAGCGGCACTCGCGCCAACTGCGCGCCGACGCCGTCCAGGACCCGCATCGAGGTCAGCGGGAAGCCGAGGGCGGTCACCGCGGCGGAGGCGTCCAGCGCCGCCAGCGCGCGCATCCCGTTGCTCGCCAGGGTCAGGAAGGCGCCCAGGTCCTCGGCCGAGTCCGGATGCGCCTCGTAGACACGGGCGTCGAGCCCCGCCTTGTGCAGTGCCAGAGCCGTCGCCGCGCCGGCGATCCCGCCACCGATGACCAGCACCCGAGCCACGCCCACCCCCGTGTGTCGGTACGGCCCCCGTGGTCGTACGCGCATCCGTCACAACGCCCCGCCGGCGGCGGAGGTTCCGCGGACCGCGGTGAACCGGCCGGTTCACGCCGTGGACACGGGAGAAGCCGGTGGGGCCACGCGGTCCGTACGCGTGGCCCCACCGGCTCGCGTGATCTCAGGCGCCGCTCTCGCGGAGCATGTCCTCGCGCTCGACGATCTTCACGCGCTCACGGCCCTGCGGCTCGCCCAGCGCCTTCTCGGCGGCGTCCAGCCGGTACCAGCCCTCCCAGGTGGTGAAGCGGACGTTCCGGTCGGCCAGGAACGCGTCCACGGCCGCCGGTTCGGGCGTGGCGGGGGTGTGCAGACGGCCGCCCGCGTAGTCGTCGAGCAGATTGGCCACCGTCTCGTTGGCGTCGCCCTTGGTGTGACCGATCAGGCCCACCGGGCCGCGCCGGATCCAGCCGGTGACGTACGTCGACTGCAGGTGCTCGCCGGACTCCTGGACGACCCGGCCGCCCTTGTCCGGGACCGTGCCCGAGTCGATGTCCCAGGGCAGCTTGGGGAGTTTGTCGGACAGGTAGCCGACCGCGCGGTAGACCGCGGTGACGTCCCAGTCCTTGAACTCGCCGGTGCCCTTGACGTTGCCGGTGCCGTCCAGGGCGGTGCGCTCGGTGCGCAGCCCGACGACCTTGCCGTCCTCGCCGAGGACCTCGACGGGCGACTCGAAGAAGTGCAGGAACAGCTTGTGCGGGCGGTCGCCGGCGTCGCGGATCGCCCAGTTCTCCAGGGTCTTGGCGACCATGTCGGCCTGCTTGTTGCCGCGCCGGGTCTCGATCGAGCCCGCGTCGTAGTCGATGTCCTCGGGGTCGACGATGACCTCGATGGTGGGGGAGTGGTCCAGCTCGCGCAGCTCCATCGGCGAGAACTTCGCCTGCGCCGGGCCGCGGCGGCCGAAGACGTGGATCTCCAGCGCCTTGTTGGCCTTCAGGCCCTCGTAGACGTTCGGCGGGATCTCCGTCGGCAGCAGCTCGTCGGCCGTCTTGGCGAGGATGCGGGCCACGTCGAGGGCGACGTTGCCGACACCGAGCACGGCGACCTTCTCGGCCTCCAGCGGCCAGGTGCGCGGCACGTCCGGGTGGCCGTCGTACCAGGAGACGAAGTCGGCGGCGCCGTAGGAACCGTCGAGGTCGATGCCGGGTATGCGCAGCTCGCGGTCGGCCGTCGCACCCGTCGAGAAGATCACGGCGTCGTAGAAGGCACGCAGGTCGTCGAGGCTGATGTCGTTGGGGTAGTCGACGTTGCCGAACAGCCGGATCTGCGGCTTGTCGAGCACCTGGTGCAGGGCCGTGATGATGCCCTTGATGCGGGGGTGGTCAGGAGCGACGCCGTAGCGGATCAGCCCGAACGGCGCGGGCATGCGCTCGAAGATGTCGATGGACACACCGGGCTCGGCGGCCACGTCGGACTTGAGCAACGCGTCGGCGGCGTAGATCCCGGCGGGGCCGGCACCGACGATGGCTACCCGCAGGGGGCGGGGCATGATCAGGTTCCCTTCGAGCGGCGAAAAGATCGACTCGAACAGGAAGCCTAAGCTAAGGCAAGCCTAAGTCGGTACGCGGGTCCGGTCTATGGGCTCATAAGCCGGGCTTATGAGCCCATAGAGGCACCTCTGCGGCGTCAGCCGATGTGGTAGCTGTCGCCGTAGACCTTCCAGTCCAGCGGCGTGTTCAGGCACAGGTTGCCCTTGCGCAGGAAGACGCGCTGCTCGGTGTCGACCCGGGTGGTGTCGCTGTGGGCCTCCTCCTGCTTCATCGCCCACACCCGCGCGTCCAGGAAGGCGTTGAGGTACGTCACCTCGTCGCCGCCCTGCGCCGGCGGCTTCGCCTTGTTCAGGGCGCGCTTGCGTATGTTGCGGAAGCTGGTGGGGTCGTCGCCGTCGCCGTGCATGACGATGGCGTCGTAGTACGCGAACTGCCCCAGCGTGCCGATCCCGTCCGCCTTGCCCTGCTTCACGGCCGGGTTGAAGTACACGCGGTCGCGCTCGTCGTTCTGCGCCTGCTGGAACGCGGTGTCCTGGGCCGCCTTGCGCCAGTCCTTGGGGAAGTTCGGGTCGAGGCCGTCGTGCGAGTCGGAGCCGTTCACCCGGCGCAGGGCCGGCAGGTACTTGGCGAGGACGTTGCCGGGCTTGCGGTCGGTGTAGAGCTGGACGAGGTCGAGCATGTCGCCGGTGCCCGAGCAGAAGCCGATGATGCCGGCGGTGTAGCCGCGTCCGTCGCCGATGTCCTCGATGTACTTGTACTGCGCCTTCCAGTCGAGCGAGGAGTTCTCCGCGCTCGACACCAGCTTCATCGCGATCTCCTTCTTGGCGGGATCGTCCAGCCCCACGCAGCCCGCGGCGGCCGGGGCGGCCGAGGCGTGGGAGGGCCGCAGCAGCAGCGGGGTCGCCGCCAGGGAGGCGCCGAACAGGGCGAGGAGAGTGCGGCGCGAGGTGTGTACGGCGGTGCCGTCGGAAGCGTCTCTCACGGGTGCTCCAAAGGGGAGTGGGGGGTGGGGAGTTGGCCGTGCTTCACTCTGATAGGAAGGTTTCCTATCAGAAGCTGGCCGCGAGGAACACCCACCGCGGGGAAGTTCGCGGGGAACCGGCAGAACTTCGTAGGGAACGACGAAGTCCGTCCGCTCAGGGGAGCGGCTGCTCGGCCCAGATGACCTTGCCCGCCGGCGTGTACCGCGTGCCCCAGCGCTCGGCGAGCTGGGCCACCAGGAACAGCCCCCGGCCGCCCTCGTCGGTCATCGCCGCGTACCGCAGGTGCGGCGAGGTGCTGCTGCTGTCGAAGACCTCGCAGATCAGGGTGCGGTCGAACAGCACACGCACGTGGATGGGATCGGCGCCGTAACGGATCGCGTTGGTGACCAGCTCGCTCAGGATGAGCTCCGTGGTGAACGCCAGCTCTTCGAGCCCCCACCGCTCCAGCTGCCGGTTCAGCGAGGCCCGCACCCCGGAGACGGCCGCCGGGTCCGGCGGCACGTCCCACTCGGCGACGCGGTCGGCGGGCAGGGCCCGGGTGCGGGCGACGATCAGCGCGACGTCGTCGCTGGGCCTGGACGGCAGCTGCGCCTCGAGCACGGACCGGCAGGTCTCCTCCGGCGACTTGCCCGCCCGCTCCAATGCGTCGCGCAGCATGTCGAGGCCCTCGTCGATGTCCCGGTGCCGGTTCTCGACCAGCCCGTCGGTGTACAGGACGAGACGGCTGCCCTCCTCCAGCGCCAGCTCGGCCGTCTCGAACGGCAGACCGCCGAGCCCGAGCGGGGGACCGGCCGGCACGTCCGGGAACGTGACGCTGCCGTCCGGCCGGACGAGGGCCGGCGGCGGGTGGCCCGCGCGGGCGACGGTGCAGCTCCGGGCCACCGGGTCGTAGATCGCGTACAGGCAGGTCGCGCCGGTGATCGGGGCGTTGCCGTCGTAGGCCGCCTCGTCCTGGTCGATGCGGGCGACCAACTCGTCCAGCAGCGCCACCAGTTCGTCGGGCGGCAGGTCCAGCGCGGAGAAGTTGTGCACCGCCGTGCGCAGCCGGCCCATCGTCGCCGCCGCGTGCAGCCCGTGCCCCACGACATCCCCCACCACGAGCGCGACCCGCGCCCCCGACAGCGGCAGCACGTCGAACCAGTCGCCGCCCACCCCGGCCTGCGCGGGCAGATACCGGTAGGCGATGTCCAGGGCCGACTGCTCGGGCAGGCGGCGCGGGAGCAGACTCCGCTGCAGCGTCACCGCCATGCTGTGCTCGCGCGTGTAGCGGCGCGCGTTGTCGATGGAGACCGCGGCGCGCGCCACCAGCTCCTCGGCGAGGGCCAGCTCCTCCGTGTCGAACGGCTCGGGCTTCTCCGAGCGCCAGAAGCTGACCACGCCCAGCACCAGGGACCCGGCGCGCAGCGGCACGGTGATCAGCGAATGGATGCCGTAGTCCACCACCTGCGCGGTCCGCTCCAGGTCCTGGGCGTGCCAGCCCATCGCCAGGTCGAGGTCCGGTTCCAGCACGGCCTGCCCGGAGTGCAGGCTGCGGGCCTGCGGCGAGGTGTCGACGAACGACAGCTGCCGGCCCACCGGGTACAGCGGCGCGTCCTCGCGGATCCCGCTCACCGCTGTACGGCGCAGGGGCGTCACCGCCTCCGGCTGGCCGCCGTCGAGCACCGCGTCGAACAGGTCGACCGTCGCGAAGTCCGCGAACCGGGGCACGGCCAGCTCCGCCAGCTCCTGGGCGGTGCGGGTGACGTCCAGACTGGTGCCGATCCCCACCCCGGCGTCGTACAGCATCTCCAGGCGCTCGCGGGCCGCCTCCGCGCGGCCGGACAGGGCACGCAGCTCGGTCGAGTCACGCAGGGTGGCGACACTGCCCGGCGGGCCGCCCTGGACGTCGGTGGGGCGCTGGTTGACCGCCAGCAGCCGGTCCTTGACCAGGTGCACCTCGTCCGTGGCGACGCGGCCGGAGGCCAGCAGGTCCGCGGTGTCCGCGGGCAGGCCCAACTCCGTGACGTGCCGGCCCTCGGCGTCCTCGGGGAGGTCGAGCAGCCGGTGCGCCTCGTCGTTGGCGAGCAGCAGCCGCCCCTCGCCCGTGGCGATGAGCACGCCCTCGCGTACCGCGTGCAGCACGGCGTCGTGGTGCTCGTACATGCGGGTCATCTCGTGCGGCCCGAGTCCGTGCGTCTGACGCAGCAGACGTCTGCTCACCAGCGCCGTGCCGCCCGTGGCCAGCGCGAGGGCCACGGCGGCGGCGAGCAGCACGAGCGGCAGCTGACGATTGGCGGCGCCGCCGATGTTGCGCGTCGTGACGCCGGCCGACACCAGGCCCACGACCTTGCCGTCGGGCGCCTTGACCGGCACGACCGCCTGGTCCAGCCGCCCGATCGTCCCGTTGACCTCCTCGACCACGGTCTTGCCGGCCAGCGCGGGCGCGATGGTGCCGACGAACTTCTTGCCGATCCGGTTCGGTTTGGGGTGGGTGTAGCGGATGCCTTCGGTGTTCATGACGACGATGAAGTCCACGCCGGTCGCCTTGCGGGCCGCCTCCGCCCGGGGCTGCAGGATCACCGTCGGACGTGGGCTGCTCAGCGCCTCGCGGGTGCCCGGCGCGTTGGCGAAGGCCTGGGCGACCGCGACCGACCGTCTGCGGGCCTCCTGGGTGCTGTCGTGCCGCACCTGCAGGTACAGCGACACCACCGCGGCGACCACCAGCAGCAGCACGATCACCACCTGCAGGACGAACACCTGCCCGGCCACGCTCCGCCCGGTCAGCGCCGACCGCAGTCTCCCCGTCCGCTTCGACTCCGCGGGATCCGTGTGACCGCCCGCGCCGCCCGCCGCGTCCAGAGTCCGCCGTTTGCGCGTCGCGCGGGCATGGTCGGCCACGCGCCGGGCACGGGGACCGCCGGGCCGGTGTGTTGACCGGCTCCCGGAGCGGTCCGGAAGTCGGACCATGTGCCCATGTCTACACTGCCGGGCCCCGGGAGGCGAGAGGCGTCACAGAGGGTGACAAGGCGTCGATTCGGTGGAAAGCGGTATCAGCGACGTGCTTTCCGCGGTCCCGCGGGGCGTGGTCCCGTGGTCCCTTGGGGTGACATCGGGGTTCAGTGGGGTGGTGTTCGGGGTCCTGTTGGGGTGGCGTCCGCGGTGCCGTGCGGGCGTAGGTTCCGCGATCTAGGGGGTGGCGTCCCCGGTGCCGTGCGGGCGGAGCGGGTTCCGCGATCTCGTGCGGTGGCGTCCGCGGTCTCACTGTGCCGTGCGGCGGCGTCCGCGGTGCCTTGCGGGGGGCGCGGGTTCCGCGATCTCGTGCGGTGGCTTCCGCGGTCTCACTGTGCCGTGCGGCGGCGTCCGCGGTGCCTTGCGGGGGGCGCGGGTTCCGCGATCCCGTGCGGTGGCGTCCGCGGTCCCGTGCGGGCGGCGGCGAAGATGCGCGGAGAGCGGTGGCGGCTATTGCCTGAGGCCGGCGGTGAAGGTCCCCCGGGCCTCCCGTGAGGAAAGGGTTCGTCAGGTCGGGGTCGGTGGGTGCAGGGGGTGGCTGCCGCCTCGGCGGTGATTGCGTGCCGCGACTCGTCGCGTGGCGAGGAGCAGGGCGATGTCGTCGGGGCGGTCGGCGGTGTGCCGGGCCTTGGCGGTGAGCCGGTCGGCGACCCCGGCGAGCGGACGCCGGCCCGGACGCGCGGCGGAGGCTCCCGCCCTGGCCAGGGCCACGCGGAGCGCGGTGATGCCCTCGTCGATGTCCACGCCGGGCCGTTCGACGAGCCCGTCCGTGTACAGCGCGAGCACGGCGCCCGGCTCGATCAGCAGCTCGGTGACCGGGTAGCGGGCGTGCGGGTCCACGCCGAGCACCACGCCGCCGGGCAGGTCCACGACGTCCGTGTGGCCGTCCGGGTGGCGCAGCAGCGGCGGCGGGTGCCCGGCGTTCGCGGCCCGGGCCAGTCCCGAGACCGGATCCAGCCGGATGTAGCAGCAGCTCGCGAACTGGCCGGGGTCGAGGTCGATGAGCAGGTGGTTGATGCCGCTCAGCACCTCGTCGGGCGGCCGGTCGCCGAGGGCGAACGCCCTCACCGCGCTGCGCAGTTGCCCCATGGTGGCAGCGGCCGACACCCCGTGCCCCTGGACGTCGCCGATCACCAGCGCCAGACCGTCACCGGCCTCCACGACGTCGTACCAGTCGCCGCCCACCTCCATGCCCTGGGTGCCCGGCAGATAGCGGCCGGCGGTGTCGACCTGCGGATGGACGGACAGCCGCCGGGGGAGGAGGGCCTGCTGCAGCCCCCGGGCCAGCGCTGCCTCACTCTCGTAGCGCTGGGCCTTCTCCATGGCGTGGGCGATCAGTCCGGCGAGCGCCGTGAGCACGGCCCGCTCCTCGGTGCTGAAGGTGCGCGGGACGTCGAAGCCCAGGATGCAGGAGCCGACCGGCCGGCCGGAGGCGATCAGCGGCAGGAAGGCGCGCGCTCCGCGCGTGGCGTCCAGCGGTATGCCGGGGTAGGCCTCCGTCAGCTGCTGCATCGAGTCGAAGAACAGCGGCCGGCCGCTGGTCAGCGTCTCCACACCGGGCAGATGGGCGTCCAGCCCCACACCCTCGAAGGGGGTCAGGAAGCCCTTGGGGAAGCCGTTCTCCCAGGCCAGGTAGAGATGCCGGTCCTGCAGGAGGTAGATGGCGAGGCGGCGGCCGCCGAACGCGGGCAGCAGCTCCCGCATGACCACGGCCGCCACCTGGCGCGCCGTGACCGCCTCGGTGAGCGCGATGGCCAGGACGATGGGCCGATACAGCGGAGCCAGCGACACGGCGCGGGGCGCTTCCTCGGGGGCCGTCTCGTCCGGCTCGGCCGGGAGACGCAGCCCGGCGGCCTCGGCGACCCGGTTCGCCGGCCGGAAGGTGCACGCCAGGACGTCGGGCCCCGGAAAGACGCACACGTCGAGCCAGGCGCCCTCGTACGGCGTCCCACCCGCCTCCTCGGACGGCGGGACGGCGCTTTCGACGGCCGGGCGGGCCACGTGGAAGCGCACCGGGTCCGGGGAGAGCAGGGCACCGCGCAGGTGGTCCTCGCAGGTCGGCTGGTTCAGCCAGGGCACGCCCTCCCACAGCGAGCGGCCGAGCAGCTCGGCCCGGGGGCGCTGCAGGAGCTGCGCGGCGCGCGGGTTGGCGTAGTGGATCACTCCCAGCCGGTCCAGGCACAGGATGCCGTCCGGCAGCAGGTCGGCCGCCGCGTCGGCCGCCGCCCCGGGTCCCGGATCGACGACGAAGCCCCGGACCGGGTGGGCGCCCGAGGGTGTGCCGGGCGGGGAGGGCGCGGCGTACGGGCTCCACAGCTCCACCAGCCGCAGCGCCTCGTCCTCGGCCCGCACGTACAGCGGCAGCGGCGGCGGTCTTCCTGCCGCCGTCTCCCGCAGCGCGGCCAGCACCCGTGACGGGTCCGCCGGGGCCAGGGCCTGGGCGAGCGCGTGCACACCCGGGCCGAACTGCTCGGCCGGCACCTCCAGCAGCGCGGGCAGCCGTTCGTCGACGGTCACCACGTCGGTCACCGGGTCCCAGGCGAACCCGCCGGCCCGTCCGGCCGGCGGGCGGGTGCCGGGCGGCCGTACGCACACGGGCTCGCCGTCCCAGGCGACGGGCGGGCCGCCGCGGCCGTTCTCCAGCCGCAGCAGGGCCGCGCCCAGGTCCTCGGCCAGCACCACCAGTCGGTCGCGGTGGTGCATCAGCTCGGCGGCGTCCGCGGCGGAGGGGCGCAGCACGGTCAGTACGCCGTAGGTGATCCCCCCGCCCACCACCGGGACGTAGAGCGATCCGAACTGGAACGGCAGCCCCGCGGCGAACTGCGGGTAGCGGCGCATGGTCTCGGTGGCGTTCGGCAGGACGACCTGTACGCCGAGCCGGTAGGAGTCGGCCACCGGGAACGGCCGGTCCACGTGCATCCGCCACCAGGGACGGAACAGCGGGCCGGGCAGTCCGGCGAGGACCGCCAGCCGCAGCAGTCCGGGCGTGCCGGAGCGCAGATAGATGCCCCCGGAATGGCCACCGGCCACGCCGATCGCCTCTTCCGAGGCGTCGATGAGCAGCGTGGCCAGCTGCCCGGACGTCCGGTGTGCGTCCTCCGCGCTCCCAGTCATCGGCCCTACCTCGTCCGTGCCGCCCTAGGCCCTGTCGTCAGATCCCCGCCCGCCCGGAGGCGCCCGGCACCCGCTCCTCCGGAGGGGACGACCACAGCGGCGTTGCCGAACCACTCACGTGGCTCCTCCTCCACTTTCGAGTGCACCCGCGCGGGGGCGCCTCCATCGAGGGCGCCCCGGCGCCTTGCGATCGCACGCACCAGACACCTCCGGGCCGTCCTCCGGACGGACGACGGGAATTCGACGACAGGGCCTTGCGGATGACACAGCAAGAATGCGCCACCAGGGGCCTCGGGCGCACCCGGGCGGACGGTGTGGATCCGGCGACGAGAGTGAGAGAGGCGTCGCAGGGGACCGCGCCGGGCGCCCTCGCAGCGATCCCGGCAGGCCCGGACCAGGGACTTTGCGCCGATCGCGTGCGGCTCGCGCGGCCGGGCGGGGTGCGCACGGCGGGATCTCCCGAGCGGTCCACATCCCGCCCCGATCCTCCCGAGGACGCCGAGGTGGCCGGAATGTGGTTCTTGGCGGCGCGAGGAACGTGGCCGAGGAGCATGCCCTCGGCTGCTCGGGATACCACTTGTGCGAGCCCTTGTGGGAGCGCTCCCAAAGCGTCAGGATGCTGCGGTGACCTCGACTCCCATCGTCCGCCCCTACCGGCCCGAGGACCGCGAGGCCCTCGACGACATCTGCGTCCGCACCGCCCATGTCGGCCAGGACAGCCGGGGCGTCTACTCGGACCCCTCGATCTTCCCGGCGACCTTCGCGGCGCCCTATGTCCACCTGGAGCCCGAGCTGGCGTTCGTCCTCGACGACGGTCACGGGCAGGCGGTCGGCTACATCCTGGGCACCGCCGACACCCCGCGGTTCGTCGCGGAGTTCCGTGCCAAGTGGCTGCCGCTGGTCGCGGAGCGCCACCCGGAGCCCGCCGGGCCGCCGAAGACGCCCGACGAGGCGATCGTCCTGCTGCTGCACCGGCCCGAGCGGATGATCGTCCCCGAGGTCGCCGCCTACCCCGCCCACCTGCACGTCGACCTGCTCCCCGAGTGGCAGGGCCGCGGTCACGGTCGTGCGCTGATGCGGGCCTTCCTGCAGGCGCTGCGGGACCGGGGAGTGGCCGCGGTCCATCTGTCCATGGTCACGGCCAACACCCCGGCCCGGGCCTTCTACGACCGCCTGGGCTTCCACGAGATCGAGGTGCCCGACCCCGGCCCGGTCACGTATCTCGGGCGTGCGACGGGGGACTTGGACGCCCTGTGAGGCGCCGTACGGCCGTCAGATCCAGGTGTCCAGCCACATCCGCGCGTGCCAGTCGGCGTAGGGGATCGCCCGGCCCGCGTACAGGGGGAAGAAGTAGATGAAGCTCCAGGCGATGAGCAGCACCAGCGCCCCCGATGCCACCGCACCCACCACGCGCCGTCCCTCACTCGCCCGCGGCGGTCCCAGCAGGGCGCCCACCAGCATCGCGACGGCCAGACACAGGTACGGCACGAACGAGACGGCGTAGAAGGAGAAGATCGTCCGGTCCTGGAAGCCGAACCAGGGCAGATAGCCGGCCGCCACCGCGCACAGCACGGCCCCCGCCCGCCAGTCGCGGCGCAACGCCCACCGGAAGAGCAGGTAGACCAGCGCGGCGCAGCCCGTCCACCACAGCAGCGGCGTGCCCAGCGCGAGGATCTCCTGGGAGCAGGGGGCGGTGCCGTGACAGCCCTGTTGCCCCGGCTGCGGGGTCTCGTAGTAGAAGGACACGGGTCGGCCCAGGACCAGCCAACTCCATGGATTCGACTGGTACTTGTGCGGCGAGTGCAGGTTCACGTTGAACTGGTAGACGAGGTACTCGTAGTGCCACAGACTGCGCAGCGGGGCCGGGACCCACGCCCAGGGGCCGCCGCGGCCGTCCGCCCAGTGCCGGCCGTATCCCTTGTCGGACAGGAACCAACCCGTCCAGGTGGCCAGATACGTCACCAGGGCGACCGGTATCAGGGACAGCACGGACCAGCCGAGGTCCCGGTGCAGCACCGAGCGGTACGGGCGGTCCGCGCCGGCGACCCGGCGTGAGCCGACGTCCCACAGCACGGTCAGAGCGGTGAAGAACACCAGGAAGTACAGGCCGTTCCACTTGCTGGAGGCCGCCAGTCCCAGGAACACGCCGGCCGCGAGCCGCCACGGGCGCAGGCCCAGGCGCGTGTGCGTGCCCGCGTCGTGGTCGGGCCCGGCCGAGCCGTCCTCGCGCAGCGGCAGCGCGGCCGCGAGCCGGGCCCGGGACCGGTCGCGGTCGATCAGCAGACAGCCGAAGGCCGCCAGCGCGAAGAACATGACGACGATGTCGAGCAGCGCGGTGCGGCTCATCACGAAGTGCAGGCCGTCGACGGCCATCAGCGCCCCGGCCAGACAGCCCAGCGCCGTGGACCGGAACAGCCGGCGCCCGATGCGGCACAGCATGAGGACCGACAGCGTGCCGAGCACCGCCGTCATGAACCGCCAGCCGAACGGGCCCAGCCCGAACAGCCCTTCTCCGAGGGCGATCACCCACTTGCCCATCGGCGGGTGCGCGACGAAGGAGGCGGTGTCGGAGAGCGGGATCACCTGGGGGTGGGCCAGAAGCTGCGGGTCGGCGATCTTGCGGTCCGGCCAGGTCCCCTCGTAGCCGAGCCGCAGCATCGACCAGGAGTCCTTGGCGTAGAACGTCTCGTCGAAGACGACGGCCCGGGGCTGCCCCAGCCGCCAGAAGCGGAGCACCCCGGCGAAGACGGCCACGAGGACCGGCCCGAGCCAGCCCATCGCGGCGCCCGTCCGGCGGGTGGGCCGGGGGAAGGGCGGCACCAGACGCTCGCGGATGTCGGGGCGGGGGAGGGCCAGGTAGCCGAACCGCCGCAGCCGCTCGGCCCATGCGGTGGCCTCGGGCACGACGGCCTCGCGCACGTCTTCGTCGACGCCGGTGTCACTGGTCATCCGATCATCGTAGGGAACGCGCGTACGAGCCGTGACGATCTCCCGGACAGTGACCGCACTGATCCACAACCGTCCCGGCGCGCCGTCTGTTTCACTGGACGGGTGCTCTCCCGTCCCGCCCTGATCGTCGTCAGCGGCCCGCCCGGAAGCGGCAAGACGACCCTCGCCCACGAGCTCGCCCGCCTGGTGGGCTGCCCGGCCGTCTGCCGGGACGAGATCAAGGAGGGCATGGTCCACGCGACGCCCGGCTTCGTGCCCCGCCCCGGCGACGAGCTGAGCACGCGCACGCTGACCACGTTCTTCGGCGTCCTCGAACTGCTGCTGCGGGCCGGTGTGACCACCGTCGCGGAGGCGGCGTTCCAGGACCGCCTCTGGCGTCCCGGCCTGCGACCCCTGCTGGGCCTCGCCGACATCCGCGTCGTCCACTGCCGGGCGGACGCCCGCGTGGTGCTGCGTCGCAGGCGCCGACGGCTGCGGGACAACCCCTTGCGGTGGGCGCACGGCGAGCGTGCCTACGACGATCCCGCACAACATACCCGCGACTACGACGCCTTCGACCGGGTCTCCCTGGACGTCCCGTCCATCGAGGTCGACACCACGCGCGGATACGACCCCGCACTCGACGAGATCGCGGAGTTCGCCGCCGCCCGCCGCACATGACGGACGGCCGTCGTGGTCCACGGTGTCCACGACGGCAGCCCGACCCTTGCTCTCACTTCTCCGTACGGCTCACTTCGGCAGCGTCCCGGGGTTCGTGGCCCACTCGGTGTTCGGCTGCTCGGTCAGCCGGAAGTCGAGCCGGCCACCGGTGCGCAGCAGACCGGCGTCCGTCCACGACTGTTGCAGCGGGCGCCCGTCGAGCCTTGCGGCGTCGATGTAGGCGTGTGTGTCGTCGGCCCGCGGGGCGGTGATCACGAGGTCCGCGCGGCCCGGCCGGTCCACCACTGCGGCCGGGAAGAGCGGGGCGCCCAGCAGCAGGGTGGCGGTGCCCGGCGTCTGCGGATAGACGCCGAGGGCGGAGAAGACGTACCAGGCGGACATGGTGCCCAGGTCGTCGTTGCCGGGCAGGCCCGAGGGGCCCGTGCCGTAGACGGTGTCGACGATCCGGCGGACGGTCGCCTGGGTCTTCCACGGCTGTCCCAGCGCGTTGTACAGCCAAGGGGCGTGGATGCCGGGCTCGTTGGTCGGGTCGTAGCGCAACGGGTCGCCGCCGCGCACGGACCACGAACCGTCGGCGTTGTGGAAGAACCCGTCCAGCCGGGTCGCCGCCGCCTCCCGGCCGCCCATCGCCTCGGCCAGGCCCTGGACGTCCTGCGGCACCATCCAGGTGTAGGTCGCGCTGGTGCCCTGGGCGAAGCCCAGGTCGCTCCCGGGGCTGAACGGGGTCACCCAGGAGCCGTCGAGCCTGCGGGCCCGGACGTAGCCCGTGGCCGGGTCGAAGACGTTGCGCCAGTACCCGGCCCGCTCGGTGAAGACCTTCGCCTTCGTGTCCCGGCCCAGCAGCCGCGTCCACCGGGCGAGCGCGGAGTCGGCGACGGCGTCCTCCAGGGTCTCGGCGGCCCCGCCCCAGCAGTGGCACACGTCCTGCGCCGCATAGTGCGAGCTCAAGTACTGTGCCAGATTGGGGCGTTGGCCGACGCACTGGCCCGGGCAGCCGGCGTCGGAGAGGCCGTCGGGATGCGGCACGGTGGCCTGGCGGACGAGGGAGTCGAAGGCGCCCTCGTAGTCGAAGTTGCGCACCCCCATGGCGTAGAAGGTGGCCAGGGTCGCAGCGGACGGATCGCCGGTCATCACGTGCGTGGCGCCGCTGATGTGCACCCAGCGGTCCCACACCCCGCCGTTCTGCCGCGCGAAGTTGTACAGGGACTGGGCGAAGTCGCCCGCGACGGTGGGCTTGAGGAGGGCGAGCAGCTGGATCTGCGCCCGGTACTGGTCCCAACCGGAGAAGTCGCTGTACTGCGCCCGTTGACCGCGCGCCAGCCGGTGCACCCGCTGGTCCATGCCCCAGTAGCGGCCGTCGGCGTCACTGATCAGGTTCGGCTGCATCAGGGCGTGGTACAGCGCGGTGTAGAAGGTCTGCCGACGTGCGGTGTCACCCCCTCGCACGCGTACGGCGGCCAACTCCCGGTCCCAGGCCCGCGCCCCCGCGTCGGCGACCTGCCGGACGCTCGCGTGCCCCGGTATCTCCTCGCGCAGGTTGGCCTCGGCGCCCCCGAGGCTGACGTAGGAGATGCCGATCCGCATGTGGACATCGTTGTCGGAGTGGGTGTCGAAGCCGACCCAGCCCCCCGAGCCGCGCCCCGCCCGATCCGCGCCCGTCGCGTACCCCTCCCCACCGGAGGCGGACGTCGAACCAGGGGAGAGGGTGGCGTCCTTCCAGGTGCCGGCGGAGGAGAAGGCGCGGTCGAAGGACGCGCTGAAGTACAACTTGTAGTAGCTCTTGCGGTTGTTGACGCCGCCGTTGGCGCGGCGGCCGCAGAAGGCGCCGGTGAGCACCCATCCGGTCACCCTGCGGTGCGCGGCGTCGATGTCGACGTGCGCGTCCTCGCTCCCGTTGAGGGAGTTGGACACCCGGAAGAGCAGGTTGGCCGGACGGTCGGCGGGAAAGGTGAAGTCCGCGACGCCCGCGCGCTCGCCGACCGCGAGGTCCGCCGAGGCGCCGGACGCCAGGCCCAGGGTGTAGCGGCCGGGTGTCGCCTTCTCATCGGCGTGCGTGAAGTCGGCCGCGTACACGGCGTCCTTGGTGTCCGCGGACGGCGACGAGGTCACGTCGCCGACGAACGGCATGATCGGTACGTCACCCGCGGCGCCCGGGTTGCAGCCGGCGCCGTTGACGTGGGTCAGGCTCAGGCCGCGGATGCGGGTGACGCCGTACTGGTAGCCGTTGGCCGCTCCCGTGCTCGTCTGGTCCCCGGTCGTGCTGGTCGGCGACCAGGCGATCATCCCGTACGGCAGGGTGGCGCCGGGATAGGTGTTGCCGCCGTTCGCGGAACCGATCAGAGGATCGACGAGCGAGGACGGGCGCTCGTCGGGGCCGTCCGCACCCACCGACGGGAACGGAACGCCCACGGCGAGGACGGTGGTGATCAGGACGGCCGCGGATCTCGCGCCGAATCGTCGTGCCGCGCGCGGTCGTTGCAGGCGCATGCGTGAGTCGCCTCTCGATGACGTGACAAGGACCCGAACCGCTTCCGGGCCGCGCGCAAGGCTAGGAGGCCGTCAGGTGAAAGGGGAGAGTCGGTCGGGGCGTCGGGGTGAAGGCGGGGTGAACGGTGCGGCGGGGGAGCATCCCTGGTGCCCGACACCGCCCGCCCGCGGGCCGGTCGCCGCCGGACCCGATGCCCCATGATGTTCCGGTGACTTCGCTGACCTTCGAGGACCACTGTCACCAGATCGTCGCTCAGACCGACCTGCTCAGAGATCAGGTCGGCGGGGCGGACACCGGCACCGCCGTGCCGACCTGCCCCGGCTGGGATCTCGGCCGGCTGCTGCGGCACGTGGGCGGAGATCATCGCTGGGCGGAGGAGATCGTCCGGACGAGGGCCACCGAACCCGTCTCCGATGATGGCGTCAACGACCCTCAGGCCTATGCCGCGTTGGACGGCTCCGCACTCGACGGCTGGCTGGGTGAGGGCGCTGCCGGGCTCGCCGCCGCCTTGCGCGGTGCCGGGCCGGACGTGCGGGTCTGGACCCCGGCCGACGGCAGTGTCGTACCGCAGTCCAGCGGGTTCTGGGCCAGGCGGATGACCCATGAGACGGTCGTCCACCGGGCCGACGCGGCGTTCGCGGTCGGCGCCGGGTTCGCCCTCGAAGACGAGTTGGCGGTCGACGCGCTGGAGGAGTGGCTGGAGTTCTCGACGGTCACCGAGGCCTACGAGCCGGCGCCCGGCACACCAGGTCTGCTCGGGGCCGGCCGCACGCTCGGCCTCGACGCGCCCGGCGCCGGGCAGTGGTTCGTCGACCTCGCCGGCGAACGGCCCGTATGGAGTGCCGGAAGCCCCAGGCCGGCCGCCGTGGTCGTGCGCGGACCCGTGACGGAGCTGCTGCTGTTCCTCTACCGCCGCCCCGCGCCGGCCGTCGAGACGCGGGGTGACGCGGCGCTGCTCGAACTCTGGCTCAGGCGCACGGGGTTCTGGCTGGAGGCGTAGCCCCGCAACCGAGGTCTCGCGGCACGTGTGCGGTCCCGCCGCCCCGGATCACTTGCCACCGACCTCTTGACCTTGGACGAGCGAGCGACCTAACGTTCCGGCGCTTACATCGGTTTGAAACGATTCAATCCACCGACTCCAGGGGCACACCCATGCACGAACTCGTCTCGCGCGGCGGGATGTCACGCCGCACGGTCCTCGCCACCGGACTGGCCGTGGGGGCCGTGGCCGCCCTCGGCACCGTGTCGCCCGCCGCGGCCGCACCGGCCGCCGGTGCCGAACAGGGCCCGGCCGCCGACTGGTTCGCGCGGCCCGCGCGGTCCGTGCGCCCCCGGTTCCGGTGGTGGTGGCCGGACGGCCTCGTCGACCCGGACGAGATCGCCCGCGAGATCGACCAGATCGCCGACGCCGGATTCGGCGGCGTGGAGATCGCCGGTGTGCACCACAGCATCAAGGACAAGTCGGTGCTCGACACCGACCACCACGGGTGGGGCAGCGGACCGTGGCTCGACGGCGTGGAGGCGGCGCTGCGCCGGGCGGCGAGACGCGGCCTCACCGTCGACCTCACCCTGGGCCCGAGCTGGCCCGTGGCCGTCCCCGGTGTCGGCCCCGACGACGAGGCCGCCGCCCAGGAACTCGCCTACGGGCGGGCGCCGTTGGCCGGCGGAGCCACCTACCGGGGCCCGGTCCCGCCGCCCGCGCACACCCCCGCCTCCGGCGTCACGCGCCGGCGGCTGCTCGCCGTCCAGGCCGCCCGCGTCGCACCGGCGAACTCCACCCGCAAGGAGACCGGCCTCGACCTGTCGACGGTCCGCGACCTCACCGCGGCCGTCGCCGACGACGTCCTGACCTGGACCGCGCCCGCCGACGGCGACTGGGTCCTGATCTCCTACTGGCAGCGCGGCTCGGGCCAGCAGCCCGAGTCCGGCCCGCACACCGCCCCCGCCGCCTACGTGGTCGACCACTTCAGCCCGGCCGGCACCGCCGCGGTCACCGGCCACTGGGACGACATGCTGACGCGTGACCTGCGGCTGCTCCTGAAGGTCGCCGGTGGCTCCTTCTTCGAGGACTCCGTGGAACTGGAGACCGACGGGCTGACCTGGACCACGCGCCTGCCCGACGCCTTCCGGGAACACACCGGCCGGGAGCTGCTGCCGTATCTCCCGGCGCTCGTCCTGGACAAGGGCAACCAGGTCTTCGCCTTCGAGGCCCAGCTCACCCGGCAGATCAGACACGACTTCTGGGAGACCGTCTCCGGCCTCTTCAACCGCCACCACATCGGCGCACTGGCGGACTGGGCGCACTCGCTGGACATGACCCTGCGCGCCCAGCCCTACGGCCTGCAGACCGACGCCATCGCGTCGGCGGCGCTCCTCGACATCCCCGAGGGGGAGTCCCTGGGCTTCAAGAACCTGGACGACTTCCGCTGCCTGGCCGGCGGCCGTGACATGGCCGGACGGACGGTGCTGTCCTGCGAGGCGGGCGCCTACAACGGCTCCGCCTACAGCACGACCTGGGACCGCTTCCTGCGCACCATGGGCGGCGCGTACGCGGCCGGCGTCAACCAGACCGTCGTCCACGGCTTCTCCTACGCCACCGCCCCGCAGGTGAGCTGGCCGGGCTTCGCGGCCTTCAGCCCCTACAACGGCGCACCCGGATACGGTGAGTCGTGGGGGCCCCGCCAGCCCACCTGGAACCACATCGAGGACATCTCCGGCTACCTCGGCCGCGTGCACCAGGTACTCCAGTCCGGCAGGGCCAGGGCGGACGTCGCTGTCTTCCGGCAGACCGGCTACACCGCCACCGGCATCGGCGCCTCCTGGTTCACCTCGACCGGCATCCCCCTCGGCTGGACCCACCAGTTCCTCAGCGGCCCCCTGCTGGACCTGCCCGGGGCCACCGTGTCCGACGGCCGCCTCGCCCCGGACGGCCCTGCCTACAAGGCGCTGTTCGTCGAGGGCGACTTCTTCTACGGCTCCGCGCCCACGCTGGCACTCGCCGACGCCCGCAAGCTGCTCGGGCTCGCCCGGCAGGGACTGCCCATGGTCCTGCTCGGCGCCTTCGACCAGGCCCTCACCCCCGGCGTGCCCGCGGACGACGAGACCGCCCAACTGCAAGGTGTCATAAACGAGTTGCTGGCACTGCCGCACGTCACCCGGATCACCGACAAGACCGCGGTCGGCGACGCCCTCACGGGGCTCGGCGTCGGCCCCGACGTCCGGTACGCCACCGCCTCCACCCTCCTCAACGCCCACCGGGCCACCGCGGAGGCGGACTTCTACTACCTCTGCAACGGCAAGCACGCCGAGACCGTCAAGCCGCCGGTGGCCGCGATCGACCACGACGTGACCCTGCGCCGCACCCGGGGGAGGAAGTCGGTGCCGTACCTCCTCGACGCGTGGACGGGCGAGGCCGTGCGACTGGCCCGCTACACCGAGGACGGCGACGACGTCACCGTGCGGGTCACGCTCCAGCCGGGCGAGACGATGATCGTGGCCCTCGGGCGGCCCGGGCTGTTCGGCGACCGCGACGGCGACCGCCCGCACGCCCTCGCCTCCGACGCCGACACCGTGCTGTTCACCGAACGCGGCCTGACCGTGCGGGCCGGCACCGCCGGCACCTACACCACGCGCCTGTCCCAGGGCCGCACCGTCACCACCACGTTCCCGGCCGTTCCCGACCCGATCGTCCCGAGTCGGTGGCAGCTCGACGTGGACGACTGGACCCCCGGCTCCACCCCGACGCGCACCGAACACGTCCGGCACACGGTGACCCTGGACGCCCTCGCCCCCTGGTCGCGGATCCCCGGACTGGCCGACTCCGCCGGCATCGGCACCTACCGCACCACGATCACCCTGCCGGAGCACTGGACCCCGTCCTACGGCGCCGTACTCGAACTCGGCCAGGTCAGCGACACCTGCCGGGTGACCGTGAACGGCACGCGCGTGCCCCCGGTCGACCGGCTGCACCCCGTCGTCGACGTCGGCCGCCACCTCCGGGGCGGCGACAACATCATCGAGGTCGAAGTCGCGACCCCGCTGATCAACCGCCTGAGGGTCGCGCAGCCGGCGGTCTTCGGCACGACGGCCCGTCAGGACCACGGCCTGGTCGGCCCCGTGCGACTGGTGCCCTACGTCCAGAAGGTCGTGGCCTGACGGCGTGTGGCCCTCGCCTGCCGGCCGGGGCGCTCGGTGGCGACCTGGGTGCGACTGGACGGCCAACCGGCCTACTGGACACGGGTCTTCGCCTTCGGCACCGGCATCACCGCGAACATGTTCCTCACCCCGCGCAGCGACTCCGGAACCCTGCGGTACGCGATCACCGCGGGCGGCGGCGGAGCCGAACAGCGCATCGACGCCGACCCGTTGCCCACCGACCGCTCGGTGCATGTCGCGGTCGCCTACGGCAGTGGCACGGCCGTTCTTTACCTCGAAGGCCGGGAGGTCGGCCGGAACGCGCGCATCACCGTGGAGCCGCGGTACTTCGGCAACCACATCCGTGCCGCGTACATCGGCAGGTCCCAGTACGACGACCCGTGCCTCAAGGCCGCGGTCGACGACTTCCGTGTGTACGGCAGGACGCTGACCGCGGCCGAGGTCGCGGAACTCGCGCAGGCCTGACCGGCTCCCGTCCCGTCAGCGGGGCAGCTTGGCCCGCAGACCGCCGGCCACCGCCGCCGGACGGGCGGTGGCGCGGGCGGTACGCCGCACCAGGTGCGCCTCCCGGCGCACGCCCCGGGCGGCGTGCCGTCCGCGCCACAGCAGCGACGGGGCGCCGGCGGTGTCGTCGGCCGCGATCAGCAGACCGCCCAGCATGGACAGGTTCTTCAGGAAGTGGATGCGCTGCTGGGCGCGGTCCGCGGGATCCTCGGCCTCCCAGAAGCGATGGCCCGCCAGCGTCGTCGGCACCAGCGTGGCGGCGAGCGCCAGCGAGGACAGCCGGGGCAGCCGGCCGAGCCCCAGCAGGACGCCTCCCACCACCTGTACGGCGCCGCTCAGCCGTACGACCTGGTCGGTGCGGTCCGGCAGTGCCGAGACACGTTCCGTCACCGGCTGCACCACCGGCTCGGCGGCCGGGGCGACTTCCTCGGGGGCCCGCAGACTGTTCAGGCCGCCTGCCACGAACATCGAGGCGAGCAGGGGACGGCCGGTCATGCGCAAGAGACTCATGGCGCTCTCCAGACGTGTCGATGCGGACGGCACCACTCGGGTTCCCGGTCCGGGCGGCCGCAATCGACACCTCGTATCACCAGCGGGATCGAACATCTTCTGAGAGGTTTCTATGAATCCGTGAGGCGATTGAACACTCGGGCGCCGCCGTCCGTATGGGGCGAGGGATTTCCATGCCGACCGCCGAAGCAGTAGGAGAACACTCGTGGGACGCAACTCGCGCAGACGCCCGACAGGCCCACGCCGGGCCACATTCGCGGCACTGGCCCTGATGCTGGGCGGCGGCGGACTGATCGCGGCCAACGTCTACGCCTCGGCCACGGAGGACGGCTCGGGGGCTCAGCAGGGGACGACGTTCAGTGCCACGGGCGGCACGATCGACTGCCCCGACGTGGGCAGCAAGCTGACCGAGGTCCCGGACAAGGCCAGGCCGGACGTCGACAAGGATCTGGCCGCACTGGACCAGCAGATAGCGCAGGCCTACCAGCAACTGCAGGCGGCGACGCCGCAGCAGCGCCAGGACAGCGGCTACACCGACGACAAGGTCATGAAGCCGCTGGAGGAGAAGCGGGGCCAGACCCTCGACAGCATCGGCGCCGCCATGGACCAGGCGGGCGGGAAGTCCGACGGCCTCGACTCCATGGCCGACTGCTCGATGCGCACCTGGAACGGCCAGAACGGCGGCCAGAACGCGGGCGACTCCCAGAACAACGGCCAGAACGGCGGCCAGAACAACGGAAGTTCCCCGAGCGGGCAGCCGCAGGGAGGACAGCAGAACGGCAACGGCGGCCAGGCCGGCAACGGGCCGGTCGCCGCCGACTACCAGGACATCAACACCGTCCAGCCCAACTCACCTGCCCCTGACCTTAGTTCCTTCACCTCCAAGGGCACCTTCACCACCAGCTGCGGGGTCAACGCCAACGGCCTGCGCAACTCGGACAACGTGATCGTCGCCCCCGGCGTCAGCAACGGCGCCCACCACTTCCACGACTACATCGGCAACCAGTCCAACACCGCCTTCGCCAGCGACAACGACCTGGCCAACGCCGACACCAGCTGCGAGAACAAGGGCGACAAGTCCACGTACTACTGGCCCGTGCTGCGCCTGCAGAACGGCACCCAGGAGCAGGACGCGGACAAGCCGGGCGGCGGCACCGAGGGCAACGCCGGCCAGATCGTCACGCCCAAGCAGGTCACCATGACCTTCATCGGCAGCCCGCGCAGCAAGGTCGCGGAGATGCCCCGCCTGCTGCGCATCATCACCGGTGACGCGAAGGCCTTCGTCAACGGCCCGGCCAACGCCAACGCCGCCTGGAGCTGCACCGGCTTCGAGGACCGGCAGCTGAAGGACAAGTACCCGCTGTGCCCGCAGGGCAGCGACGTGGTGCGCACCTTCCGCTTCCAGAGCTGCTGGGACGGCCGCAACATCGACAGCGCCAACCACCGCACCCATGTGGCCTTCGCGGACGCCTCGGGCGCCTGCCCCAACGGTTTCGAGGCCATTCCGCAGCTCGTCCAGCGCATCGTCTACGACGTCAAGGCGCCGAGCCTGCAGGACGGCGGCCGGACGACTCCGCTGTTCGCGGTGGACTCCTTCCCCGAGAACCTGCACAAGCCGATCACCGACCACGGCGACTTCATCAACGTCTTCGACGAGAGCCTGATGAAGGAGATGGTCTCCTGCATCAATGACGGCCGGAACTGCGGCACCGGCACCGGCGAGGACCCGGGCGGCTCGGGTGGTTCGGGTGACTCCGGCAACGGCAACGGGGGCGACTCCGGGAACGGCAACGCGGGTGGCTCCGGTGGGGGAGCGACCCAGTCGCCGTCCGCGCAGCCGACGGACCAGCCGTCCGAGACCCCCTCGCAGGAGCCGACCGCCCAGCCCTCGCAGGAGCCCACCGCGCAGCCCACGCAGGACCCCGGCAAGGGGAACGACGGCAAGGGGAACGACGGCAAGGGGAACGACGGCGGGTCGGGCAACGGCGACCAGGGCGGTTCCGGTGACGGGGCGTCGCAGCCCACGACCGCCGCGCCGCAGACCGAACAGCCGGCCGGCGATGACCAGCCGAGCGTGTCCAGCACGTCCGTGCCCAAGGTCTACGGGAAGTCCTCGTCCAAGAGCGCCTCGGCCGCGCCGGCGAACAGCGCCCCGGCGGACAACGGCGGCGGCTCCGCCGGCGGTTCCGCGCAGTCCCAGGCCTCGGGCGGGAACGACGCGGCGGCCGCGGGACAGGCCGAACCCCAGGCCGTCCAGGGGAATCTGGCCGAGACCGGTACGAGCCTGTGGCCCGCCGCGGCCGGCACCGTCCTGCTGGTCGCGGGCCTGATCGTACTGGCCCGCTCGAAGCGCACCTTCCTGCGGCAACGCTGAGGACGCGTTCGCGCGGGTGACACGCCCGCGCTTGCGCGGTCGAGGCACGAAAGGGCAGGGTGCGGGTTGTGCCCACCCTGCTGATCGTGCATCACACGCCCTCGCCGAACTGCCAGGCCATGCTGGAGGCCGTCGTCTCCGGTGCCACCGCGCCGGAGATCGAGGGCGTCGACGTGGTACGGCGGCCGGCACTGTCCGCCTCCGCCGCGGACGTGCTGGCCGCCGACGCGTGTCTGCTGGGGACCCCGGCCAACATCGGGTACATGTCCGGGGCCCTCAAGCACTTCTTCGACCAGATCTACTACCCGTGCCTGGACGCCACGCAGGGCAGGCCCTACGGCTACTACGTGCACGGCGGCAGCGACGTAACCGGCGCCGTCCGTGCCATCGACACCATCACCACCGGGCTCGGCTGGCGTCGTGCCGCGAGCCCCGTGACCGTGACCGGCGAGCCCGGCAAGGCCGACATCGAGGCCTGCTGGGAACTGGGGGCGACACTCGCGGCCGGACTGATGGGCTGACCCGGGGCCTCGACGGCCGGACCCGGACCGAGCTCCGCAGTCGGGCGCAGCATTTGAGACAGCCTCTCCGCGGAAATGGTATGGACTATTAATGCCCGTCCAACTTTCCGCTGGCCGAGCGAGTGCAACTGCGCCGCGCGGAGTGTGCGAATGAGCCACCCGCGGAAAACCACCCCACCGTGCGGTTGATTCTTCAAACGTGGCGCTGCCATACTCCGGCTTCCGGCCGGGATCTCTCTGATCTCCCGCCCGTGCATCCGGAAAGCGGCAGTTCCGGATTCACCGATCCCCCACAATGTCCGCACGGGAAGCGATTCCAGCATGCCTCTTCCGTCTCCCTCTCTACCTCTGTGAGCTGGGCTTTCGATCTTTCGACGGAATTGCATGCGCGGCCCGAAGCAGCGAAGAAGGTGCTCTGGTGTCAAGGAACCATGAAGGATTCGAACCGCCCCCGCGCATTTCCACCGCCACTGCCGATGAACTGCAACGGCGGGCGATATCCGACAATCCAGAGTTTCAAGCCCTGAAGCGCACGCAGCGCCGATCCGGCGTGGCAATGACGGTGATCGGCGTGGGCGGCTTCCTGCTGTATGTGCTGCTGTCGAGTTTCACGCCGGGCCTCTTGAACAGCTCCCTCAGCGGCCGTCTGACACTGGGACTCGCCCTCGGTCTGGGGCAGTTCGTCCTGATGGCCGTCATCGCCCGGCGCTACGTCGTCCACATGCGCACGCGCGTCGACCCGGTCGCCCGCGGCTTCCGCACCCAGCTCCACCGGCCGACCGCCGAGGGCCCGGGCCGGACTGCGCAGCACCCGTCGGTGCCCCGCCAGCGCACCGGGGAGTACCGCACATGGTGACGACCGCCGCCGGCGTCGTGGACCGGTTCAGTCTCCAACTGACGTTCCTGCTCTTCCTGTCCGTGGTCGTGGTCACCCTGTTCACGGCGCTGCTGCTCGCCCCGCAGCGCGACGAGATCAGCGAGTTCTACCTCGGCAACCGCGAGATGACCCCGCTGCGCAACGGACTGGCGATGTGCGGCGACTACATCTCCGCCGCCACCCTGCTGGGCAGCACCGGCCTGGTCGCCCTGACCGGCTACGACGGCCTCCTCTACCTGTGCGGTACCGCGGTCGCCTGGATGACGGTCCTGCTGCTGATCGCCGAACCGCTGCACAACGCGGGCAGGTTCACCCTCGGCGACACCCTGGCGCTGCGTCTGTCGCAGGGGCAGCGGTCGGTCCGCCTGGCCCTGTCCCTGTGCACCCTGGCCGTCACCACCCTCTACCTCGTGGCCCAACTGGTCGGCAGTGTCGCCCTGTTGACCCAGTTCACCGGCGAACCCAGCGCGACCACGCGCACCCTGTGCGTGGTGGTGATCGGCACCGTCGTGATCGTGTACGCGGCGATCGGAGGCATGCCGGGAGCGACGTTCATCCAGATCGTGAAGGCGGTCATGCTCATCTCCGGGATCGCGGTGACCGCGGTGATGGTGCTGCACCACTTCCACTGGAACCTCGACGCCCTGCTCGGCTCGGCCGCCGACAACAGCGGCCTCGGCACCCGCTACCTGGAACCGGGCCTGCGCTACGGCGCCAGCACCGCCAGCAAGCTGGACTTCTTCAGCCTGCAGCTCGCCATCGTCTTCGGCCTGGCCGCCCTCCCGCACGTCATGATGCGGCTGCTCGCCCCGCGCACCACCCGCGTCCTGCGCTCCTCGGTGGTCTGGGCGATGGGCCTGGTGGGCTTCGTCTGCCTCGCGGCCGGCATCCTCGGCCTGGGCGCCACGGCCGTCGTGGGCCGCGCGACCATCGAGCAGACGGACCGCAAGGGCGACTCGGCCGTGCTGCTCCTGGCGCACGAGCTCGGCGGCGGAGTCCTGACGGCCCTGCTGTCCTGCCTGGCGTTCGTCACCCTCCTCGCCGTCGCCTCCGGGCTCACCCTCGCGGCGGCCTCGTCCCTCGCCCACGACCTCTGGGGCGAGGTCATCCGCAAGGGCAGGGCGGAGCAGACCGAGGAACTCGTCGTGGCCCGCCTCGCCGCCGTCGTCATCGGCGTCCTCGGCATGCTGCTGGCGCTGGTGTCCTGGGGCGCCAATACGGCGACGCTGGCCTTCCTCGCCTTCGCCATCGCCGCGTCCGCCATCCTGCCCACCCTCGTCTACACCCTGTTCTGGCGGCGCTTCAACGCGACCGGCGCCCTGCTCAGCCTCTGCGGCGGCCTGCTGTGCTCGGTGCTCCTCGTCGTCTTCTCCCCGGTCGTCTCCTCGACCCCGGCCTCCTTCTACCCGGACGCCGACTTCGCCTGGTTCCCGCTGCAGAACCCGGGCATCGTCTCGATCCCGGCCGGCTTCCTGCTCGGCTGGCTCGGTACGGTCACGGCGCGCCACGAAGAGCCCGACGCCTACGACGAGTTCCAGGTGAAGGCGCTGGTCGGCGCGGAGTAGCGGGCCCGTGCGAGCGTGTCCCGCACCGGACCGAGGTGCGGGACACGGGCTGTCCGAGGCGTCCTTTAAGCTCCTCGCCATGAACGACGGGGAGAGCGGCAGACGCATCGTCGACGACCGCTTCGAGTTGCAGACCAGGCTCGGTGGCGGCGGCATGGGCACCGTATGGCGCGCCCGCGACCTGCTGCTGCACCGTGCCGTGGCCGTCAAGGAGGTCCGCCCCGCGGACCCGGGCCTCGCCGAGTACGACCCGGACAGCGCGCGGATGCTCCGCGAGCGGGTGCTGCGCGAGGCCCGCGCCCTGGCCAGGGTCCAGCACCCGAACGTCGTGACGATCCATCACATCGTCGACGGCGGACCGGGCACCTATCCGTGGATCGTCATGGAACTCGTCGAGGGCGGCTCGCTCGCCGACCGGCTGGCCGGCGGGCCCATGGCGCCCGCCGAGGCCGCCCGCATCGGCCGCGGCGTGCTCGACGCCCTGCGCGCCGCGCACGTGGCGGGCGTCCAGCACCGCGACGTCAAGCCCGCCAACGTGCTGCTGCGCACCGACGGCCGCCCCGTGCTCACGGACTTCGGGATCGCCGCCGTCCGCGAGGCCACCGCCCTGACGGCGACCGGCTCGATCATCGGCACCCCCGACTACATGGCACCGGAACGCGTGACGGGCGGCGACGGCGGTCCCGCGGCGGACCTGTGGTCGCTGGCGATGATGCTGTATGTCGCCGTCGAGGGCCACCACCCGCTGCGGCGCGGAACGACCCTGGCCACGCTGGCCGCCGTACTCCACGAAGAGGTACCGCCGCCCAAGCAGGCCGGGTCGCTGACGGACGTACTCGAACGCGTGCTGGTGCGGGATCCCGCGGCGCGGCCGGGTGCCGAGGCGATCGACGCCCTGCTCGCCACGGCGGCGCAGGACACGGGCGGTCCCGGCACGACCTCCTACCCGCTCGCGCCTCCGCGACCGCCGTCGGCGCCGCTGCCGCCCGAGACCGTCGTGGACCGACCCGGGCGCTCGCGCCGTGCCGTGATCGCCTCCGTCGCCGCGGGTGCCGTGCTGGTGGGCGGGGTGACCTGGCTGGCCCTGTCCGGTGGCGACAAGGGCGACAGCCCGTCGGGGTCCGCGGGACCGACCAGGCATACGACTGCGCGGCAGAGCCCGACGCCCACGAAGCCCTCGGCGTCGGCGGTGCCCGGCGGGACGTCGAAGCTCGCCACCGGCATGCTCACGCCCACCGCCATTCGCAAGGCCCTGAAGGCCATCGAGGACGAGACGGGCAGGAACACCTTCGGTGCCTTCCACGTCTACCCCGAGTACGTGTCGGCGGACGCCATGGTCCCCGGCAGCAAGACGCGTTTCGACTCCTACACCTACCGCCCGGCGACCGGAGTGGAGAAGGGCATCATCAAGGGCACCCTGACCAGCGGCTCCACCCCGGTGAGCCTGAAGAACTACAACTGGGACGCGGTGCCCGCCCTGCTCGCCACGGGCCAGAAGGAGCTCCATGTCGACAAGCCGACACTCACCTATGTGTTGATCCAGCCCCCGAGCACCCTTTTCGACCAGCCCGCCTCGATCCGCGTCTACCTCACCAACGACTACGGCGAGACCGGCTACCTCCAAGCCACCCCGCAGGGCAAGGTCACGAAGCTGTACCCGGCCGACGCGTGACGGCGGGAGAGGTGCCGTTCGACCGGATGCAGCAGCACCGGAGGGCGCGGGCCGGGACGAGCGGCAAGGCTGGGCCTGCACCGCAGTCCCGCCCCCGCCAGGAGTGCCCATGCCCCACCGTTTCACCGTCCGTTCCCGACTGCTGATCTCCGGCTGCGTCGCGCTCTGTGTCACGGCCCTGGGCCCGGCCGCGACCGGCACCGCAGCGACCCCGGCACCGCACCACGACGACCTGTACCGCCAGGCCGAGCAGCTCACGCACGAGTCCGGCGGACCGCCCGGTGTCATCGCCGTACTGCGCTGGGACCGCCACACCCGCGTCGTCCGCGCGGGCGTCGCCGACCTCGCCACCGGCCGCCCTCCGGCCCCCGACGACCACATGCGCATCGCCAGCACGGCGAAGGCCTTCAGCGGCGCGGTCGCGCTGACCCTGGTCGACCGGCATGCCCTGGGACTGGACGACACCATCGGTCAACGGCTTCCTCAACTTCCGCACGCCTGGGCCGCGGTGACCCTGCGTCAGCTGCTCGCCCACACCAGCGGTCTGCCGGACTACACCGCCTCGCCCGCGTTCCGCAGCATCGTCGCGGCCGACCCCCACCACCACTTCGACTCCCGGCGCCTGCTCGACTTCGTCGCCGACCGGCCCCTGGAGTTCCCCCCGGGGAGCCGCTACCAGTACTCCAACTCCGACAACATCGCCGTCGCCCTCATGGCGGAGGCCGTCACCGGCACCCCGTACGAACAGCTCCTGCGCGAACTCGTCTACCGCCCGCTGCACCTGCGCGACACCAGCCTGCCCCAGGGCTACCGCATCCCCGAGCCCTACCTGCACGGCTACGACGTCACCCCGCCCGCGCCGCCGGAGGACGTCAGCGAACTCCTCAGCGCCTCGGGCTCCTGGGCGTCGGGAGGCATCATCTCCACCCCCGCCGACATGACCCGCTTCATCCGCGGCTACGCGGGCGGGCGCCTGTACGGGCCGGACGTCGTACGGCAGCAACGGCACTGGATCGACGGCGCGTCCCAGCCGGCGGGTCCCGGGCGCAACTCCGCCGGACTGGCGCTGTTCCGCTACACCACCCGGTGCGGTGTCGTCCTCGGGCACACCGGCAACTTCCCCGGCTACACCCAGCTCATCGCCGCGACCCCGGACGGCCGCCGCTCCCTGACCTTCTCGGTCACGACCCAGATCAACGAGGCGCTGAAGCCGGACCTGTTGCAGCGGCTGCGCGCCGTTCAGGAGAACTTCGTCTGCGCGCTGCTCGGCCGGTCCGGGCACTGACCCGCTCTCGCTGCCTGCCGCCCCGGCGAGGGAAGATGGGGCGGCAAGCAGTTTGGACAACCGATGTGGAGGAGCGGGCACATGCAGCACGAGCGAGCGGGCCGCCCGGCCGGCCCCGAGGACCTCGTCGACGTCGCCCGGCTGGTCACCGCGTACTACGCGCTGCACCCGGATCCGGCCGACCCGGGGCAGCGGGTCGCGTTCGGCACGTCAGGGCACCGCGGATCGTCCCTGACGACCGCGTTCAACGAGGACCACATCGCCGCCACCAGCCAGGCGATCTGCGAGTACCGCGCCGGGCAGGGCACCGACGGGCCGCTGTTCCTCGGCGCCGACACCCACGCCCTGTCCGAGCCCGCCCGGGTCACCGCCCTGGAGGTGTTCGCCGCCAACGGGGTCACCGTGCTCATCGACAGCGCCGACGGCTACACCCCCACCCCCGCCGTCTCGCTCGCCATCCTCACCCACAACCGCGGCCGCGCCTCCGGCCTGGCCGACGGCGTCGTGGTCACCCCCTCGCACAACCCGCCCGCCGACGGCGGCTTCAAGTACAACCCGCCCAGCGGCGGACCGGCCGGCTCGGACGCCACCTCCTGGATCCAGGACCGCGCCAACGAGATCATCGCCGGCGGTCTGAAGGACGTGAAGCGCATCCCGTACACCCGGGCGCTGGCGGCCGAGACCACCCGCCGCCACGACTACCTCGGCGCCTACGTCGCCGACCTGCCGAACGTCCTCGACCTGGACGCCGTACGCTCCGCAGGAATCCGCATCGGCGCCGACCCGCTCGGCGGGGCCTCCGTCGCCTACTGGGGCCGTATCGCCGAGCAGCACCGCCTCGACCTGACCGTGGTCAACCCGCTCGCCGACCCCACCTGGCGGTTCATGACGCTGGACTGGGACGGCAAGATCCGCATGGACTGCTCCTCGCCCTACGCCATGGCCTCGCTCATCGAGCAGCGCGACCGCTTCCAGATCGCGACCGGCAACGACGCCGACGCGGACCGGCACGGCATCGTCACCCCCGACGCGGGCCTGATGAACCCCAACCACTACCTCGCCGTCGCGATCTCCTACCTCTACAGCCACCGCGAGCAGTGGCCCGCGCAGGCGGGGATCGGCAAGACCCTGGTGTCGTCGGGCATGATCGACCGGGTCGCCGCCGACCTGGGCCGACGGCTGGTCGAGGTGCCCGTCGGATTCAAGTGGTTCGTGGACGGGCTGGTCGACGGCTCCATCGGCTTCGGCGGGGAGGAGTCGGCGGGCGCGTCCTTCCTGCGCCGGGACGGCTCGGTGTGGACCACGGACAAGGACGGCATCATCCTGGCGCTGCTCGCGTCCGAGATCACCGCGGTCACCGGGAAGTCGCCGTCGGAGCACTACGCCGCCATGACGGACCGCTTCGGCGAACCCGCCTACGCGCGCATCGACGCCCCCGCGACGCGGGAGGAGAAGGCGCTGCTGGGCAAGCTCTCCCCGGCGCAGGTCACCGCGGACACCCTCGCCGGGGAGGCGGTCACCGGAGTGCTCACCGAGGCGCCCGGCAACGGCGCGTCCATCGGCGGCATCAAGGTGACCACCGAGAACGCGTGGTTCGCGGCCCGTCCCTCCGGCACGGAGGACGTGTACAAGATCTACGCCGAGTCCTTCCGCGGGCCCGAGCACCTCGCCCAGGTGCAGGACGAGGCGAAGGACGTGGTCATGGCGGCGCTGGGCGGCTGACGCGGCGGCTTCGTACCGGGGGCGGACCGACGCGAGGTCGTCGGTCCACCCCCGCTTGTCGCTATCATCCTCTTGAATGTGAATTCGGGGGTTTTGCCCTGAAGGGGCCACGGCCCACGGCCCCGCCGGAGTGATCGATGTCCACCATGCGCGACGCGGAGGAGGGCGACGAACTGCTCGCCCGACTCGGTTCGCTGACCGCCCAGGCGCGCGAACTCGCCGAGGTGCAGCGTTCCCGGGTCGAGCTGGCCATCGCCCTCCAGCGCGGCATGCTGCCCCGGGACCTGCCCGTCGCCCGCGGCTTCCGCCTGGCCGTCCGCTACGCCCCCGCCTACCACGGGCTCAACGTGGGCGGCGACTGGTACGACGTCTTCACCCTGCCCGACGGGCACCTCGGCCTGTCCATCGGCGACGTCCAGGGCCACAACATCGAGGCCGCCGCCTTCATGGGGCAGGTCCGGGTCGGACTGCGCGCCCTCGCCTCCGTGACCAGCGAGCCCGGAGAGCTGCTGTCCCGGACCAACGACCTGCTGCTGTCCCTCGGCACCGACCTCTTCGCCACCTGCACCTTCATGCGGCTCGACCCGGCCACCGGGGTGCTCGAGAGCGCCCGGGCCGGGCACATCCCGCACATCTGGGCCACCGCCGACGGGCGGTCCGGCATCGCCGACGGCGAGGGGGGCCCGCCGTTGGGCATCGTGGCGGGCGTCGACTTCCCGGTCACCCGGTCGCGGCTCACCACCGGCGGCGTCTTCGTCCTGGTCACGGACGGCGTGGTCGAAGGGCCGTCCCTGAGCGTCGACGAGGGCCTCGACCAGGTGGTCCGCCTCGCCGGTATCGCCGCGGTCGCCGGCATGGAGGCGGGCGCACTCGCCGCCGCGGTGATGAAGGTCGCCGAACGGGTGGGACATGAGGACGACGCGGCGGTACTGGTGGTCGGCCACGACGGGGTCGAGACGCCGTAGGCGCCGCACGGCGGGTGGGCGATGCCGCTCGCCTCGCACAGTCGGCGTGGTCGGTGTGTGATGGCAGGTGTGGTGGGTACCGAGGATCTGCGCCGAGCGGTCGGCTATGCCCTCGAGGTGACGGCCGTCGCCGCCTGCTACTTCGCCGCCGGACGGCTGGGGCTGATGCGGCAGCTGCTGGTGGACGGCGCCGTGGTCACCCCCATCTGGCCGCCCACCGGCGTCGCGGTCGCCTGCCTGCTGCTGTTCGGGATGCGCTCCTGGCCCGGCATCGCACTGGGCGCCCTGCTGGTCGTCATATCGATCACCTCGATCCAGCCCGCCGTCGTCGGCACCCTGGTGGGCAACACCGCGGCCCCCGTGTGCGCCTACTACCTGCTGCGCCGGGTGGGCTTCCGCACGGACCTGGCCCGACTGCGGGACGGCTTCGCCCTGGTGTTCCTCGCGGCGCTGACCGCCATGCTGGTCAGCGCGACGGCAGGCGCCGGACTGCTGGTCCTCACCGGCAAGCTCGCCGCCGGCGGCTTCTGGCTCGTCTGGTCCACCTGGTGGGCCGGCGACGCCATGGGCGTCCTGATCGTCACCCCGGTCCTGCTCGTGCTGTGGCGGGTGCACCGGCTCCCGCGCACGCCCCGCTGGAAGGAGGCCGCGGGCCTGGCCCTCATCGCCGGCGGCCTCATACCCTTCGCCACCCGGAGCGACGTCAGCCTGCTCTTCCTCGTCTACCCGCTGGTGATCTGGGCCGCGCTGCGCTTCCAGCTCGCCGGCAGCATGCTGTGCGCCGCCCTGGCCTCCGTCATGGCCACGGTCGCCGCCACGGACCAGGTGGGGCCCTTCTCCCGGATGTCCCGCATCGAAGTGATGATCAAGCTCCAGGCCTTCAACGGCGCGCTGGCCCTGACCGCTCTCCTGCTGTCGGCGGTGATCGCCGAACAGCTCCACACCAGGCGCTCGGTGGAACAGGCCTGCAGGGAACTCGTCGAGGTGCTGGAACACCTCACCGCAGGCGAGTCCCTCCAGGCCCGGTCGCCTCTGGACGCGGGCGATCAGGGCTCACCCGAGGGGAAGGATCAGTCCCACAGGGGATAGACCACGGTCCGCGGGAAGGAGCGCGGCCGGTCGGTGTTGTAGACGAGGGTCATCCGCGTGTAGTGCCGCAGCCGCGGATGCTTCTTCCACGGCTTCGCGTGGTCCAGCCGCACGACCACGGAGTAGGCGTGGAACCGGCCCGCCGCGCAGTACGGCTTGCAGTCGTTGACCCAGTTCACGCCCTGCGCTCTCGCCGAGTCCCGGCCCCACGTCGTCCAACGCAGCGACGCCAGGCGGCTGTTGCCGTCCCCGCAGGCGAGCATGAAGTTCGCCGGGCGGACCCGTGCGTGCCAGAAGCAGTCGACGAGCACCGGACCGGTCGCCGGCCGTGCGGCCTGCGCGGCGGGTTCCGGCGCGGAGCGGGCCGCCGAGGGAGGTGCCGCTGCCGCCGCCGTGAGCGATGCGGCGAAACAGAGTGCGACCGCCGTACTGATTACCTGTCCGCGCATGACCGCTCCCGAGCGCGAGCCACCATCGTCCGTCCCGATTCGACGCTACGGCCGGGCGCACGGATCCACCACTCGGGCGGAGCAACGCGCCGGCGGCGGTTTCCCCGCCCGCCGTCAGACACGGCCGCTCGTGGACACCGGCGGGGGAGAGGTGTCGGCCTGCCGCAGCTCGGCCAGGAGTTCGTTCTGCCCGGCCAGCAGCTCGGTCAGGATCCGGCGGGCCGCGCGCAGCAGTTCGGCGACGTCACCGCCCGCGAGGGCGTAGGTGACGGTGGAGCCCTCCCGGATGGACACCACGATCCCGGAGCGGCGCAGCACGGCCAGTTGCTGCGAGAGGCTGGACGGTTCGATCTCGATGTCGGCCAGCAGGTCCCGCACGGGGACCGGACCGTGCTGGAGCAGCTCCAGAACCCGGATGCGCACGGGATGCCCGAGCATGCGGAAGAAATCCGCCTTGGCCTGGTAGAGGGGGACCTGCATCAGTGCTCTCTCCCTGCCGGGTCGGGTGCGGTTGCCATGGAGCGGCGGCCCCGAGGACGCCGCGGCTGCCCTTCGGAACCGATCCTGGCCGCCCGGGGCCGTGCGCAGGCACGAATTGGGATCATGCTGATGTGGTGAGTTGAAGAAGTCTTCACATCATGGGCGCACGACACCCGGACGCCGGGGAGATCTTTAGACCTCCAGCTGTTCCTCGACGCGCTTGAGCTGGTGACGTGCCATCGCCAGGTTGGACCGCTCCTTGTCGAGTACGAGGTACAGGAACAGGCCGTTGCCGTTGCGGCCGGTGACCAGACGGATCAGGTGGTACTGCCGGTCGAGTGTGATCAGGATGTCCTCGATCCCGCTCTTGAGCCCCAACTGCTCCATCGTGCGCACCTTGGCCCGGATCACATCCGTGTTGCCGGCCGCCGCGACCGTCAGGTCGAGGTCCTTTCCGCCGCCCAGCGTGCCCAGGGCCATTCCGCTGGTGTAGTCGACCACCGCGGCCCCCACCGATCCCTCGACACCGGCCATCATTTCCTTCAGTGACACTTCCACGCTCGCCATGGCGCCCACCCCTTCGAATGCGTTGTCGGCTGCGACGGACCGACGGCCCGCCCGGTCCTCGGAAGGTAGGCGCGCGGCCGGGGCGCGGGACGCGAGTCTCCGGGACTGACGGATGATGGACGGGAAACGACGCCGGAAGACCGTTCGGTGGACGGTAACTGGCGTACAGGGGAGACAAGTTGTCGTCCGGCACCCGCGCGGGAGCCTCCCGGCCGCCTTCGTCGGCCGATGCCTGGGCCCCGGGTTCAATCACCTCAAAAAGGGCACGCGTCGTGTGCTGCGCCACGATCGCGGAGGTGATGAACGATGACCGAGTACGAACGCTCCCGCACGATGCCCGCCCTGCCGGAGCACGTCTTCGACCAGGCGGCCAACGTCGGCCAGCTGGACAGCTGGCTGCCGGGCGAGCTGGATGTGCGCCCCGACGACCTGCCGGCGGTCACCGTCCACGAGGACGGCACCGACCACGACACACCCGCGCTCCTGCGGCGGAGCCGTGACCAGATGCGCCTGGAGTGGGGCACCCGGGAGGACGGCGGCTACGCCGGCTGGCTCCAGGTCGCCGGCATGGACACCGGCACCAGCGAGGTGACCGTGCACCTGTCCTTCTTCGAGGACGCCCACGACCCGGGTGAGGCGGCGGCGTGCGAGGCCCTCGACCACAGCCTGGAGCGGCTGGAGGAGCAGGTGCGTCTGCGGGTCGACAACGCCGCCGGGTGACGGCGGCCGGGCGTCCGCCCCCGGTCAGTCCGGCGGGTTCAGCTCGAACGTCGTGAGCACGGCGGCGTGGTCCGAGGGCCAGTCGTTGCCGGCGACGTCGGGCCAGGGGCGCGGGACGCCGGTGACGACCGTGCGGGAGTCGAGGACCCGCAGGCCGCGCCCGTTGTGCAGCACGTAGTCGATCCGGTCCTGCGGCTCCGGGAGCGAGGGGTCGTTCTCGTGCCGCGGGTGGACCGGCGACCAGGTGTGCCCGGGGTCGCGCACCGGGTCCGGGCGGGCCTCCCGGTAGGAGTCGCGCAGCCCGGCCTCCTCGGCCGCCCTGGTCACCGGCCAGGCGACGTCCGTCCGGTCGAGGTGGGAAGGGCAGTTGAAGTCGCCGGTGAGCACGACCGGCGTCATCGCGCCGGCCGCCTCGGCGATCTGCCGCAGGGCCTGCCGCATTTGCCCGAGCCGCACGTCCTCGTGGGCGACCAGCTCGGCCGGCGGCAGCCCGTCGAAGGCGGCCTCGTAGGGCCCGTACGGCGTGTAGTGCAGGTGGGCCGTCCACACGTCGAGTTCGCGCGTGCCGCCGAGGCGGATGCGGGCGCCGGCCGCCCCGTAGAAGCCGACGGCAGGGTCGCCGAGGCGGGCCGTGATCGGGTGGCGGCTGATGATGCCGAGGTTCTCGCCGGCCTGGTGGTGGTGCCAGCCCAGTGCCTCGGCGAGTTCCCGGGCCGCCGTGCCGGCCGTCTCCTGCAGTCCCACCACGTCGGCCTCGGTGTCGAGGATGACCTTGAGCTGCTTGGCGCGGTGGTCGTCGACCTTCGCGCCGCCGAACCAGAGGTTCCAGCTCAGCACGCGCAGCCGCGGCCGGACCAGGCCCCGCAGCCGATTCGCGGTCACGTCCTCCAGGCTGGCCACGACCGTCCGCCCGGGCGCCGCCTCGATGGGGGCGAGCGACGGCACCGCGAGGACGGCGCAGCCCGCCGCCTCGGCGGAGCTGACGCCCGTGGGGGTGTCCTCGACGGCCACGCAGCGGGCCGGTTCGACGCCGAGGGCGCGGCAGGCGGCGAGGTAGGGGTCGGGGGCGGGCTTGGTGCTGGCGGTGTCGTCGGCGGTGACCGACACCCGGAAGCGGTCGGCGCCCAGCACGGCCAGCACGCTGTCGGCGACCGACCGCGGGGAGGCGGTGACCAGGGCGATCGGCACGCCGTCACGGGCGAGGGCGTCCAGCAGGGCCAGCGCGCCGGGGCGCGGCACGATGCCGGTGCGGACGCGGTCGGTGAACTCGCGGTGCAGACGGCCGGCGAGCCCTGGCGTGCCGGTGAGCCGGCCCAGCCAGTCGGCGGTGTGCTCGACGGGCCGGCCGAGCACCTCCGGCTGGTCGGCCTCGGTCAGCGGCCGGCCGAGGCCCGTGGCGACGTCCTGCACCGCCTCCCACCACAGCCGCTCGGTGTCGACGAGCGTGCCGTCCATGTCGAACAGGACGGCCTGGAGCGGGGGTCGGGTCACGGTCTCTTCTTTCGTGTGTGGGGGGAGGTGCCGGGAGCCGGCGGGTGTCCTCACGCCGTTCGTTCGGCGACCAGCACCGGCCGCTCGGGCAGCGACACCCGGACGGCGGCCCCCGCGCCGAGCGTGGCCGCCTCGTGCGTGGACAGGTCGGCCTTGACCTCGGTGCCGTCGGCGAGGCGCACGGTCAGCCGGGTGGAGGCGCCGAGGAAGGCGGTGGCGATCACGGTCGCCCCGCCGGTGTCGTCCGCTTGGACGCGTACGGCCTCGGGCCGCACCAGGACGTCGATCTCCGACGCCTGCGGCAGGGTCCCCTCGGCGGGCAGCCGCATCCCGAGGACCTCGACCGTGTCCCCGGCCAGGTGCCCCGGTATCCGGCTCATGGTGCCCACGAACTCGGCGACGAACGCCGTCGCGGGCCGTCCGTACAACTCGGCGGGTTCGGCGCACTGTTCCAGCCGGCCCGCGTGCATCACGGCGACCCGGTCGGCGATCGACAGGGCCTCCTCCTGGTCGTGCGTGACGAACAGGGTGGTGATGCCGAGTTCCTGCTGCAGCCGGCGGATCTCCTCGCGCAGCGTCAGCCGTACCTTGGCGTCCAGCGCGGACAGCGGCTCGTCCAGCAGCAGGACCCGGGGCCGCAGGGCGAGCGCCCGGGCGAGCGCGATGCGCTGCTGCTGGCCGCCGGAGAGCTGGTGCGGGAACCGGTCGCCCTTGTCGGCGAGACCGATCAGCTCCAGCAACTCGGCCGCGCGGGAACGGCGTTCGGCGGTGCCCACCTTGCGCATGCGCAGCCCGAAGGCGACGTTGTCGAGCGCGTTCAGATGCGGGAAGAGGCTGTACGACTGGAAGACCATCCCGGCGTCGCGGCGATGGGCCGGTACGTCGGTGACGTCCTTGCCGTCGACCAGCACCTCCCCGGCGTCGGGGTGTTCGAACCCGGCGAGCATGCGCAGCGCGGTGGTCTTGCCGCACCCGGAGGGGCCCAGCAGCGCCAGGAACTCCCCGGGGCGCACGGTCAGGTCGAGCCCGTCCAGGGCGACGGTGGCCCCGAACTCCCGGCGCAGGCCGCGGAATTCGACGGTGGCGGCCTTGTCGACGGCGGCCTTCTCAAGCGTGGTGGCGGTCATGGTTCATCCCCGGGACGAAGCGGTACGGGTGCGGCCGCCGACACCGGCGAGCGCCAGGAGCAGGGCCCATGTGACGAGCAGGCTGAGCACGGACACGGCGACGGACAGCTGGGCCTGCGAGCCGCCGACGCTGTAGATCCACACGGCGAACGGCTGGAAGCCCAGCAGCTGGGCCACGGTGAACTCGCCGAGGACCAGCGCGAGGGTCAGGAAGGCCGCGTTCAGCAGCGCCCCGCGCAGGTTGGGCAGCACGGTCCGCAGCAGGGCCTGCGGCCAGCTCGCGCCGCAGCTGCGGGCGGCCTCGACGAGGGTGCGCACGTCGATCGCGCGCAGTCCGGCGTCCAGCGCCCGGTGCACGAACGGCAGCGCCATCACGACGTACGCCATGACCAGCACGAACGGGAAACTCGGGTTCTGGATGGCCACGAACGTCTCGAACAGCGGGGTGCGCGAGAGGTAGTCGGGCCCCCACTTCAGGACGGTGGAGATCCCGGCGACGAAGGCGATCGGCGGGACCACCAGCGGCAGTTGGCAGATCACCTCCACCACCGGCCGCAGCCGGGGCGCGCCGAGCCGCAGGGCCACCATGGCGGGCACCATCAGCAGCAGCACGATCGCGATGGTCGCCAGTGCCAGCTCCAGGGAGAGCAGCAGGCTGGAGACGAAGCCGTCGGTGGAGACGATCTGCGAGTAGGCGTCGAAGGTGACGCCCTGGCCGGGCACGTCCACGGTGAAGATCACCGACGAGGCGAGCGGCACCAGGAAGTACAGCGCGGCCAGGCCGAGGACGACCCACCGCCACGGGTTCAGGCGAGCCATCGCGCACTCCGTCGTTGCAGGGGCAGATAGACGGCCATGACGAGGCCCGCGACCAGGACCATGTCGAGGCTGAGGGCCAGTGCCACGTTCTCCTGGCCGACCAGCACGTTGCCGGAGATGGCGTCGGCGATCTGCAGCGTCACCAGCGGCACCGAACTGCCCACCATCGCCGCGGCGGTGGCGTACGCGGCGAACGCGCTGCCGAACAGCAGCACGAACCCGCCCAGCAGCGAGGGCAGCAGCACGGGCAGGGCGACATGCAGCCAGTACTGCACGGTGGTGGCCCCGTTGTTCTGCGCGGCCTCCCGCCACTGCGCGCGCAGGCCCTCCAGGGCCGGCGTGATGGTGAGCACCATCAGCGGGATGAGGAAGTACAGGTAGACGATGACCAGGCCCCAGAAGCTGTAGAGGTCCCAGCCCGCCTTCGTGAGGCCCAGGTGCCGGGTCAGCACGCCGGCGTTGCCGAGCGTGGCGACGAAGGCGAAGGCCAGCGGGATGCCGCCGAAGTTGGCGAGCACGCCGGACGCGGTGAGCACGGCGTCGCGCAGCGCCCGGAACCGGGAGGTGACCACGACCTGGGCGAGCGGCAGCCCGAGCACCGTGCCGATGCCGGCGGAGACGCCCGACAGCTTGACGCTGCCGAGCAGCGCGGTCAGATACGCGCCGTGCAGGGAGGTGGTCAGGTTCGCGGCGCTGTACGAACTGGCGCCGGTGGCCTGGTCCTTGACGCTGAAGGCGCCGTCGAGCATGGCGATCGCCGGCACCCCGAAGGCGATCGCGGTGAACACGAGCAGCGGGACGACGGCGAGCCAGCCGGGGGCACGGCGCCGCCGCTTCACCGAGGTGACCGGCGGCGCCACGTCCACGCCCGTGAGGGTCGCCGTCATCCGCTGACGGCCTTCGCCCAGCCCTGCGCGATGACCGTCTTGGCCTTGGACTGCTGGGCCTCGGTCGGGAAGGAGGGCGTGCCGGAGACCTCGGGCAGCTTGGCGGCGGCCTCCTTGTCGAGGGTGCCGGCCTTGTCCATGGCCGTCATCAGCGCCGGGCGGGCGTAGCCCTTGAGCCACAGGTTCTGGCCCTCGGCGCTGTAGAGGTACTCCTGCCACAGGCGGGCGGCCGCCGGGTGCGGGGCGTCCTTGTTGACGGCCTGGGAGTAGTACTGCGAGAACTTGCCGTCGGTGGGCACCGCCACCTTCCAGTCGACGCCCTTGGACTTGAACTCGTCGGCGTAGCCGGCGTTGAGGTAGTCCCAGTCGATGCTGATCGGCGTCTCGCCCTTCTCGACGGTCGCCGGAGTGGACTCCACGGGCGTGTAGTTGCCGTTCTTCTTCAGCTTGGCGAAGAAGTCCAGGCCGGGCTGGACGTCGTCGTAGGAGCCGCCGCTCGCGAGCGCGGCCGCGTACACGCCGCCGAAGGCCGAACCGGACTTGGTCGGGTTGCCGTTGAGGGCGACCTGGCCCTTGTACTGCGGCTTGAGCAGGTCCGCGAAGGTGGTCGGGCAGGTCTTGACGCGCTTGGCGTCGCAGCCGATGGAGATGTAGCCGCCGTAGTCGTTGTACCAGCGGGCCTGCGGGTCCTTCTGGCCGGCCGGGATGTCGGCGTAGGCGGCCACCTTGTACGGCGCGAGCAGGCCCTGCTGGGCGGCGCTGAGGGCGAAGGAGGAGCCGAGGTCGAGGACGTCCGGGGCGCGGTCCTGGCCCTTGCGGGAGGTCACGGCGTTGATCTCGTCCTGGCTGGAGCCGTCGGGGTTCTCCACCTGGATCTTGATGCCGTACTTCTTCTGGAAGCCGTCGATCAGGGCACCGTAGTTGGCCCAGTCGCGGGGCAGCGCGATGGCGTGCAGCGTGCCCTCCTTCTTCGCCGCGGCCACCAGCTTGGACATGCCGCCGAAGTCGGCGGCGGAGGTGGCGGTGGCGGCGCTCTTGCCGTCGGCGGTGGTCGACGCGTTGTCGGGGGCCGCGCCGCAGGCGCTCAGGGCGAGCGCGGCGACGACGGCGAGGGAGCTGGCCAGAGCGGCTGTTCTCGGCTGGGACACGGGGACTCCAGAAGGGGGCGCAGGGGACGCACAAAGACTGAGAACTTGTCTGAACAAGTTGGCCTCAGTAATGCTGCCTGTGGTGACGCCTTCGTAAACAGTGGCGAAATTGTGACCTCCCATTCCCTGCACAGTTCGGGGAAAGCGCGACCGGCCGCCGACCTCGTTTAGGGTGGTCACGCTGCGCACAGCAGCAGACTCGGAGGGGCACGGTGGCGACGCGACACGAGGAGATCGCCGACGAACTGCGGCGGGCGATCGACCGCGAGGAGTACACGGTGGGCAGCAGGCTGCCGCCCGAGACGGAGCTCGCCGCCCACTACGGCGTCTCGCGCGGCACCGTCCGTCAGGCCGTCGCCGCGCTGACCGCCGAGGGGCTCATCGGCTCCCGGCAGGGCGCCCGCCGGGTCGTCCTCGCCAGCCGGCGCAGCCAGAGCTTCGCCGAACTGCGCAGCTTCGCCCAGTGGGCGCGCGCGATGGGCCGCGAGGCGACCGGCCATGTCGTGTCCCAGGAGTACCTGCCCGCCACCGCCCAGGACGCCGCCCGTCTCCAACTGCGCGAGGGGACACAGGTGTTGCACGTCCTGCGGGTGCGCGGGCTGGACGGCGAGCCCGTCCTGGTGGAGCGCACCGTGTACGCCGGCTGGATCTCACCCGCCGTCGAGACCATCGACCCCGACGCGGCCTCCGTCACCCAACTGCTGTACGAGAGCACCGGTCTCGTCTTCGCCTACGGCGAGCACGTCATCGACGCCGTCGCGGCGAGCGCGCAGGACGCCGAACTCCTCGGCATCCGCCGCACCAGCCCGCTGCTGCGCGTGCGCCGCGTGACCACCACCCGCGAGGGCCGCCCGGTGGAGTGGTCGGACGACCGCTACCGCTCGGACGCCGTCAGCTTCAGCGTGCACAACTCCATCGACAACAACGCCCTCGCCCGCAAGACGGCCGACTGACCACCGGGCCGCGGATTCACGCCCCGGTGGGCCGCACGCCCGCGGGCAGCACCGGTCGCCGCCACCACCGCCGCACGGCGGGGGAGACGCGCTCGCGCGCGTACCCGGTGTGGGTGACGAACGCCTCGATCACCTGCGGGGCCGGCCGGTGCGGGGCCAGCGCCATCAGCACCGCGTCCCCCGCGCCGGACAACGGCGGCGCCACCAGGGCCACTTCGTCCCCGGAGCGCAGCCGCAGCAGGGCCGCCCGCAGTTGGTGCTCGTCCCCGGGCACGGGCCGCAGACGGGAGAACAGCGGGTCCATAGGCGGCGCGTACAGCCGCACGTGCGCCAGCAGCCGCCCGCTCCGGTACTCCTCCCAGCGCTCCAACGCCAGGCTCCGGTACGGCGGTTCCCGCCACGGCCGCAGCGCGTCCAGGCGTTGGAGCAGCCGCCGCAGGAAGTCCCGGACGGCCGCCTCGCGGTGCGGCTGCCAGGACAGATCGTCCTCCCAGGCCGGTGCGGCCAGCACCGCTTCGATGCCGGCGTACTGCTCCTCGACCGTGAGATCGTAGAAGGGCCGCTCCAGGACCATGGCCGCGATGCGTTCGACCTCGCCGTCGTCCAACTCCCGGCTGAACTGCAGGCAGTAGAGGATCGCGGTGACCACCCCGAGACGCATGCGCCCAGTATGCCGGTGCCGCTACGCCGCCGGCCGCTCCAGCAGCTCGGTGACGTGTCGGCGTACGACCTCCCAGCCCGTCACGTGCAGCGTGCCGACGGCCGTGTCCCGCAGACTGTCCAGGGTCGGCCCGGCACCGTCGCCGCGCGGGACGCCGGCGGCGAGGACGTCGTAGCCGTCGCGCACCGCGACGCGCACCCGGGCCGGGCCCTCCTCCCCGGCGTGCACCGCGGCCGCGACGACCAGCGGCGGGGGACCGCCCGCCTCCCCCTCCAGCTTGCGGTAGCCGCTGACCAGCGGCTCGGACCAGTGGAGGCTGAGCAACAGGTGCTGTTTGGCCAGGACTTCGGCCAGATCGGTCTCGAAGAGGCGGTCCCGCTCCAGCACCGTCGCGCGCGCGTCCAGCACCAGGGCGGCGGGCAGCAGACAGCGCAGGGTGCTGCCGACGATGTTGCCCCCGACGGTGGCCGTCCGGCGCACGGCACCGGTCCCCACCTGGGCGGCGGCCTGCCGGAGCACCTCCGGGACCCGCTCGTCGATCCGGTTCAGCACCACCGCGGCGCCCAGCCTCCCGCGCTCGACGACGTTGGCCTCCGGCAGATTGCGCAGTGACATGGCCCGCTCGGGGAAGCCGTCGCGTTGCCAGCTCGCCCACACCAGCGTGGCCCCGCCGACGGGCACCGCCCCCTCGGCGACGCACTCCTGCGCTTCGGACACGGACTCGGGCAGACGCAACAGCACGGAGCCGACCTGCTTTCTCGACGGGGTGGAGCTCGGGTACGCGATGTCCGGGCCGAGCGGCCGCCGACACGGCACATCCTCCCCGCGGTGGTGGAGGCGCATGCAGGGCTCACCGGGCTGTGCGTGCGCCCCCTGCCGTGCGGAGGACCGGGCGTCGGGGCCGCCCGGGAGCCGGGGCGCCGCGGGGATGAGGCATGGTGGAAGGGTGCAACGCAACGAGTCCGCGCTGATCGTGCGGCGCGCCCCGCAGCAGTCCTTCTCCACCGCGATCGTGACGCTGCACGGCGGCCAGGAGGTGAGCCGCCGCGCGGTGCGCCCCTGGCAGGCGGCCGCGCTCCGTATGCACCCGGTGCTGCGGGCGGCCGCCGCGGCGGCACCCGCGGACGCCCTGCTGGGGCAGGTCCACTACCGCTACCGGGGCTGGAACACCGGCGATCCGGCCGACGACGCCCTGCGCGCGCTCGACGAACTCGCGGAGCTGGCCGAGGCCCCGAGGGTCGTCCTCGTCGGACACTCGATGGGAGCCAGGGCCGCCCTGCGCGCCGCCTCCCACCCCCTGGTGCGGGGCGTGCTGGCGCTGGCGCCCTGGTGCCCGCCCGCGGACCCCGTCGCCCACCTCGGCGACGTGCGGATCGTGCTCGTGCACGGCGACCACGACCGGGTGACGGCGCCCGCCGAGTCGGCGGACTTCGTGCGCCGGGCCCGGGCGGCGGGCACCCCGGCCGGCATGGTGACGGTCCGCGGCGGTGACCACGCGATGCTCCGGCGCAGCGGCGCCTGGCACCGGGCCACGGCCGAGCTGGTCGCCCAGCTGCTGCGGCCGGACCACGGCCCCGGCGGGCTGGCCGCCGAGGCCTGCGCCGCGGACGGCGCCGTACAGCTGTAGCCCTGGTGCCTCAGGAAAGGCCCGGCAGGTCCGCGCAGTTGGAGGTGGCCGGCTCGGCGTCGAGCCGGTCGGTCAGCCAGGAGATGGCGTCGCCCTGGTCGGTGAGCAGCGGGGTGAGGTGATTGAGCAGGGCGCTGCCCAGGTCGAGCTGGCCGATCGGCTTGTACGTCACGTCGGCTCCCTCGGCGCACCAGTCGGCGGCGAGCCGCCGGGCCTGGGCGTGCGGGACGAGGTTGTCCTTGGTCCCGGTGGCCACCCGGACCGGCGAGGCCGGCTTCATGGTGCCGATGCGCTGGTCGGCCAGGAAGTTCCGCAGGGCCGGCTCCGAGGCGATGATGTCGCTGAGGGACGAGCCGTCCGTGGTCCACTTCGTGCTGTGCGCGCCGCCGTAGGAGAACAGCGCGTCCCCCACGCACATGGTCGACAGATCCTTCATGGCCGCCCGTCCCGCCGCGTTGAGGTGGGCGTCGGCGATCGGCACCAGCGCCGGGTCGGACTGCAGGAAGCCGTTGACCGACCAGCCCAGCGCGCCCGCGAGTTCGCTGCCGTCGATGGCCTTGGTCACCGCGACCAGGTCGGCCGGCGGGGCGCCCGCGTAGGTGCCGGAGAGGGTGACGTCGGGGGCGTAGGAGGGTTGCAGTTCGGCGGCGGCCGCGGTGGCGCCGCCGCCCTGGCTGTAGCCGAACAGGCCCACGCGTGACGTGGAGGTGATCGACGATCCCGGGAGGGAGCGTGCCGCGCGGACGGCGTCGAGCACGGCGTGGGCCTCGTCGACCCGGTTGACGTAGGTGTGCAGCCGGTCGGTGGTGCCGAGCCCGGCGTAGTCGGTGACGACGACGGCGACGCCCTCGGACAGCAGGCGGTAGGCCGCCAGGTCCTCGTAGCCGATCGACACCGTCTGGCCGTTGAGGAGCAGGGGGTGTTCGAGGCCGAGGGAGGCCGAGCACTGGTCGCCCTGCCCCAGGGTGCCGGGCGCCAGGGCGACCAGCGGCCGGTCGCCGCTGCCCTTCCAGGCGGTGGTCGGTTCGATGTAGGCGCCGGTGACCGCCATCGGGCTGCCGGTGGAGTCCGTCGACTTGTACATCAGCCGGGTCGCCTTCCCCGGCAGCGGCCCGTCGACGCCCGGCAGGCTCAGCGCGAGATGGAGCGGCTCGCTGCGCACGAGTGCGCCGTCGGCCGAGGGCAGGGTGGCGGGCGGGTTGTAGAACTCGGGGATCGTGACGCCGCGGGAGACGACGGCGTCGGTCTGCGACGCCGATGCGGCGGGCACGGCGGTGGCGCCGAGACACGCGGCGGTGGTGACGGCCACGGCGAGGTGGCGTGCGGAAACGGGCATGACGAGCCTCCGGTGCGGGGTGGGAGGCCGAGCCTCGGTCTTCGGCTCGGGCGGCTGATGACCTGGTGGGGCAGGTGCCGACGGCACGAGAGCGCGGTCGTCCCACCGCACCTCGCGCCGTTCTTAGACGAAGTGTCAGGACGGTACCGAGGTCGGTGTTACCGGGGGTAGCCCCGGGAAGGTTACGTTTCAGTAATATGAAGTCGGACGAGCCGTGCGGGTCGCACGTGCCTCCGGGCCGATGATTCGCGGCGGATTCGGGAACCCTCACCGGATCGGACACGCGACCGGGCGAAGGAGGCACCGTGCCGACGCACACGGACGGCGGGAGCGACCCCAGGCGGTGGAAGGCCCTGTGGGTGACCCTGGTGGCGGGGTTCATGAGCCTGCTGGACGTGACGATCGTCGCCGTGGCACTGCCGTCCATGCAGCGGGACCTGCACGCGAGCGCGCCCGCCATCCAGTGGGTGGTCTCCGGCTACGCCCTCGCCTTCGCGCTGGTCCTGGTGACCGCCGGGCGCATCGGCGACGCGGTGGGCAGGCACCGCATCTTCCTGCTGGCCCTCACCGCCTTCGTGCTGTGCAGCGCGGCGGCGGGCGCCGCTCCCACCATCACCTTCCTGGTCGCCGCCCGCATCGCCCAGGGCGTCGCCGCCGGCTGTCTGGCCCCGCAGAACTCCGCACTGATCCAGCAGATGTTCCGCGGAGCCGAACGCGGCCGCGCCTTCGGCCTGTTCGGCGCGACCGTGGGCATCTCCAGCGCCGTCGGCCCCGTCGTCGGCGGCCTCATCCTCGCCCTTGCCGACGGCCCCCAGGGCTGGCGCTGGATCTTCTACGTCAACGTCCCGGTCGGCGCGATCGCCCTGCTGCTCGGCGTCCGGCTGCTGCCCAGGGCGGTCCCCGGGCGCCGCGAACGCCTCGATCTGGGCGGCGTCGCCCTCCTGGGCTGCGGCGTCCTGGCGCTGATGCTGCCGCTGGTGCTGGCCGAGTCCGGCGGCGTACGACACCTGTGGTGGCTGTTCGTCGTGGGCCCCGCGCTCCTGGTGGCCTTCGCCCGGTGGGAACGCCGGGTCGCGGCCCGCGAGGGCCAGCCCCTGCTGGACCCGCGGCTGCTCACCGACACCCGCGGCTACGCCGTCGGTGCCGCCATCGCCACCCTCTACTTCGTCGGCTTCAGCGGGGTGTGGCTGGTCTTCGCCCTCTTCTTCCAGAACGGCCTGGACTACTCGCCGCTGCGGTCAGGCCTGGCGGTGACGCCGTTCGCGCTGGGCTCGGCGCTGGCCGCGGCGGTGGCAGGCCGGCTGGTGGACCGGCTGGGCCGGCTGCTGACCGTCTGCGGACTCGCCGGCGTGGCCCTCGGCCTGGGCGGCACCGCGCTGATCCTGTGGCTGGCACCGAAGGGACTCGCCGCCTGGCTCACCCCGCCCGTTCTGTTCGTCGGTGGCCTGGGCGGCGGCTGTGTCATCTCGCCCAACGTCACCATGACGCTGCGGGAGGTGCCGGTGCGCATGGCGGGCGCGGCCGGCGGCGCCCTGCAGACCGGGCAGCGGCTGGGCGGAGCCGTCGGCACGGCCGCGCTGCCGGGGGTCTTCTACGTCGTCCTGGCCGCCCGGGGGCACGACTACCACCTCGCGGTGGCGACCGCCGTCGGCCTCGGCGTCCTGCCCGTGCTGTGCTCCTTCGCCCTCGCGGTGCACGACTGGCGGCGCGACCGCCGGGGCCAGGACACGCCCTGCCCGCCCGAGGTGTCCCACAGCCATCTGCACGCGGGTCAGGGGTGAGGTCGGGAGAGCGGGCGGCAGTGTCCCGTCGGTCAGACGGGCAGCGCCAGAACGGCACGCACGCGCTTGCCGCCACCGGTGACCGACCTGACGTCCAGCCGCTGTGCCAGGCAGCGCACCATGGCCAGGCCGCGCCCGCTCTCGCCGTCGGCGGTGAAGGGGCGGATGCGGGGCGGGACCGGGTTGTCGTCGTACACCTCGACGGTCACCCGGCCGTCCGTCATCTGCAGGCGCAGGCGGCAGCCGCTCTTGCCGTGCTCGGTGGCGTTGGCGACCAGCTCGGACACGACGAGCTTCACGTCGTCGATCCGCTCGGCCGTGACAGCCGTGACACACGTCGCCCTATGACGGGGATGGGTGAGGAATCTGGAGGTAAGGCCCCGCGCCCGGCCGGCCGACGCGGCCTCGTCGGGCAACAGGTACTCCACTCGCACGGAACGCCGATGGGTACGCTCCTGCGCACGCATCGCGAATCACATCCCCTCCAGGCGCATCCGGTATCCCCGCGGTCTGTCCGCCCACCGGGGCAGCGGCACCTCGCGCGCGGCCGGCCCTGCTCAGTCCTGATGCCCCGAGCGGGAGATCGTCAATCCCTCCCGTCGCACCGCTCTCAACCCCCTTGAACCGGTGCCGAGTTGGCGACCCCCTTCCGGGCGGTGCGCGACGTCCGGTTGCCGTGAATCCGGCCCCGCGCGCGGTCGGCTGCGGCATTCTCGGATCTCCGGGTGCCGCGGGGCGGCCCCGGGAGGAAGGGGAGTGGCCGTGGGGTGGCGCACCGAGGAGTTCGGCGACTCGCACGAGGGCATCGTGGGCGCGGTCCTCGCGGACGGCGGCGAGCCCGCGCCGGTGTACTTCGACATCGGCGGTGGCGGGGCGGGCCGGGAGACCCGCGAGCTGTGGGCCTACGACGGGCGACTCGGCCGGCCCCAGGCGGCCGCCTTCCGTGCCGTCTGCGCGTGCGGCTGGCGGGGCGAGAGCCACACCCTCGACGGGCAGCGGATTCCGGACGATCCCCTGGACGACCTCGACACCTCGGCCGCCTTCGACGACTGGCGCGAGCACATCAGCTCGGTCGAACGGCAGACGGTGCCCCTGCCCGAGGACGTCACCGACCTGATACTGCGGCTCGACGAACGGCTGACCGTCCTCGCCGACCAGGCACCGGTCGCCGCCCTGAAGTCGGTGGCCGCGCTGGAACGCCTGGCCCGCCGCATCGGCCAGGAGGCCGCGTACGCCGCCCGGGCCGACGAACTCGCGCCGGAGGCGATCGGCAGGGCGCTCGGCATCACCCCGGCCGCGGCCGAGGCCCGCCTCTCCCACTACCTTCTGCCGGGCTGACCGGCGCCCCCGCACTGGTGGCGTCCGATGCGCTGTTTCCATACGGTTTCGGCCGTATTGATACGGCGAAGCCATGGTCAAAACTTGTACAGCTGTGCTTGTGCGGTGGTGTGGCGCCACGGATCATTGGCCGAATCTCGCCCCCGGCACAAGCACACAGGAGCGTCCGGTGACCGCTGGCCCCATAGCACCCGAATCAGCCGGCACGTCGGTAGCCGCGCAGACCGAGCGCCAGAAGTTGCGCAAGCACTTCGGCCGCTTCGACATCCTCTTCTTCCTGCTGTGCACGATCGTCGGCGTCGACACCATCGGCACGGTGGCCGCGTCCGGGGCCGAGGCCTTCACCTGGCTCATCGTCCTGGCCGCCGTGTTCTTCGTGCCGTCCGCGCTGCTGACCGCCGAACTCGGCGCCGCCTTTCCCGACGAGGGCGGCCCCTACATCTGGACCAGCCGGGCCTTCGGCCGACTGGCCGGCGCCGTCAACAACTTCCTCTACTGGATCACCAACCCCGTCTGGCTCGGCGGCACCCTCTCCGTCTCGGCCGTCACCGCCTACACCACCTTCTTCAACGACGGCAAAGACCTGAGCACCCCCGCCTTCTACGCCTTCACCCTCGTCTTCGTATGGGTGGGCGTGCTCGCCGCGATCCTCTCCTTCGACATCGGCAAGTGGATCCCCACCATCGGCGCCTGGAGCCGCTTCCTCCTGCTCGGCCTGTTCACCGTCACCGTCGTGATCTACGGCGCCAAGCACGGCCTGCACGGCTTCGGGCTCGGCGACTTCGCGCCGTCGTACGCGGGCTTCGTCGCCCTCGTCCCCGTCCTGATGTTCAACTACGTCGGCTTCGAGCTGCCCAACACCGCCGGCGACGAGATGACCGACGCCCAGAAGGACGTCCCCTTCGCGATCTTCCGCAGCGCCGGCCTCGCCATCGCCCTGTACGCCCTGCCGATCCTCGGCATCCTGCTCGTCCTGCCCGTGAAGGCCATCACGGGCCTCGGCGGGTTCATCGACGCGATCCGCCAGGTCTTCACCGTCTACGGCGGCCATGTCGCCGCCGACGGCACCGCCACCCTCAGCGGAGCCGGCAGCCTGCTCGGCGACCTCGCCGCGATCATGTTCATCCTCACGGTGCTGTCCTCCGGCGTCACCTGGGTCATGGGCTCCGACCGGGCCCTGGCCGTCTCCGGCTACGACGGCGCCGCCCCGCGCTTCCTCGGCGTCATCTCCAGCCGGTTCGGCACCCCGGTCCGCGTCAACATCCTCAGCGGCCTGGTCTCCACCTTCGTGCTGATCCTGGCCCACGAGCTGACCCACGGCAGCGCCGCGAAGCTCTTCGGCGCCGTCCTCGGCCTCGCGGTCTCCACCACCCTCGTCAGCTACCTGGGCATCTTCCCGGCGCTCGCGGTACTGCGCCGCAAGGCCCCGGACGTGCACCGCCCCTACCGGGCGCCCTTCCCGCTCGCGATCAGCGTGGTGCTCACCGCACTCGTGCTGTTCGCCACCCTGCAGCTGGTCGCCCCGGGCGCCGGCGACCACTGGTTCGGCTCCGCCTACGCGCCGGACGGCTGGACGCACGGTGAGCGCCTGCAGTACCTGCTCACGGAGGCCGTCCCGCTCGTCGCGTTCATGCTCCTCGGCGTGCTGTTCTGGGCCCTGGGCAAGCCCACCCGCGACTCCGTCGCCAAGTCCCGGTAGACCGCCGGACTTCCGCGAACTCCTCCTCGCCGCACGGCCCGTCTCCGGAAATTGGTCGTTGTACGGCTCTGGCCCGTATGCGCTACTCGCGGGTATACAGGCCCAGTTGAACCGGTGACGGCCGTACGGGGGGCCATGCCCCGCCGGGACGGCTCCGAGGAGGAGGCACTCCATGATGCGTGACGCGCACCCGGCCGCTGAGCCGCGAAGACGTCGACGGGTGAGGGCGGCCGCGGCGGCGGTCAGCGGCTGTGCCATGGTTCTGGCCGCGGGCACGCCCGCGGTGGCGCACGGCTCACCCGGCGGTCACGAGCGCCAGTACGTGGCCCTGGGCGACTCCTACACCTCGGGACCGCTCATCCCGACCCAGGTGGACGCGAACTGCGCCCGCTCCGACCACAACTACCCCTCCCTGGTGGCGGCGCAGCGGACGACGACCGTGCTCGAGGACGTGAGCTGCGCCGGAGCGACCACCGAGGAGATGTGGAAGCCCCAGGGCACCAACCCGCCCCAACTCGACGCCCTGGACCGGGACACCGACCTGGTGACGGTCCAGATAGGCGGCAACGACGTCGGGTTCGGCTCCATCATCGCCACCTGCGCCCAGCTCGCCTCGCAGGACCTGGCGGGCAACCCGTGCCAGACCCACTACACGGCCTCCGGCGTCGACGAGCTGACCCTGGCCGTCCTGAGAACGGCACCCAAGGTCGCCCAGGTGCTGCGGGCCGTCCACCACCGGGCACCGCACGCGCGCGTGGTCGTCGTCGGCTACCCCGACCTGCTGCCCGACGACGGCAGCGGCTGCTATCCCTCGGTGCCGTTCGCCACCAAGGACTTCCCCTACCTGCGCGACACCGAGAAGCGCCTCAATCTGATGCTGCGTCTGACGGCCGCGCTCAACCGCGCCGAATACGTGGACACCTACGGACCCACGCGCGGCCACGACATGTGCAAGGCGCCTGCCGACCGCTGGATCGAGCCGCTGCGGCCGGCCTCACCCGCGGCCCCCGCCCACCCCAACGCCAAGGGCGAGGCCGCCATGGCGCAGGCGGTCCTCGACCGGCTGGAGAGCGGGCGAGGCCACTGAGGCACCGCGACGGCGGTCGCGCCGGTCGCCGAGGCGTCCGCCCCGTGTGCACGGCCGAGTTGGGGGCATTCGGACCTCACATCCCGCGGGGGACTCCACCGGTCGAAAGGACGCACATCATGCTGGCCATCGTCTCGGCGATCCTGTTCTTCATCGCCTTCCTCATCAACGCCGCTGACATCTCGACGAACGACACCTTCACGTCCACCAACGTGATGCTGATCGGCCTCACCGTGCTCGCCCTGCACCTGGCGGGCGTCGGCAGCGGCTGGAACGTGCGGGGCCGCAGACGCTGACCCGCGTCGCGGAGGGGCCGTCGTCAGGAGGTGGCGCTGCGGATGCGGGCCAGCAAGGCCCGCATCCGCTCGCGGTCCTCGTCGTCGAGCCCCGCCGTCGCCTCCGCGAGGGCGAGGCGGTCGACCTCCTCGGCCTCGCGGTGGCAACGCAGTCCCTCGTCGGTCAGCCGCAGCAGGAACGCGCGGCGGTCATGGGGGTGGCGTACGCGCTCGACCAGACCGTCGCGCTCCAGCGTGTCGACGATGCTGGTCGTGGTCCGCGCCGCCACGCCCGTCATCTCGCTCAAGTCCCTCATGCGCAAGGGCTGTTCCGCGCGGGCGAGCATTCGCATGGTGCGCAGGCGGGCGACGGACGCCCCGCCGGTCCGCAGCCGCGCCTCCACGAAGTTGCGCAGCTGGTGGGTCGTCTCGTAGAGCTCGTCGATCAAGATGTCGCTGCTGCCCTGCACTGCCATGCCGTTCCCCGTTCCACGCCGAGCCGGAAAACCCAATTCTATGAGCACTCACATAGTGAGTATGCTCAGCATGTGCTGTCGTTCCCCCGCCGAACCCGTCCGTCCGCCCTGTCCCTCCACCTGGACCAGCGTCTCGTCGTCCCCGTGATGTGCGTCAGCGTGACGTTCATCGCCATCGTCGACGGAGCGATCACCACGGTGGCGCTTCCCTCCATCGCCCGCCAGTTCCGGCTCACCACCGCCGCCCTGGACGGCGTGGTCGTGGTCTACCCGGTCTGCCTGGCCATGGCCATCCCGGCCTCCGCCTGGCTGGTCGAACGCTTCGGCGCCAAACCCGTCCTGCTCACCGCGCTCACCGCGTTCCTCGGCTCCTCACTCCTGTGCGGTGCGGCCGCCGACCTGTCCCAGCTCGTCGCCGCCCGCGCCGTCCAGGGCCTGTCCGCCGGCGTGCTCTTCCCGGCGTCGGCCGCCCTGCTCTACTCCACGTTCAGCTCCGCCGAACAGGTGCGTATAGCCCGCTACATGATCGTCCCGCAGCAGATGGCCCCGGCCGCCGCTCCCGTCCTGGGCGGACTGCTGGTGGACCACCTGTCCTGGCGCTGGGTGTTCTACGTCAACCTGCCGGTGGGACTGCCCGCCGTGCTGTTCGGGGCGCTGTGCCTCGCCGGGCACCGCGGCCACCGGCCGCCCCGCTTCGACCTGCCAGGTCTGCTGCTGAGCGCCGCGGCGCTCGGGACCACGATGTTCGGCGTCTGCGAGGGCCCCAACCGCGGCTGGTCCTCCACGGTCGTGGTCACGGCCCTGGTCTCCGGCGCGGTCCTGCTCGTGGCCGCCGCCGTCCACCAACTGCGCACCCGCACACCCCTGCTGAAGCTGCGCCTGTTCGCGAACCGGCTGTTCCGGGACACCAACCTGATCAACCTCGTCGGCCTGGTCCCGATCCTCGGCGCGATGTTCCTCGGCCCGCTCTTCCTCCAGGAGGCGCAGGGCCGCACGGCCCTGGAGTCCGGCACCAGCACCTTCCCCGAGGCCTTCGGTGTCCTGCTCACCGTCCAGGTCGCCGGCATCCTCTACGCCCGGGTCGGGCCCCGTGTCATCGTCGGCTGCGGACTGACCGGCGTCACCCTGGTCCTGCTGCTCTTCGCCACCTGCGACGAGCACACCGGCCTGTGGACCTTCCGCGCCTACATGTTCCTCCTCGGCATCGCCATGGGCGGGGTCTTCATGCCCACGACGGTCGCCTCGCTCGCCACCGTCGACCGGCGCGACCTGGCACAGGCCTCCACGCTCAACACCGTCGTACGACAGACCGGAGGCGCCCTGGCTCCGGCCATGGTGACCACGGCCCTGGTCCTGAACACCCCCGCGTCCGCAGCCGCGCACCCGCCCGTCAGCGCCTACCAGCACGCCTACCTGGTGCTGGCCGCCATCGCGGCGGTGACCGCCGTCTTCGCCTTCACCATGCCGGACGGCCCGGCCCGCGCGGCCGCGGGCGGCACCACCACCGTCTCGAGGCGGTCGGTGCCCCTGCGGTCCCGTGGGGCACGCACACGCTGACACCGGTCCGCCCGAGAGCGTCGACGCGGCCCGTACGGCCTCGTACGGGCCGGACGCCGTGCGCTGCGTATCGTGTCCGCGTGTCAGCCTCCCGTCTGCGTCGCGTCGCCGTCCTCGTGCTCGAAGGAGCCAAGCCGCTGGACGTCGGCATCCCGGCGCAGGTGTTCACGACGCGCGCGAGCATGCCGTACGAGGTGCGGTTGTGCGGCGCGGCGCCCGGCCTGGTCACCGGCGGCGACGGGCTGTCCTACCACGTCGCCCACGGCCTGGAGGCGCTGGAGTGGGCGGACATCGTCTTCGTCCCCGGCTACCGCTTCCCGGACCGCGAGGACCCGCCGCGAACCGTGGTCGAGGCGCTGCGTTCCGCCCACGCCCGGGGCGCCAGGCTGGCCGCGATCTCGACGGGTGCCTTCGCGCTCGCGGCCACGGGCCTGCTCGACGGCCGACGGGCCACCACCCACTGGCACTACACACGCGCCCTGGCGGCCAGGCATCCGCTCGTTCGGGTCGACGAGAACGTGCTGTTCGTGGACGAGGGCAGTGTGCTGACCTCGGCCGGTGCGGCCTCCGGCATCGACCTGTGCCTGCACATCCTGCGCGGCGACCTCGGAGTCGCCGCGTCCAACCACGCCGCCCGCCGCCTGGTCGCGGCCCCCTACCGCAGCGGCGGTCAGGCGCAGTACGTGCCGCGCAGTGTGCCCGAACCTCTGGGGGAGCGGTTCGCCGCCACCCGGGAGTGGGCGCTGCACCATCTCGACGAGCCGCTCACGCTGGAGACACTGGCACGGCAGGCGGCGGTCTCGCCGCGCACGTTCTCGCGCCGCTTCGTGGAGGAGACCGGGTACACGCCCATGCAGTGGGTGATGCGGGCCCGGATCGACATGGCCCGCGAACTGCTGGAGCGTTCGGAGCGCAGCGTCGAGCAGATCGCCGCCGACGTCGGCCTGGGCACCGGCGCGAACCTGCGGCTGCACTTCCACCGCATCCTGGGCACGACACCCACCGAGTACCGGCGCACCTTCGCCCAGGGCGAGTAGCCAGGTACCGGACACGCAGGCGACACGCCAGCGCGTTGCGGTGTCCTCGCACCTCGGCGCCTTGGCGCGATCCTTTTGAACCATGGCGATCGCGCCACTGTCCGCGGTCGGCACGGCGAGCGAACCTGGTGGCGAACGAAAGGGACACAGCTGATGACTCGCATCGCCATCAACGGATTCGGCCGCATCGGACGCAATGTGCTGCGCGCGCTGCTCGAGCGCGACAGCGGCCTGGAGGTCGTCGCCGTCAACGACCTCACGGAACCCGCCTCGCTGGCGCGGCTGCTCGCCTACGACTCGACGGCCGGCCGGCTCGGCCGCCCGGTGACCGTCGACGGAAACGCCCTCGTCGTCGACGGCCGTCGCATCACGGTGCTCGCCGAACGCGAACCGGCCGAGCTGCCGTGGGCCGAACTGGGCGTGGACATCGTGCTGGAGGCCACCGGCCGGTTCACCTCGGCCAAGGCCGCGCGTGCCCACCTGGACGCGGGCGCGAAGAAGGTCCTCGTGAGCGCCCCGTCGGACGGCGCCGACGTCACGCTCGCGTACGGGGTCAACACCGACGCGTACGACCCGGCCGTGCACACGATCGTCTCCAACGCCTCCTGCACCACCAACGCACTGGCGCCGCTGGCGGCGGTGCTCGACGAACTCGCCGGCATCGAGCACGGTTTCATGACGACCGTGCACGCCTACACGCAGGAGCAGAACCTGCAGGACGGCCCGCACCGTGACGCGCGCCGGGCCCGGGCGGCCGGTGTCAACATCGTGCCGACCACCACGGGCGCCGCGAAGGCGATCGGCCTCGTGCTGCCGAGCCTGGACGGCAAGCTGTCGGGCGACTCGATCCGCGTGCCCGTTCCGGTGGGCTCGATCGTCGAGCTCAACACCACGGTCGCGCGCGAGGTGACGCGCGAGGACGTGCTGGCCGCGTACCGCACCGCGGCCGAGGGCCCGCTCGCCGGCATCCTCGAGTACTCCGAGGACCCGCTCGTCTCCTCCGACATCACGGGCAACCCGGCGTCGTCGATCTTCGACTCGGCCCTCACCCGGGTCGACGGCCGTCATGTGAAGGTCGTCGCCTGGTACGACAACGAGTGGGGCTTCTCCAACCGCGTGATCGACACCCTCGAGCTCCTGGCCGGCTGACACGCAGTTGTTTCCACCCCGGTGGCCCGAGACGCGCTCGCGTCTCGGGCCACCGGGGCGCTCGGCGACCCGCTCACGCCGAACACCTCACGCCCGGCGGACCGCGCCACGTCGTCCAGGGCCGGCCGTGTCTCATCCGACCGCGCCGAGATCGGCTGTCAGCCAGTGCTCCGGCCGCATACGGACCACGACGTGATCGGCGAGTTCCGCCTCCGCCCAGGTCGCGAAGGTGTCGAGGGCCTCTCCGGACAGATACCGGCCGGCCATCTCCCGGTGCAGTGCGCCGCTTCCCTCCGCCACTTCGGCGACCGGCCCCTCGACCGACACGTACCGGGTGGTCGGCGACGTGCGCTGGACCAGCAGGCTGAAGCGACCCGCCGCCCTGATCAGCCGCATCTTCCGGGAGTTCGCCCCGGTGAGGATCCACGGCAGCCCGCCGGGCTCGTACGCGTACCAGATCGGGACCAGCAGCGGTCCGCGGTCGTCGCCGGCCGCGACGCCCAGGGCGGCGACATGCGGCTCGGCCAGAAAGCCTTCACGTTCCTCGCGTGACAGTGCCATACCCCGACCCTAGGCGGGGCCACTGACAACGGGCACGGCGACGGTTCACGACCCGGGTGAGAACAGTTCGCCGAAGTACGTGCCCTCGGCCCAGCGCCTGAGGGCGGTGCCGTCGAGCAGACGGGTGTTGCCCTGGCGCCGGGCCCACTGGACGTCCCGCGCCCGGAAGCTGCCCCGGTGCACGATCAGCTGCAGAGGTTTCTGCCCGTTCCCGCGATGGTGGTGCGGATGCGGCGGATCCTCGTCGGGCAGGGGTTCGGCCACCGGGCGGAACACCACCTCCAGTTGGCGGCCGCCGCGGTCCTGGGCGCATAAGCGGGGCCGGTCCGGGGCCGGCAGCAGGCGTACCCGCCACCCGTCCCGGCGCAGCATGCGCGCGACGGCCAACGCCAGCCCCTGGGTGTCGAGTTCGAAAAGCTCGTCCGGTGTGTAGTAGCCCAGGCGGCGCCGCATTCCGGGGCGTCTGCGCCGTACCGTCACCGCGGTGATCAGAAGCAGGAGGACGACTCCGGCGAGGGGCACGCCGACTCCGGCGGCGCGGTAGCCCGCGGCGAGCACGGCCGCCAGCGCGCACACCGCCACGACGACCACCGCGAGAGCGGGAAGCACGTCGCGGAATGTCGGCCCGGACGTGCTGGATCGGCGCGCCACAGTGCCAGCCCCCTCAACACCGCCTGCTTGCAACCGTGTTGAAGAGATACCCAGCGGGCGACCGGTTGTTCGATCCCGTGGAGCCATTCGGCCACACGCGCGGGCGCACGGAAGCACGGGCAGGGGGACGGAAAGGCCCGCGCTCCCCCTCGGGGGCGCGGGCCGCGGAGCCGTGAGGGCCGTCAGCAGGCTCCTTCGTCCTGCCACGGGCCCCAGTCGGTGGCGGTCGGCGTCTCGTTCTGCGTCCACCACTTGGCCTTCCAGTTGTGGTGGTTGTACGAGGCCTCGTCACCGGCGGTGTAGACGGCGGTCGAACTCCAGGCGGTCTTGCACCCCGTCGGCGTGGGAGTGGGGGTGGGCGTCGGAGTGGGGGTGGTGGACGGCGGGGTGGCACCGGCGAACCGGACCGAGTACTTGGCGAAATCCCAGGAGTTCTGGGCCACGCTGGAGCAGGTGCCCGAGGTCCGCCCGCCGTTGTCGACCGGCGTGCACTGGCGGTCGCGGTTGAGGGACCAGAAGGTGAACCGGTCCATGTTGTGACTGGTGGCGTAGTCCAGGACGGTCTGGAAGTCGGCCTGGGAGAAGATCTCGCCGGAGTCGCTGCGTCCGTTCATCCCGGAGAAGCCCTCGTGGGCGTAGGCCGTCGCCTGGTCCCAGCCGAACGTCGACTGGAGGATGGCGTTGAAGTTGGTCAGCGCGCTGGTCTGCGAGGCCGCTCCGTTGAAGCCGCCGTCGAACGGCATGATGGAGAAGTTGTTGGGCGTGAAGCCCTGCGACTTGGCCTCCAGCAGCATCTGCTTGCCGAACCAGCCCGTGCCGTCGGCCGTGCCGGCCGTGGTGACGGAGACGTACAGGCCGGGGTTGTTCTGCTGGAGTATCTTGGCGGCCCCGATCTCGTTCTTGATCGCCGCGGTGTTCTCGTACTCCGGCTCCTCCAGGTCGAAGTCGATGGCGTGGAGGCCGTACTTGGTGATGACCTGCTGGTACGCGGCGGCGGTGGCCGCCGCGTCCGCGCACGTCTGCCCGAGCTTGGTGCCGCCGTAACCGCCGACGGAGATCGACACGTCGCCGCCCTTGCCGCGGATGGTGTCGATGACGGACTGCACGGCGGTGTCGGAGGAGACCGGGGCGGTGCCGCCCCAAGTGGGTGAGCAGCCACCGCCGTTGGGGGCGAGCACGAAGGCGAGCTGGAAGGCCTTGAGGCCGGTCGCGTCCATGATGGCGGCCGGGTCCGGCGGGTCGTTGTCGAGGGGCATCAGATAGGGGGCGGCCGCGTACCAGCGGTTGCTGAGCGCTGTGGTCGCGCCCGAGGCGTTGCCCGCCACGAGCGCCGTGGCTCCAGCGGCGGTGAGCCCGACGGCAGCGGCTGCGCCGAGACATGCGCGAAGACGTCTCACGGTGTGCCTCCGGTGGGGTGGGGGAAGAGCCCAAGCTTCGTGCCGCCGCACGGCTCGCGTCCATGCTTCGGTCTAGACCAAACCTCTTTTTGGTCTAGACCATACGAGCTCTTTGCGTGTCCGTCACACCCGCCTGACGGCCACGCTCGCGCGAAGTGCCCTGGGGATCTCGGCGACCTCGTCCACGACGTCGAGAAGTCGGTCCAGGTCCGCGGCGGAGGCCGCCGAGTCCAGCGTCACCGAGTAACCGACGCCGGTCGAGGTCCAGTTGCCGGAGTCGAACCCTCCGGAGGCGGTGACGCGTACGCCGTCGAGGGTGATCCCCAGGCCGGCCGCCTCGCGGTACAGGTCGTTGAGCACACAGCCCGCGGCCGCCAGATGCAGCAGGTGCGCCCCGGTGAAGTCGGCCTCGACGGTGACGCCCTCGGGTGTCCAGAGATGCGGGAAGCGCACCGCGTGCTCGTCGTCGGAGCGCAGGCTCCCGGCACTGACCACGACGCCGAATCCGTCAGCCATGAGCGGTCCTTCAGTGGGCGGCGGACGGCGGTCCCGGCGGAACGCCGCTGCAGGCCATTGAAACAGCCCGTGCCGAGGCTCGCAGGCCCGTGCGCCGGGCGTGAGGGGACGCGGGCGGGACGCCGCGCACCCCGGTGCGCTCTACGTCCGCGGCCCCCTCGGGCGGGACGATGCCTGAGCTCGCAACACGACGAGAGGGGTGGGGCATGGCTGTGGTGCTGTCGATGAGGTGGGCGGGGGTCACACCGGAGCAGTACGACATGGTGCGGGACGCGGTCGGCTGGGAGGAGACCGCGCCGACCGGCGCCGAACTGCACATCGCCTGGTTCGACGCGGCGGGGCTGCACGTGGTGGACGTGTGGGAGTCCGAGCAGGCATTCCAGGCCTTCTTCGCCGAACGGCTCGCCTCGGCAGTGGAGAAGGCGGGCATCGTGGGCGAACCCGAGAGCGAGTTCGCCCCGCTGCACAGGCGTTTCGTCGCTCCGGGAGTGACCGGCGCCGCCTGACGTCTCGTGCCCTTGCTCCGGGGTGGACGGTCGCCCGCCCCGGAGCGAGCGAAAGTATCGATGCGGTCCCGGTGTCCAGGCCTTGCCCCGGAAGCGCCGTGATGCGCTCGGTGGCCTGCTCAGACGGTGTTCGGCAGTCGATCTCGCGGCCTCCGGGGACGTGCGAAAGCCCGGGTATGCTTTCGTCACCTCCCGGCAGGGCGAGGGGTGACACCATGACGGGCTTCACCGGGCGGAGGGGACGGGTAGGGGCGACGTGCCGGACGACCGATCGGAAGCACTCTCCACTCGAGGGACCGAAGAGCCGAGCGCGGGTCGTGAAGGGCCGGCGGCCGTCACCATCGCCTACATCGCCGAGTCCGCCGGCGTCTCCGTCCCCACCGTCTCCAAGGTCCTCAACGGCCGGTCCGGCGTCTCGGACGAGACCCGGGCCCGCGTCGAGGAACTGATCCACCGGTACGGATACCGCAAGCCGCCGAAGAACCGCAGCAATCTGGTGGAGTTGGTCTTCCGCGAGCTGGAGAGCATGTGGGCCGTGGAGATCATCCGCGGCGTCGAGCGGGTGGCCCGCCGCAACAAGGTCGGCGTGCTGGTCTCGGAGTTCGGCCTCCAGGACCGGCCGGCCAGGACCATCGACGACACCCTGGGGCGGCGCCCGCAGTGCGTGCTGTCGGTGGCGCAGCTGTCGGAGGGGGAGCGGGAACAGCTCAGGGCGAAGGGCATCCCGTTCGTCGTCTTCGACCCGAACGAGGACCTTCCCGACGACGTGCCGTTCGTCGGAGCCACCAACTGGAGGGGCGGCCAGGCCGCGACCCGGCACCTGATCGAACTGGGGCACCGGCGCATCGCCATGATCACCGGCCCCGACCATCCGTTCTGCCTGGCCCGGAACGCCGGCTACACCTCGGCACTCACCGAAGCCGGCCTTTCGCCGGACCCGGACCTGATGGTCAAAACGCTCCTCACCCGGGAGGACGGCCGCACCGCGGCCCGTGACCTGCTCTCCCGGGCCGATCGCCCGACCGCCGTCTTCACGGCCAACGACATGCAGGCCCTCGGCGTCTACCAGGCCGCCCGCGAGCTCGGCCTGCGCATCCCGGACGATCTGAGCGTGGTGGGCTTCGACGACGTACCGGCCGTGGCCTGGGTGGACCCGCCGCTGACCACGGTCCACCAGCCGCTCGCCGAGATGGCGGTCGCCGCCACCGAACTGGCGCTGGCGCTGGGCCGCGGGGAGGACGTGCCCCAGGTCGGCGTCGAGATCGCGACCACACTCACCGTCCGCGAGAGCACGGCCCCGCCGAAGAGCTGACCGAGCACCCCGGGTGCCGCACAGACGGCACCCGGGGCTGTGGTCAGGCGACGGTGCCGGTCACCGAACCGCCGGACCTCGTCACGTGGTACGTGACGGTGGTTCCGCTCCAGAAATGGAAGGTGAGCGTCGCCTGCGCACCGTCGCGCAGGGCGTTGAGGTAGTCGGCGGTCAGGGTGATGGCGTTGCCCGGGTAGTCGGGCGAGAAGGCCACGTCGTACTCCTGGTACGGCGTCCAGCTGGTGTTGCCTGCGTTGCTGCCGTCGGCGTATGTGGACTCCATGGTCGCCAGCAGGTCACCGTTGAACCGGGCGGGGACGGTGAGTCCGCCGGTGGTGCCGTTCGCGTTCGACAGCACCGGTTTGTCGTACGTGGTCACGTGGATCTTCCAGGGCAGGCCGGCCGAGAACCTGGCCTCGACGGTCGCGTTGGTCCCGTAGGCCCGGTTGCCGGCCAGCCGGGTCAGTGCCGAGGCCGTCAGGGTGAGCTGGTCGCCGGAGACGGTGTAGTCCCTGCCCTGGGCGAGTTTCGTGCCGCCCTGCCAAATTCCCCTGAAGGTCAGGCCGTTGGGGTTCAGAGTCAGTGTCCTGGCCGTGATCGCCTCCGACTTCGCCAGGAACACGCGGTCCGAGGAGGCGGTGCCCGAGCGGGTGGTCCAGGCCGACTTGATCTGGTTGATCAGGTCGGGGTCGCGCCACTGCAGGGTGGTGCGGTTCAGGAAGTTGAAGGCGTCCCACAGGGCCGTGGTCACTCCGGTGGTGCGGGCCTCGTGTCCGAGCATCTCGAAGTACTTGAGTGCCTCGCCCTGTTCGACGCGCGGGGGGTGGTTGAAGTCGGGGTAGCCGAGAAGGCCGTACTCGCCCATGTAGACCGGGATTCCCTTGGCGATCAGGGTGTTGCCGATCGCCGTGAAGGTGTCGGTCATGTCCTTCTGCGAGGTGGCGTCGAACCGCGTGCCGCCGGCGATGTTGACGCTGAAGGGATACCAGCCGTAATAGTGCACCGTGGCCACGAGGTTGGGGTCGTTCAGCGAGCCGATCTCCTGGACCAGCGGGTCCATGCGCTCCTGGGACGGCGTGCAACCCAGGCTGGGCAGCATCAGCAGTCGGGTCGCGTTGTTGCCGCCGGACTGGCGCACCACCGTGTGGAACGTGGTGTTGAGTTCGTCGAGGTACTGGCTGCCCTGGGTGTCGGTGGTGTTGTTGAACTGCGGTTCGTTGACGCTCTCGAACAGCAGGGTCTGCGGGGAGTCCTTGAACTCGGCGGCGATCTGGGTCCAGGTGGCCTTGAAGCGGGCCAGGACGTTGTCGTGGTCGGTCGGCATCGAGGAGATCCACTGCCACGAGTCGTGATGGACGTTGATCACCACGTAGAGACCGTCGGACAGGGCCCAGTCGGCGACCTGCCTGACGCGGTTCAGCCATGTCGCGTCGATTGTGTAGGGGGCGGTGGAGGACTGGTGGCCGCTCCAGGTGACGGGGAGGCGGACGCTGCGGAAGCCCTGGGCCTTGATGGTGTCGAACAGGGCCTTCGTGGCCGGTGGATTGCCCCAGGAGGTCTCGTCCGGGATGGCGTCCAGGGTGTTGCCGAGGTTCCAGCTGGGCTGCATCGCCGCGACGACGCCCTTCGGGCCGAGTGCCCGTGCGGTGGCCGCCGCGGAGGTGCCCGCGTGGCCCGGTGCGGCGAGCGCGGTGGTTCCGGTCAGCCCGATCGCGGCGACCAGCGCCAGGAGCAGACCGAGCACACGGCCTGGTCCGCGTCTGCGGTGACCGGGGTGTTTCGTTCCCTTCATCTCCGACCTTTCTCTGTTGGCCGAGCGGAGTTCCGCCCGTGGGGGGATGGTGAGGACAGGGGGTCGAGTAAGGGGGCGGGCCGGTTTCAGGGGGTGAGGGGCTCGTAGTCGAACCAGTCGAAGTGGACGGTGCCGGACGCGGCGTACATGCCGATGACCCGGCCGGTGAAGCCGCCGGCCACCTCGGTCGACAGGTAGCGCCCGTCGAGGGTGCCGAGTTCGGTGAACGTGCCGTCCGGCTCCTCGATGCCGAGCGCGACGAGGTCCGGGCCGGTGCGGGCGTCCCGCGGCGGGGCGCCGGACACACGGAGGCGGAGGACCACGGGCCCGGCGGGCACCGCAAGGGACGCCACGACCGTGCGCAACGGGCCGATGCGGGTGAGCAGTCGCACCTCTCCCTCGGACGCCTCGATCTCGTAGTGGTGTTCCTCGTCCAGCCGGACCGCGAGCCCGCCGCGCCCCTGTGCCGGGTCGATCAGGGTGCGTGCCTCGCAGGTCAGGTGCTGCTGGCGGCGGCCGACGAAGACGACGTCGGGCTCGTCGAGGGAGCCGCCCCGGGCGCGCAGCGTGAGCCAGCCGGACCGCTCCCCGGTCGTGCAGTGCTCTGCCGGACGGTCCCGGAGGGAGATCCACTGCGGCCGCAGCTCGGCGCGGTCGAAGTCGTCCCGGACGGGCTCCACCGGGCCGGGCACGAGCGGCCACGGGGGCGCGGGCAGGTCGAGTGCCGGCTCGCCGACGACCGGCCAGTCGTCCGCCCAGGTCACCGGTGCCAGGAAGGTCTCGCGGCCCAGGACGTGCCAGCCGGGGGTGCCGCCGCCGGGGCGCACCCCGAGCAGCACCATCCACCAGGAGCCGTCGGGTGCCTGGACCAGGTCCGCGTGGCCGGTGTTCTGGACGGGGTGGTCGGTGCCGCGGTGGGTGAGGACCGGGTTGGCCGGGCAGGGCTCGAACGGGCCCTCGGGCCCGCGTGCGCGCGCGATGGAGACGCCGTGGCAGCGCTCGGTGCCGCCCTCGGCGATGAGCAGGTACCAGTAGTCGCCGATCCGGTACAGGTGCGGCGCCTCCGGGGCCTTGGCGCCGGGCATGCCGGACCAGAGCCTGCGCGAGGGACCGGAGGTCTCCCCGGTCGTGGGGTCGAGGCGGATCTGCGAGACCCCGGCGACCGTGCACCAGCACGTTCCGTCCTCGTCCCAGGCCAGGTCCGGGTCGATGCCCCGCACGCCGGGCAGCAGGACCGGGTCGGACCACGGGCCCGCCGGGTCGGTGGCCGTGACCAGCAGATTGCCGTCCGCGCTGACGTTGGTGACGATCAGCCAGAACCGGCCGTCGTGGTGGCGCAGGGTGGGCGCGTAGATCCCGCCCGACGAGGGCGAGTCCAGGGGCAGGCGCAGTTGGCCCGGCCGGTCCAGGGCGTTGCCGATCTGCGTCCAGTGCACCAGGTCCCGGCTGTGGAAGACGGGCACGCCGGGGAAGTACTCGAAGCTCGAGCACGCGAGGTAGTAGTCCTCGCCGACCCGGCAGATGCTGGGATCGGGGTGGAAACCGGGGATCACGGGATTGGACACCGTGGTACGCGCCTGCTGCGTTTCTGACACTCGGTCGATTCCGTTCTGGATCGTCGAAGCGCTTCATCTGCTCGCGAACGTTAATGACATGTTTCTGACGAAACAAGAGCCGCAGCACTGCGAAACTTTCTCCCTGACGGCGCATTGGCAGCCCAGGGCCGCCGACGGCATCGTCGAAGCGCTTCAACATATCGGCGGAACGATCCCGTCGCGGGACATGAAAAGGGACCGCCGGTCCATCGAGGACCGGCGGTCGTTTCGGGCCGAGTGTCAGGCGTTGGGGTCGAACGGGATGCCGGACGGCATGGAGTGGGCGAGCGCGTACTGGAAGTCGCCGTCCTTGATCTTGATGGTGGCGGCTCCGAAGTCGGCGCTCAGCAACTTGTCGCGGTAGCCGGCGGGATAGCCGTTCCAGCCCACCAGACGCGGATAGAACCAGCCGCCGGTGACGTTCTCCGGCGGGTCGTCATTGCCGTTGGCGAAGCGGAAGTCGTGGGTGGAGACACCGTCCTTGTGGTAGACGATCTTCGGGTGCGTGCCGTCGAAGCGGACGGACGAGGCGGCCGCGACCTGGTAGCCCGAGTGCTGGGAGACCGACACGTACCGCACCTGGTCGTCGTTGATCCACACCACCACGTGCTCCCAGTCGTGGCGGTGCCCGATGGCCGCGGGCCCCAGGGTGGCCTGGTCCTTCTCGAAGTAGCTGGCGTACATCACCGCACACCAGCCGTTGTTGCACTTCTCGCGCGAGTACGTGTTGGCGTTGGCGAGTTGGGCGTAGTCGTGGCAGTGGCCGTTGACGTCGCCGCCGAGCTTCAGCCCGGGGTTGATCGTGCCGTCCGCGCCGATGGCGGCCGTGGCGTAGCAGCCGTCGCCGTCGTAGTCGTAGGCGGGGGAGAAGGTCTGCTCCAGGCCGTCGGCGTTCTGCGGCAGCAGTGTGAGCACGTTCGCGTTCGCCTGGGCGGGGAGGGCGACGACCAGGGCCAGGGCGCCGAGGACGGCGGCCAGCGCGGACCTCCCCGACCGGGAGAGGGGATGACGCACGTCGACTCCTACGGGTAGCTGGTCAGGTTGGCCACGTTGGTGCCGGAGTTGGACGGTCCTCCGGTGTTGTTGACGACGTGGCTGATGGTGCCGGTGCCGCCGAGGGAGACGGTCACCATGCTGGTGAAGCGGACCCCGGAGGTGTTCGGCGCCTCGATGGCGTGGGCGGCGACGACGGAGGGGTTGACGTTGAAGTAGCAGTAGCTGCCGAGGCCGTAAGCCTGGTGGCTGGTGACGGAGTTGGCGACCTTGTAGGCGGCGTAGCCCTGCGTCGAGCCGTTCATCCAGGCGGACTGGTTGGGCGGGTCGTACGGCATCTCGTTCTGGAAGAAGTACGTGCGGCCGCCGTTGCCGTTCCAGATCGTCTGGTACTTCTGGAAGTGCTCCACGAACAGGCCGTACATGGTGACGTCGTCACCGTTGACGATCAGCCCGGTGTCCGCGGTGTTGCTGGTCCAGCCGACGCCGCTGCCGTGGTCGGCGCGCCAGATCCACATGTGGTCGCCGATGACGTTGTCGCTGTTGACGATCAGGCCGGTGGTGACCTTGCCGACGCCCGCGCCGCCGACGCGGAAGTAGACGTCGTGCAGGGAGGTCGGGTCGGCCGCGTGGGAGGCGGCGGAGCCGGCCGGCCCGACCTCCAGCAGGGAGGGCGAGTTGGCGGTGCCCGCGTCGAACAGCAGGCCCGCGATCTTCACTCCGTCGACGTCGGCGACCTTCATCGCGGTGACGCCGTTGTCGGGGACGAGGGTGGCCAGGCCCAGGCCGAGAACGACCGTGTCCGCGCGGTTGACCTGCAGGGTCTGGTCGAGGTGGTACACGCCGGGGGTGAACAGGAGGTTCTTGCCCGCCGAGAGCGCGGAGTTGATCTGGGAGGCGGTGGCGCCCGGCTTGACGACGTAGAAGGTGTCGAGCGACAGGGAGGTGCCCGAGGGGCTGCCGCCCGCCCAGCTGGTACCGGTGGAGTTGGACCGCACGGACGGGACGAACACCTGGTAGGCGCCGTTTCCGTCGACGTACAGGAAGGGCTTCTCGCGCGTCACCGGGCTCTGCGCGACCGTCGTGTACGGCGGGCTGGGGAAGGTCGTCGAGGGGACGCCCGTGCTGCCGGTGAAGACCATGTTCCAGTTGGAGCCGGTCCAGCTGCCCAGCTGGGAGTTGCGGGTCAGCCACTGCTGCTGGCTGCCGGAGTTCACCTGGCCGTCGATCTTGCTGTCGGCGAGCAGGCCGCCGCTGGACCAGCCTCCGTCGTCGAGGGCGAGGCCGCCGCGCAGATGCATCCGGCGGTACGGCGCCGCCTGTGACACCGCCCAACGGTCGCTGCCGCCGGCCGGGTTGACCGACAGGTTCTCCGCGCCGCGCCAGAAGTTCTGGGTGGCGTTGCCCTGGAACCAGTCGGCCTCGGCGTGCACCGCGCCGTTGACGGTCACCGCGTCCGGGGACAGGCCCAGCCCCAGCACCTGGGTGTAGAAGCCGACGTTGACATCGGCGTTGTAGGAGCCGGGCTTGAACAGCACGGCGTAGCGCTGCGAGCCGAACTGGTTGGTCTCCTGCTGCTGGAAGACCGAGTTCAGCCTGCTCTGGATCGTCGAGGACGACATGGAGGGGTCGAAGACGAGGACGTTCGGGCCGAGGTCGGGGTCGGCGGCCGACTGGTCGACGGGGACGACCTGGAAACGCTGGGCGGCGGTGCCGTTGCAGGTGTACTGCACGAACTGCGTGCCGTCGGCGGTCGAGGCGCCCGGATCGTCCAGGCACTTGCCGCTGTTGCGGTTGACGAAGTGGTAGGCGCCGCCCCCGTCGTTCACGGGCAGCCACTGCTGGTTGGCGCCGCCGCCGTAACTCCACAGGTGCACCTGGGCGTTGTCGGCGGTGGAGACGTCGGCGACGTCCACGACCTGGCCGGTGTCGTTGGCGTTGTTGATCCGGACGTATCCGCTGTCGGTGGCGGTGAAGCTCCACCGCTGGGCGTTGGTGTTGTTGCAGCCGTACTGCTGGACGACGGTGCCGTTGGCGGTGGCGGCGGCCTTGGCGTCCAGGCAGCGGCCGCTCGCCGCGTTCATGACGGTGGCGAGGCCGGTGGGCAGGGCGGAGGCGGCCGCCTGCGCGGGGGCCGTGCCGAGGAGGGACGCGGCCGTCACGGCGACGACCGCGGCGGCGAGGGATCTGCCGCGGCGAGGTAGGGAAAGCATGGGGTCTCCTGGCCTGGGGTGGGGGTTTCAGCCGGTGTACTGCGCGAAGACGCGGGTGTAGTCCCAGTCGGACTGGGCGACCCCCGAGCAGCTGTCGGCCGGGCCGCCGGTGCAGGGGCGGTCGCGGTTGGCCGACCAGAACGTCAGGCGGGCCAGGTGATGCTGCTGGGCGTAGGCGAGGATGGTGCGGAAGTCCCCCACGGTGACCGTCTCGTTGTTGTCGGTCACGCCGTTCATGGACGAGATGCCCATGTCCCGGTAGGCCTGGTCGTCGCTGTAGTGGTAGGCGTTCTTGAGCGCGTTCTTCAGTCCTTCGGCGGCCTGGACGGTGAGGTTGCCCATGTTCTGGCCGGCGCCGCCGAAGTCGAAGGGCATGATGGCCCAGGCGTCGACGGTCAGACCGGAGGACGCGGCCCGGTTGATGAGGCTGGTGTCGGGACCGCTCTGGCCGGTGCCGATCGTGATGTACACCTTCAGGCCCGGGTTGTTGGCCTTGACGGTCTTCAGCGCGTCGACGGTGCGCTGCTGGACGGTGGGGTTGCTGTAGGCGTCGGCCTCGATGTCGATGTCGATCGCCTTCAGGCCGTAGGCGCTGACCACCTTCTGGTAGGCGGCGGCGAGTTCGCCCGCGCTGGAGCAGGAGCTCTCCAGCTTGTTGCCGCTGTAGCCGCCGAACGACGGGATGATGTCACCGCCGCCTGCCCGCACGGTGTTCACGGTCTGCTGGTCGACACCGCCGGTCAGGGGGCGGCTGCCGTCCCACTGCGGGTTGCAGTAGCCGTTGCTGAGCACGAAGGCGAGGGTGAACCACTTCACGCCGGTCGCGTTGGTGATGGTGGTCGGGCTCGGCGGGCTGCCCCAGCCGTTGTACAGGTACGGCGCCACGGCCATGGGGGAGGACGGGGTGCCGCCGCCGTCGGAGGCGGGCGCGTTCCACTTCTGGTTGGCCGCGCCGGTGCAGCTCCAGAGCTGGGCGCGGGCGCCGTTGGCGGAGGAGTTGTCGGTGACGTCGAGGCACTTGTTCGCCTGCGGGTTGACGATGTCGTGCGCGGCGGTGACCGTCCACTTCTGGTTCGCGCCGCCGGTACAGGTCCACAGCTGCACCTTGGCGCCGTCGACGGTCGAATTGCCGGTCACGTCCAGGCACTTGCCGAGGGCGCGGACGGTGCCGTCGCCGCCGACGGTCCACTGCTGGGCGGCGGTGCCGTTGCAGTCGTAGATCTGAACGGCCGTGCCGTCCGCGGAGTCGGCGCCGGCCACGTCGAGGCATTTGCCCGCGAGACCGGTGATGGTGCCGGTGGCGGCCTGCGCCGGGGAGGCGGCGAGCAGGCCGCCGGAGAGAGTGAGGGCGGCGACCGCGAGGACGGCGGACGCGGGCAGGGGGAAGGGTCTGGCCATGGCGGGCGGCCTTTCGTGGGGGGTGGGTCGCCCGGTGAAACTAAAGGTACGGACCACTTCCGTCAAGATGTGAAGTAAGAGTTGAGGGAAGCGAGTTGCCGCCTGGATGTATGCGGCGGGCCGCTTCGGGAAGTGAAGGGGCGGGACGGGCGGGCACGAGTGTGGTGAGCTGGTGCCGCAAGGGCTGGGACACAGGACGGGAGTGATGGCAGGTGGAAGGGGCCGACGCGTTCACGGACCGGCTGAACCCACAGATGTGTGTGGTGACGGCCGCCGCCGAGGGGCGGCGGGCGGGCTGCCTGGTGGGCTTCTTCTCGCAGTGCTCCATCCGGCCGGTGCGGTTCATGGTGTGGCTGTCCACGGCCAACCACACCTACGAGGTCGCCCGCGCTGCCGACTTCCTCGCCGTCCACCTCCTCGACCGCGAACAGCACGATCTGGCCGAGCTGTTCGGCGGGGAGTGCGGTGCGCGGACCGACAAGTTCGCACGCGTGCGGTGGCGGAGCGGACACGGCGGGACGGCCGTACTGGAGGACGCCGCGGCGTGGTTCGTCGGCACCGTCGGACGACGGGTCGAGGACGGTGATCACGTGGGGTTCGTCCTCGAGCCCGTGGAGTGGGGCGGGCGGACCGAGGGGCACCTGCTGCGGCTGCGCGAGGCGCTCGACATCGCCCCCGGACATCCCGTGGACTGACGCCGGCGCCGGTGCGTCCGGCCGCGCCCGCGCAGCCCGGACGCCGATCCGAAAGTTTCGCTGCTCGTCCGCACTGTCGGTCCGCGTCCCCCCGTCTGTAGCGTCGTCCGTGCAGGTCGGGCCGCCGAACGGCGGCACGGGCAGGCAGCCGCGCCAAAGGGCGGCGGCACCGGGGGGTACGACAGCACATGCGTCACGGGCAACTCGGCCGTACCGGACTGACCGTGTCGTCGGGGTGGTACCGACGGACACCATGACCAGAGAGATGTGCATGCCGAACGACTCCGCGCAGCAGCCCGAATTCCCCGCACACTTCCTCCTCGGCGCCGCGACGGCCGCCTACCAGATCGAGGGCGCCGCCGACGAGGACGGTCGCGGTCCTTCCATCTGGGACACCTACTCCCACACTCCCGGCAGGACGTGGAACGGCGACACCGGTGACGTCGCCGCCGACCACTACCACCGCCTCGACGAGGACCTCGACCTCATGGCTTCCCTGGGCCTGGACGCCTACCGGTTCTCCATCGCCTGGCCGCGCGTCCTGCCCACCGGCACCGGCCAGGTCAACCCCAAGGGCCTGGACTTCTACGACCGCCTGGTCGACGGCCTGCTCGAGAGGGGGATCACCCCCGTCGCCACCCTCTACCACTGGGACCTGCCGCAGGCCCTCGAGGACACCGGCGGCTGGACGAACCGCGACACCGCCCACGCCTTCGCCGACTACGCCCGCGTCGTCGGCGAGGCCCTCGGTGACCGCGTCGGCATCTGGACCACCCTCAACGAGCCGTGGTGCTCCGCCTACCTGGGCTACGGATCAGGGGCCCACGCCCCCGGCCGCACCGACGGCGCCGCCGCCCTGACCGCGGTCCACCACCTCAACCTCGCCCACGGTCTGGCGATCCAGCAGCTCAGGGCGACCGCGACCAACGACCCCCAGTACTCCGTCACCCTCAACTTCCATGTCCTGCGCGGCCAGGGCGACGGCGCCGAAGAGGCCGTGCGCCGCATCGACGCCCTCGCCAACCGCTCCTTCACCGAACCCATGCTGCGCGGCCACTACCCGCCCGACCTCGTCGAGGACACCGCCGGCATCACCGACTGGGCCTTCGTGAAGGACGGCGACCTGGCCCGGATCCACCAGCCCCTGGACCTGCTGGGCGTCAACTACTACGCCACCACCACGGTCCGCCTCTGGGACGGCGCGACCCCGCGGCAGAACAACGACGGCCACAAGGACATGGGCGGTTCCCCCTGGCCCGGCTCACCCCAGGTCGAGTTCCTCGCACAGGACGGCCCGCACACCGCCATGGGCTGGAACATCGACCCCGACGGCCTCGAAGAACTCCTCCTCGACCTGCACACCCGCTTCCCCGGCCGGCCCGTCGTCATCACCGAGAACGGGGCGGCCTTCGACGACCACCTCTCCGTCAGCGCCGACGGCACCCGCGCCGTCCACGACCCCCGGCGCGTCGACTACCTCCACCGCCACCTCACCGCCGCCCACCGTGCGCTCGCCGCCGGCGTCGATCTGCGCGGGTACTTCGTGTGGTCGCTGATGGACAACTTCGAATGGGGCTACGGCTACTCCAAGCGCTTCGGCATCGTGCACATCGACTACGACACCCAGCGCCGCACGCCCAAGGACAGCGCCCGCTGGTTCGGCGAACTGGCGGCGACCCGCCGCATACCGCCGGTGCCGACCGAAGGCCCGGCGGCGGACTGACGCCCGCCCCCCTCGTGCGCCCCCGGGCGGGTCGACCGATGAGTTCCGCGGCCGGCCGGGGTCTACCCGTCCTGGAGGACAAGCGCCTACGAGTTCTGTGAGGGAACCATGACAGCCCACGCACTACCCCCCGTCGTCGACGCCGCGACGTGGGAACACCGGCTGCAGGCACTGCGGGCCCGCGAGAAGGCGGCGACCAGGGAACTCGACGCCATCGCCGCCGAGCGCCGGCGCCTGCCGATGGTCGAGATGCCCGACTACGTCCTGGAGGGCGAGAACGGTCCGGTCCGGCTGGTGGACGTCTTCGAAGACAAGAGGCAACTGATCGTCTACCACCACATGTGGACCGCCGGCCAGGAATGGCAGTGCCCGGGCTGCACGGGATTCACCTCGCAGTACACCCGCCTGGAGTTCCTGGACAACTACGACGCCCGGTTCGTCGTCGTCACCCAGGGCCCGATCGAGGAGGCGCTGGCCTACAAGCGACGCGTCGGCAACCGTATGACCTGGTACTCGACCGCCGACAGCCCGTTCGGCGCCGACGTCGGCGCACCGCCCGGCGGCGGATTCGCGGTCAACGTCTTCCTGCGGGACGGCGACCGGGTCCACCGCACCTGGCACACCGACGGCCGGGGCACCGAGCAACTCAGTCACACGTTCCCGCTGATCGACCTCCTGCCCTACGGGCGGCAGGAGGAGTGGCAGGACTCGCCCGAGGGCTGGCCCCAGTCACCCACCTACAGCCGGTGGGCGACGTCGAAGGACATCGCGGCGCTCTACGGCGACGCAACCGCCGGCGCCTGAGCACGAAACGGCCGGTGCGCGGGGCGAGAAGTCGCCCCGCGCACCGACCGGCCCCCGGGTCACCGTCAGTCGGCGTACACCTTGCCCTGCTTCACGACGTAGTGCAGCGAGCCGGAGCAGCCGATGGACGGCGTGATCGTCAGGCTGACCGCGACCGGCGCGGGTTCCGTGCTCGCGGTCGAGAACTCGCAGACGGCACCGTCACCCGTGAGCGGGTACCAGAACCAGCCGTCGGCCTCGCCCACCGTGACCCGGTCGGACTCCTTCCAGGCGCCGGTGGAGTGCGTGTACACCTGCATCCGTACCGAGGCGGCGTACTCGTCCTGCGTCGACCTCACCGCCGTGAGGGTGATCTTGTAGGTGCTGCCGAGCACCGAGGAGGCGATCTGCTGCGTCTGCGGCGCCGCGGTGTGGGCGCTGGACGCGGTGGCTCCGGCGGTCCCCAGGGCCGCGGCCGTCATCAGGGTGAGGCCTGCCGTCGCGGCGCGACGGGCAAGGCGGTGTTCGCGGATCGATCTCATGGTTCCCCCGTTTGGTCAGCGATGTGCCGTTCGGCCGTACGGCCGTCGATCTGCCGGTGATGATGGCCCGCTCACCGGCCCGGTTGAAGCTTTTCGAACCTGCTCGAAGTGCCGGGGCCGCAAGGCGGTCCTCAGGCCCGGCCGAGCGCCGAACCCACACCCGTCTCCTGCAGTCTCTCCGCGTCCCCGTCCAGAAGGCGGTGGCCCATGGGGGTCACCGAGTGGCGGACGTACTGCCCCTCGCGATGGCTCGCCACCAGTCCTCCGTCCCGCAGCACGCTGAGCTGATAGCTGGCACTGGGCAGCGCGATGCCGACGGCCGTCGCCACTTCAGAGGTGGTACGGGTGCGTCCGCGGGCCACCTCCGTGAGGACCGAGGCCCTGGTGCGGCCCAGCAGCCTGTCCAGTCCGCCGTGGCGCAGGCCGGTCACGTCCAGCGGCCGTGCGGTGACGGGGTAGACGAGGACGGGGCCGAGGGTGGGGTCGGCGAGGGCGGTGGGCCTGCGCCAGCAGAAGTAGGACGGCACGATGTGCAGGCCGCGGCCCTGCAGATGGAGCTCGCGGTGGGTGGGGTAGTCGACCTCCAGGACGGGCGCCTTCCACTGGGCGAGCGGACGCAGGCTCTCCAGCAGGGCGAGCACGCCGCCGTCGAGGAGTATCCGGGAACGCAGGTCGATCTCGTCGTGGATGGCCCTGCGGACGTGCGGCCAGCGTGGTTCGAGCAACGCCCGGGAGGAGATCTCCAGGGCTCTGACCAGCGACCGCATGCTGCGGCCGTCCGGCCGGCCGAGCGCCGTGGTCCACGCGGGGAGCGGTCGCGCCGTGCCCAGCCTGGTCAACTCGTGCCGCAGACGGCTCGGGGGAGTGGCCCCCACCTCCTCCAGGGCCGCGGGCAGACCTCCCTCCGGGTCGGACGACGGGGTGAGGAAGTCGGGGATGTATCCGATGGGTGGGACGAGTGTCTGCAGAGCGAGCACGGCGCGCTGCGACATGGGGTCGTCGGTCAGCCGTTCACGGACGGAGCGACGCCAGGCTCCGAACTCCAGCGGTCCCTGATGCGTGGGGAGCCGGCAGGTCGCGCAGACCAGTTCCCACAGCGGATCGGGACGGCGGGAGATCCGGATGTTCTGTAAGTCCTCGGGCGTGAAGTGAATGCGGAGCATGCGGCCTCTCTCTTGGACTGTGGGGGGTGGGCCGAGGGCGGAACGCGTACCAGCGGTACACGTCGTCATGGGTGACGACTGACACCTGCCGATGGTTGGCCACGACGGCGAAACCAACCGTCGGAAAGGTCGAACCCGCAGGCGAATGGGGGGCGTTGGGGCGTAGGTTGTGCGGTGACTCGATCTCATTGTGGTGAAAGGCGGAGCGGCTGATGACCGACCCCGGGGCGAGGCCCGACAAAGTTCTGAGCCAGACGATCGACACCTCGGTCCCGCATTCGGCCCGGATCTGGAACTACTGGCTCGGCGGCAAGGACAACTATCCCGTCGACGAGGAGGCCGGCGACGCCTACACCGCGGTCTTCCCCGGAATCGTCACCATCGCCCGCAGCAGCCGGGCCTTCCTGCGCCGCAACATCACCCATCTGGTGTCCGAGGCGGGCATCCGGCAGTTCCTCGACGTCGGCACCGGCCTGCCGACCGCCCAGAACACCCACGAGGTCGCCCAGGGGATCGCCCCCGAGGCGCGGATCGTCTACGTCGACAACGACCCGATGGTCCTGGCCCACGCCCGCGCCCTGCTCTACTCCTCCCGCGAGGGCGCGACGGCCTACATCGACGCGGACGTCACGGACCCGGACCGCATCCTCGCGGCGGCCGCCGAGACGCTGGACTTCGAACGCCCCACCGCGCTCATCCTCAGCAACATCCTCGGTCACGTCGCCGACTACGACCAGGCCCGCGCGATCGTCGCCCGGCTCATGGACGCGCTGCCGTCCGGCAGTTACCTCTCCATCAACGACGGCTCACGCGGCATCGACCCCGTTTTCGAACAGGCCCAGGACGCCTACAACGACAGCGGTGCCGTTCCTTACAACCTGCGCACCGTCGAGGAGATCACCCGGTTCTTCGACGGCCTGGAACTCGTCGACCCCGGCGTCGTGTCGGTCACCCAGTGGCGCCCCGAGCCCGGTTCACCCGCACCCGAGGTCATCGCCGAGCACGGAGGTCTCGCCCGCAAGCCCTGACCGGCGACGGCCGTACCCGACGACGGCACCCACGTCCCCGGGGCCGTACTCCGCGCGACCCAACCCGCCCTTTGCGCCGCTTCAGTGCGCCGAAGGCGCTGCGCGGTGCCGCCCCGGGCGCCGATCTCACACGTGTGACCTCAACGATCACGGGCAGAAGCCTGGCGTGCGGCGGGCTCGCGCCTGCCGCAGAATTCGCCTCAGCGAAGCAGCACGTGGTCGAAAGAGGGTGGAAGCGTGGCCGGGGCCGTGTCCGACGGAGCGTCCGATCCGAGGCCGGCGCAGGTGCCGAAGGCGGTCGCGGAACTGCCCCGGCAGGTGCGCGAGGAGCTCACGCGCCGACTGCGGCGCAAGAAGCACGCCTTCCGTGCCGACGACGTCCAGGTCGTCGAACCGCCGCTGCTGCGGCGCGCGGTCGGCGCCTCGGCGCTCGGCAACTGCATGGAGTGGTTCGACTTCGGCGTCTACAGCTATCTGGCCGCCACCATCGGGAAGGTCTTCTTCCCGGGGGCCTCGCCCGGCGCGCAGGTCGTCTCGTCGTTCGCCACGTTCGCGGCCGCGTTCGTCGTCCGGCCCCTCGGCGGTCTCGTCTTCGGCCCCCTGGGCGACCGCCTGGGCCGGCAGAAGGTACTGGCCACCACCATGATCATGATGGCGATCGGCACCTTCGCCATCGGCCTCATCCCCAGCTACGCGACGATCGGCATCGCCGCGCCGATCCTGCTGCTCGTCGCCCGAATGGTGCAGGGCTTCTCCACCGGCGGCGAGTACGGCGGCGCCACCACGTTCGTGGCCGAGTACTCACCGGACCGGCGCCGCGGATTCCTCTCCAGCTGGCTGGACTTCGGCACCTTCGTGGGCTACGCGCTCGGCTCCGCACTGGTGACCGTGCTGAACCTGGCGCTCACCGACGACCAGATGCTGGCCTGGGGCTGGCGTCTGCCCTTCCTGATCGCGGGGCCGCTGGGCGTGATCGGCCTCTACATGCGGCTCAAGCTGGAGGAGTCGCCGGCGTTCCAGCAGCAGCTGGACGAGCAGGAGAAGAGCATGGCCCAGGAGTCGGCGGGCAGCGAGCTCAAGTCCATCGTCACCAAGTACTGGCGGCCGCTGCTGATCTGCATGGGGCTGGTGCTCCTCTACAACGTCACGAACTACATGGTCACCGGTTTCCTGCCGACTTATCAGACGGAGACGCTGAACCGGTCCAGCGGCTCCGCCGACCTGCTGGTCCTGATCGGCATGGTGTGGATCGTCGTGCTGATCACCTTCATCGGCCGCCTCAGCGACCGGATCGGCAGGCGTCCGGTCTACGGGGTCTCCGCGGCCGCGATGATCGTGCTCGCGGTGCCCTCCTTCCTGCTGATCAAGATGTCCGGAACGTGGCCGCCGGTCTTCGGTGTTCTCATCCTGTCCACGCTGCTGGCCTGCTTCGCCGCGCCGAGTGCCGCCACCCTTCCGGCGCTCTTCCCGACGGCCGTCCGGTACGCCGCGATGGGCATCGGCTTCAACATCGCGGTCGCGGCGTTCGGCGGCACCACCCCGCTCGTGACCGAAGCCCTGGTCAACGTCACCGGCGACGATCTGATGCCCGCCTACTACCTGATGCTGGCCGGGGTGATCGGCCTGGTGACGGTGAAGTTCCTGCCGGAGACCGCACAGGTCCCGCTCAACGGCTCGCAGCCCATGGTCGGTTCGCGGGAGGAGCGACAGGAACTGATCACCACCTCGCAGGAGTTGTACCGCGTCTCCGCACAACAGCGTGAGGGTGTCCCGCAGTCGGAGTCCTCAGCCCACTCGCGCGGGCACTGATGCCGAAAACCGCACCGGCAGGTGCAGCGGGCCGCGGATGAGCACCCCGCCCCGCCAGGTCAGCGCCGCCGGATGGATGTCCAGCGCGAGGTCCGGGCACCGCCGGAGCAGGGCGCCGATCGCCACCCGGGCCTCCAGCCGGGCCAGCGGGGCGCCCAGGCAGTAGTGGATGCCGTGGCCGAAGGCGACGTGCCCGCGGGCGTCCCTGCGGATGTCGAACCGGTCGGGGTCGGGGAAGCGCGCCGGGTCCCGGTCGGCGTCGGCGAGGGCGACCAGGACGAGCTCCCCGCCCCCGGGGACGGTGGTGCCGGCGATGTCCACGGCATCGGTGGTGAAGCGGTACGTGGGCGTCTCGACCGGGCCGTCGTAGCGGAGGATCTCCTCGACCGCGTTGTCGATCAGGGACGGTTCGGCGCGCAGCAGGGCCAGTTGGTCGGGGTGGCTGAGCAGCGCGAGCACCCCGTTCGAGATCAGGTTGACGGTGGTCTCGAACCCGGCGACCAGCAACAACCAGACGGTGCCGGTCAGTTCGTTCGCGGTGAGGCGGTCGCCGTCCTCGTCGGAGGTGCGGATCAGCGCGCTGAGCAGGTCGTCGCCGGGTTCGCGCTGCTTGTCCGCCAGGAGCTGCCCGATGAACCGGGACGTCGTCCTCGCCGCCTCGCGCTGCTCGGCGGGGTCGGGGGAGGACACGGCCGTGTTCGACGCGGCGGCGAATTCCTCGCGGTCCAGTGCCGGTACGCCGATGAGCTCGCAGATCACCGACATCGGCAGCGGGAACGACAGGGCGGCCACCAGGTCGGCGCGCCCGCCGGGTGCGGCCAGCATGGCGTCCAGCAGGCGGTCGGTGATCCGCCGTACCCACGGCTCCAGGGCCTGCACGCGTCGCGGGGTGAACTCCTTGGCGACCAGTTTGCGCAGCCGGGTGTGGTGGGGCGGGTCGGACGAGAGCATGTGACGGCCTGCCGCGACCGTGGTCATCCCCAGCGCGGGCGAGGCCTTGTCCCAGTCCTTCGTCAGCCGTGGATCGGCCAGCACCGCCCGCCCGGCCTCGTACCCGACGACCAGCCACCCCTCCCCGCCTCCGGGCATCCGGATCCGGTGCACCGGCCCACGGGAACGCAGCCGCGCGTAGACGGGGTACGGGTCGCGGGTGAAGTCCTCGCCCAAGGCACCGAGGTCGACCGGGCCGTCAGTGATGTGCGTGGTGTCCGTCTGCGTCATCTGGCCTCTGTCCGTCGTCTTGGTCCGTCACCCCCATCCTTTCCTTCCGCGGTGGCCCGGAACAGAGGCAGGTGACGGCGGCGCCGGTTTCCGGCCCGAAGCGTGCGATGTCGCCGGCGCAAATTCGCCGAACGCCTCCGTCACCGTCGACTCGGACGGCACCAGTCCAATTCCGCTGTCCCATCAATGACTTCAGGTCGCCGGCGACTCATCCGCCGTCTTGCCGGGCTTCGGTTTCGTTGGCAAAGGGCTGTGAGTTGTCCACGTGGGCGCTGTTAGCGTCGCTGGCCCACGGGTGGGAAGCGCAGTGAGGAGCAGACCAGTGCCCCGGAAGAAGTCGCAGGCGCCGCATTCCGTGCGGCGCGAGCATGCCCGGCGCCGTGCGCGGTCCAAGTGGTCGCTCGCCGTGGTCGGCGGGCCCGTGATCCTGGCCGTCGTCGCCGGCTCGGTGTTCGCGGCCGGCGGCCACCACCGGCACCCCGGCCCACCCGGCGGGGCAGCCTCCGCACAGCCGACGCGGGCCGCCGATCCCGACCCGAACTGCACGCTGGTCGTTCCCGAGCACCCCCTCACCGCCCGAGGGCTGGCCACGCCCTACCGGCTCGTCGCGACGGACCCGCGCCAAGGCCCCTGCCACGAGGCCAATCCCGACCAGGCCGCCTTCGTCGAGGCCGCGATCCTGACCAAGGACGGCAAACTGACCGTCTACGACCCGCTCGTGATCGACCGGGGCACGAGGCCGGCCGCGAGCACCGTCCGGCCCAGGGTGCCGAAGGGCTCGACGGTCGGCATCTGGTTCGGGTTCAACGCCGCACAGCTCACCCTGAAGTCGAACGGCCGCTCCCACAGCCTCGCGCAGGGCAGGTGCGTCAACGGCGTGCCGGGCTCCGCCTTCGGCCAGTTCGCCTACTGCAACGCACCGGCCTTCTTCCGCGCCGCCGGCGTACAGACGGCCGAGAAGCACCTCCGGATCCCCGCGCTGGGGACCGCCAGGGACGGCCGGCCCTGTCCCACCACGCGGGACTTCTCGGTCGTGGACCAGGACGGCAGCGACAACGTGGTCGCCCGCTATCTCGCCGACGCACACGGACGCATCGCCCAGAACAACGCCGCGAGCAGGGCGGTCATGCGTAGGGCCGGCGCGAAGCCCACGGACCTGACCAACGGCAGCGACAACCGCCTGCTGACCCACTTCATCGACCCCGCCCTCGGCTGCAGGCCCTTCACCGCGCCCGACCAGTCCAACGACGGCCGGGCCTCGTCGGCCCTGCCCCTGGACGAGCTGTCCGCCGCCGCCCGCCAGCGGGCGCCGATCGCGCTGATCCCGCAGAACGACCCGATGACGCTCGTCGACGGCCACGCCAGTGTCCGAAAGACCGACCTCTACCGCGCCGGAGTCGACATGCCCCGGACCGGAGCGGGCGACGACGGGAACGGAGCGGCCTACTGCCGGACGCTGTTCACCGATCCGTCCGGCATCCGGCGCGTCTTCGCGGACCGGGCGCTTCTGCGGGCCGCGCCCTCGCCGGACCCGGGAACCGCGCCGGACCTCTTCGGCTTCCTGGCCTCACGCGCGAACCAGTCGTTCACCAACCTGGGCTGCGACCGGCTGCTCGACTCCGGGAACCCGGTGGTGCTCACGACGGACGGCCAGGGCCTGGTGACCGACGCGGTCCTCACGCCCCTCGGCCGGCCGTCCACGTCACCCACCCCCGCCGCCCCGACCCAGGGAACCTCGCCGTCCGCGACCCCGGCCACCTCGTCGCCCTCGGCGAACGGCGGCTCGGCGACGGCGACGACCGGCGTGCCCGGTTCCGCACCACCGGCCTCGGGCGAGGTCTCGACGGCCCCGAGTTCGGGCGCACCCGACTCCTCGGCCCCGGCCGCCACCCCGTCGTCGTCGACCGGCCTCAGTTCTCCCCCTCGGTCCTGACGAGAGCGGCGAGCGCGGCGTCGAGGCGGCGGGTGGCCTCCTCGGCGACCGGGCGCAGGGCGTCGAGTTCGGTGAGGGCGACCATCGTGTTCGGATCGAGGGCTTGTACGACGGTGCCGTCGCCGTCGCGGCGGACGACCACGTTGCAGGGCAGCAGCAGCCCGATCGAGCGGTCGGTGTCCAGGGCGCGGTGGGCGAGGGGCGGGTTGCAGGCGCCGAGGATGACGTAGTCCTCCATGTCGTGGTCCAGCTTGGCCTTGAGGGTTGCGGTGACATCGATCTCGGTGAGGATGCCGAAGCCCTGCTCGGCGATGGCGTCACGGGTGCGGGTGACGGCGGTGGCGAAGTCGGCGTCGAGGCGGACTGTGCGGTCGTAGCGCATGGTGGTGATCCGTTCCTTCTGGATGCTCGCGCGGCACGGGACGGGTGTCCGGGCGCGGGCGAGGTACTCGAGCTCTGATTCCTGGGGTCTCCCTGCTCCTCTGGATACCCCCCGGGGTACTCATGTTACCGTCGTTGATATACCCCCAGGGGTAAATCTTCACCGGAAGGGAGTACCTCGTGTTCTTCGTCGACACGATCGAGGTCGCCGGACTCGGCAACCGCAGCTATCTCGCGGGGGGTGAGCGGACCGCGGTGGTGGTGGATCCACCCCGCGACATCGACCGGGTGATCGCGGCGGCGGCCCGGCGCGGGGTGCGGATCTCGCACGTGGTCGAGACGCACGTGCACAACGACTACGTCACCGGTGGTCTGGAACTCGCCCGGATCACGGGGGCCGTCTACCTGGTTCCCGCCGACGCGCGGGTGTCGTTCGCGCGGATACCCGTGCGCGACGGCGACGTCACGGCCCTCGACACGGACCTGGCCCTGCGCGCGCTGGCCACGCCCGGCCACACCCCGCACCACACCTCCTACGTACTGGAGGAGAACGGCGCGGCGATCGCCGTGTTCACCGGCGGTTCGCTGCTCATCGGCACCGTCGGCCGCCCCGACCTGGTCGAGCCCCGCCTCACCGAGGACCTGGCCCGTGCCCAGCACGCCTCCGCCCACCGGCTGGCCGCCGAGCTGCCCGACGAGACGGCCGTACTGCCCACCCACGGCTTCGGCAGCTTCTGCTCGTCCACGCAGTCCTCGGGCGGTGACACGACGATCGGCAAGGAGAAGGTGTCCAACGAGGCCCTGACCCGGGACGTGGACGTGTTCGTCGCCGACCTGCTGGCCGGCCTCGACGACGTCCCCGCCTACTACACGCACATGGGACCGGCCAACGCCGCCGGACCCGCGCCGGTCGATCTGACCCCGCCCGCCGTCGCGGACGCCGAGGAGATCGCCGCCCGGCTGGCCGCGGGGGAGTGGGTGGTGGACCTGCGCAACCGCGTCGCCTTCGCCCAGGGGCATGTCGCCGGCTCGTTCAACTTCGAGGCGGAGGGGCAGCTCGCCACGTATCTGGCCTGGCTGATTCCGTGGGGCAAGCCGGTCACCCTGCTCGCCGAGTCGCCCGAGCAGCTCGCCGCCGCACAGCGCGAGCTGGTGCGGGTGGGCATCGACCGCCCCGCGGCCGCGGCCACGGGCGGACCGGCCGATTGGCTGCGCGAGGGCGAAGCCCCGGCCGCCTTCGCGCGGGGCACCTTCGCCGACCTCGCCGGACGGGCCGGGGACGGCGTGGTCGTCCTGGACGTGCGGCGGGCCTCGGAACGTAGGGACGGGTTCATCGAGGGCTCGGTGCACATCCCGATCCACACGCTGCCCCGCCGTCTCGGCGAGATCCCCGACGGCGAGGTGTGGGTGCACTGCGCCGGCGGCACGCGCGCCGCCATCGCGGCCTCCCTGCTGGACGCCGCGGGCCGGGACGTCGTCGCCGTGGACGACTCCTTCGACGCGGCCGGCAAGGCGGGCCTCACCGTCCGCACCCCTTGACGCCGTGCCGGCGCGTGGAGAACTTCCGATCCGACATGGGAAACAGGAGCCAGAAACCGAGATGAGCATCTTCCGACGGGACTGGGGCGGTCCGGGCCGGGTGAGCGTGGAGGTGGCGGCCGAACGCACCGGGCACGGCGACGGCGGGGCCGACGCCGTACTGCTGGACGTGCGGGAGCCGTACGAATGGCAGGCCGGGCACGCGCCGGGAGCCGTGCATCTGTCGTTGTCCGCGCTGGCCGCGGGGGCGGGATTGCCCGCCCGCGCGCAGGCGCGGCCCCTGATCGTGATCTGCCGCTCGGGCAACCGCTCCCGGCAGGCCGCGGAACTGCTCGTGGCCCGCGGCGCGCAGGCCGTCGACGTGATCGGCGGGATGCGGGACTGGGCCGCGGCGGGACTGCCGGTGGTGGACGCCCGCGGCGGCAACGGCACGATCGCGTGAGCGCGGTCATACTCGCCCTGGCCGCCGGAGCCGTGATCGGCCTGGCGCTCGGCGCGCTCGGCGGCGGCGGGAGCGTCCTGGCCGTCCCCGCGCTGATCTACCTGCTGGGCTTCAGTCCCGTCGGGGCGACGACCGCGAGCCTGGTCATCGTCACCCTCACCTCGGTCACCGCGCTCGTCGCGCACGCCCGCGACGGCCATGTCCGGTGGCGGACCGGGCTGCTGTTCGCGGCCGCCGGGATCGGCCCGGCGATGCTGGGCGGCGCGCTCGCCTCCAGTGTCCCGGCGGCCGTCCTGACGGCGGCGTTCGCCGTGGTCGCGGGAGTGGCCGCGGTGCGCATGCTGCGCTCCCGCCCGGCCGCGGACGGCGCCGTGACCGTGCGTCCGGGGCGGGCGGCAGCGGCGGGCGCCGGCCTCGGCGCGGTCACCGGCGTCCTCGGTGTCGGCGGCGGTTTCCTCGCCGTCCCGGCGCTGGTGGGCGTGCTCGGGATGCGGATGCGCAACGCGGTGGGCACCAGCCTGCTGGTCATCACCGTCAACTCGCTGGCCGCGCTGTCGATGCGCGCCGGTACGGTCGAGAGCCTGGACTGGGCGGTCGTGGGGCCGTTCATCGCGGCCGCGATCCTGGGTGCCTGGGACGGCAAGCGCCTGTCCGCGAAGGTCTCCGGGCACATGCTCCAGCGGATCTTCGCGGTGGTGCTGCTGGCCGTGGCGGCCTTTATGCTCGTCGACGCGCTGCGGTGAGCGACCGCGCGGCGGGCGCCCTCCGCGTGATCAGGCCAGGGACAGGAACAGCTTCTCCAGGCGGGCGCGCATCGCCACCGGATCCTCGCCGTTCTTGCGCCCGGACTCCATGTCCGTCACGCACTGCTGCAGGCCGGTGGCGATGATCGCGAAACCGGCGCGGTCCAGCGCGCGGGACGCGGCGGCGAGCTGCGTGACGACCTCCTCGCAGTCACGGCCTTCCTCGATCATCCGGATCACTCCGGAGATCTGACCCTGCGCGCGGCGCAGCCGGTTCAGCACGGCCTTGAGATCCGCGCCCTCGAGTTCCAGTTCCACGATCACTCCTCGAAAAATACCCCTAGGGGTACTGTACGTCCCGGTTCGGGACGGCGTCGACCATTAAGGATCACACCTGTCATGACCCACCCCTCCACACCCCTCTCCCTCGGCCCCGAGCAGGCCCGCACCCGGTTGCACGAACTCACCGTCATCGACGTGCGCACGCCCGCCGAGTACGCCTCCGGTCATCTCCCGGGGGCGGTGAACATCCCGCTGGACCACGTCCGGCGGGCGCTGCCGGAGATACGGCACGCCGCCGAACGCGGTGACGTCCTCGTCGTGTGCGCCTCCGGGGCCCGCTCCGAGAACGCCTGCAAGCTGCTGGCCGAGGAGGGCATCGCCACGGCGACCCTCGCCGACGGCACCGGCGCCTGGGCGGCCGAGGGACACGACCTGCACACGCCGGCCGCCTGCGCGACCCGCTCCGCCTGGAGCATGGAGCGCCAGGTGCGTTTCACCGCCGGCACGCTGGTCCTCCTCGGCCTCGCCGTGGGGCTGCTCGTGCATCCGGCCCTCCTGCTGATCCCGGCCGGCATGGCGGGCGGCCTGGTCTTCTCCGCCCTGACCAACACGTGCGGCATGGCGGCCGTGCTCGGCAGACTGCCGCACAACCGTCCGCGCGCGGCCGACCTGGACGCCGCCCTGACGGTTCTGCGGACCCGCTGAATCCACGATCCCGGGCACCCGTGCGGTCGGCGCGGGTGCCCTCGGCCGTAGCGGGCCGTCGATACCGGTCCGGGCATTCAGTCGGGGCAACCGGCCCCGGGCCGCGTTTGTTCCACGCAGACCGGCGGCAGCGGGAACCAGCGCATCCGCTCGAAGTCGGCGGCCAGTCCGGTCGGGCCGACGTCGAGACGGCCGGGACGGGCGGCCAGCACCTCGCGGGCGCGGTCGAGCTGTCCGGCCAGGGCCTCCTCGCCCAGTCCCGGGCGGCGGACGGCCGGCGCGGTGATCCGCCCGTCGGCGCCGAAGCGCACGTCGGTCAGCCGTAGCGGGGGTTCGGCTGGGCCGTTGTGGTGGCGCCACTGCCCGGTGTGGGGGTCGAAGCGGTAGTCGGGCAGGAGCCGGTGGCCGTGCGTGGCGATCAGGTCGACGGAGTCGACGAGGTAGTCGCGGACGGTGTCGCTGATGAAGTAGTTGAAGTTGAGGCGTATCCAGCCGTACTTGATGCCGTCGCAGCCGTGCACGACCTCGTCGCGCAGTGCGTGGGAGGTGGCGGCGTCGATGGCCAGCAGGCGGTGCCCGTAGGGGCCGGCGCAGGAGCAGCCGCCGCGGGCCTGGATACCGAAGAGGTCGTTGAGCAGGGCGACGACGTAGTTGTGGTGCAGATACGCGTGCTCGCCGTGGCGGATGCGGAAGGAGACGATGGACAGCCGGCGGGCGTGGTGGTCGCCGAGGATCTCGATGCCGGGGTTGCCGTCCCACCGGGCGAGGGCGTACCGCCAGTGCCGTTCCTCGGCGGCCTGGATGGTGTCGGTGCCGACGGCCTGCTTGAGGGCGAAGACCAGACCGGCCCGCACGGACTCGACGATCGCCGGGGTGCCGCCCTCCTCCCGGGCCACCGGGTCGTCGAGGTAGCGATGGCCGAGGGGGTCGACGAAGGAGACCGTGCCCCCGCCGGGCGCCGTGGGCACGCGGTTGCGCACCAGTTCGCGCCGCACGACGAGCACGCCCGGGGTCTGCGGGCCGCCGACGAACTTGTGCGGCGACAGGAACAGGGCGTCCTTGTGGTCCCCGGCCCCCGGCGCGCTCTCGGCCGTCCGGATCGGGATGTACGGCGCCGCCGCCGCGTAGTCCCAGAAGGACAGGGCGCCGTGCGCGTGCAGCAGGGCGGCGACGCGGTCGGTGTCGGTGAGGATGCCGGTGACGTTGGACGCGGCGGAGAAGCTGCCGATCAGTAGCGGGCGTTGGGCGTACCGCCGCAGTTCCGTCTCCAGCCGGTCGAGGTCGATGTGGCCGTCGGCGTCCGCGTCGATCACCACGACGTCGGCGACCGACTCGCGCCACGGCAGTTCGTTGGAGTGGTGCTCGTACGGGCCGACGAACACCACCGGACGCTTCTCCGGCTCCACCCGGTCTCCGTCCCGCAGCCGAAGGATGCCGACCAGCTTGTTGACCGCGGCGGTCGCGCCGGAACCGCAGAAGATCACCAGGTCGTCCGCCGTGCCGCCGACCGCGTCACGGATGATTCGGCGGGCGTCCTCGCGCAGCCGGGTCGTCTGCAGGCCGGTGCTGGAGCTCTCGGTGTGGGTGTTGCCGTAGCGCGGCAGCACCTGTTCGCGGACGAAGTCCTCGACGAAGTCCAGCGAACGGCCGGACGCGGTGTAGTCGGCGTACACGATCCGTTTCGGGCCGTAGGGTCCCTCCAGCACCTCGTCGTCGCCGATGAGGCCGGCTCTGATCCGTTCGACGAGCGTCGGCGCGGCCGGTGGGAACGGATCCGGGCCGACGGTCAGCGGGGTGGTGTCGCTCATCGTCGGGTCCCTTCGCCGGTGCCGGCCACTGCGCCCCCAATACCCTGCAGGGTATTTTCCCACAGTCGGCCGGTCGGTGCCTCGGGCCGGGACGGTCTTGGCCGGAGTCCGACGACGAGTCCGACGCGGGTGTCATCTCCGCACGGCGCGTACGAGTACGTCGAGAGCCGTGCGGCCGACTCCCTCGGCGTCGGTCACCGGCCGGGCGACCGTCTCGGACCGCACGATGTCGGCGGACGGCCGCCACAGGTCGGCGACCTGCTCCGGCGTGTACAGCACGCCCGGGTCCTGCGGGCCGCCGTGGCCGCGCGCCGGATTGGCCGCGTCGTGGCCGACCAGCAGGAGTGTTCCGCCCGCGCGGACGCAGACGGCGGCCCGGGTCAGCACCCGGGCCATCTCCGGCCACGGCAGGTGGAGATAGGAGATCAGGGCGAGGCCGTACGTCGCCGGTGGGGCCGTCCAGGTCGTGAGGTCGGCCCGGACGGTGCGCAGCCGCACACCGCGGCCGGCGGCCAGCCGCTCGGCCTTTTCCAGCGCGACGCCGGAGAAGTCCACGGCGTCGACCTCCCAGCCACGCTCCGCCAGCCAGACCGCGTTACGCCCCTCGCCGGCCGCGAGGTCGACCGCCCGCCCGGACGGTTCCAGATCGCGCAGTTCCTCCTCGACGAACCGGTTGGGCTCGGCCCGCCACACCAGTTCGCTGCCCCGATACCGCTGGTCCCAGTCCGCTGCGTCCACCGTGGGCACCTCGTTCCTCGGTCGGTGTGGAAACCCCGCTCCTACTGTCGCCGACACAGGGGCGGTCGCGGCTGATTCACGCGTCGGCGGGTGCGGGCAGGGCGAGCCAGGCGCCGTAGCCGCCGAGGAGGTCGGAGACGTCGGTGCGGCCTTCGTGGCGCAGGAGGCTGGCGGCGATGGAGGAGCGGTGGCCGCCGGCGCAGTGCACGACCAGGGGGCGGTCGGCGGGGATCTCCTCGGTCCGACGGACGAGTTCGGCCAGCGGGATGTGCAGCGAGCCCTCGATAAAGCCCTCTTCGCGCTCGGCGGTGTTGCGCACGTCGAGGACCAGCGGCGGTTCCTCACTGTCCAGCAGACGGCGCAGTTCGTCGGCGGTCAGGCGGCTGGCCTGCTCCATCTCGTCGGCCAGGGCCGGGAAGGCGCCCTCGGGCTCGCGCAGGTAGCCGCCGACCTTGTCGAAGCCGATCCGCGCGAGCCGGGTGACGATCTCCTCCTCCCGGTCCTGCGGCGCGACGACGACGACGTCCTGGTCGGGGGCGACGACCATGCCGGCCTGCTCGGCGAAGCGGCCGTCCGCGGGCACGTTGACCGAGCCGCGCAGATACCCCGGGGCGAAGTCCTGCGGTGAGCGGGCGTCGACCACGACCGCCCCCGCCGCGCGCCGCTGCATGAACTCCTCGACCGACAGCGGCCGGGGCGCGGCGGCGCCGTCGAACAGGCCGTGCTGTTTGCGGTTGAGGATGGCGTCGTAGACGAAGTAGGCCGGCGCGGACGGCTGCCCCTCCGTGACCAGCTCCACAAACCTTTCCTCGCTCATCGGGCGGCAGGCGTAGTTGGTGGCGCGCTGTTCGCCGATGGTGGACTGGCGCTGGGTGGAGAGGTTCTTGCCGCAGGCGGAGCCCGCGCCGTGGGCGGGGAAGACCCGCACCGCGTCCGGCAGGTCCATCAGCTTGTGCTGGATGGTGTCGTAGAGCATCGCGCCGAGTTCGTCGGCGGTCACGCCGATGGAGGCCAGCAGGTCGGGCCGTCCGACGTCGCCGATGAACAGCGCGTCGCCGGTGAGCACGCCGTAGGGGACAGCGTCGGCCGCGTGTTCGTAGACCAGGACGCTGATGGACTCCGGGGTGTGGCCGGGGGTTTCGAGGATCCTGAGCTGGACGTCGCCGAGGGTGATGCGTTCGCCGTCGAGAAGCTTGTGGATGGGGTACTCGGCCTCGGCGCGCTGTCCGTAGCCGATCCAGGCGCCGGTGCGGTCGGCGAGTTCCAGGTGGCCGGCGAGGAAGTCGGCGTGGAAGTGGGTGTTGATGACCGCCTCGATGGTGAAACCGTGGGCGGCGGCGTCGGTGAGGTACTCGGAGATGTCGCGGCGGGGGTCGACGACGACGGCCTTGCCGGTGGTCTCGTCGGCGATCATGTAGGACGCCTGGGAGAGGCAGTCGAGGTAGTACTGGGCGAAGAACATGGTCGGGTGACCTCCATGAGGAAGGGGCTAATTACCCCGGGGGGTATGTGGAAGTGTCTGGTCCGCCCTTGTCGGAGGGTGGGCTGGTGGTCGGCCCGGGTCGGGGGATGTCCCGGGCCGACCGGTCAGAGGCGGCCGGTGAGCATGCCGTGCCAGTAGATCGGCGGCAGTCCGTACCGTTTGAACGCCCACATCGTGCGCCGTTCCTTGAAGGGGTCGAGCAGCGGGAAGGAGGGCGTGGGGTTGAGGTCGTAGTCGAACTCGGCGAGCAGCATCCGGTCCCGGGCCGTCACCAGTGGGCAGGACGTGTAGCCGTCGTAGCGGTGGGAGGGGGAGCGGCCGTTCATGACGTCCAGCAGGTTGCCGGCCACGACCGGGGCCTGTTTGCGCACGGCGGCGCCGGTCTTGGAGGTGGGCAGGTTGGCCACGTCGCCGAGCGCGAAGACGTTCTCGTACGACGGGTGCCGGAGGGTGTGCTTGTCCGCGGCGACGAACCCCTGCGGGCTGGCGGGGTCGGCGAGTGGGCTGGCCTTGACCCAGTCGGGTGCGCTCTGCGGCGGCACGGCGTGCAGGAGGTCGTAGCCGAGGATCTCCTTGGTGCCGTTGGCGTGGTCGGTGACGGTGAGTTCGCGGGCGTCGCCGTCGACGGCGGTCATCTCGGAGCGCAGCCGCACCTCGATGTTGTAGCGGGCGGCGACCTTCTCCAAGACCTGGGACCAGGCGGGCACCTTGAACATCGCCGGATCGGGGATGACCAGGATGACGCGGATGTCGTCCAGGACCTTCTGCTTGCGCCAGTGGTCGGCGGCCAGGTAGGCGATCTTCTGTGGGGCGCCGCCGCACTTGAGCGGGGTCGCGGGGTGGGTGAAGACGGCCGTGCCCGAGCGCATCCGCTGGATGAGGTCCCAGGTGCGCGGGGCGTACTCGGGGGCGTAGTTGCTGCTGACCACGTCGTGGCCGACCGCCTCGGCCAGGCCCGGCACGCCGTTCCAGTCGAGCTGGATGCCGGGCGCCATCACCAGGTACTCGTAGGTGAGGTGGTCGCCGCCGGACAGCCGCACCGTACGGGCTTCGGCGTCCACGGCCACCGCGCGGCGACGGATCCAGCGCACCCCGTCGGGGATGACGGAGCCCTCGGGGCGCCGGGTGCCGCTCAGCGAGGCCTGGCCGCCACCGACCAGGGTCCACAGCGGCTGGTACCAGTGGGTGTCGGAGGGTTCGATCAGGGTGATGTCGCTGACGCCGGCCCGCCTGAGGCGGGCCGCGACACTGATCCCGGCGCTGCCTCCGCCGATGACGGCGACGCGGTGACGGCCCTCGAGCGGGGCGTCGGAGGGGGAGGGGGTGGCGGCCAAGGCGGTGCTCCTTTCCGGTGGCCGGTGGTGCGGGTCACGGGTTCGGGGTCCGGGCGGGTGTCAGGCCACGCGCTCGGCGGGGCCGACGGCGATCGGGCGGCCGCCGCGGGCCCAGGCGCCGGTACCGCCGGCCACGGAGTAGGCGTCGATGCCGCGGGCGGTCATCCAGTCGGCGGCGCTCTTGCTGCGGTTGCCGCTGGCGCAGATGACGAACACCGGGCGGTCGGTGGGCAGTTCGCCGCACCGGGTGGGCACCGTCCGCAGCGGCATCGGCCGGGCGCCCGGCACGTGCCCGGCTGCGTACTCGTCGGGCTCTCGTACGTCGACCACGAGCCCGCCGTCGGCCCAGGCGGCCGCCAGTTCGTCGACAGATGCTTCACGAGCCATTTGGTTGCCTCCTCAAATACCCCCGGGGGTGTCTTGTCGGCGAGGGTACGGGCCTCCGGCAGGAGCGTCAAATACCCCTGGGGGTATTTGCCCGCGAGGCAACACGTGGCTCGGCGGCGGGCCCTCGAAGGAGCCGGGAACCGCGCCGACGAGTGGGTCAGGAGGGGGTGTCCAGGGAGAGCTGGGCGCGGTGGAAGTCGAAGTGCCGTGTGGGGTACCGGTAGACGTCCTCCAGGGTCATGGTGTCCGCGAAGAACGGGTCCCATCGCACGGGGAAGTGCATCGTGCGCGCCAACTCCGTGTCCCGCTCGGCATCCAGGCGGCGGGAGAGGGCCGCGACGGTGCGATCGAACTTCGCGCCCATGCGGCGGTGGCCGTACACCCGGGCACCGCCCACGGCGCCCCAGTAGTTGATCACGTCGAACGGGCGCGTCGAAGCGTTCAGCAGACGCGCCCAGGCGCGGCTCGCGCCCGGCGGAAGGCGGCCGAAGAGCCGTACGAGCGGCAGCAGGGCCAGTACGACGAGGTAGCCGAACAGCATGTGGTAAAGCAGCTGTTCATTCGTCCAGCGGGTTCCGCTGCTTCGGCGACGCAGGTCCTCGGCGCTCGCCGAGTCCAGCAGCGCGTGGAAGACCGCACCGGCCTGCCGGAGCTCCGCGTGCACGACTTCCCGGTCCATGGCGCCTCCCGGAGGTGTCCGTCGAGCCCCATCATGGCGCCCGCCGGGGCATTCTCACCCGGCTCGTCGTCGCGGCCGCCGTCCTCACCGCCGCCTCCGGCCTGCTCGCCGCCCGCTGGATCACCGAGCGGCACACGGAGAGGCCGCGGTAGGCTGCGCCACCTGCACGGAGTGGGGTGGAATGGACGTCCTGGGAGTCGACGCCTGCGGCAAGCAGGGCTGGGTCGGGATCACGCTCACGGACGGCGCCTACGCGGGCAGCCTGGTGGACATCCGGCTCGACTCGCTGATCGAGCGGGCCGCCGGAGTACGCGTGATCGCGGTGGACATGCCGCTCGGCCTGGTCGAGAAGGGCTGGCGCGCCGCGGACCTTGCGGCCAGGGCCCTGCTCGGGGTACGGCGCGGCAGTGTCTTCCTGATCGCACCTCGGCCGGCGTGGCAGGAGCGGGAGTACGCGGCGGCCGCGGACCGCTGCCAGGAGCTCACCGGCAACCGGCTCAGCCGTCAGGCGTGGGCGCTGGCCCCGAAACTGTTCGAGGCCCGGGCGTGCTGGCTGGCCGACCGGCGGCTGCACGAGGTCCATCCCGAACTGTCCTTCCAGACGCTCGCGGGCGGGGTGCCGCTGACCCACCCGAAGAAGACCTGGCGGGGTCAGCACCTGCGGCGCTCCTTGCTGGCCGGGGCCGGGATCGTGCTTCCGGACGCGCTGGGCGAGGCGGACCGCGTTCCCGCAGACGACGTGCTCGACGCCGCCGTCGCGGCCTGGTCGGCGCACCGGATCGCCCGAGGCACCGCCGGCCGAGTTCCCGAGGCGCCCGAACCGGACGCGGAAGGCCGAGCCGTCGAGATCCGGTTCTGACGAGATCCGGTTCTGACCGGCCGCCGCACAACGGACGTGGACCGGGCGGCAGCCGGCGGGTCGGACCGGGCGGCAGCCGGTGGGTGGCGCCGGTCGGCAGCCGTGGTGGCCGATCGGCCCTATGGCGACGGGGCCCGCCGAGTGAGTCTGAAAGTGGAGACGCTCTCATGTCTGGAGGTGGGAGCCATGATGATGAGCCGTCTGGTGGTCGTGGGCGTGGACGGTTCGGCGTCGAGCCTCGCCGCCGTCGACGTGGCGGCCCGGGAGGCCCGGTCGCGCGAGGCCGGTCTGCGCGTTGTGCACGCCTTCCTGTGGCCCGCGACCCACGTCCCCCTGGGACCGTGGCCGCTGGGACCGCCCGAGGGCGGGGTCCGGAACATGGTCGAACACCTGGTGGCCGAGGCGGTGGAACGAGCGCACAAGGCAGCACCGGAGGTCGAGGTCAGCCACGTCGTGGTGACCGGTGAACCACTGACCGTACTGGAGGCCCAGTCCCGGGCCGCCGAGCTCGTGGTGGTCGGGTCCCGCGGGATGGGCGGGTTCGTCGGGCTGCTGGTGGGATCGACGGCGGTGCACCTGGTGGCGCACGGCCGCTGCCCTGTGCTGGTCGTACGCGAGGAACCGAACCCCGACGGGCCGATCGTGCTGGGCGTGGACGGCTCGCCCGCGAGTGAGCGGGCGGTGGACTTCGCCTTTGCCGAGGCGGCGCTGCGCGGTACCGCCCTGACGGCGGTGCACGCCTGGACCACCTGGAACGCGCCGCTGCCTCCGCCGCAGGACGCCTCCATGCCGTACGCGAACCCGCCGGGCGCGCTGGCCGCCGAGGAGGAGTGCCTGCTGGCCGAGGCCCTCGCCGGCCACCAGGAACGGTATCCGGAGGTGACCGTGGAGCATCGGGTCGTGCACGGCAGGACACGCGAAACGCTGATCGAGGCCAGCCGCTCCGCCCAGCTGCTGGTGGTCGGCGCCCGGGGCCGCGACGGCTTCGCGGGCCTGCTGCTGGGCTCCGTCAGCCAGGCCCTGCTGTACCACGCGCAGTGCCCCGTGGCGGTGGTCCGTGGAGAGGACGCACACCACTGACACCCGCCCCCGCGCTGCCGCGGGAGCCCCTGAATCGGCGCGGAAAGGCACGGACCGCCGACGCCGGTCCCGGCGTTGCCGCCGGGAGTGGCGGCACCCAGCGGGAGTCTCGCGTGGTGGCGCCGGAAGGCACGGACCGCCAGTGGCGGTCCCCGTGTCGGCGCCGGGAGTTGCGGCACCCAGCGGGAGCCCCGGTGGCTGCGGCGGACTTCCCCGGGTTGGCAGGGAAGGCCGGAGGGGGCCGACTGGTCCCCCTGGCGGTCGGATGGCCCCTGCCGCCCGGCGACGGCCGCGTCGAAGCTGGGAGGCGGAAGCTGGGAGCGACCGCTCTCCGGTGGTCCTTCGGGACGGGAGCGCGCCATGAGTGATGCGGTGGTCGTCGGGGTGGACGGTTCCGCCTCCGGCCTCAACGCGGTCGCGGTGGCGGCTCGTGAGGCGCACCTGCGGGCCGCGCCCCTGCGGATCGTGCACGCCTGCGACCGTCCTCCGCCGTTCCTCCCGCCGGGTGCAGAGCCCTGGCCCCCGCTCGACCCCGTACTGGAACCGATGGTGCAAGGGGTACTGGCACGAGCCGAGGAACGGGCGTACGAGGCGGCGCCGGACATCGACGTCTTCCGGTCGGTGGTGACCGGCGAGCCGCTCGAAGTGCTGGAGGTCGAGTCCCGGTCGGCGGCGCTGGCGGTGGTCGGCGGTCGGGGCCAGTCCGCGTTCGCCGGGCTGCTGCTGGGCTCGACGGCGGTACAGCTGGCCGCTCACGGCCGCTGTCCGCTGATGGTGGTCCGCGGCCGCCCGGCCCCGGACGGCCCGGTGCTGCTGGCCGTGGACGGCTCCCCGGCGGGTGAGGCGGCAGTGGAGTTCGCGTTGACGGAGGCGGCGCTGCGCGACGTACCGCTGGTGGCGCTGCACGTGTGGAACACCTGGAGCGCACGCGCCCAAGAAAGCCCCGGCGACCCGCCGCTCGCCGTCGTGTCGGACGTCGACCACCTCCGTGATGTCGAGCAGCGCCTGCTGGACGAGACCGTCGCCCGTCACCGTCCGAACCGTCCGAACCCGCCGCAGGTCGCCGTCGAGCGGCGCCTGGTGCGCTCCCGGATCCGCCCCGCCCTGATCGACGCCAGCCGAGAGGCTCAGCTGATGGTGGTCGGCGCCCGGGGCCGGGGCGGCTTCACCGGCCTGCTGCTCGGCTCGGTCGGCCAGGCCCTCCTGCACCACGCCCACTGCCCCGTCACCGTCGTCCGCGGCAAGGAGTGACCATGCCTCAGCAGGCGCCGTCCACGCCGACGCTCCACGAGACCCTCGCCGAACCGGTGACGGACGCTCATTGGCGGGAGGCCGACGAGGTGGCCGGCCGGCTCGGCGTGGACCCGGCCACCGGCCTGACCACGGCCGACGCCGAACAGCGCGCCGACACCTGGGGCGCCAACGAACTGGCCGAACCCGCCCGCCGGCCGCAATGGCTCCGCCTGCTGGACCAGTTCCGCAGCTTTCTCATCGGCATCCTGATCGCCGCCGCCGTCGTCGCCGGGATCATCGGCGACATCAGGGACGCCGTCGTCATCGCCATCGTCCTGCTCATCAACGCCACCCTCGGCTACCTCCAGGAACGCCGGGCCGAACGCAGCCTGGAGGCGCTGCGCCAGATGCTGGTGCCCACCGCCCGGGTGCGCCGCGGCGGCCACGTGAGGGAGCTGCCCGCCCGCGCCCTGGTGCCCGGCGACATCGTCCTGCTGGAGGCGGGCGACCGTGTCCCCGCCGACGGCCGCCTCGTGGTCGCCGCGTCGGTCGAGGCCGCCGAGGCCGCGCTGACCGGGGAGTCCCAGCCGGTCGCCAAGACCACGGCGCCGAGTGCGGCCGACGACGGTGCCGTCCCCGTCGCGGAGCGCACCGGCATGCTCTTCATGAACACCGCGCTGACCCGGGGCCGCGCCGAGATGATCGTCACCGCTACCGGCATGCGCACCGAGGTCGGAGCCATCGCCGAGGCACTGCGCACCGAGGGCGAACCCCCCAGCCCGCTGACGGTCCAGATGGACAGTCTGGGCCGGCGGCTGGCCCTGGTCAGCGGTGTCGCCGTGGCCGCCTACGCGCTCGTCGCCCTCGTCCGCGGCGAGGACCTGGCCGACCTGGCGCTGCGCGCGGTGGCCCTGGCGGTGGCCGCGATCCCCGAGGGACTGCCCGCCGTCATCGCCCTCACCCTCGCTCTCGGCGTCTACCGCATGGCCGGCCGCGGCGCCATCGTGAAACGCCTGGCCTCGGTCGAGGCGCTGGGCTCCGCGACCGTGGTGTGCAGCGACAAGACCGGCACCCTGACCCTGAACGAGATGACGGCCCGCGCGCTGTGGGCGGCGGGCCGCCGGTACGACGTCACCGGCGAGGGCTACGACACCGCCGGTACCGTCCGCTCCACCGATTCCGGCCCGTCGGCCGAACTGCTCGACGCGGTAAGGCCGTTCGCGCTGTGCAACGACGCCCGCCTCACACCCGACGGACCCATCGGCGATCCCACCGAGGCAGCCCTCGTCGTGCTCGCCGCCAAGACCGGGCTCGACGTCGACGCCCTGCGAGCCCGCACACCGCGCGACGGCGAGGTCCCCTTCGACCCCGCCGCGAAGTACATGGCCACCTTCCACACCGGAACCGACGGCCGCACCCGCGTCCACGTCAAGGGCGCCGTCGACGTCCTCCTGGACCGGTGCACCGACGTACTGACCGCACAGGGCCCCGCGCCGCTCACCGCCGAGCGCCGACGCGAGGTCACCGAGGCCGCCCGGCGGATGGGCAGCCGGGGCCTGCGGGTCCTCGCCGCCGCCACCGCCGACCACGCGGACGCCCGCGAGGTGATGGGGCTGACCCTGACCGCTGTCGCCGGTATCGCCGACCCGCCCCGCCCGCAGGCCCGCGAGGCCGTCGCCCTGGCCCGGGGCGCCGGCGTCGCCGTCAAGATGGTCACCGGGGACCACGCCGACACCGCTGCGGCCGTCGCGGGCGAACTCGGCATCACGGGTGACGTCGTCACCGGCACCGACCTGGACCGGATGGACGAGCAGGACCTCGCCAGCCGCATCGAGGACATCGGCGTCTTCGCCCGCGTCGCCCCCGAGCACAAGGTCGCCATCGTCCGCGCCCTGTCCCGGCGGGGCCACATCGTGGCCATGACCGGCGACGGCGTGAACGACGCCGCCGCCCTGCGCGCCGCCCACATCGGCGTCGCGATGGGCGGGACCGGCACCGACGTCGCCAAGGAGGCCGCCGACATGGTCCTCACCGACGACGACTTCTCCACCATCGTCCGCGCGGTGCGCGAGGGCCGATCCATCTACGACAACATCGTGACCTTCGTGCGCTTCCAGCTGTCCACCAACATCGGGGCCATCATGACGCTGCTGGTCACCGTACTGGCCGGACTGCCCGCCCCCATGTCCGCGATCCAGCTGCTGTGGATCAACATCATCATGGACGGGCCGCCCGCCATGGCCCTGGGCGTCGACCCGCCCAGGGACGACGTCATGAACCGACCGCCCCGCGCCCCCGGCGAACGCATGCTGAACGCGCGCCGGCTGACCGACATCACCCGCTCCGGCGCCGTCATGGCCCTCGGGACGGTCGCCGTCTTCGCCGCCGCCCGACAGCTCACCGACGAAACGACCGCCGCCACCATGGCGTTCACCACCTTCGTGCTCTACCAGCTCTGCAACGCCCTGACGGCCCGCAGCGAGGAAGGCCCCGTCCTGGGCCGCCACCAACTGCACAACCGCGTTCTGTGGAGCTGCCTCGCCGTCGTCCTCGTCCTGCAGTTCATCGCCGTACAAGTGCCGTTCGCGCACGGCGTGTTCGACACCGTCTCCCTCGCCCCCGCCCAGTGGGCGATCTGCCTGGCCACCGCCTCCACCGTGATCCTGACCGAACACGTCTGGCGTGCCCTGCGGGCACGGTTCGCCGGCGGTTCCCGCGTGGGCCGTCCTCACTGAGGGGCCGTGCTGCCGAGAGGCTCAGCGGCACGATGTCCGGGCCCAACGGCCCTTGGGCACCGTCCGCGAGGGGGCATAGCGTCGGCCGCAGGAGCGGGTGACACGCGACGGCCGGAGCGAAGCGAGGTCGGGAGGTGGCCGACGTGGACACCGCAGTCGGGACGGCCGGCCGTGCGGCGACGGGAACGAGGATCGACCTGGACGGTGTGTGCCGTCGTTACCGGGTGGGGCAGACCACCGTCACCGCACTGGACGGCGTCGATCTGCACGTGGACGAGAACGCCTTCGTCGTCGTGCTGGGCGCGTCCGGATCGGGCAGGACCGAGAGCGTGGACGCGCTGCGCAAGGGCGTCGAGGAGTTCACCGGCATCCTCGACATCGCCGCCGGCGTGACCCTCGCCCTGGCGGTGCTGATCGCCTTCAACGCCGCGAGCATCTCCGCCGACGAACGCTCCCGGGAGAACGCCACCATGTTCGCCTTCGGACTGCCCGTCCGTACCGTCCTGGGCATGGCCGTCGCCGAGAGCGCCCTCCTCGGCACGCTCGGCACCGCCGCCGGGATCGTGCTGGGCCAGGGCATCGACCGCTGGATGGTCCGGGTCCAACTCGCCCGCACCATGCCGGAGATCGGCTTCGACGTCACCCTCGCCCCCGGCACCTGTCTCACCGCGCTCCTCCTCGGCATCGTCGCCGTGGCCCTCACCCCGCTGCTGACCGCCCGCCGCCTGCGGCGCATTAACATCCCCGCGACCCTGCGCGTGGTCGAATGACCGGGCACGGGTCACCGAACAGCCGCCGTCCCCGCGGGAAGGCCGGCCTCCGGCGCCCGCGCCGTTTCGCCCTGGGGGCCGCCGCGATCATGCTGTCGGTCACCGCGTGCAGCGGCCGGTCCGGACCGGCCGCCGGCACGGCACCCCCGGTCCCCTCCGTATCGGCGTCGCGTACGGCGGGCGTACGGTCGGGCTTCGTCGCGTTCGGGGACTTCGGCACCGGCAACGCGGCGCAGCGCGCGGTGGCCCGGGCCATGGAGACCTGGGCCCGGACCGGGCACCGGGTGGACGCCCTGGTCACCACCGGGGACAACGTCTATCCCGACGGCAGCCCCAGCCTGTTCGCATCCCGGCTCGACCAGCCCTACCGCATCCTGCGACGCCCGATGTGGATCAGCCTCGGCAACCACGACGTCCAGAACGGCCACGGGACCGCGGAACTGCGTCATCTGGGCCTGCCCAAGCCGCCGTACGCGAAGCGGCTGCCCGGCGCGCAGCTGCTGTTCCTCGACGCCGACCGCCCCGACGCGGCCCAGACCCGCTGGCTGGAGGACCGCCTGTCCGCCGCCGGACCGCCCGTTCGCGTGGTGGTCTTCCACCAGCCCGCCTGGTCCTGCTCGCTGCACGGGTCCACGCCCGCCGTGGACGCCCGCTGGGTTCCTGTCCTGGAACGCCATCGCGTCACGCTCGTGCTGAACGGACACGACCACAACTACCAGCGGTTCACCTCCGCGCGCGGGGTCACGTACATCGTGACGGGAGGCGGCGGCGCCGCGCTGTACCCCGTCGCCTCCGGCTGCCGTACCCCGCACCGCGCGGCCGCCGTCTCGCGCCACCACTTCACGGCCGTCGAGCTCACCGCGACCCGCGTGACCGTCACCGCGGTGAGCGACGACGGAGCTGTCCTGGACCGCGTCGTCCTGCCCGTGCCGCGGTCGTGAGCGGGGCGGGCCGGTGACACGTGCGGCCGAGCCCCGCCCCGCGTCAGCGCCCGGGGCGCGTTACGTTGGCGGTGTCGTTTCCCTGCCGTTCGTGGGCTGTCCGCTGTGTCCTGCGCTTTGTGCGGCAGCGGAAGGCCACCATCTTGCAAGGGGGAGCGGGGACATGACCAGAAACCTGCACGCGGACACCAGTGCCGTCCGGAGCGAAGTGCCCTTAGCCCACGGGCCGTGGTGGAGCCGGGACGGCCGCGCGTGGCCGGCGCTGGTGGCGGCCGCCTTCACCCTGGCGCAGCTGCTGCTCGTCCGGCCCGGAATGGGGCTGGGCTGGGACGAGACGGTGTACGTCAGCCAGGTCAGCCCGCAGGCACCGGCGGCCTTCTTCAGCGCGCCACGCACCCGCGGGGTCTCCGTGCTGGTGGCGCCCGTCGCCGCCTGGTCGACGTCGACGCCGTTGCTGCGGGTGTATTTGGCGCTGCTCTCGGGGCTCGGCCTGTACCTGGCCCTGCGCTGCTGGCGGGGCCTGTTCCCGGCGCGCGTCCTGGCCGTGGGCGGCGCGCTGTTCGCGAGCCTGTGGGTGACCTTGTTCTACGGCCCGCAGGCGATGGCCAACCTGTGGGTGGCCCTCGGCGCGCTCGCCGCCGTCGGCTGCTTCCTGCGTGCCGGAGCCGACCGCACCCGCCGTGCCCCGCTGTGGGGGCTGGCGTTCAGCGCGGCCCTGATGGCCCTGATGCGGCCCACCGACGCCGTGTGGGCGGCGTTGCCGATGCTCGTGCTGCCGGTGGCCGCCCGGCGGTTCCGGCAGCCCCGGCTGCTGCTCGCGCTCGTCGGAGGGCTGGTCGCCGGGGCGGCCGAGTGGGTGGTCGAGGCGTACGTGAGCTTCGGCGGTGTCGCGGAGCGGCTGTCCAGGGGCTCCGACATCCAGGGCGGTCTCGGCTGGAACTTCGCGGTCGACGACCAGCTGCGCAGCCTCGGCGGCCGGTCGCTGTGCCGCCCGTGCACCGGAGCGATGCCCCATGTGGCGGTGTACGCCTGGTGGCTGGCGCTGCCCGTGCTCGCCGCCGTAGGACTGCTCGTCGCCGTGCGCGCCCGCCGTACCCTGCCCACGCTGCTGCCGCTGGCCTGCGCCACGACGGCCGCGGTCCCGTACCTGTTCATGATCGACTACGCGGCGCCCCGCTTCCTCCTGCCCGCCTACGCCCTGGTGGCGATTCCGGTCGCCGACGCCCTCGGGTGGCTGGTGACGGCGCCGAGCGCGCCGTGGCGGCGGCTTGCGACGGTGCTCCTCGCGGTGGGGCTGGCCGGACATCTGGCGGTGCAGTACGTGGTGCTGGAACGCACCGTGGACCGCGCCACCGCCAGCCATCGCGACTGGGCGCGCACGGCCGACGCGCTGCATCGCGAGGGTGTGCGGCCGCCCTGCGTGGTCGCGAGCCACGGCACCGATGTGCCGCCCATACCGATCGCGTTCTACGCCGGGTGTTCCTCCGCCGCCACGAAGGGCCACAACGCCAACACGACGGCCGCGCGGCTCGCGGGAACCGCGCGGCGCACACCGGTCGCGGTCCTCACCACCGCCACCGGCCGCGCGCCTTCGTATGCGCGCGGCTGGCACTTGGTCCACCTGGACGGGCCGGTGTACGCCTACCTCAGCCCGCTCCCGGCGGCGGGGAGGTCGGGGCGGTGATCGGTGGTGCGCCGTGTGAGCCGGTGGCAGGTGGTCAGGCGTGCTTGTGCAGCTCTCGTTCGATCTCCTCGGCTGTCACGTCGTGGCGGAAGTACAGGTCCCATGCGGAGAGGATCATGAACAGGCCCCATACGCCCAGGACCCAGCCCGGCCAGAAGTAACCCAGGCCGGTGATCGCCCAGACGCCGATGAGGAACGCGTTGACGATGGCGTACGCCATCAGATCGCCGCGCCACCTCCGCTTCTTCTGGGCGCGTGTCCGCGCCCGCTCGTGGTCCGGTGACGTACTGGTGTGAGTCATGACGTCACCCCCTCGGGGAAATGTCTCACTTTCATCGTCCCGCCGTCGCCGGGCGCGGCTCGGGGCCGTTCGTCCCGCACCGGCGGGACGTTGGTCCCCGGCACGAGAAGGGCTGCGGCGGGCGCCATGTCTACGGGGCGAGGGAGAAGTAGTTCTCCTCCTCCTGGGTGAAGTGCAGGCGCAGGACGGTGTTCAGGCCGTAGAGGCAGGAGCGCAGGTCGTCGAGTTGTTCGGGCGCCAGACCGCCTTCGGCGTGGGCGAGTTCCAGGTGTGTGGCGACGCGGCGGGAGAGGCGTTCGATCTCGGTGTGGGCGCGGCTCATGGTCGCGGTGGCCTCGGGACCGCCGAGGGTGGGGGCGAGGGCCGGATACAGCTGGTGCTCCTCGGCGTATTCGTGCGGCAGCAGGCGTTCGGTGAGCAGCCGGTGGGTCTCCTCGACCGCGGCCAGGGCCTTGGGCCCAGGCGTGTCGGAGAGACGGTCGGCGGCGGCCCGAACGGATTCGAGGACGTCCTGCAGGTCGTCGTGTTCGGCGGCGAAGCGGTGGATGAGGGCCTCGGCGGCGGGAGTCAGCGGCGGACGGGCCGCCTGGTCGACACGCAGCGCACGCAGGGCGTTGAGGATGACGGCCACGTCGATGCCCTCCTGGAGCAGGGCGCCGGCGGCGGGCGGGAGCAGGCCGAAGGCGGCCGCGGCCATGGCGGCCAGGGACATCAGCATGCCGCCGAGGGCGCTCTGTACGGCGATACGGCGGGCGCGCTGGGCGATGGTCACGGCGTCGCCGAGCCGGTCGACGCGGTCGGTGGTCAGGACGATGTCGGCGGCTTCGGAGGAGGCGGTGGAGCCGCGGGCCCCCATGGCCACGCCGATGTCGGCGGCGGCGAGGGCGGGGGCGTCGTTGACGCCGTCGCCGACCATCACGGTGACCGCGCGCTCGCGCTCGGCGCGGACGACGGCGACCTTGTCGGCGGGGCCGAGCTCGGCACGCACCTCGTCCAGACCGAGAACGGCGGCGACCTCTCGGGCCGGCGCGGCGCGGTCACCGGTGAGCATCAGCAGCCGCTCGATGCCGGCGGCCCGCAGATGGCGCAGGGTGCGCGGGGCGTCGTGGCGCAGCGGGTCCCGCAGGAGGACGGCGCCGGCGGGTTCGCCGTCGAGGGTGAGCCAGGCGATGGCCGCGCCGTCGAGGAGGGCGCGGTTGTCGACCGCCTTGGCCCAGACGGGAGGTTCCTCCTCGCGGCCCAGGCGCCCGATGGAGACCCGGTGTCCGTCCACGACGCCGGTGGCGCCGCGGCCCGGTTCCTCGGTGACGTCCGTCGGGGCCGACAGCTCCAGCTTGCGTTCCCGCGCGGTGTCGACGATGGCCTGGGCCAGGACATGCGGCGAGTACTGGTCGAGGGAGGCCGCCAGACGCAGCACCTCGGCCGGCTTGAGACCGGGGGCGGCGGTGATGTCGAGGACGCGCGGACGTCCTCGGGTGAGGGTGCCGGTCTTGTCGAGCAGGAGGGTGCGGGCGCGGCCCAGGTTCTCCAGGGCGCCGCCGTCACGGATGACCACACCGAGCCGGGAGGCGCGGGACAGGCCGGAGACGATGGCCACCGGGGCGGCCAGCAGCAGCGGGCAGGGGGTGGCGACGACCAGGACGGCCACCGCGCGCACGGCGGAACCGCTGATCAGCCACGCCAGTCCCGCGACCACGAGGGAAAGGGGCAGGAACCAGGCCGCGTACCGGTCGGCCAGCCGCACGACCGGCGCCGACTCGGCCCCCGCCTCCTGGGCCAGCCGTACGATGCCGGCGTAGGTGCTGTCCTGCTCGGCGGCGGTCGCCCGCAGCTCGAAGGCACCGCCGGCGTTCACGGCGCCGCTGCGCACTCCTTCACCCTGGATCCGCTCGACCTGGAGGGGTTCACCGGTGAGCACCGACTCGTCCAGGACGGCGACCGTGCTCTCCACACGGCCGTCGACGGGGACGACCTCGCCGGGCCGTACGACGAGCAGGTCGCCGACGGCGATCTCCGCCAGCGGCACGGTGTCGACCCCGGCGTCCGTGCGGCGGTGTGCCGAACGGGGGGCGTGTTCGAGCAACGCGCGCAGATCGTGGGAGGCCCGTCGCTGGGCGGCCGCCTCCAGGGTGCGGCCGGTGGCGAGCATGAGGGCGATCAGCGCACCGGCCAGGTACTCGCCGACGGCCAGCGTGCCCCCGAGCGCGAGGACGGCGATCAGATCCACTCCCGTCTGACCGCGCCGCAGCGCGCTGAGCACCCACCCCACCGCGGGGACGACGGCGGCCACGGTGCCCAGGCCCCAGAACAGGTCGGCGAGGCCCCCGGCGTCCGCCAGCCAGGCGATGACACCGCCGGTCAGAGCGGCCGCCGTGACGACCAGGAGGACCGGCTCGAGCCGTGGGGCCACCACTGCGGCGGTCAGCCTGCGCAGCCGTGCGATGCGGTCGGAGTGGTTCATGACACACCTCGGAGGGGCCGCCGCGGCGGCCGCCGCGCCGGTCTCTCTTCATCCCATCGCGGCACCGGTCCCCGCGGGAGGGGACGTCCGGCCCTGCGTGGGGGCCGAACGACCGGTGCACGTGCGTGCCTCGCTCCCTACGCGCCCGGTCAGGGGCCGGAGGTCTCCGTCCCGGTGATGCCCGACCGGTCCACGGCATCGACCGGGGGCGCGCCCGGTGCGGGGCTGTGGCGGGGGAGTTCCACGGTGACGCGGAGCCCGCCGGCCGGGCGCGGTGCGAGGGTGAGCGTTCCGTCGTGCGCGTGGGTGATGGTCTTGACGATCGCCAGACCGAGGCCGACGCCCGCGTGGTCGCCGTGGGTTCGTTCGGTGCCGCGCTGGAACGGTTCGGCGAGTGTCTCGGCCAGTTCCGGGGTGACGTGCTCGCCGGTGTTCTCGACGGTGAGCACCACCGTGTCCGGGCGGACGGCGGTGTGCACCCGCACGGTGCCCTGTCCGGGCAGGTTGTGGACGATCGCGTTGTGCACGAGGTTCGTGGTCAGTTGCAGCAGGAGTGCCTGCGATCCGGTCGTGGGGGCGATGTCTCCGCACGCCTCGACGGTGACGCCCTGCTTCTCCGCGAGAGGCAGCAGCGTTTCGGTGGCTTCCTCCGCCACGAGCGACAGATCGACGGGCTCGCGGACGAAGGACCGCTGGTCGGCGCGGCTGAGCAGCAGCAGCGCCTCGGTGAGGCCGATCGCCCGGCTGTTGACGGCGTGGAGCCGGTCGATGAGCTCGTCGGTGTCGTGGTGCGGATCGGCGCGGGCCACGTCGAGGAGCGCCTTGGAGACGGCGAGCGGGGTGCGCAGCTCGTGCGAGGCGTTGGCGGCGAATCTGCGCTGTTCGGCGACGTGTGCTTCGAGCCGTGCGAGCATCGCGTCGAACGCGTCGGCGAGTTCCCGGAACTCGTCCCCGCGGCCCGGCAGCCGGACGCGGTGGGAGAGCGAGCCGCTCGTGGCCATGCGGGTGGCGTCCGTGATGCGGGTCAGCGGGGCGAGCATCCGCCCGGCGAGGACCCACCCTCCCAGAAGCCCGAAGAGCAGCAGGAACGCCAGTACCGCGGCGGCCCTCGGAGCGAAGACCTCCAGCAGGGCGGACCGGATGGGGAAGACGCCCGTCGGCCTGTCGTCGGGGTTGATGAGCATCGCGCGGTTGGGGACGTAGCGCAGGAGGAACACCCACACGGCCGCGAGCAGCAGGACGCCGGCGACCATGAGGAACCCGGCGTAGCTGAGGGTGAGTTTGAGGCGCACGCTCACGCCGGGCGCTCTATCCACGGTTGCCTCCCTCGTCCGCGGCCTGCGGCTGCGCGTCGATGCGGTAGCCGACGCCCGGCACCGTGGCGATGATCCAGGGCTCGCCGAGCCGCTTGCGCAGGGCCGAGACGGTGATGCGTACGGCGTTGGTGAAAGGGTCGGCGTTCTCGTCCCACGCGCGTTCCAGGAGCTCCTCGGCGCTGACGACCCCGCCCTCGGCGGCGACGAGGACCTCGAGCACGGCGAACTGCTTCCTGGTCAACGCGACGAAACGGCCGTCGCGGTAGACCTCCCTGCGGAACGGGTCGAGGCGCACACCCGCGATCTCCCGCACCGGGGGCCTGCTGTGGGCGCGTCTGCGGTCGAGCGCCCGGAGCCTGAGGGCGAGCTCGCGCAGTTCGAAGGGCTTGGTCAGGTAGTCGTCCGCGCCCAGCTCGAAGCCGGAGGCCTTGTCGTCGAGGCGGTCGGCCGCGGTGAGCATGAGGATCGGCATGCCGCTGCCGGAGGCGACGATGCGCTTGGCGATCTCGTCACCGGAGGGTCCGGGGACGTCTCGGTCCAGGACGGCGATGTCGTAGGCGTTGATGCCCAGCAGCTCCAGAGCGGTGTCGCCGTCGCCCGCGATGTCCGCGGCGATCGCCTCCAGACGCAGACCGTCGCGGATGGCTTCCGCCAGATAGGGCTCGTCCTCGACGATCAGCACACGCATGCCTTCGATGCTACGAACCGGCGCGTATCGCCGGCATATCGAAAACCGCATACGTGCCCACAACACCGCGCCGCCTTGACTGCGAGCATGATGTGGCCGACACCGTCAGCACGTGAGACGTCCCCTCCCGACGATCCGTCCGCACCGCCCTCCGGCGTCGAGCCCGGCGATGCCGAAGCGCCCGGCGGCGACACCGGCCCCGGCACCGGAGGCGGCGGCATCCGCCGGGCGGTCCGCGCCCTCGCCGGACCGGGCCCCTGGAAGCGCGGCCCGGTACTCGCGGCACTGGCGCTGTCGCTCGGCCTGGTCATGCTGCTGCACGCCCGGATCACGGACCGCGGGAGTCTCGGCAGCCTGGTGGAGACCTTCCTGCCCTGGTTCGGCCTGTTCGTCCCGGTGCTGCTGGCAGGGGCGCTGTGGCGCCGCTCCGCGTCCGCGGTGGCCGCGCTGCTGCTGCCGGTCATGGTGTGGCTGAACCTCTTCGGCGCCCTGCTCGGCGACAAGTCCCAGCCGGGCGGCGACCTCACCGTGGTCAGCCACAACGTCGACGCCGGCAACTCCGACCCGGTCGGCACCGCGCGTGAACTCGCCGCCTCCGGGGCCGACGTCCTGGCCCTGGAGGAGCTGACCCCGCAGGCCCTTGACGCGTACGAGAAGGGGCTGGCGAAGGTGTACCGGTACCACACGGTGCAGGGCACGGTCGGGCTGTGGAGCAAGCTGCCGCTGTCGGACACCGGGCCGGTCGACATCGAGACGGACTACGGGCCGCTGGCCGCCACCAAGCCGGCCGACGTCAAGATGGCCGGCAACCGTGCGCTGCGCACCACGGTGACCACCGGCAAGGGACCTGTCGCCGTCTATGTGGCGCACCTCGGGTCGGTACGCCTGATGCCGAGGAGCGGCTTCTGGACGGGCAGCCGGGACCGCAACGCCGAAGCGCTCGGCAAGGCCCTCGCCGCCGAGCCGAACCGGCGGGTCGTGCTGCTCGGAGACCTCAACGGCACCACGGACGACCGCGTCTTCGACGCCATCACCTCCCGGCTGCGCTCGGCCCCGGACGTGGCCGGCGACGGCTTCGGCTTCACCTGGCCGGCGAGGTTCCCGGTGGCGAGGATCGACCAGATCCTGGTCCGGGGTGTGAAGCCGCGGAGTTCGTGGGTGCTGCCGTCCACCGGCAGCGACCACCTGCCCGTGGCGGCCCGGATCGCCTGGTGAACACGCCGAGCGGTGGCCGCCGCCTCCGCTCAACGGCCCTGCCCGGCCTCTCGGTTGCCGAGTTGTCCGCGAACGCCCCCGGAATTGTCCTTGATCGGTAACGGACGCATCCCGAAGCCGCCGTCGCTCGTCTCGTCAGGTGGTCGGAAGTCGACCGGGGAATCGGCGAGGAACTGCGCGGAAGCGGGGCGGACATGGCACGGCACAGCGGCGGACGGGGCTGGTACGGCAAGGTGGTCGTGGCGGCGGTCGGGGTGACCGCGCTGGCCGCCGGTGCCTCGGTGTGGACCGCCCAGGCCGGCGTCGTGGGCGGTTCGTCGCCGAAGACCGCCGCCTCGGCCGCACACGGCAGCGAGGTCAAGCCGGTCGCGGTGACCATCGTGCATGCCTCGGACAAGGGGGCGCGCGGCGTGAACATCACCATCGACGACGGCCCCGACCCCGAGTGGACCCCGCAAGTCCTCGACGTGCTGCGCCAGTACGGGGTGAAGGCCACGTTCTGCATGGTCGGCACGCAGGCACAGGCGCACCCCGACCTCGTGAAGAAGGTGGTCGCCGCCGGGCACCGGCTGTGCGACCACTCGGTGTCCCACGACACCGGCATGGACAAGAAGTCCGAGGCCTACCAGTCCCGGGAGATCCTCGACGCCGAACGCATGATCACCGAAGCGTCCGGGGGCGTACGGCCCATGTACTACCGGGCGCCCGGCGGCGCGTTCACGCCTTACAGCCGCAAGCTCGCCGCCTCCCGTGGCATGCGCCCGCTGGGCTGGAACGTCGACTCCAAGGACTTCGAACGGCCGGGCACGGACGCCATCGTGGCCACCGTGGACCGGGAACTGCCCAACGGGCCGACGGTGCTCTTCCACGACGCCGGCGGCGACCGCTCCCAGACCGTCGAGGCGCTGCGCCGGATCCTGCCCCAACTCAAGCAGCAGGGCTATTCGTTCGGCTTCCCGGTGCGCTGAACCGCGCGATGGACCGCCCGATGAATCGCGCGCTGAGCCGCCTGATGAACGGCGGTTGGACGGCCACCGCGGCCGGGCTTGATGGTCTCTTTGTCAGCAGACCCCGCCAAAAGTCCTGTTACGGCCCTGGAAACCCCATACGCTGAAGGATGGCCATGAGCCGGGGGCGGCGCTGGGGGGCGGGGGCATGGATCCTCGAATGCAGTTGTCGGTGGGCGGATACGTCTACGAGCGCGAGCTCGGCCGGGGCGGGCAGGGTGTGGTCTGGCTCGCCCGGGACCGGGCGGGACGCCAGGTCGTGGTGAAGTTCCTGCTGCCGGGCAAGGAGTACGACGAGGTCGCGCTCGCCCGGGTGCGCAGGGAGTTCGGCGCGGCGAGCCGGGTGGGTGAGCTGGCCACGGCACGGGTCCTGGACGCCGACCTCTCCGGGCCGCACCCGTACATCGTCAGCGAGTTCGTGCCCGGGCCCACCGTCCACCAACACGTTGCGGCCGGGGGCCCGTTGGCCTCCGGGCGGCTGCAGTCCGTGGCGCTGGCGGTGGCGCACGCGCTGGCCCAGGTGCACCGCGTGGGCGTGGTGCACCGGGACATCAAACCGTCCAACATCCTGCTCTCCCCGGACGGCCCGCGGATCATCGACTTCGGCATCGCCCGTGACGACCGGCTGCTGGAGTCGGCGCTCACCACGCCGGGCAGTGTGCTGGGCTCGCCCGCGTACATGTCGCCGGAGCAGGTCAAATCCCACCGGGTGACCAGCGCATCCGACGTGTTCTCCCTCGGCGGCACGCTCTACTTCGCCGCCACAGGCCGACATCCCTTCGACGGGGAGAGCGACTACGAGGTGCTCGTCGCCGTGTGCGAGCGCGAGCCGGACCTCACCGCGGTGCCCGAGCCGGTCCGCTCGGTCATCGCCGACTGTCTGCGCAAGGACCCCGACCGACGCCCCACCGCCGCCGAGCTCGTCACCCGGCTCGCCGCCGCGGCCGGGGCGACGGAAAGCGCGCACGCCGAGGCGGCCGCGCCGGCACCGCAGCGGCCGCCGTCACCCGTGCGCGCGAGCGGCAAGCAGCTGCGTCTGTGGGCCCTCGCGGCCGGCAGTGCCGCGGTGGCGGTGCTGCTCGCCGTCGTCCTGAGCACCACAACGGGCGGATCGTCGGACAAGGGCGGCCCGCAGGCCAAGGACTCCGTGTCCGCGGCGGCCGGGAACCCCAAGAGATCAGCGGGCTCCCGACTCCCTTCGTACACCGATGACTTGACCGATTCGGGTGACTGGACGCACAAGGACCCGGCCCTGGCCAGGATCACGCACCAGGGCGGGACCATGCTGGTGGACCCCCGATCCGAGCTGGAGGTGTGGCCGCAAGCGCCCTTCGAGCCGTCGTCGTTCGCCGTCCGGCTCAGCACGCAGACGGCCTGGTACGGGGGCGAGGGCGGCGTCGGACTGTGGTGCGACGGCTCGGGCGACTTCCGCACGGGCTCCCGCTGGGCGACCTACCTGACCACGGATCAGGAGGCGTTGATCGTGCGCGAGTTCCGCTTCAAGGGAGCCTTCCAGCACGACCGGGTCGTCGAGGTGAACCTCGCGGACATGGGGCTCCGAGTGGACAGCCGGCAGCTGGTCGACATGGCCATGAACTGTTCGTCGGCCGGTGCGGGTCTGATCAAGGTCGAACTCGCCGTCGACGGCACCCAGGTGGCCTCCTACACCGGAGCCGCCTTCGACGCGCGCGGCTGCGGGCTGGCCGCCTTCCACTACAGCGCGACCGACCCGCGTGGCACGGCCTTCCACGCGGGCTTCGAACGCTTCACCGCGTCGGAGCCACCGGCACGCTGACCACGCGGGCGCTGTGACCGGAAACGGTCATCGCGGCGCCGCCTGCCGGTGACCGCCGTTCAGCCGCGCACGGCGGCCAGGCACTCGTCGTAGAGGTCCATGAGGTCGCCCTCGCCGTCATCGGCGACCCATGTCATCGACGCGGCGTCCAGGCACGCGAACGCCGTCGCGATCACGGCGCGGGCCCTGAGAGCCGTGCCGCCGGCCGCGGTGCGGTCCATGCGCGCCTCGATGAGCGGCAGCAGATCCTCCTGGAAGCGCAGTCGCTTCTCCAGCCAACCGGCGCGCAGCGAGGCCGTGTTGTGCATCAGACGGAACCGTTTCAGGGCCTGTTCCCGGCTGTCGTGCAGGGTCAGCACGGCGGCGATACCCGCGCGCAGGGCCGCCCAGGCGTCGGCGTCGGCCGGCAGTGCGCCGATCGTGTCCGTCAGGACCTGCCCGAAACGGTCCTGGCCGCCGCCGAGCAGGTCCTCCTTGCTGCCGAAGTACCGGAAGAGGGTGCGCTGGGAGACGCCGGCCTCGCGGGCGATCTGGGCGATGGTCGTCTCGTCGTACCCCTGCTCGGTGAACAGGCGCAGGGACGTATCGAGGATCTCCTGAGAGGCGAGCTGCCGCGTCCGGTCCCACAGGGTCGTCGACGCCCCCGTCGCTGCCTTGGCTTCCTGCTTCATGCCCCCACACTAGCGCCGCACTGTCAGGGTGACACTCACACGAGGTCTGGCAGTCGCTGCCAGATAGGCATACGGTGTCACTGTCAGCTTCCCAGCGGAACGCGAAGGAACGCACCATGTCTGCACGCACGGCTCTGATCACCGGCGGAACCAGCGGCATCGGCAAGGCGACCGCCGAACTGCTCCACTCCCGCGGCCACCGCGTCATGGTCACCGGCGTACGGAACGTCGCCGACGCCGGGCTTCCCGACGGCGTCCTGGCCGTCCGGGCCGACGCACGCTCCCTGCCGGACCTCGACCGGGCGATGGAGCAGGCGCGCCGCCACCTCGGTTCCGTCGACCTGCTCTTCCTCAACGCCGGCGTCTCCCGCCCCGGCCCGGTCGCGTCGACCGACGAAAAGGCTTTCGACGACCTGTTCGACATCAACGTCAAGGGCGGCTTCTTCACCCTGCAAAAGGCACTTCCCCTTCTCAAGGACGGCGCCTCGGTCGTGTTCACGGTGGGTGCCGGCGAAGGGATCGGAGCCGCGACGACCGCCGCGAAGGGCGCTCTGATACCCCTGGTGCGGTCCCTGGCGCTCGAACTCGCCCCTCGCCGCATCCGCGTCAACGCCGTCAGCCCGGGGCTGATCGACACCCCCGTCTACGCCGAGATGGGTGTCACCCCGGACATGCTCGACGCCTGGGCGGAAGACGTGCCGCTCGGCCGCGTCGGGACCCCCGCCGACATCGCCGAGGCCGTGGCCTTCCTCGCCTCGGACGCCGCCGGCTACATCACCGGCGACGACCTCGTCGTCTCCGGCGGCATGGGTGTGCACGCCCGGCCCTGAGACCGGGCCCGCACGCGCTGCCGGGCGCACTCCGCGGCATCACCAGGGGACGACGCCTTCGTCGTCGAAGAAGCCGCCGCGCGGCCCGTCGTCCGGCAGGGTGGCCAGCCGGATCGCGATCGCGGCACCCTGCTCGGGCGTGCGCGGCGCGTTGAAGCCGGTGAAGTCGGTCGCCACATAGCCGGGGCAGCAGGCGTTGACGATGACACGCGTGTCGGCGAGCCGGCGGGCGTACTGCGTCGTGAGGCTGTTGAGCATCGACTTCGACGGCGCGTACGCCGCCATGACCGGGCCCGTCTGCAAGGTCAACGACCCCATGTTGCTCGACATGTTGACGACGCGCGGAGAGGTGGCGCGGCGCAGCAGGGGAAGCATCGCGTTCGTCACCCGCACCACCCCGAACACGTTGGTGTCGAGGACCGTGCGGACGACGTCGAGGTCGAGCGTCGTCGGATCCTGCACGCCGCCGTCGATCCGTCCGGAGATGCCCGCGTTGTTGACCAGTACGTCGAGCCGCCCCGCCGTCCGCTCGACGGCGGCCGCCGCCTCGGCCGCACTGCCGTCGGAGGTGACGTCGAGGGCGACCCCGAACGCGTCGACGCCCGCGGCGCGCAGCCGCGCCACGGCCTCCGCGCGCCTGTCGTCGTCACGAGCGCCCACCGCGACCGTGAAGCCGAGCGCCCCGAGGCCCTGTGCGACGGCAAAACCGATTCCCTTGTTCGCGCCGGTGACCAGCGCGGTCTTCGTGTCGTTCACCCGGCCCATGCTCGGCGCGCCGCACGTGCACCGTCCAATACCGGTTCGGACTCATGTGATACCCACCGGGTATCCGTAAGTAGGCTGCTCACGTGGTCGATCTCGAGACTCGCGAGCTCCGGTACTTCGTCGCCGTCGCCGAGGAACTGCATTTCGGACGCGCCGCCGACCGGCTGGGCATCGCGCAGCCCCCTCTGTCCCGCGCGATCCGCCTGCTGGAGCGGCGCCTCGGCGTCCAGCTCCTCGACCGGGACCGCCGCGGCGTGGCGCTCACCGAGGCCGGCAGGGTGCTGCACCGGGAGGCCGCGGCGGCCCTCGACGCGGTGGCGGCCGCGGCGCGTCGGACGCGGCGCGCCGCGGACCCGAAGCGGCCGCTGGTCCTGGTGACGAAGGCCGGGGCGTCCCACGAACTGCTGCGCCGGCTCCTCGACACGCAGGCGGAGGAACCCGGCGCCGTACCGGTCGAGGTCCTCCTCTGCGAGGTCGGCGAGCAGGCACGACTGCTCCGCGGCGGCCACGCCGACGTGGCGCTCATGCATCGTCCTTACGACGACCTCGCCGGGTTCGACACCGAAGACCTCCACGTCGAGGGCCAGGTCGCCATCCTTCCCGCGGGACATCCGCTGGCCTCGCGCGAACAGCTCACGCTGGCGGACGTGAGCGACGTGCCGGACCTGCCGATCGCCCGATGGCCCCGCCTCGACGGCACCTACCCGGACGGCCCCGGCCCGGAAGTGCGCACCCAGTCCAAGCTCGCCCAACTCGTGGCGCTCGGCAGGACGCTGCTCGTCATCCCGGCGTCCAGCCGTGCCTGGCAGTGGCCCGAACACGTCGCCGTGCCGGTCGTCGACGCCCCCAGCGCCACCACGGTGCTCGCGTGGCCGTCCGGCAGCAACTCCCTTGCCGTGGCGGCACTCGTGCGCTCAGCGGCCGCACTGCGCGACGCGGCGCGCATCTGACAGTGCTTTTCGGCCCACGGCCGATCCGTATCGGCGGCCGGAAGACAACACCGAACCCACTGCCGGAAAACGAAAAGGCAAGGAGACCTCTCCTTGCCACTCTCAACTTATAGCGCACTGGGGGGCTTGCGGCAAGGCCCCGGTCACGGCGCAGAATCGTCGGCCGAGGCCACGACCTGCGGAAACGAGGGCACGACATGGGTGGGCTGTTAACGGGGGCGGGCGTTCGACCGGCCGATGCGGGGCGAGAGGGCACGGCTGCCCAGGAGGAGTCGCGATGAGTGAGCAGTACGTGCTGGATCTTGATGAGGTCGACGAGACGCAGGTCGCGGTCGTCGGCGGCAAGGGCGCCCATCTGGGCGGCCTGGCACGGATCGAGGGCGTCCGGGTGCCGGGCGGCTTCTGTGTGACGACGGACGCCTTCCGGCAGATCATGGCGCAAGTGCCGTCGATGGCGGACTGGCTCGACGAGCTGGCGCGACTGAACGCGGACGACCGGGAGGGCATCGGTACGCTCAGCGCGCGGATCCGCCGGGCCGTCGAAGGGATCGCCGTACCGGACGATGTGGCGGCGGCCGTCACCGGCGCGCTCGCCCGGCACGGCGAGCGGGCCGCCTACGCCGTCCGGTCCAGCGCGACGGCGGAGGACCTGCCGACGGCCTCCTTCGCGGGCCAGCAGGACACGTACCTGAACGTCGTAGGAACGACCGAGGTCCTCCGGCACATCAGCCGCTGCTGGGCGTCCCTGTTCACCGAGCGGGCCGTGATCTACCGCCAACGCAACGGCATCGACCATCGCACGGTCCACATGGCCGTGGTCGTGCAGCGGATGGTCGTCCCGCGGGCGTCCGGCATCCTGTTCACGGCCGATCCGGTCACGGGCAACCGGAAGGTCGCCACCGTGGACGCCGGCTTCGGCCTCGGCGAGGCCCTGGTCTCCGGCCTGGTGAACCCGGACGTCTACAAGGTGCGGGACGGCGAGGTGATCGCCAAGACCATCGCCGCCAAGGAGCGTGCCCTGCACGCCCTGCCGGACGGCGGGACGCGGGAGACGGCGGTCGACGCGCGGTTGCGGGAGCAGCCGGCGCTGACGGACGAGCAGGTCCTGCGGCTCGTACGGCTCGGCCGGGACATCGAGGCGCACTTCGGGAGCCCCCAGGACATCGAGTGGTGCCTGGTCGACGACGACTTCCGGTTCGTCCAGAGCAGGCCCGTCACGACGCTGTTCCCCGTCCCCGAGGCCGACGACCAGGAGAATCACGTCTACGTGTCCGTCGGCCACCAGCAGATGATGACCGATGCCATGAAGCCGCTGGGGCTGTCCATCTGGCGGCTGACGGCCATGGCGCCGATGCGCGAGGCCGGCGGGAGGCTGTTCGTCGACTCCACCCGGCCGCTCTCCTCGCCCGCGAGCCGCGCCCGCCTCCTGGACCTCATCGGACGGGGAGATCCGCTGACCAGGGACGCGCTGGAGACCGTCCTCGACCGCGAAGGCTTCGTCCCGACGCTCCCGGACGCGGGTCCCGCCCGGTCGCCGGTCACGGGCACGTCCGCACCGATCGAGACCGATCCGGCCATCGTCACCGAGCTGATCAAGCGCAACGAGGAGTCCCTCACCGCCCTCGAGCACGACATCCGGGACCGGACCGGACCGGCGCTGTTCGACTTCCTGTTGGAGGCCTTCGAGGAGCACAAGCGCGTTCTCACCGATCCGCTCAACCTCCCCGCGATCATGGCGGGGATGGAGGCCACCTGGTGGCTCAACGACAAGCTGCTGGAGTGGCTGGGCGAGAAGAACGCGGCCGACACGCTCACGCTGTCCGCCCCCGGCAACGTCACGTCGGAGATGGGGCTGGCGTTGCTCGACGTCGCGGACGCCATCCGCCCGCATCCGGAGGTGGTGACGTTCCTTCAGGGAGTCGAGGACGAGGACTTCCTGGACGAACTGGCCGAACTCCCCGGCGGAACCGAAGCGCGCGACGCCATCGAGGCCTACCTCGACCGGTACGGCATGCGCTGCGTCGGCGAGATCGACATCACGAGGCCGCGTTGGCGCGAGCGCCCCGACACGCTCCTGCCGCTGATCCTCGACAACGTCAGGAACTTCGAACCGGGCGCTGCCGAGCGGCGGTTCGAGCAGGGCCGGCAAAGGGCGCGGGAGAAGGAAGAGGAGGTGCTGTCCCGCCTGCGGGCGCTGCCGGACGGCGACCGCAAGGCTGACGAGACCAAGCGGATGATCGACCGGGTGCGGACCTTCATCGGGTACCGGGAGTACCCCAAGTACGGCATCGTCAGCCGCTACTTCGTCTACAAGCGGGCGTTGCTAGAAGAGGCGGAGCGCCTGGTGCGGGCCGGGGTGCTCCGGGAGAAGGAGGACGTCTTCTACCTCACCTTCCAGGAGTTCCACGAGGCCGCGCGCTCAAAGCGGGTGGACGAGCAGCTCATCCGGCGGCGCGAAGAGGCGTTCCGGTCGTACCAGGCGCTGACGCCGCCGCGGGTGCTCACATCGGACGGCGAGACCCTCAACGGGGCGTACCGACGCGACGACGTACCGGCCGGCGCCCTGATCGGCCTGCCGGTCTCCGCGGGGACCGTCGAGGGAAGGGCCCGCGTCATCCTCGACATGGCGCAGGCCGATCTCGAGCCGGGCGACATCCTGGTCACGGCCTGTACGGACCCGAGCTGGTCGCCCCTGTTCGTCGGCATCGCGGGCCTGGTGACGGAGGTCGGCGGCCTGATGACGCACGGCGCGGTGATCGCCCGGGAGTACGGACTGCCCGCCGTCGTGGGCGTGGAGGGGGCCACACGGCTGATCCAGGACGGACAACGCATCCGCGTGCACGGGACCGACGGATACGTGGAGATCCTGCCCCTGACCCCCTGACCCCCTGACCGCCTGACCGCCTGACCGCCTGACCGCCCCGCGATGCCGGCCTGCCCGGCATCGTGGCCGGATCAGGCGGAGCCGGGTGTGCGACGCAGCACGAGGGAGAAGAAGCCGAAGGGGTCCCGGTAGACGCGAAGCCATTCCGTACGCCGGGTCGTGGCCGTCCGCAGGGCCTCCCCACTGTCCGGATCGTCGGGGTGGTCCAGGGCCCACGCGGCCAGGGACCCCCAGCAGGCCCATTCGTAGTCGTCCAGTTCCTGACGTGTGCTGACGTGCCCGTCGACGGGAGTCCAGCCCTCGGCGACGACCCGGTCCACGGTCGTCGCCAGGTCGGTGAAGTCCCCGAGCATCTCGACGGCCGCCTGCGAGGGAGTCCTTTCCCAGAAGCCGTCACCGATGAGGACGAGGCCCCGGGGAGCCAGGTGCCGGCGGGCCGCGGCGAGCGTGGGGAGCAGGCCGCCGAAGGCGTGCGCGGCCCCGAAGCTGAGGACCACGTCGAACGGCTCCTCGGACACGAACTCCTCGGCCTTGCGGTGGTGCAGCACGAGACGGTCCCGGACACCGAGATCGCTCGCCGCGGCGGCCGCCTCGGTCAGGGCCTCCTCGGAGATGTCGACACCCTCGGCACGCACGCCGGGCCGCATGGCCAGGGCGCGCAGCAGCCATTCCCCGGTGCCGCAGCCGAGGTCGAGGACCCGCTCGCCGCCCCTGGGCAGCCCGCGTTCCAGCAGGCGGCGTACCGAGTCGTCGGAGAGCGGGGACTTGATCGGGTGTTCGGTATGGGCGATGCGGGAGATCTGTTCGCGATTCACCGGGGCAGCGTGCCAACGGCGGGACATGCCCGCACCTCATTTACCCCCGGCACCTCGTTCACCCCCGGTAGGGCGCCAGCACGCGGTGCAGCTCGCCGGTCACCGCGGCGGGCGCGTCCAGCCCCTGGACCACGTTCAGCAGGTGTTCCGCAACCGTGGCGACGTCCATCCCGACGGCGCGGCCCAGGTCCGCCAGCACCTGCCTCGCCTCGCCGAGGGGCATGGGCCCCAGCACGCTCAGGGCGCCTTCCGCCATGTGGGCGGCGGACTGTGCCGCCAGCGCGCGACGGAACTGGTCGTCCTCCGACGGGGCCGGGCCCTGGCGGAGTGCGGTGGTCGGGAGGCTGAGGACACGCGATTCCGGTCTGGGAGAGTGCATACGACCGCCTTGGGATGAGACTGGGGCCATGAGACTGAGAACGTCCGACTACCCGCGATCACCGGCTCGATAGCGCCGAAGGGGCCATGGTCACATCATCCTCACCGTTGGCGGAGCCTCGCCGTTCGCACGGTCCGAGGCCCTTGAGAGGGCGGGCGGTAGGCTGGCCGGACCGGTGACCGAGGCGGGTGGTGGCAGTGGAGTGGCGAGAGTTCGCCGAGTCGATGGCCCAGCTCGCGCGGAACCTGCTGGCCCAGGAGTCGGTGCAGGGCACGCTGGACGAGATCGCGAACTCGGCGGTGCGACTGGTGGAGGGCTGCGACGCCGCCGGCATTCTGGCGGTGCGCAAGGGCAGGGCGGTCACCCTGTCCGCCTGCGGGGACGTGGTCGAGGCCTCCGACCGTCTGCAGGGCGAGCTCGCTGAGGGCCCCTGTTTCGACCTGGCCCGACGGACGAACGGAGAGCGGGTCTTCCGGATCGAGGACATGACGCGGCCACAGGAGTCCTGGCCGCGGTTCGCGGCGGCGGCCCGCGAGCTGGGGATCGGCAGCATGACCGGAGTGCTGCTCTACACCCACGACGAGGACTTCGGCGCGCTGAACCTGTACGCCGGCCGCCCGGGTGCCTTCGGCAAGGACATCGAGACCGCCGGCTGGCTGCTGGCCTCGCACGCCGCCGTCGCCCTCGCCGACGCCCGCACCATCGACCAGCTCGAGGACGCCATGAAGACCCGGCACGCCATCGGCGAGGCGATGGGCATCCTGATGGAACGCCACAGGCTGAGCGAGGACGACGCCTTCGACGTCCTGCGTCGCATCTCCCAGCAGCACAACATCAAACTGCGCGACGTCGCCCAGCGCGTCCGCAGCGCCCCTCCGGATCAGGCCTGATCACGTCGTCCGCGTAAGGGGCCACGGGCGGGCGGGTGTCGGGGGGAATCGCACCCGCCCGGCCCGTGGGCAAGGACCCGCACGGGGGAAGCGGGCCTTGCGGGCCTTGATCACGGCCCACCGGTTACAGCGCACCGCGCACCGCATGTGTCACACGAGTCCCCGCCCGATGACCCCGACGACCTCCGCCACTGGCGCGCGAGGATACCGCCCGCCCGGGCGCCGTCCCGTCCGACGTACGACGTCCTCCGACCGCGGAAATGTCGTCCCATGTCGCATCCCGGCGCTGAGCGGGTAACAGCAAGGCTCGGAGCCCGAGAAGTGGCCCTGACATGGGAGGTGACGGGCGGTGGATCGGCTGGATGGCAACCAGCGCGCGCTCGACATGATCGACTGGCTGACGGAGACCGCCTCGGTACGCGACTTCCTGCAGCACCTCGTGGACGACGCCGTGGACGACTCGGGGGCGGACGGCTGCGGGGTGACGCTGCAACGACGCGGGCGTCCGCTGACCGTGGTCAGCACCGGGGGAGTGGCGGACAAACTGGACGAGAAGCAGTACGGCCAGGACGACGGCCCCTGCCTGGAGGCCCTGCGCACCGGCCTGGTCGTCCATGTGCCGGACACGCTGCACGAGAGCCGCTGGGGTTCCTACCCGTCGTTCGCGGCCGGCCTGGGCATCCGTTCGTCGCTGTCCCTGCCGGTACCGATGGGTGCCAACACCGCCGGGGCGCTGAACTTCTACGCCGCACGACCGGACGCCTTCACCGAGAGCGACCGCGTCGCCCTGGGGGCGTTCGCCGCACAGGCCGGTGGCGCCATCGCGCTGGCGCAGCGACTGGCCGACACGGAGGACTTCACCCGCGAGCTGCAGAACGCACTCGCCTCCCGCCGCGTCATCGACCAGGCCATCGGCAGCGTCATGGCACAGCACAAGTGCACGGAGGAGGAGGCCTTCGACCTGCTGCGCCGGCTGTCTCAGGAGACCAACCTCAAGCTCCGGGACGTCTGCACGCGTCTGCTCACCGATCTCGCCGGCCGGCCACCGGCGCCGCGACCGCCGCTGCGTCCCCGACCGTGACGCCCTGGCAGGACGGGCACGGCGTTTGAGTGCCCGGACCCGGTCAACACGATGTCCAGAGGGACACGGCCGTACGACCCGGTCCCCGGACTCGGTGGATGGACGTGGAGGAGTCATGGATCACTCGCGGGTGCCCGTCCTGGAGGCGCTGCAGGAGTTCCGGCGCCGTGGAGACGTGGTCTTCGGTCCCCCCGGCCACAAGCAGGGCCGAGGCGTCGACCCCAGGGTGGCGGAGATCGTCGGCATGGACGTGTTCCGTTCCGACGTGCTGTCCCTCAACGGCCTGGACGACCGCCGCCAGTCCCAGGGTGTGCTCAGCCAGGCGCAGGATCTGATGGCGGACGCCGTCGGCGCCGAGCAGGCGTTCTTCTCCACGTGCGGCAGCTCCCTGTCGGTGAAGACCGCGATGCTCGCCGTGGCCGGTCCCGGCGAGAAACTGCTGTTGTCCCGCAACGCGCACAAATCCGTGATCTCGGCCGTCGTCGTCAACGGCGTCGAGCCGATCTGGGTCCACCCCAAGTTCGACCGTGAGCGGCACATCGCCCATCCGCCGGAGCCCGACGACGTACGGCGGCGGCTCCGGGAACACCCGGACGCCAAGGGCATGCTGCTGATCAGCCCCACGGACTGGGGGACCTGCGCCGACATCCGGGGTGTGGCCCGGGCGTGCCACGAGTTCGACGTACCCCTGATCGTCGACGAGGCATGGGGCGCCCATCTGCCCTTCCACTCCGAACTGCCCGCCTGGGGCATGCACGCCGAGGCGGACCTGGTGGTCACCAGCGTGCACAAGATGGGCGGTGCGATCGAGCAGAGTTCCGTCTTCCACCTCCAGTACGACCGGATCTCGCCCGAGGTGCTCAAGCAGCGTGAGGACCTGCTCGGCACCACCAGTGCCTCGACCCTGGTGTACGCCACCCTCGACGGCTGGCGGCGTCAGATGGTCGAGCACGGACACGACCTGCTGGATGTCGCCCTGCGCCGCGCGGAACGTGTGCGCGCGGCGGCCGGTGACCTGCCCGGGCTGCGGCCCATGGGCGGGGAGATCGTGGACGAGGGGCTGGCCGCGGACTTCGACCCCCTGAAGATCGTGATCGACGTTCGCGAACTCGGCATCAGCGGTATGCAGGCCGCCGAGTGGCTGCGCGCCGAGCGTCACGTGGACGTCGGCGGTTCCGACTCCTGCCGCCTCAGCGCCTCCATCACGCACGCCGACGACGACGAGACCGAGAAGGTGCTGCTGGACGCCCTGCGCGCCCTAGTCGACCGGGCGGACACCATCGAGCGCCGGCCTCCGGTGCACCTGCCCGAGCCCTCCGACTTGGAACTGGAGCAGGCCATGCTGCCGCGGGAGGCGTTCTTCGCCGAGGTCGACCACGTGCCGGCGGAACAGGCCGCCGGGCGCGTCGCCGCCGAGATGATCAGCCCCTACCCGCCGGGCGTGCCGGCCATCGCCCCCGGTGAGGTCATCACCGCGGAGGTGCTGGACTACCTGCGCAGCGGCGTCGAGCACGGCGTTCTCATCCCGGACGCCGCAGACCCCTCGGTGAAGACCCTACGTGTGGTGGCCCGGCGCTGAGGCCGGTCACAGGACCGGGCCCGCTCAGCTCTTGTCACCTTCGCGCGACGTGAGCAGTTCCTGGTCGGCGATCGCGGCCAGGGACAGCGTCCGGTAGCCCATGGAGTCGAACAGGACGGTGATGCGGTCGCCCTCCTCGCTCATCACCGTGCCGTCGCCCCATTCCCGGTGCCGCACCGAGGCGCCCGCCGGATAGGCCGGGGCCGCCGGATGGGCCGGGCGGGCGTCCTCGGTGTCGCCGACCCCGTCGACGACCGTGTCCGGCGCCGAGGCGGGCACGCACACGTCGCAGTTGTCGCACGGCGCGTCGTACGGCTCACCGAAGTAACCGAGCAGGAAACGCCGGCGGCAGCCCGTCGCCTCGGCGTATCCGAGCACCATCTCCAGCCTGGACTGCTCCAGTCTGCCGCGGGAGAGGGCCTCCTCCGCGGCGCGTGCGGTGGCGTCCTCGGGCGTCGTGCCGTCGACCGCGCGCACCCGCCCCTGCTCGTCGGTACGGACGACGCCCGCCTGTTCGAGGAGGTTCACCGCGGCCGTCGCTCGCCGGTGCGAGAGGTCCGCCCCCTCGCCGATCTCGTCCAGCGGCAGCCACCCGCCGTCTTCGTGGACCTTCTCCACCACCGTGCCCAGAGTCTCCTCGTCGGGCGCGCGCCGGGCGAAGAGGTGCTGCAGGGCGCTGTCCTGGGGCCGGTAGTGGAGGACGGCGACCGCGGGCCGCCCGTCGCGGCCCGCGCGGCCGATCTCCTGGTAGTAGGCGTCGAGCGAACCCGGCACGGACGCGTGGAGCACGAACCGTACGTCCTCCTTGTCGATGCCCATGCCGAAGGCGGAGGTGGCGACCACCACGTCGGTGTCGCCCGCCAGGAAGGCGTCGTGCACCCGGGAGCGCTCACCGGACGCCAGACCGGCGTGGTAGGCGTCGGCGGACAGGCCCAGGTCGGCGAGGTCGGCCGCGTACTCCTCGGCGTCGCGGCGCGTGGCGGTGTAGACGATGCCCGGCTTGGGTTCCCCCGCGGCGCGCTCCACGACCGCCCGCCGCTTGTCCGCGTCCTCCTGGAAGCGGCGCACCTCCAGGGCGATGTTCGGCCGGTCGAAACCGGCGGCGACGATCGCGGGATCGTCCATGTCCAGCCGGCGCACGATCTCCTCGCGTACGGGTGGCGCGGCGGTGGCCGTCAGGGCGAGGACCGTGGGCCTGCCCACCCGCTGGATCGCCTGGGCCAGGCGCAGGTAGTCGGGGCGGAAGTCGTGCCCCCAGGCGGCCACGCACTGGGCCTCGTCCACGACGAACAGGGACGGCCCGGCCGCGGCCAGCCGCTCGACGACCTCGTCCTTGGCCAGCTGCTCGGGGGAGAGGAACAGGAACTCGGCGTCCCCGTGGCGTACGGCGTCCCAGGCGGCCGCCGTCTCGCCGGCGGCCTGCGCCGAGTTGACGGCGACGGCGCCCGGCGCCAGGCGGTGGCCGAGCAGGCCGGCGACCTGGTCCCGCTGCAGGGCGATGAGCGGGGAGACCACGACCGTGGGACCGGGCAGCAGCAGTCCGGCCACCTGGTACACGGCCGACTTCCCGGCGCCGGTCGGCATGACAGCCAGCGCGTCGCGCCCCTGTACGACGGCCTCCATCGCCGTCGACTGTCCCGGCCGCAGCTCGCTCCAGCCGAACACCTCGGTCGCCGTCCGGCGCAGCCGTTCCCGGACCGTGGCACCGCTCTCGTCCGCCATGCGCTCGCTCACTCGGAACCTTCCTGCGGTTCCCGGAACTCGGGCGCGAGCGGGCCCCGGTCCTCGGCGTCGTGCACCGCGAACGCGGCGGCGCTCGTGTCGTCGTCGATGGCCTCCCGCACGGAGGGCTCGTCCTCCACGACGCCGGCGCCCTCCCCCGACATCGTCTCGTCGCCCCGGTCCTCGCGTGCCTGGGCTGACTGTCCGTCGTCACGATCGGTCATGCGGTCACCTCCGGTCGAAGAACATCGCGCGGCGCGAGTACCCGAACGGGGGCGGCTCACCGCCCGCGGCCGGAGGCGACCCCGTCCATCGCGTGGCCGGGGGTGCGCAGGGCCAGGAGGGCGACGTCGTCGTCGTTCTCGGCCGGCCGGACGCGGCGCAGCAACTGGTCGGTGAACGAGCCGAGAGGGCGGTGGGCGAGGGCGGCGGCGTTGCGGCGCAGCCGGTCCAGGCCCACGTCCAGGGTGTGGCCGCGTGCCTCGACCAGTCCGTCGGTGTACAGCACCAGGGTGGAGCCGGGCGGGAGGGAGATCTCGGCGTCGGGGCGCGTGGTCCTGGCGCCGGTGCCCAGGAGGAGGCCGTGGCCCTCGGTGAGGTAGCGGGTCAGGCCGTCGCGGCTGATCAGCAACGGCGGAGGGTGGCCCGCATTGGTCCAGGACAGCCGCCAGTGGCCGTTCTCCGCGGCCTCGATCCGGCCGAAGATCACGGTGGCCATGGAGACGTCGGTGATGTGCTGGATGGCCTCGTCGAGCCGTTCGACGATCCGGCTGGGCGGTTCCTGCTGGGACCAGGCGTAGGCGCGGAGCATGTTGCGCACCTGGGCCATGCCGGCCGCGGCCTCCAGGTCGTGGCCGACGACGTCGCCGATGGCCAGGGCGGTGGAGCCGTCGGACAGGCGGAAGGCGTCGTACCAGTCGCCGCCCACCTGCGAGGCGTGCGGCGCGGGCAGGTAGCGGACCGTCATCTGCAGGTCCGGCACGCCCGGCATCTGGGGCAGCAGATGGTTCTGCATGGTCTCGGCGACCTTGCGCTGACGCTGGTAGAGGCGGGCGTTGTCCAGCGCGAGACCGGCACGGCGGGCGATGTCCTCGATCAGCGGGAGCTCGGCCGAGGTGAAGGCCACCGGGTTCTCGGAGCGGCCCAGCGTCAGGGCGCCCAGCACGTCGCGGGTGCTGCGGATGGGCGCGATGGCCGCGGAGTGCATGCCGGTGGTGTCGAACAGGTGGCGCTGCTCGACCGCTATGCCGGCGTCCGGTGGCTGCCGGTAGGTCTGCTGGTCCGCCAGGGTCGAGGCGACGCCGCGCAGGGCACGGGAGAGCGGCATCGCCGATTCCTGCGGTATCGGCGGCATCGGGCCCTGCAGGTCCTCCCGGTGGACCAGGGTGCCGTCGTCCTCGGCATGGACCACGACGGTGCGCCACACCTCGTCGCGCTCGCTGATCAGGTCGACGACCGCCCAGTCCGCCAGCCGGGGCACGACCAGTTCGACCAGCCGGCGCAGCGTCTCCTCGGTGTCCAGCGTGGACGTGAGCCGCGCGGTGGTCTCGGCCAGCAGGGCCAGCCGTTCCAGCTCAGCCATCGGCGCGGCCGCCGGCTCCGGTTGCGCCACCGCCTGCAGCGGGTCCTCGGCGACGTGGAAGACGACGAGCGTGCGGCCGGCTTCGGCGGCGAGGTCGTACGGCGTGATCATCCAGGAGATGGTCAGCAGTGTCCCGTCCCCGCGCGCGAACCAGTCGATGTCGGCCTGAGCCGGGCGCCGGTCGTGGAACGACCGACGCATCCTGCACTGCGTCCTCGGCAGGGTCTGGCCCTGCGGTCCGCGGTGCAGCAGCTCGTGTGCGTCGTGGCCCACGAGGTCCTCGGCCGGCAAGGCCAGCATCCGTTCGGCGAGGACGTTGGTGGCGATGATGCATCCCTCGTCGTCCACGACGTACGCGCCGGCCCCGATGGCCTCCAGCGCCGTGGTCAGCTCGGCGGACGGCGACGACGACGGCACGGCCCGTCGCCGTGCGGTCCGCCTGTTCACCGGCTCGGACATGTCCTCACCTTCTCGTCGCTCGTGCTCCCGCCGCCCCCTGTCCCGGGTGCCCTTCCCCGTATGCCCCTCTGGAGGCGAAGTGCACGCCGTTTTCGAATCCATGTCCGAGGCCCGCGCGTACGCGGAGTGAAAACCGGTGTGAATCAAAGGTGAACAACTTCCGAGCTCGAGGTGCACAACCATGCGCCCTCTGTCCAAGTCGAACTGGCATGCGCGGTGCTACCGCCAGTAGTCAGTTCCGTGGGGGGAACCTTGTCCATGATCACCCGCCGGTTGTGTGGTGTCCTGCGCGTGCGCGGGACCACTGACCTGCTCCTCGTCCTTCTGCTGGCCACCGGTTTCGCGGCCCTGCCCGTCTGCGCGCTGCTGCCGTCGCTGAGCGGTTTCGCCGTCGCGTCGACCGTCAGTTATCTCGCCGACGAGGCGCTGCACGTCCGCGCTCCCGGCTTCGTCCGCCGACTGGCCACACTGCAGCTCGACCGCACGCTTCGCTTCGCCGTCCGGACGGTGATGCTGCTCGCCCTGGCCGACCGGATGAACGCGCCCGACTCCGTGCTGGTCGCAGCCCTCGCCGTCTTCAGCGCTCATTTCGCGCTGGTGATGCTGTTCACCGCGCTGCATCACGCGATCCGCAGACGGCGGGTGCTGCCTCTGGTGGTGCGCAACCTCGACATGAGCGCGTTGCCCATCCCGAAGCAGCCGCCCGCTGTCCTGTTCCGGCGTTTCCTGCGCAAGCTCCTCCATCTGGACCTGGCCGCCCACGTCGGACTGCTGGCCGCGCTGGCCACCGGCAGCCGGATGCCGGCGTACGTCGGCTTCGCGCTGACCGTCGGCGTCACCGCGGGGGCGGTGGCCGCACTGCTGGGGCAGTACGTCCGGGTGCGCCGTATGCCCGCAAGAGAAGAGATCTTCGCCGAGGTCAATCGCCAACTCGCCGTCCACCGGCCCGAGGTGGCCCTGTACTTCAGCTTCGCCGCGGTGTCCCGGGACTTCATGTACCAGGTCAACATGTGGATCGAGACGCTGGAACAGCTCGACCGGCGCCCGCTGATCATCCTCCGGGAGCGGGCCTCGTTCCGTCATCTCAGCCGCACCGGGCTCCCGGTCCTCTGTGTGCCCAAGGCCGACGATCTCGCCGAGCTCGACCTGTCCGGCATCCGGGTCGTCCTCTATCCCGGCAACGCCGGCAAGAACGTGCACATGCTGCGCGTGGCCGAGGCCAAACACGTCTTCATCGGCCACGGCGACAGCGACAAGCTGGCCAGCAGCAACCGGGTCAGCAAGGTCTACGACGAGATCTGGGTGGCGGGCCGGGCCGGCCGCGACCGTTACCGGCGCGTCCGGCACGCCATCAGCGAGGAGGCCATCGTCGAGGTGGGCCGCCCGCAGCTGGCGCCGATCCGGCTGCACGCCGATCACACACCGGGCCCGCGGCCGGTCGTCATGTACGCCCCCACCTGGGAGGGCTGGAGCGACGACGACTGCCACACCTCCCTGATCCCGATGGGCGTCCCCCTGATCGAGAAGCTCCTCGCCGACGACGTCCGGATCCTCTACAAGCCGCATCCGCTCACCGGCAGGCGGTCGGCCGAAGCGGCCGCCGCGGACCGGACGATCCGCGAACTGCTGGAGGCCGACAACGAGCGCCGGCAGGCCCTACCGGCACGGTCGGCCTCCGCCGAGGTCCGCTCGCGGCTGACGCGGATCCGGTCGAGGCTCGACGAACTGGCCGGACGGCAGGCCGGCGACGACGCCCAGCAGACCCGTGAGGCGCGCCCGCCCGAGCACGACGACGCGGCCGAGTGGCACGCCCTGCACGCCGAGTGGCACCGGCTCTTCTGGGAGAGCCGCGGCCCGGTCGCGCACCACGTCGTCCTGGAGCAACTGCCCACCCTGTACGAGTGCTTCAACCAGGCCGACGTGCTCATCAGCGACGTGTCCTCCGTGGTCGCCGACTTCGTCGCCGGCCTCAAGCCGTACGTCCTGACCAACGCCCACGACCTGCCCGACGAGGAATTCCGGGCCGCCTACACCACCGCGGGCGGCGCCTATCTGCTGGACCGCGCCTGCAGCCGCCTCCCGGACATCCTGCGCTCGGTGCGCGAACCGCGGCACGACCCGATGGCCCCGCACCGCCGCACGCTCAAGGAGTACGTCCTGGGCCCGGACCACCCCACCTCCATGGCGCGGTTCAACGCCGCCGTCAACGCCCTGGCCGACAAGGGCGCGGCGGAGCTCGCCGAGGACCGGACACTGTGGGAATCGACCGACCTCGTCGGATGAATGCGCAGGGCACCGGTGCGTCAGGGCCGGCCGCGGGAGGGCCGGCCCCGGTAGCCGCCGGACTCAGCCTTCCCGCGGGTACGGGGTCACGGTGACGTCCAGCGTGAACGCGACCCGCGCCGCGCCCGCCACGTCCGGTGCCTTCGCCGGCGCGGTGATGCCGGCGGTGCCGCCCCGGGTCCCGGCGCATCGCAGGGAGGCGTGCGCGGTGCCGTCGGGGTCCCGGCGCCAGCCGGTCACCACGACGAAGACCGGCGCGGAACTGCGCACGTCCGTCCACCGTTTGTCGTCCACCCGGGGCCGCAGCACCAGGGAGATCACGGTTCCCGGTCGCACGCACAACCGTCGCTGAACCGGGTCGCCAGGCTCGACGGTGACCAGCGTCCGCCCCGCGACACACCCCGTGGCCGAGGGGGAGGGCGAGGCGGCCGATCCGGACGGCGCGGAGGACGAGGGCGGCCGGGAAGGCCGCGCCGGGGTGCTGCCGGACGAGGGCTCCGTCGAGGGACGGCCCGAGGGACTGCCCGCCGCCGACCCGCCGCCGTCCGACGAGCCGCACGCGGCCAGCGCCAGCACCGCGGCGACCGCCCATGCTCCGGCCCACCACCGCATGCGCCCACCTCCCGGCCCGTTCGTGTACCCACCAGCATGCTCCGCGTTCACGCCCGAAGACGCCAGACGTGCGAGCGCCCCCGCGCCGACGCGGACGGCACGCCGGGGCACGAGCATCCGAACGTCCCCCGGTTGTCTGCCCGTACGGCCCTCGATCGAGGACCGCGGACCCCCGCGCCGACCCTCCCCACGGCGAGACATTGATCAGGGAAGCCACGTGACCAACGGGGGGAGCACGACACCATGGGTAAGGCAACTGCCCACAGACGTACGCCGTCCAGGGCGACACCGGCGGGACCCGCGGTCCGCCGCAGTCTCGAGGGATCCGCGCTGCTGCGCGCCTATCGCCGCCTCGTGCCCGCACGGGTCAGACGCGCCGTCGTGGCCCGTACGTCCACCGTGACCCGGGCGCGGATGAAGCAGTACATCGCTGTGGTGCCGTCCCTGCGGCACCTCCTGGGCAGGACACGCGCGTACTGGCTGCGGTGCCTGCGACCGGGCCTGTACCGGGGCCCGGACCGCGCCGTTCGCCTGGTGCGGGACGTCCCCAAGGCAGTGATCACGGCGCCGGACGTCTCACCGCTGGCAGCGCGCAACGCCAACGCGGCGGCGGTGCGCCGCGCCCTCGACGACGCGGGCATCGACTACTTCTGCGTCCGTGGCCGCAGCCACACAGCGGCGGCCGTCGCGGTCGCCGCCGACGACCGGCGGCCCGCTCTGCGCGCCCTGGCGGCGGCGTGCCGCGCCCGGCCGGGCTACGTCTGCAGCCTCGACACGCGCTGGCACGAGCGCCGGGCGACCCGGCCGGGCTTCCACCGTGCCGCCTGGCGACGACTGGCTCTCGCCGACGTCATCCGCGTGACCTGGTACCAGGGTGATCCGGACGGTCGCATGACGTTGGGCCCCAAGTACGGCTGCGACGTGGAGTTCTGGCCCAGCGAAGGCGACACGCTGCTCGCCCCGCGCCCCAACCGCACGGCCGACCGGGTGCCCCGCACGGACGCCCCCGCATACGCCTCGGACTCCTTGTTCACCTGGCTCGCCCCCGCCGACCCCCCGTTGCCGCGGGTGCGTACGCGAAGGGAGTTCGCGCGTCCGGCGCCCGACGACATCCGCTTCCCCGTGGACGTCGTGTACACGTGGGTCGACGGCGACGACCCGGAGTGGCTGCGCCGCCGCGAGGCCTGCACCGGGCAGGGCTATCACGAGGAGGCGGCGAACGCAGCCCGCTACCTCAACCGCGACGAACTGCGCTACTCACTGCGCTCCCTGCACCTCTACGCACCCTGGGTGCGCACGGTCCACCTCGTCACCGACGAGCAGACCCCGTCCTGGCTGGACGTGAGCGTGCCCGGTCTGCGCGTCGTCAGCCACAAGGACATCTTCGACGACCCGAGCCTGCTGCCCACGTACAACTCGCACGCCATCGAGAGCCAACTGCACCACATCGACGGCCTGTCCGAGCACTTCCTGTACTTCAACGACGACGTCTTCCTCGGCAGGCCCACCACGCCGCAGGACTTCTTCCTCGCCAACGGCCTCACCAAGTTCTTCCCCTCGACCGCCCTCATCCCCCAGGGCCCGCCCTGCGAGGAGGACACGCCCGTCGCCGCCGCCGGCAAGAACAACAGGGCCCTGATCGATGCCACGTTCGGCACCACGATCAGCCAGAAGATGAAGCACACACCGCACGCGCTGCGGCGCAGCGTCCTGTACGAGATCGAGGAGAGGTTCCCTCTCCAGCATCACGCCACCGCGGGCCACCGGGTGCGCAGCCTCGACGACGTGTCCATCGTCTCCTCCCTGCACCACTACTACGCCTTCCACACCGCCCGCGCCGTCCCCGCCCGCCTTCGCTACGCCTACCTCGACCTCTCCCACCCGGCGCTCGCGGCCCGCCTGGGCAGCCTGCTGGCGCGTCGGGACCGGTACGTGTTCTGTCTCAACGACACGGTCTCGGAGGCACAGGACCTACCGGCCCAGCAGGACCTGCTGGGCTCCTTCCTGAAGGCGTACTTCCCGCTGCCCGGTCCGTACGAGACGACGTGGAGCTGAACTCCCTTGGCACGCGGCTCAGTTGAAGCTATTCCGACAATCGTGCCCGGTCGGGGGATTGAGCGCGGCGAGCTGGGGTAGACGGGCGCCGTGTAACCAGTGGGGCGGCGCGGTCCTGGGGAGGTCGTGCGCCGCCCCACCTTTCGTGGTCCGGACACCGACCATCGACGGGGAGGGCCCCGACCACTTCTCGTGGTCCCTGATCACGCGGTGCGCAGCCCCCCGCTGCTCCTCCGCGTCCCTGCACGGGGCCCTCCCCGTCTCCTCAACCCAACCATCCGCCCACGTCCTCGCGACGGCCGTGCGGCCCTGTCTGCGTTCCCCGACGGTCCCGACCGAGTCGACGCCCGCTCAAGGGGTTGACCGAGGCCGGTGGGGCGGTCACCGTGAGACGACGCCGGTCATGGGAGCGCTCCCATAACCGACAGCCCCGCCCGGACCGTCAGTCACCGACCGACAAAGGATGGCCTCATGCGGACGCTTCCGACACCCCGCTTGTCCCGCCGGACCCTGATGACCGGCGGCACCGCGGGCCTGGCCGCCGCGGTCGCGCCTCCCGCGCGGGCGGCGACCGCCCAGGCCCGGTTCCACACCGCGGGCCGCGTCGAGCGGGCCCCCGACGGTTCCGTCCGGTACTCGTGGCCCGGCGTCTACTTCGAGGGAAGGTTCCGCGGCACCGGCGTCGGCATCGTCCTCGACGACGCCCACAACGACTACGACGTGTCGATCGACGGAAGGACCACGGCCACCCTCGTGACCCCGGGCACGACCACCTACTGGACGCGGGGCCTCGCCCACGCCGTGCACAGCGTGCGGCTCGTCAAACGGACCGAAAGCCCTTGGGCCGCAGGCCGGTTCGGCGGCTTCGTCGCCGCCCCCGGAGGCGCGATCCTCCCCGGCCCCCGGCCCCGGAGACGGCAGATCGAGTTCATCGGCGACTCCTACACCGCCGGCTACGGCAACCTGTCCGGCACGCGCGACTGTTCGGGCAACGGCGCGGTCAACCGGAACAGCGACGCCGACCTGGCCTTCGGCGCGCTCACCGCCCGCCGCCTCGACGCCGACTACCAGCTCAACGCCTTCTCCGGCCGCGGCATGGTCCGCAACTACAACGGCAGCAGCCCGGGCACCGACTTCCGCACGTACTACGACCGTGCCCTGCTGAACGTCGAAGGCGACGTCTGGCACCGGCCGGCCGGATGGCGGCCGCAGGTCGTCGTGATCGGGCTGGGCATCAACGACTTCTCCACCCCCCTCAACCCGGGCGAGCGCTGGAGCACGGCGGCAGAACTCGCCGCCGACTACGAGACCGCGTACCACGGCTTCCTCGACACACTGCGGTCCCGGTACGGTCCCGGGACGTTCCTCGTGGTCAGCGCCACCGGACTCGCCGACACCACGGTGTTCGCCGAGACGACCCGACGGATCGTGCGGACCCGCAACGAGCAAGGTGACGACCGGGTCCGCCACTGGTACTACGACGGCGCGGGCCTGGACCACCTGGGCTGCGACTGGCACCCGTCGGTCCACGACCACCGGATCATCTCCGGTCTGCTCGACGACCGGCTCGCCGCTCTTCCGCTGTCCTGGTAGCCGGGAGGCCCGCGCGCCGGGCCGTCCGCGCGTGCGTGGCCGCGAGGACGAGGATCAGGCCCGCGACCCCGACCGGCGCCGCGGCCACCAGCCAGTCGACCCCGCCGCCCGTCCCCGGACTCACCGCTACGGCGGCGGCGACCGCGGCGACGGCCAGGGCGGAGCCCAGAAGGGCGGCGAAGACGTACCGGGCGCTGTCGTCGCCCCTGCCGTGCCGGGGCGGGTTCGGGGTCAACGCCGCCCAGTGGCGGGCCACTTCCCGCCGCTCGTCCCGGCGCCGGACGAGGGAACGGATACGGAGGCCGACCGTGGCGACCGCGCCCACGGCGGCCGTCCCGGCGACCGGCCACCAGGTCTGCGCCACGAGGAGCAGGACCGCGACGACGCCGGCCGTGCCCCAGCCGCTCAGGCAGGCGGCCGCGGCGAAGCGGCGGGAGTCCGGGCGGTCGGCTCCCGCGCGCAGGTCGACGAGGGCGGGGACGTACCAGACACAGCCGGACGCGGTCACGAAGGCGGTGCCGACCGCCAGGACGGCCTGCGCCATGTCACCTCACCGCCTCGGCCTCGAGCGCGGCGATCTCCGGGTGGTGCAGGTCGAACGCCGGGGACTCGGACCGGATGCGGGGCAGCGAGGCGAAGTTGTGGCGCGGGGGCGGGCAGGACGTCGCCCACTCCAGCGAACGGCCGTAGCCCCACGGGTCGTCGACGCCGACCGGCTTGCCGTACTTGGCGGTCTTCCACACGTTGTAGAGGAACGGCAGGATCGACATGCCGAGCAGGAACGAGCCGATCGTCGAGACCGTGTTCAGGGCGGTGAAGCCGTCGGCCGCCAGGTAGTCGGCGTACCGGCGCGGCATGCCCTCCGCGCCCAGCCAGTGCTGCACCAGGAACGTGGTGTGGAAGCCGATGGTGAGAGTCCAGAACGTGATCTTGCCGAGGCGCTCGTCGAGCATCTTGCCGGTCATCTTCGGCCACCAGAAGTGGAAACCGGCGAACATCGCGTACACCACCGTGCCGAACACCGTGTAGTGGAAGTGCGCGACCACGAAGTAGGAGTCGGAGAGGTGGAAGTCCATCGGCGGCGAGGCGAGGATGACGCCGGTCAGGCCGCCGAAGGTGAAGGTGATGAGGAAGCCGGTGGTCCACAGCATCGGGGTCTCGAAACTCAGGGACCCCTTCCACATCGTGCCGATCCAGTTGAAGAACTTCACACCGGTCGGGACCGCGATGAGGAACGTCATGAACGAGAAGAACGGCAGCAGCACACCGCCGGTGACGTACATGTGGTGCGCCCACACCGTCACGGACAGACCCGCGATCGCGATGGTCGCGCCGATCAGGCCCATGTAGCCGAACATCGGCTTACGGGAGAACACCGGGACGACCTCGGAGACGATCCCGAAGAACGGCAGGGCCAGGATGTACACCTCTGGATGGCCGAAGAACCAGAAGAGGTGCTGCCACAACAGGGCACCGCCGTTGGCCGCGTCGAAGACGTGCGCGCCGAACTTGCGGTCCGCCTCCAGGGCGAACAGCGCTGCAGCCAGCACCGGGAACACGATGAGGATCAGCACCGCGGTCAGCAGCACGTTCCACACGAAGATCGGCATACGGAACATCGTCATGCCCGGCGCGCGCATGCAGACGATGGTGGTGATGAAGTTGACCGCACCCAGGATCGAGCCGAAACCGGACAGCGCCACCCCCATGATCCACAGGTCGGCGCCGAGCCCCGGCGAATGGACCGCGTCCGACAGCGGGGCGTACAGGAACCAGCCGAAGTCGGCGGCACCGCCCGGGGTGAGGAAGCCGAACGCGGCGATCGAGGAGCCGAACAGGAAGAGCCAGTAGGCCAGCATGTTCAGCCGGGGGAAGGCGACGTCCGGGGCGCCGATCTGCAGCGGCATGATCCAGTTGGCGAAGCCGGTGAACAGGGGCATGGCGAACATCAGCAGCATGATCGAGCCGTGCATCGTGAACGCCTGGTTGAACTGCTCCTGCGACATGATCTGCAGCCCGGGCCGGGCGAGCTCGGCACGCATCAGCAGCGCCATCACACCGCCCACCAGGAAGAACACGAAGGCGGTGACGAGGTACATCGTCCCGATCTTCTTGTGGTCGGTGGTCGTCAGCCAGTCCGTCCAGGCCGGCCGGCTCTCCGCCCGTCCGACCGGCCGTCCCGCCACGGCGACCGCGGCCTTCGGGCGCGCGGGTTCCACCTGCTGTATCTGTGCCTCGTCCACCGGACGGCGTCCTCCCGATCTGCTCATGTCGTACGACGAGCCGGGAAGGGCCACGGGTGAGGGATGTGACCGGGCCTTCCGGGCCGCCGCCACATGATCGGCCGAGGGGCACCCTGTCCCGATAGGGTCCAAAGTCCCCCGCCCCGGCACACCATGAGGGCCCAACGGCCCCACTTCGCCCCGGCGGGCCGACGGACCCCCGGTCAGCACCTCGCGTGTCGTACGCTGCTGAGCACCAGACCGGCCCAGGAACGGCGGGTATGTCCGAATCACCAGCGCGGGCGGCGCTCCCGTCACGCCCACGGCTCGACGCACCGGAGCGGATGCACGGCCTCCTGAACGCGGTCATGAACCTCGGTCGCGGGCTGGAGCTGTCCCAGGTGCTGCGCGGCATCGTGGAGGCGGCCGTCGAGCTCACCGACGCCGAGTACGGCGCCCTGGGCGTGATCGGCGAGGGACAGCGGCTGACGCAGTTCCTGACGGTGGGCATCCCCGACGACTCGGCGGCCCGGATCGGCCGGCCCCCTCGCGGGCGCGGCATCCTCGGTGAACTGATCCGCCACCCGGTCCCGTTGCGTCTGACCGACCTGACACGGCACCCCGGCAGCCTCCGCCTCCCCGAGCACCATCCGCCGATGCACAGCTTCCTGGGTGTGCCCATCCGCGTGCGCGACGAGGTGTTCGGCAACCTGTACCTGACCGAGAAGCGGGACGGCGCCGACTTCGACGCCGACGACGAGGCCCTTCTGACCACGCTGGCCAAGGCCGCCGGCGTGGCCATCGACAACGCCCGCAGGTATCACGACAGCCGCCGCCGGGAGCAGTGGCTGGAGGCGCTCGGCGAGATCGGCCGCACTCTGCTCGCCGGCACCGAGACACGTGCGGTGCTCGGCCTGATCGCCCGGCGGGCGAGCGAGCTGGCCGACGCCGACCAGGCCGTCGTCCTGCTCCCGTCCGGCCCCCACGGAGACCGGCTCACCGTCGAGACCGCGCACGGGCCCGACGCCGGGAACCTGACGGGTCTGTCCTTCCCGGCCCACGGGTCCCTCGCCGGGCAGGCGGCGCGCACCGGCAGGGCCGTGGCCGTCGCGGACGCCGAGAACGACCCCCGGGTGCGCCCGTTCGGCGCCGGGGACGGCACGGCCTCGTACGGGCCCGTCGTCGCGGTCCCGCTGCCTCTCGACGCCGCCTCCTGCGGCGCGCTGCGGCTGAGCCGGCGCAGCGGGCGAGCGGCCTTCGACGACACCGAGGTGCTGCTCGTCTCCCGGTTCGCCGACCAGGCGGCCCTCGCCCTCGAACTCGCCCGCCGCCGCGCCGAGTCCGGGGAACTCGCCGTGCTGCGCGAACGCGACCGGATCGCCCGCGACCTGCACGACCTCGCCGTCCAGCGGCTCTTCGCCACCGGCATGACCCTGCGGAGCACCACCCGCACGCTGGGCGGCGCTGACGCCGTCGAACGCGTCGGACGGGCGGTGCGGGACCTGGACACCACCGTCGAGATCATCCGTACGGCCATCTTCGAACTGCGGTCCGCCGGTGACGACCGGGGCGGAGCGGGACTGCGCCGTCGTATGCCCGAGGCCGTCCGGCTCGCCGCCCGGTCCCTCGGGTTCGGCCCGGCACTGCGGATCGAGGGGCCGGTGGACTCCACGGTTCCCGCCGAGATCGCCGAGCAGGTGCTCGCCGTGACCGCCGACGCGCTCGACGGCATCGCCCGGCACACCGGCGCCACCCGGGCGGACGTGGTCCTGGCCGTGCCGATGACCGGGGACCGCCTCACCCTCACGGTGACGGACGACGGCACGGTGCCGCCGGGGCACAAGGCCGGTGACGGCCCGCCCGGCCCGCGCTCGCACGCCGAGCGGTACGGCGGGACGCTGACCGCCGAGTCCACCGCCGACAGCGGCACCCGGCTGACGTGGCGGATACAACTGCCCGCCGAGTGAAGGACCGTCGGCTATCTGGAAGGCCCCTGCCGTTCGCGCAGCCGGCCGGCCAGCAGCGCCGCCTGGACGCGGCGATCGACGCCCAGTTTGGCCAGGATGGACGAGACCCGGTTCTTGATGGTCTTCTCGGCGAGGAACAGCCGCTCCGCGATCTGACGATTCGTCAGTCCCTCGCCGATCAGATCCAGGATCTCCAACTCGCGCGGTGACAACCGCTCCAGCTCGGGCGACACGGCCGGCTCGGGTGCCGGCAGCGGGGCCCGCAGCCTCGCCATCACCCGTGCGGTCGCCCTCGGGTCCAGCAGGGACTGCCCGCCCGCCACCTTGCGCACGGCTTCCACCAGGTCGGAGCCGTCGATCCGCTTGAGCACATACCCGGCCGCGCCGGCCATGATCGCGTCGAACAGCGCCTCGTCGTCGTCGAACGACGTCAGCATCAGACAGGCCAACTCGGGCAATCCGGCCCTTAGTTCCCGGCACACCTCGACCCCCGCGCGGTCGCCGCTGCCGTCGTCGCCCAACCGCACGTCCAGCACGGCGACCTGCGGGCGGACCGCGGGCACCCGGGCCAGCGCCTCCTGGGCGGTCGCCGCCTCCCCGGCCACGGTGATGTCCGGTTCGGCCTCCAGCAGGTCACGCACCCCTCGGCGCACCACCTCGTGGTCGTCGAGGATGAACACCCGCAGTGGTGCGGCGGGTTCGGGGGAGGGGGCGGAGTCGGTGTGCATGGGGGCTTCCACGGAGGGTCGGACGACGGGGTGGGCGGTCGGACGGGTCAGAGGAGGGTCTGCCAGTAGTCCCACCAGCGGGTGGCGATCAGCATCACGATGCTCAGACACCAGGTGAGCGGTACCACCCAGTGGAACTCCAGCACCCCCGCGACCACCGCGCGCGGAGCGCCGACGATGCCGTGCCGCAGGTTGTGCGCCGTGGTGTACCAGAACATCGCGATGGTGGCCGCCCAGGCCAGGCAGCACCACAGGCACAGCGCACCGATCTCGTACAGCGCCTGCGTCATCAGCCACATGCAGAACGCCGCGCCGAGCAGCGTGCCGGCGTTCAGCCCGAGCCAGAACCAGCGCCGGAAGCGGGCACCGGACAGCAGCGCGACACCGACGGTGACGACCACCGGGTAGGCGAGCAGGCCGAGCACCGGGTTGGGGAAGCCGAACACGGACGCCTGGGCGCTCTTCATGACGCTGCCGCACGACAGGACCGGGCTGAGATTGCACGAGGGGGAGAACAGCGGGTCCTGCAGGAGCCTGATCTTGTCGATCGTGATCACGAAGGAGGCGAGGGCGCCGAGCGCGCCGGAGACGATCAGCAGCCAGGCGAAGGCATGCGAGGCACCACTCGCGCCGCCTGGCGCGCTCTGTCGCGTCCGCTCCGGTGCCCGTCCTGCCTCGGGAGCGGCGGTGGTCGTGCTGCTCATCGAACGTGTTCCGTCTTGCCGGTGGCCAGGAGGGGTGCCGAGCCCACGGCGGTGTGGGCGATCGCGTGCGGACGGCGAGCGGCGGGACGCGCCGGTACGCCGGGAGTCGTCCCGCGGGCCGCCTTGTCGGGCCAGACGACCTCGACCTCGATGCCGTGGGCGCGGGCGTACGCCACCAGGTGGGCGGTGGCGTCACGGCCGTCGGAGGGCGAGCCGTCCCAGACGGCGAACAGGTGGCGGCATTCCGCGATCATCCGCTCGTCGGCCGTGACACAGGCGTCCCGGTCCGCCGGGTCGTAGGGCAGCAGCCGCACCTGACGGGCGAGGAGCAGCAACTCGCCCGTCGCCATCCGGTCCCGTTCGGGCAGCAGCGCCGGGACGAGCCCCTGGGTGGGCGTCAGGACGACCAGGTCACGCCCCGCCGCCCGCGCGGCCCGGCCGAACGCCACCGGCACCCCGGCCCCCGCCCGCACCAACCCCGCTGTGTCGCCGGGCAGGCGGGCCAGCGCCGCCCGCAGCTCGTTCTCCACCAGCTCCAGCGTGTCCCCGGTCAGATCGGTGTGCCCCACCGCCGCGATCATTCCGCCAGCCTCCGCCCTACGACGTTCACGTTTCCCGGTGCCCGCGGGCCCTGCTCGCCACCGCCCCGCGCGAGGGCCGCCGGGCCCTGCTCGCAGGCGGGAGACGAGTCCCATGGACAGGCCCGCGGGCTCAGTGAAGCCAGTGCGCCGAAGGCCGGCAAGGGCCGAAGGTCCTCGCCACGAACATCTGCGACGCGCCGGACGCGTGGGCTCAGGCCCAGGGCGAGGCGATGTCGAAGGCGGTGGCGACGCGCTTGATCTCGTCCGAGGTCAGACCCTCGGCCGGCCGCCCGGCGACCAGGTCCATGTACTCGTAGCGCGCACCGGTCTCGGCGTACTCGATCCGGTCGACGGCGTGGGTGACCGACACGTAGGAGCGGGCCATCACCCCGTGCTTGCTCCACAGCACCACCTGCGCGTCCCGCAGCCCCTCGACGTTGGCCGCCATGAGCTCCGCCGAGCCGGGGACCATGAAGTCGAGCACCACGACCCCCTCCGGCAGGCTGACGACCGCTTCCGGCTCCCAGCGCAGAATGCGGGAGGTGAGGGCCGCCGTACCGCGGTAGGCGGGGATGTGACTGAGGTATGTCAGGTGCGGGGGCTGGGCATGGACCGCCGCGTGGAAGTCCGGGCCGCGCCGCGCCACCTGGTCCTGGTGGACCGCCAGATGTGAGTTGAACTCACTGGTCAGGCGGGCGAACCGGCGACGCGGCGAGGTGCGCAGGGTGGCCGTCCGCCCGTCGCGGTGGATGCGTACGGCGCCGATGCCGGCCGGCGGGTCCTCGGCGAGCTGGCGCAGCCGGCGTCCGGAGCCGGTCACCAGAACGGTCCCCCCGGCCAGCGCCGGGACGGGCAGGGGGAGCACGATCTCCTCGCTGTGGGGGAAGCGGTCGCCCAGGTCGAGATCCGGGCCGACGTACACCGAGAGGTTGCCGGCGGCTGCCTCGCTCGCACCGATGTCGCTGATCCGGCTGCCGGCCGCGCCCATGTCGGCGAGCAGGTCGTCGAGGTTCGGAAAGGATGTCGTCGTCGGCATGGCTCTTGCCCCTCGTGAAACGTTTCACCGCCGGTTTCACGCTAGGCGTGTTCCGCGGCCCGACACAGAGCCGAACGACCCCCTCAGGGGGTCCGAGGGGTCAACGCGTCACGGACTTTCAACTGGCCCCGTTCACAAACGAATTGGCTGGTGCCTTCCTGTGTGAACATGCGTACGACTTCTCCCCTGCGGTGTAGCTTCTACCCGTCAGTAGAGGCCTGATCAAGGGTGGTTCTGTGGCTGCCTCTCCGCACATAGAGAAATTCGCGGCTCGCCTTCGCATGCTGAAGGACCGCAGTGGCCGGGGTTACGACCGCCTCGGCAAGGAGGCGGGCGTCAGCGGCTCCAGTCTGCATCGGTACTGCTCAGGCCTCGGCGTCCCGGCGGACTACCGGGTGGTGCACGCCTTCGCCAAGGTGTGCGGCGCCAGTGCGGAGGAATTGCGCGAACTGCATCGGCTGTGGGCGTTGGCGGACAGCGAGCGGGACGCTCCGGCTGTGGCAGCCGTACCGGACCAACCGGCCCCACCGGTCGTATCGGCCGTATCGGCCGTATCGACCGAGGAGAGCCGGGAACCGGTGTCCGGCGCACGCGAGGCACCCGCCTCACCCGCCGAGGGGGCGCAGACGACCGCCGTACCGGAGGAGGACGTCACCCCGCCGCGGGTCACCGTCGGCCGGGACGGGGCGCCGCGACGGTACCGGCTGCCCGACAAGCTCTCCTCGCGATGGGCGGTCCTGGCCGCCGTGCTCGCGGTGATGCTGGTGGCCGGCTTCGTGTGGCTGCCTTCCGGGCGTACCGCCGGCGACTCCCCGGCCGCGGGCGACAAGGTGCTGGACTCCTCGGCGTGCGGGACGGTCAGCATGGGGGAGCACGACGAGTGCGTGCGTGAGGTGCAGCGCCTGCTGGTGCGCGCCAAGGGCAGACTCGCCGTCGACGGGGACTTCGGTCCGGAGACCCTGCGCAGAGTGACAGCGTTCCAGGTGCTGGCGGGGGTGACGGCCCGAGGCGTGGTCGACGAGGACACCAAGAAGGCGCTGTACGCGCAGAAGGTGAGCATGGCGACCTGGCCCACGGCCAGGGTGGCGAAGCGGATCCGCGAGGTGTTCGTCGAGGACCCCGGCACCGCCGTGGCCATCGCCCGCTGCGCGTCCTTCCTCGACCCGCTGTACGTGCTGCCCAACACCAACGGCAGCCGCAACTGGGGGGTGTTCCAGATCTCCGACGCCCGCCTGCGGGACCTCGACGGCACACCGCTGCGGGCGTTCGACCCGGACTGGAACATCAGGGCGGCCCACCGGCTGTGGGCCGTTCGGCACGACTTCCACGACTGGCCGTCCTGCCAGGCGGCGTTGAAGAACACGCCGAAGAGCTGAGGCCCGGTGCCTCGGATACTCACCCGCGGTACCCGAGGACACCGGACCGCCGACGGCCGGCGTCAGACCGTGCCGTTCTCCCACCACCAGTCACGGCCCAGGTCGGCCCTGCTGTCGACGTGCTGGTGGTCGGTGTTGTACGTCTCCAGTCCGGAGAACCCGCAGGTCTCCGCCTTCTGGTAGACGGTCTTGTTGGACACGCCGGACACATCGAGGTCGGCCGCGGTGCCGTACAGGTGCATGCTGTCGCTGGCGCCGCCGATCTCGGCGTTGTGCGCGATGCTGCGGAAGCCGGAGTTGACGGTGATCGGCTTGTCGCCCAGCTTCTTGCGCAGCGCCTCCAGCTTGTACATGCAGCGGCGCACGTTCTCCTTGACCTGCGAGGCGCTCAGCTTGCCGCCGTTGAAGGTGCCGTCCGTCTGGTTCACGAACTCGCTCCAGTTGAAGTGGAGCGTGGAACCGTCGGCCTGCTCCAGGGAGTTGAGCTTGGCCTGGGTGTTGGGTCCGACGCTGCCGTCGGCGGAGAGACCGTACGCGGCCTGGAACCGGCGTACGGCCGCCGCCGTGCCGGGGCCGAAGTCCCCGTCGATGCTGACCCGGCTGTGGCTGGCGCTGTCCGCGGCCCAGCCCGCGACGCGGACCTGCAGCTCGGTGACGTCGGCGCCGCTGTCGCCCTCGTTCAGGGTGCGCGACCACCCGTAGGCCTGCGCGGTGCCGGAGAACAGCAGCTGGCCGAACGCGATGCCGGCGCCGGCGGCCAGGGTGCCACGCAGCATGGCACGGCGGTCCATGGGTCGGAAGGAGGAGGTCATGGTCGTCCTTTCGGTGAACGGCGGTGCGGGGAAGGTCAGTAGGCGATCTGGAAGGTGACGTTCTGGGCGTCGGTGTCGTAGGCGTGGATGCGCAGGACGAAGTGTGTGCCGTCCTTGACGTCGGTGGCGACGGTTCCCCACTCGGTGCCGTGCGTGGTGTACGCGTCGTCGTTGTTGCACTTGGTGGTGTGGTCGACGAACACCACACAGGCGTCCAGGAAGACTCCGGGTTCGTCCGTGATGAGCCTGAGGTTGATGTCGTTGCACCGCGAGGACGTGGTGTAGGTGCCGTATTCCTTGGCGGCTGCCTGGTAGTGGTACGTCAGGGTCTTGGCGCCGCCGTAGCAGCTGGTGGCGGCGGCCGAGGTCTGCGCCGAGGCGGGCGCGACGCCCGCTGCCAGCAGTGCGGCCGCGGTGAACAGGGCCGAGGCGAACGCTCTTGTACGGGTCATGTCGGTCTCCGTCGGAGGAGGAGGGTCAGAAGGCGATCTGCATGACGGCGTCGTCGCCCTCCAGGGGCACGCCGGCGGGCACCGTGAACTTGGTGTCGTTCAGGACGTCGGTGGCGATGGTCGTCCAGCTTCGGCCGACCTTGGTCCAGCGGTTGCAGGTGCCGTACTTGGCGAACTTCACGCAGGCGTTGACGTAGTCGGCGGTGCCGCCGACGACGCGCATGTTGATGTCGGTGCAGCGGCTCGTGGTCCAGTAGGGGCCGAACTCGACGGCGTCCCCGTAGCGCACGGTGACCGCACCGCCGTAGCAGGTGGTCGCCGCGGCGGCCGGGGCGGCCGAGGCGGAGCCGGTCGCCGGGACGGTGATGCCCAGGCAGAGGAGCAGCGCGACGGGAAACGCGCGGGTGAACCGGGTGGTCATGCGGGTTCTCCTGTGGTCGGGCCGGGTCAGCGGTTGGCGAGCCGGTCCAGATCGGCCTGGGTGCCGTTGAACACGTCCGCGGTCGCCGGGGCCTTGATGCCCGGGACGACGGCGGCGTCGGTGTACTGCCACATCGTCCAGGTCGTCGAGCCGTTGGGCAGCGGCGGCTGGGTGATCGACTGGCGGTAGTCCGCGAGTTGCAGCGGATAGCGGGCGAAGGCGGTCGTCGAGCCCAGGCAGTCGTCCAGGAAGGACTTCTGCGTGTAGATGATCGGAGTGCGGCCGAAGGCCGCCTCCACCCGGTCCAGCCAGGCCTTGGCGTCACCGACCGTGCCGTAGGTCGGGCAGCGCCCGCTGCCGTCGTCCATCCGCTCCAGGTCGAAGATGGGCGGCAGGTCGCCCGCCCGCTGCCCGGTGTAGCCGGTCGCCCGCACGGCGGCGATGAAACGGTCGGCCTGCGCGGCACCCGTGTCGGGGGAGGAGCCCGTGTAGAAGTGGTACGGCGCGACGGCCAGCCCCGCCGCCCTGGCCGCCGGGAGATCGGTGGCGAGGTACTCGTCGGTGACGTTCGTGCCCCGCGTCGCCTTGACCGTCGCGAACTCGACGCCCGAGGCCCGTACGGCCTTCCAGTCGATCGGTGCACCGCCGGGGTGCTGGTACTTGGCCGTGTCCAGACCGTCGATCGAGTAGCCGGCCGGACGCGGCGGCGCGCAGTACGTGTTGCGGGCGGACCAGTCCACCAACTTGGCCCAGGTGTTGGGGCCCACGACGCCGTCGGCACTGAGATTCGCGCAGTGCTGGAGCTCGATGACCCGGGACTCGGTGCCGCCACCGAAGTCACCGTCGATCGTCAGCGGCGGGTAGTGGAAGGGCTCCATGGCCAGGTTCAGCCGGCACTGCAGCTCCTTGACCTCGACGCCGTTGGAGCCCTTGCGCAGGGTGGGGCGCGTGTCGGTGTGGCCGCACACCGCGGACTCGGCCGAGCTCGACGTGCCCTGCACGCCGCAGGTGTGCGGTTGCGCGGCCCAGGTGTTCAGCGCCGACCACGTCTGCGGGCCGAGGACGCCGTCCACCGCGAGCCCCGCGCACCGCTGGAAGTCCTTGACCCGCGTCTCCGTCGCCGGCCCGAACGTGCCGTCGGCCGCGATCGGCGTGTACCGGCTCGGCTTCGTCGCCAGGTTGAGCTCGCACTGCGCCTCCAGTGCCGGGTCCCCCGTCGATCCCCTCTGCAGGGTGGGCTGTGCGCTCGTGTGCCCGCAGACGGCGACGGCGGTGGCCGCGGACTGTGCCGCCTGTACCACCGTCGGTCCGTACAGGGGCAGGGCCGCTGCCACGGCGAGGGTCAGACCCCGCAGAAGCGTCCTTTGTCCCATCCGGTGTTCCCCCTCGTATGAAAGGCCGGGAGTTCCCGGCTGCCGGATCATGCTGGCAGCGGTCGTCCTGAACTGGCCCTGCCCACCGGTGGATTGGGACACCGGGATGGTCACGTGCGTGTGACCTGCGAGAACGGATCACCGCTGGGACGGCCGTGGGACGGGGACGACGGACCGGGGGCGGGGGAGGGGGAGAAGGGGGCGGACGTCGAGCCCGGGGGTGGCTGAACGAGCCGGCGTGGTCAGTCAGTTCGTGACGTGGCTCAGTGAGTCCGTCGACCCTGCGCACATTCGGGTCGGACGGCGAGCCTACGATGCGGCCGTGCTGAGCGAATGGTCGTCACCGGCGGCGGATCGGTTCTCGTCGACCTTGTCGTTTTCGTCGACCTTGTAGCCCGGGACGGAGGGCCAGCGGACCGTCAGTACCACGGACTCTTCCTCCGCGTACCAGGAGTGGTCGACTCCCCGTCCCCATACGACGTAGTCACCCTGCTCGGTCAGGACGACATCCCGTCCGGGGAGTTCCACCCGGAAGCGTCCGCTGATGAGGACCAGCAGGGCGGTCCGCGCCTCGCCGGTCACCCACTGCGCCCGCTCGTCGCCCCGCGGGTGGACACCCCACTTGATCTCCACGTCCTCACTGTGCCGAGGGTCGGAGGCGTCCTTGAAGTGCCCCAGGAGCCACCCCCGGTCGAGTGCCGCGTCTTTGCCCGCGTTGCCCACATACACGCTGTCGTTCATGGCTCGGAAGGTAACAGCAGTGTGCCCCTGCTCGCGCAGGGGCACCTACCGGTCGCTTACTTGGACTCGCGGTCGAACAGGGCCTTCGACCAGAGGTGGCCGAGGACGGTCAGGCCCAGGCACCAGACGAGGGCGATCCACCAGTTGTTGCCGATCTCGGTACCGAGGAGAAGTCCGCGCAGTGTCTCGATGGCCGGGGTGAAGGGCTGGTACTGGGCGATCGGCTGGAACCAGCCGGGCATGGAGTGCAGCGGGACGAAGGCGCTGGAGATGAGCGGCAGGAGGATCAGCGGCATGGCGTTGTTGCCCGCGGCCTCGGCGTTGGGGCTGCTCATCCCCATGCCGACCGCGATCCAGGTGAGTGCCAGCGAGAACAGCGCGAGCAGCCCGAACGCGGCCAGCCATTCCAGGACGTTGGCGTCGGTGGACCGGAAGCCGATGGCCACACCGACCGCGCCGACGAGGATCACGCTCATGAGGCACTGCAGGACGCTGCCGGCGACGTGCCCGAAGAGTACGGACCCGCGGTGGATGGCCATCGTCCGGAAGCGGGCGATGATGCCCTCGTTCATGTCCGTGGCGACCGCGACCGCGCTGCCGATCGTGGTGGAGCCGATCGTCATCAGCAGGATGCCGGGAACGATGTAGGCGATGTAGGCGGAGCGCCCCGCCCCGCCGCTCATGGCGCCGCCGAAGACGTAGACGAAGAGCAGGAGCAGCATGACGGGGGTGAGGAGGAGGTTGAGGGTGAGGGAGGGGTAGCGGCGGGCGTGCAGGAGGTTGCGGCGGAGCATGGTGGAGGAGTCGCGCACGGCGAGGGTGAGGGTGCTCATCGGGCGTTCTCCTTGGGCTGGTCGGTGTGGCCGGTTCGGTGGGTGTCGGCGGTGAGGGCGAAGAAGACGTCGTCGAGGTCGGGGGTGTGGACGGTGAGTTCTTCGGCCTCGATGCCGGCGTCGTCCAGGTGGTCGAGGAGGGTGCGCAGGTCGCGCTGGCTGCCGTTGCTGGGGATGCGCAGGGTGAGGCTGTCGTCGTCGGTGGTGATCCGGGGCAGGGTGCGGGTGGCGGTCCGGTAGGCGGTGGGGTCGGTGAAGCGCAGGCGGATGTGGCCGCCGGGGACGAGTCGTTTGAGTTCCTGGGGGGTGCCTTCGGCGGCGATGCGGCCGTCGTGGAGGACCGCTATGCGGTCGGCGAGCTGGTCGGCTTCTTCCAGGTACTGGGTGGTGAGCAGGACGGTGACGCCGTCGGCGACGAGGGTGCGGATGATCTGCCACATGGTGTGGCGGGCGCGGGGGTCGAGGCCGGTGGTGGGTTCGTCGAGGAAGATGATGCGGGGGTCGCCGACCAAGGTCATGGCGATGTCGAGGCGGCGTTTCATGCCGCCGGAGTAGGTGGCGGCGGGTTTGGTGGCGGCGTCGGTGAGGTCGAAGCGGTCAAGGAGTTCGGCGGCCGTGCGGCGTCCCTGGTGGCGGGGCAGGTGGTGCAGGTCGGCCATGAGGAGCATGTTCTCCTCGCCGGTGATGAGGTTGTCGACGGCGGAGAACTGTCCGGTGACGCCGATGGCGGCGCGTACGGCGTCGGGTGCGGTGGTGATGTCGTGGCCGGCGACCTGGGCACTGCCGGCGTCGGCGGTGACGAGGGTGGACAGGATCCGCACGGTGGTGGTCTTGCCCGCGCCGTTCGGGCCGAGCAGCGCGAACACCGTGCCGGCCGGGATGCGCAGGTCGATGCCGTCGAGGACGGTCTTGTCGCCGTACGACTTGCGCAGGCCGTTCGCCGTGATGGCCAGGTCGGTCATGAGAGGTTCCCCCTGGGACGGATGGTGGATTACAGGCTGCGGGCGGTGATGTCGCCGTTCGATGTGGTGGCGCGGATGGTGAGTTCGGCGCTGCCGTCGTTCTTGAGCGCGTTGTCGATCCGGCCGCGAGAGGTACCGGCGTCCAGGGACGCCGAGACGCCCGCGGCAACCGCGACGGTGATGTCGCCGGAGTCCGTGCGCAGGTCGAGCGTGCCGCGTCCCGCCTCGCCGATACGGATGTCGCCCCGTGCGGTGCTGATGTCGGCGGAGCCGCCCAGCCGGCCGATCTCGACGTCTCCGTCGACGGCGGTGAGGCGGACGCTCGCGGCCTCGTCGATCTTGATCTGGCGGTAGGCGCCGTCGAAGGAGAGGTCGCCGAGGCTTCCGACAACGCGGAGTTCAACGCTGGCGGCCTTGGCCTCGACGCGGGAGCCGGTGGGCAGTTGGACGGTCACCTCGACGGCGCCGGAGGGGCCGAAGAGCTGGTTCTTCGCCTCGGGGGCCGTGACCCGGACCACCCCGTCGCCGTAGACGACCTCGATCTGCTCTGCCGCCTTGACGTCGCGGCTCTTGGAGGCGTCCGCCGGCCGGACCTCGACCGTGGTGTCGGCGCGGTCGGCGGCGATGAGCTGGACGCGTCCCGCGGGGATGGCGAGGACGGCGAGGACGGGGGCCGTGGTGTCGAACTTCTGCATGGTGTTCTCCTGGAGTCGTTGCTGTTTCTGACATTGGAAACGCTACGTTGCGTTCTCGATTCAGGCAACGACGTTGTTGCGTAAGAACTAGGGAATCGCAGGTAGTTGCCGCAATTTCGTTGCAACGGTTCTGCCTGCTAACGCAATAGCTGCGATCGTTCGTTGCAATGGAATGTTGGTGAACGCTATAGTCGGGCCACCACGCACCGAGAAGGAGGCCACGATGCCGGGCGGCAGGCTCACGCAGCAGGAACGCCAGCAGATCGCGCTGGGGTTGGCCGACGGGTTCGCCTACGCGGAGATCGCCCGACGTCTGGACCGGCCGACCTCGACCGTCACCCGCGAGGTGATGCGCAACGGCGGCCCCACCGCCTACCGCGCCGACCTAGCCCACCGCGCCACCGAACGCCGGGCCCACCGCCGCAGGCAGGCCGCGCCCCGCGGGACCCAAGAGGCCCCGCAGCCCTACGGACGCGACCCCGAGGCCGTGCGCGCGTACGAGGAGACCCTCACCACCGTCTTCATGCAGTCGGGCACACCCCAGATGATGGCGCGGGTGATGGCCTGCCTCACCGTCAGCGACACGGGCAGCCTCACCGCGGCCGAACTCGTTCAGCGCCTCCAGGTCAGCCCCGCGTCCGTCTCCAAGGCCATCGCCTTCCTGGAGAGCCAGGACCTGGTCCGCAGGGAACGCGACGAACGCCGCCGCGAGCGCTACGTCGTCGACGACGAGGTCATGTACCAGGCCATGATGTCCAGCGCCAGGGCCACCGCCCAGGTCGCCGAGACCGCCCGGCAGGGCGTCGGTGTGCTCGGTCCCGGCACCCCGGCCGGCGCGCGTCTCGAAAACACCGCCCGCTTCCTCGACTTCGTCTCCGAAAGCCTCGCCCGCGCCGCCGAACAGGCCCGCGAAATCCTCCACACCAAGCCGGTGGCGATCGAGTCCGAGGACGCTGGGGATCACGAGGCGTGAGCCTGTCGATCTCTCACGACTCATGCAGTTGGCGCATGAAATATGAGGGATGAGCGATAGGCTCGGCGTCATGAGCATGAGCCTGGAAGAGCGGGTGCGGTCCGCTGTGGCGGCTCTTCTGCATGCGGCGGGCGAGTCCCAGACCGAGCTCGCGGGCGCGCTGGGAGTGAGCCAGGCGCAGGTGAGTCGGCGTCAGTCGGGTGCGGCCGCATGGAGTCTGGCCGACTGCGAGGTGGTCGCCGCGCACTACGGCATCGACGTCCTCGACCTCCTGGCAGGGCCCACCCGCGCCGCGGAGGCGTTGCCCGCCGGACGCCGTCGCGTCCCAGGCCGGCAGACCACCGTGCGTCCTGCGGCCGTAGCGGACGGGGATGTGTGATGGGTGACTTCGAGGCGATCGACGAGCTGCTCGCCCGCGCCGGGAAAGCGGTCCCGCTGCCCCCGGCGGAGGAGCGACGGGCCCTGCGTGAGGAGCTGAACCTCTCACGCGCCCAACTCGCCCAGGCGCTGGGGGTCAGCCCCTCCACGGTCGGGGGCTGGGAGTCGGGGCGCGACCCGAGCGGTGAAGTGCGGGAGAAATACGCGTACTTCCTGGAGGGAGCACGGACCAAGCTGGAGGCAGCCGCAGCCGCAGCCGCAGCCGCAGCCGAGGACGATCCGGCCCGGGAGCCGGAGGAGGACGTCTCGGGGGACGCCGGCCAGGGTGTCGCCCCGGACGACGATGTCGACGTGCTCGCCGTCGCGCGGCCGTGTGTGCTGTGCGGGCAGCCGGCCCACCACGAGGTGGCCGGATATCCGCAGCACCTCGACCCCGCCGAATGTGCCGCGGCCGTGACCGCCGCGGCCCCGCCCACCCCGCGTGCCGAGCAGACCCCGACCACCTCCGCTGCTCGTCCCCGCCCCGGCGGACGGCCCGCCGGAGGGGTGCGGATCGTGCCCGCTGGACGCCGTGTGCAGCCCGCGGACACCCCCGACCTGATCGCCTCGGCCGTCGCGGCCGCGCTCGCCGAACACTCCGGCGACGTGGAAGCCGCCACCGCGGCGCTGGTCAAACGGGCGATCCCGGACGCGATGGCACTGCTGGACCACAGCCGCAAGGGCGGCCGCTACGACGTCATCGCCCACCCCTGGCTGCCCGACATCCTGCGGAAGCAGACCTCCCGGGGCGCCGACCAGATCTGGGAGGCCCGCCCCAAGTGGACCCGCCCCGAACTGCCGCCCGGCGAGCACGAGGTGACCGCCCTCGACATCAACGGCGCCTACCTCTCCGCGCTGAAGACCCACCTGCCGATCGGCCAGTTGGAGCACTCGATCGGCGACCGGCACGACCGGCGTCGCGCGGGCGTCCACCTGATCACCCCGCCCGTCTGGGAGCACGACGCGGTGCTGCCCAACCCGGTCGGCAGTCGCGACGAGCCGGGCCCGCTGTGGGTGACCGAGCCGACCCTGCGCCTGCTGCTGCGCCTGTCGGGCCCGAAATACGGCCTCTGCGATCCGCCGGAGATCCACGAGTCCTGGACGTCGGGCGCCACCGAGGGGCTGCTGGAGAAGTTCCGGGTCATCTTGAAGGACGCCCGGGACGCGGCGATCGCCGAGGGCGACGAGGTGACGCTCGAATACGTCAAGGCGATGTACTCGAAGTTCGTCTCCACGCTGGGGGAGTCGAACTACAACCGGGAGCTGTACCGCACCGACTGGATGCACCTCGTCCGCTCTCAGGCCTTCGCGAACCTGTGGTGGAAGGCCCACCGCGCCTACGACGAGGGCCTGATGGTGGTTCGTGCGATGGGCACCGACGAACTGCACGTCATCGGCGACTGGCAGGCCGTGTTCGCGGAGGGACGCGGCCTGACCGAGGTGAAGGTCAAGGACGTCTACGTCGTCGGAGCCGACCCGTACAGTGATCCACACACCGAGGACGGAAGAGACGATGCCTGAGCGGAACCTCGAGTTCGGCAAGTACGGCGCCCGTGGCATCAAGGGTCATGAGGCCGTGGCCCGGCAACTGGACGCGCTCGCCGGCTACATCGCCACGCCCGTCACCGTCCGACGAGGTCTGCTGGCCCGCCTGCACTACCTCACCCGCACCGACCACGCCCGCGCCGCGGCCCGGGCCGCAGGCCTGACGGTCACCGACCGCACCCTGCGCGCCTGGCTGGAGGGCATCCGCTCGCCCTCGACGCGCAACGTGGAGCGCATCGAGCGGGCGTACCGCACTGTGCGGCGCGAGAACGTCGCCCGCTACCTGACCGCCCGCCTCAACCGCGCCGGCCGCGGCACGCGCGTGGAGATCCACCCCGTCAACCAGTCCGGCGTCGACCGGCCCCGCCAGCGCGTCGTGGAGTTCCGCACCCTGAATGTGCGCCGCTGGGACCGCATCGTCGCCGCCTGGGCCGCCGGCGACGACCGGGAGCTGGACGAGGCCTGGGTCGACCAGGTCGTCGACCTCGGCTCCCAATGGGGCCAGTACGAGTACGTCACCAACGTCGGCTTCGCCGCCTGAGCTTCAGGATCGGCCGGGGGAGCGGCGAAAGCGGGCAGCAGTACCGCATGAGACCCCGACCGCGTTTCACACTGGCCGCCACCACCCTCGACGCACCGGACGCCCGCGAGCTCGCGCGGTTCTACGAGCGACTGCTCGGGTGGCCCGTGCGGAAGGAAGAGGCGGGCTGGGTGGAGATCGCACCGCCCGACGGCGGTGCCGGACTCTCCTTCCAGACCGAACCGCTCTTCACACCCCCGCAATGGCCGTCGGCCCGCTCCGGGCAGCAGATGATGATGCACCTGGACATCGAGGTCGACGACCTGTCATCGGCCGTGGAGCAAGCCGTCGCCCTGGGCGGGACCGTGGCGGACTTCCAGCCCCAGGACGACGTACGCGTCCTGCTGGACCCGGCCGGCCACCCCTTCTGCCTCTTCGTGCGCCCCGCCTCGACCTAGACCTCGCGCACCGGGCAGCCACTCTTGCCGAAGATCAACGCCCCGCTGCTCGTCGGCGGCATCGTCGAGGCGGCCATGACCGCCGTCGACCCCGGCTCGCACCCGGACGACCCGGACCTGCATGACCTGCTCCGGTGGGGCACTCTGCAAGGTATGGGCCAGACTGCGCTGATCGTCGTCGACATGATCAACACCTACGACCACGACGATGCCGACCTGCTGCTTCCCTCGGTGACGGACGTCGTGCCGAGGGTGGCCTCGCTCCTGGAGCGGGCGCGTGAGCAGGAGGCGACCGTCATCTACGTCAACGACAACTTCGGCGAATGGCGCTCGCACCACGGCGAACTCCTGGAGCAGGCCCTGGCCGGCCCGCACGCGAAGCTGGTCGAACCGCTCGTGCCCGACGACAGCTCCCTCTTCGTGGTCAAGGCACGCCACTCGATCTTCTTCGAGACGCCCCTGAACTACCTGCTCTCCCAGCAGGGCATCGACCATGTGGTGCTGTGCGGACAGGTCACCGAGCAGTGCATCCTCTACTCGGCCCTGGACGCACACATCCGCCACCTGGAGGTGACCGTCCCCCGTGACGCCGTGGCCCACATCCACAACGACCTCGCCGAAGCCGCGCTGCGCATGATGGAGCGGAACATGGGCGCCACGGTGTGCGACGGCGACGATCTGTGGCGCGGCTGAACAGGCGCTGCCGGCCGGGGGTGCCGGGGCGGGGCGTCAGCCCGGTGGGTCAGGACCCCGTGTCGTCGCGCCGGTCGCCGTCGCCCGCCAGTACCGCCGCCGCTCGGTGGCGGTACGAACGGAAACGACGCAGGTAGGACCGCGCCGTGGGGCCCGGCGGCACTCCCCGGGCGAACGCCCGCATGTTGCGTTGCCCCGCGTTGTAGCCGAGGGCCAGCAGCTCCTCGCGGGTGTAGCGGCGCACATGCCGTGCGGGAAGGCCTCGGTCGAGGTCCGCGAGATGCAGTGCCGCGGCACGGATGGCGAACGCGGGATCGTCACGAAGGTCCTGCCACCGCTCCGACAGGCCGTGCGCGCGCCGGACCCGCTCGAACGTCGCGCGGTGCATGTTGGCCACGCCGAAGGACGCCCCCGGCTTCCACCACTGCCACAACCGTTCCAGCAGCGGATGGTGCGGCTTGTACGCCTCGTTGTACAGCACGGTCAGCATGAGTAGGGGCGACACCCCCGCCGCCTCGGCGCTGCGCACCACGCTGTCGGCATAGTCCGCCGGGTCGTAGTGACCGGGCCGCAACGGCGGCGTCCGGACATCACCGCCATCGGGCCCGTCCGACCCCGGCCGCGGCACCGCCGTCGACGGTTCAGCCATCCCCACCCTCGTTTTCTCGCCGGCCCCCGGTGGGGCGGCAGACCGTGAACGATTCCGCAGTGCGCGTGCCCCCGCGGCCCGCACTCATTCCGGAGTCGGCCGTTCTTCCTCCCCGCCCCGGGCCGCCGCGCCGTACGAACGGCATGCTGTCGACCGCCCCCGTACAACCGGCGTGCCTCTTCGTGCATCCGTCCACCGGTCTGCTCCAGAACAGAAGCTGCCGAGACCTGAACCCAGATCGGCGTTCGGACACCGAAGCGGAGGCCCTTGTGATCGAAGTCGAGCGTGCTGTGACGTTGGATCACCCGTTGGCCGACGTCGTCCGCTTCCTGGCGGACTTCTCGAACACCGAGACATGGGACCCGGGAACGGTCTCCTGCCGTCGCATCGGTGGTGGAGAGCCGGCCGTGGGGTCGGAATGGCACAACGTGTCGGAGTTCCGGGGGCGCCGCACCGAGCTGCGCTACCGGCTGGTCCGTCACGACGCCCGGCACCTGACCTTCGTGGGCCGCAACAAGACGGTCACGTCCACCGACGACATGCGCTTCGAGGAAGAGGGAAGCAGGACGCGGCTGACCTACCGGGCACGCCTCGACTTCAACCGACTGGCCCGCCTTGCCGAACCGCTGCTCAAGCGGGAGTTCCAACGGCTTGCCGACGAGGTGTCCGAGCAGCTGCCCCGAGCCGTCGACCGTGCGCTGGGCGCCCCGGAAACCGAGGGAAGGCACCCGCGGTGAACGGCGCCCGGACCGTACCCGCCGGGACGCGCCGATGGACGTGAGCGAACCCGAAGCGGACCTGCCGCCGTCGGCCGGGGTGACCACCGGTTCCCTCGCCAGACGTCTGGGCGTGTCGCCCACGACGCTGCGCTCCTGGGACCGCAGGTACGGTCTGGGCCCGGCGACCAGGGCGCAGGGACGCCACCGGCGCTGGACGCCCGAAGACGTCGCCATGGTCGTCGAGATGTGCCGTCTGACGGCCGCCGGGATTCCGCCGGGGGAGGCGGCGAAGGCGGCGAAGGCCCAGACGGGCCGGCCCCAGCCGCAGCCCGTCCCCGTGGCACCGTCGCGCCCGCCGAACCATGTCGTGGCCGTCCCGGCGGACATCATGGAGCCCGTTCCCGCCTCGCGGTCCGGCAGCGGCCTGCCGCTGGGAAACGTGCGGCACGAATGCAAGGGCCTCGCACGCGCCGCCGTCCGCCTGGACGCCGTCGCCGTACAGGAGCAGCTCACCGCGGTGATCCGCGCCTACGGGCTGGTGGTGACCTGGGAGGAGATCCTGTCCCCGGCGCTGCAGGCCGTCGGGCGCAAATGGCAGTCGGCCGGCGAGCGGTACGTGGAGGTCGAGCATCTGCTGTCCTGGCACATCTCGGCGACGATCCGGCATGTCTGTGTGGCCGCCGCGCCCGGGCAGAGGGAGTGGAAGGCCGCTCCCGTGATCCTGGCCTGTGTGCCGGGTGAGCAGCACACGCTGCCGCTGGAGGCCCTCAACGCCGCACTGGCGGAGCGTGGCGTCGCGACGCTCATGCTGGGCAGCGCCGTACCGGCGGATGCGCTGACGGCCGCCGTGCAGCGCGTCGGGCCGAGTGCGGTGGTCCTGTGGTCGCAGTCCGGTTCGACGGCGAGCCTGCCGTTGGCCCACCATGTCGCCTCCACCCGGTGGGGCATCCGGGGTGCGCGCACGCAGAGCCATGTGCTGCTCGCGGGCCCCGGCTGGGGGCGCGGGCAGCGTCCCGGCCTGCTGCGTCCGCGCGGCCTGCGAGACGCACTGGTCATGCTCGAAGGGCTGTGAACGACGCCCTGACCCAATGGTGGCCCTCGCCGGCTGTCGCCGAGCCCGAGGGCCACCGTGTTCCCGCCGGAACAATCCGTCCTACTCCTCGCGCTGTGCGCTCGTGCCGGCGAGCTCCCGTTGACCCGCCGCCCCGCCCGAAGGCAGTGCCGGACCCTGGCCGCGCTCGCGGCGGCGGGCCGCGAGCGCCTCACGGGCCGCCTCGCGGGCGTGCCTGCGACGCCAGTACGGATTGTCGTGCGGCAGCTTGCTCGAGACCCGCCCGTACATGCCGAACGTCAGGATGATCAGACCCATGATGAAGCTGAACAGGACGTTGGTCATGCCGAAGTCGAGGAAGTTGGCCGAGCGGTCGAGGATGAAGATGTGGACGAAGCCGCTCAGCAGGAACAGCGTCCCGACCACCATGTTGAGCGTCGACGCGAAGTTCCCGCCGACGATGCCGCCACCGATCAGGGCCAACCCCACGACGACGGAGATCAGGCTGAGCACACCGTTGGTCGACATGCCGGCGATGCTCTGCCCGTCGGTGCTGAACGGGCTCAGTTCGTCGGCGAACCCGAGGACACCGAAGACCAGCAGGGTCAGCCCGCAGAAGGCGGCACCGTACCGGTAGACCTTGGCCAGTCTGTGATCCAGGGGGAGCTCGTCGCTCAGTTTCATGGCGAATCCTTTCCCGGTCCGCGCAACGCGCTGTGGCGTTCCGCGGAGCAGCACTCGGTGACGGCTGCTCGTGCACTATTCGTGACAAATCGGCCCTACGGTTGCACGCTCGTCCGTCACGGCCCCAGCAAGGTCACGGCACCGGTCGCCGCGACCTGTCCGGCGGCCGTCACGGCGAAGCGGGCTCCCATGTGATCCGGTACGACGTCCACGGCGGCCCCCCGGACGGGTACCGGCGAGCTGAGGTCGACGTACAGACCCGCCACCGCGCGAGCCGTCATGCCGGAGGACAGCAGGACGGCCTGCCGGCCCGCTTCCAGCACGGCCAGGGCGGGCAGGCCGGCCGGGCGGCCCGGCAGCAGGACGGGATGGGCGGGGTCGCGCGGGACGATCACCAGCCGGCCCTGAGGGCCGCGGGCGAGCAGTACGTCGGGCTCGGAGACCGCACCCACCGCGGCCGCGGCGGGGTGCAGCAGCGTGGAACCCGGCGCGAGGGCGAGCGGTCCCGTCTCCGCGGGCGCCGAAGCGAACCTGATGGCACACGTCGCGAACGGTTGCCCCGCGTGCAGGTATTCGGCGGTGACGCGAAAGGAGGTGAGGGCGCCTGCCTGAAGCACGAGGTCGCTCAACATCACCCGAACCGACACCCGCGTGGCGCTTCCGCTCTCGATGGGCTGCGTGCCCGCGTGCAGCCCCAGGTTCACCGACACCGCTTCGAGCAGTGGCTCCTGGCCGGGGCGCAGGTACCGGTTCTGCACGGCCGTGGCGAGCTGGCGGGTGGACTCGACGATGATCAGCGGGTGGTGCGACACGGCGGTGGCGCGCTCGTTGAGAGGGTGCAGCCGCGGCCATTGGCACTGCGCCTCGAAGAAGCGGTCCCCCCGCCGGCGCAACGTCATCACCAGCATGCAGGCCATCGTCTCGAGCCGCAGACTGCGCCATGTCAGCGGCTCACCCGAGCCCTCGGCGTCCTGCTCTCGTGAAATGCGGTGGGCCGCGGCGACGGGTTCCTCGGCCAAGGCCACCTCGTGCACTGCCCTGTCCAGCATGAAGCCTCCTGATGCGCGGAGAGTTCCCCTGCGAACCCGTGATACCGGGCATTCGCGACGAGCCGCGCCACCGGATGCGCCGACTCCGAATTCCATGACCGAGGTGGAGGGCCGAACACCCCGGGCCGAACACCCCGGTCCGGGTGCCGCGGTCGGGTGTCAGGGGGCGGCGATGAGCGGAGGCTCGCCCCAGTCGGCGGTCAGAGTCTGCCGCAACGCGTCGACGGCCGCGGCGCCGATGCGCTCGGCCAGGACGGACTCTATGACCGCGATGGTGGCCTGGGCCCGCTCGTGGACCCGCCGGCCCTCGGCCGTGGTGCGGATGAGGATCCGGCGCGCGGAGCCCGGGTCGGGGACCTGTTCGAGCAGGTGCACGCCGATCAGGGCGTGCACCACCTGATGGGCCGTCTGCCGGGTGACGCCGATGCGGCGGGCGAGCTCCGACACGGTCGTGCCCTCGTCGTCGAGCAGCGCGAACACCGACGCCTGGGTGGAGGTCACCGGCTGTTCCCCGGCCGCTTCCATGCTGGCGAAGAGGGCGTCCTCGAACCAGCGCCGGGATTCGGCGAACAGCTGGGGCAGATTGGCCGTGCGGTGGCTCATGGCTCCTTCAGGGGGTCGGTGACAGACGGGATTATCCCCTGCCGCCGTGCCCGGCCCCCTCGTCGGTCCGTGGCCGGCCCGTTCAGCCGACGCACCGCGCGGCGAAGTCGACGCTCGCGGTGAAGCACCGCTCCACCTCGGCGTCCGCGATCCCCACCCACAGGTGATCACCGCCCCGCACGGAGACGAGTTCCGCGTCCGCACCGGCCTGGTGCAGCGCGCTGACGAGCCGCTCGTCCTGGGCGGGCGGAACGATCACGTCGTCGGTGCCGTGCAGGACGAGGAAGGGCGGCGCGCCCGGCGTGACACGGCTGACCGGACTGGCGTCGCGGGCACGCTCCGGGAGGTCGGCGAGCGCGCCGCCGAGCAGCAGGGCTTCGAAGGTGCCGGGGTCGGTCGCGTCGTACGCTCCTTGGTCCTCGGAGAGACGGGCGAGGTCGGTCGGCGCGTACCAGGTGACGCATCCGCGGACGGGGAGGTCGGCGGCGGTGAGGGCGAGGAGTGCCGCGAGATGCTGGCCGACTCGCCCCACACGACGGTACGGTCGGAATCCAGCCGGAGTTCGGCGGACCTGGCGCGCACCCACGTCAACGCCGCACGCAGGTCGTCGAGTTGGCCGGGGTGGGTGACCTCGCCGCTGAGTCGGTACCCCGGGCAGGCGACGGCGAAGCCGGCGCGGACCAGCCGGGAGAAGGGGCCGGGCCGCCAGTGCCGGAAACGGGGGCCGAGGTCGTCGCGCAGCCCGGTTCGCCAGGCGCCAGACGGGCGGCGGCGCGGGCGACTTGACCCGGACCACCACGTACAGCGCGCCCATGAGCACTCCGGCCGCCGGTGCCTTCAGGTACGGCATGTCAGCCTCCCGTACGCCACTCGTGGCCCGGCAGGAAGCGCACGTCGTACTCGGCCGGCACGGTCGCGAACTTGCTTCCCTCCGGCACGAACGGCCGTGCGGGCAGGCTGAGTTCGTCGGTGGGCGTGCCGAGGTTCTCGAAGAAGCGCTCGAACGTGCCGCCCGGCCCGGCGGCCACCCCGACGATCTGGGTGTGGTGGCGTTCCATGCGGTAGGCGTGGGGGCAGTTCTTCGGTACGAAGCCGAAGTCGCCGGGGCTGAGCAGCTTCTCGTACTGCTCACCCTCCAGGTCCTCCACGAAGAGGCGTACCGCGCCCTGGGTGACGTAGAAGACCTCGTAGGTGTCAGGGTGGGAGTGCGCCGGGATGATGTCTCCCTTGGGGCCCTCGCAGGTGAAGAAGTTGAAGGTGTTCTCCGTCTGCTCGCCGCCCGCGTAGACCGTGAACAGATCACCGAAGAGGTGGGCGCGGTCGCCCTGGCCCTTCTCGATGAAGTACGGCTTGCCGGGCTCGGGCGGGATGAGCGAGCGGGTGCGGTATCTGGTGGCGTACTCGATGGTCATGCGGGACCTCCGGCTTGGTCGGGGAGGCATGTCAGGCTACCTGACATTGAGGGTGTGGGAGAGGCCTGGGTGAGATCCGTCTCCCGGGAGCCGCGCCGGCCCTCGCGGGACCCGGCACCTCCACGCACGAAATTCGGCTGCGATCGAGACCGGTTCGTCCATAGGATCGCCGTTCCGGGCGTCGTTACGGCGCCCTACCGACGGCTGGAACTCGACACCGGGGGCCCGTGACGTTATGAGCAGCCGCCTCTTCGCGATCTCTTTCGACGCGCATCAGCCCGATCGGCTGGCGCAGTTCTGGTCCGGCCTCCTGGGCCTGGACAGAGCCGACGACCTCCCTGACGGCGTCGCGCTGCTGTCCGGGAACGACGCCGGCTACCGGCTCGGCTTCCGGTCCTCGCAGGCGCGCAAAGTCGCCCAGAACCGGCTGCACTTCGACCTGACCAGCTCATCGTCGGAGGACCAGCAAGAGACCGTGGCCAGGGCGCTCGGCCTCGGGGCGCGGCACGCGGACGTCGGGCAGGGCCCGGACGCGGCCCATGTGGTGCTCGCCGACCCCGAGGGCAACGAGTTCTGCGTACTGGAGCCGGGCAACCGTTTCCTCGCCGGCTGCGGCTTCATCGGAGCGCTCGCCTGCGACGGCTCGCAGACCGTGGGGTACTTCTGGAGCGAGGCGCTCGGCTGGCCGCTGGTCTGGGACCAGGACGAGGAAACGGCCGTCCAGTCACCGAAGGGCGGTACCAAGCTCACGTGGGGCGGTCCGCCCCTGATGCCGGACCCCGGCAAGGACCTGCACCTCGATCTCGCGCCGGACGGAGACCGGCAGGCGGAGGTCGAGCGCCTGCTCTCCCTGGGGGCGAAGCGTCTGGACTCCGCTCACGACCCGAGCGGCGCGATACTGCTGGCCGACCCGGACGGCAACGAGTTCCGCGTGCTCGCCGACGGGTGAGGCCGATCGCCCGACACCGGTGTCACCTCGTCGAACCGCCGCCCGAGCGTCGGCCGAGTGCCTGTTCGCGGACGAGGGCGCAGCTGCGAGTGATCAGTCGCGACACGTGCATCTGGGAGATGCCCAGCCGGCTGGCGATGCTGCTCTGGGTCATGTCCTCGAAGAAGCGCATGTACAGGATCGCCCGCTCCCGTTCGGGCAGTCGGCGCAGGCCTTCCTTGACGGCCTCCCGGTCGAGCACCACGTCGTAGGAGGCCTCCGTCGTACCGAAGGTGTCGGCGAAGCTGTAGCCGTCGCCGTCGGAGGACATCTCGACGTCGAGGGACAGGGTCTTGAAGCTGTCCATCGCCTCCATGCCCGCGGAGACCTCTTCCTCGGTGAGGCCGGTGTGGGCGGCGAGGTCCGCGACGGTGGGTTCGTGGCTGCCCGGCGCCTGGGTCAGCTCGCGGCGCGCCACCCGGACCTTGTTGCGCAGCTCCTGCACCCGGCGCGGCACCCGAAGGGCCCACATCCGGTCGCGGAAGTGGCGCTTGATCTCACCGGTGATGGTCGGTACGGCGTAGCTCTCGAAAGCTCCGCGCGAGGGGTCGTAGCGGTCTACGGCCTTCACCAGGCCGAGCGCGGCCACCTGACGCAGGTCCTCGATGTTCTCCCCCCGGTCGCGGAAGCGGCCGGCGATCCGGCGGGCCATGGGCAGCCAGGCCTCGACGAGTTCGTCGCGCAGGGCGTCGCGTTCGGGGCCCTCCTCGAGCTCCGCGAGCCGGGCGAAGGGCGCCGCGGTGTCGGGAGCGTCGTCATGGGCGCGCTGCGCGGTGGGGGCAGCGGTGGTCGTCGTGGGCGTGCCGGGACGGCTTGTCGACATGTCGATGAGCATGCGTTGTGGCTCCCCGAACGATCTGGGGCGGACCTGGAGGTCGTGGACCAGGCCGCCCGACGGTATGGCAGCAGTCAGGGTTCGCCGAGGTGAGCTGCCGAGCCGTGTGGTGGCTCGGAAGGCGGGTCCACCCGGCGTGCGCCTCCGGTCCGAAGCGTGTGATTCCGGTTGCCCGCCGGTCGCGGCAGCAAACACTCCGATCGCGGAACGTGTGTCGATTCGTCCTCGCGGTCCCGTCGGCGGCGGCGGCCCTCGCGACATGAGCGTCCTGGCAGGTGTGGATCCACCGGCGCGGGGCACCAGAAGATCGCTCAGGGCCGCTGAGTGCGGTGCACGGGGTGTACCTCCTGCCTCACGCGGCCTGACCCGCGGCCGCGTCGGCCGTGTTGTGAGAGTCGTGTCCTGTGGGGAGAGGGAATCGTCATGCTGCTTCCGGCCGAGAAGGATCTGCGTGCTGTGCTGGCCCGTTTCGAAGAGGCGCGCATCGCGCACGATGTGCATCCGTCCGGACGGACGAGCCGTGCGCTGGAGGACGCCACGTACACGCTCTGCGTCATGACCGCCTCCCGTACCGCCGAGCAGGCCGTCTCCGCGGCCCGCGCCCTCCTCGACCGCTACACCGCCACGGATCGGCAGACGCCGGACCAGCAGGACAAGACGCTGGCGGCATAGGCGGGGACTGTCCGCGGTCTCCACCGCTGGGTGTCGTCGGCGCGGCCGGGTTCTGCTCATCTGAGAAGAAGTCGCTTCAGACGGGCAAGGTTGTGCCTATTTGTCCGGGCTCTGGGCACTTGGAGGACCTGAAGGCCACCGCGCCCCGCCCGGGACGCACGTCCCGGACGCGCCGACGTTCGAGCAACACCTCAAGGAGTGCCGTGAACATTCGCATGGGAGTCGAGGAGGAGTTCCACATCCTGGAGGTGGAGAGCGGACTGCTCGTGCCGCGCGCCGACCAGGTACTGCGACGGCTTCCCCAGCGGAAGTTCACCGCGGAGATGCACCAGTCCACCGTCGAGTCGAACAGCGGGGTGCACGACTCCCTGGACGACCTGTACGCCGATCTGGCAGGGACCAGACGGCGCCTCGACACGGCCGCCGCCTCACTGGGGCTGGCCGTCGTGGCCGCCGGCACCGCCCCCCTCGCACCCGCCGCCTCCGGCCACCCCACCGCCGACCCCCGTTACCACCACATGGTCGAGGAGTACCGGCAGGTCGCCGACGAACAGCTCATCTGCGGCGCCCAGGTCCACGTGGACGTGCCCGACCGGGACACGGCCGTGGGCATCATGTGCCTGATCTCGCCGTGGCTGCCCGTCCTGCTGGCGCTGTCGGCCAGCTCGCCGTTCTGGCAGGGGTCCGACACCGGCTACGCGAGCTGGCGCACGCTGCTGTGGCAGCGGTGGCCCACCGCGGGCCCGGTGGGCTGCTTCTCCGGCGCGGCCGAATACGACGCCGCCGTCGACGGACTCGTCCGCAGCGGAGTCATCAGCGACGCCGGGATGATCTACTACGACATCCGGCCCTCCGCGCACCTGCAGACGCTGGAGCTGCGCATCTGCGACGCCTGTCCCCGTGTGGAGACGGTCGTGCTCATCGCCGGCCTCTACCGTGCCCTGGTGACCGACGCCCTCGAACGCCGGGCGGCCGGCGCGGCGCCGTGCGACGGCCGCCACGAGTGGGTGCGCGGTGCGACCTGGCGGGCCGCCAGGTCGGGCCTGGGCGGCACCCTCGTGGATCCCGAGACCCGGGGGGAGGCCCCTGCCGGGGAGGTCGTACGCAAGCTGCTCGCCCGCCTGCGTCCGGCGCTCGAGGCCCGCGGGGACTGGCAGACCGTCAGCGCGCTGGCGGCGTCGGCGCTCGCGGAAGGCGACGCCGCTCGGCGCATACGCCGAACCGCCCAGGAAGAGGACCTGCTGGCCTGCACCGACATGCTGATCGCCGAGACCCGCGGCGAGCGCCGGGACCGCAGAAGGACACCGCCCGGCGGCAAGAGGATCCCGTTCTCCCTCCCGGGCCCGGCAGGCTCCGCTTCCGGAGCGCCCGAGGCCGTCGGCCGCTGAGCCGCGGCCCGGCCCACGGGTCCGTCCTTTCCCGACACCCCACGGAGGTTTCGTCATGCCCAGCCATACCGCCCGGGCCGCGACCGGCAGGTGCGGCCGCGGCCCGGCCCGCCCGTTCCGGCCCACGGCCGTCACCGAGCGGAGGGGAGGTGACGCACCGTGTGCGGTCTGAGCGGGGAGATCCGCTTCGACGGACGACGACCCGACCTCGCCGCCGTGGAGCGCATGAGCGACCGACTGGCCGCCCGCGGTCCCGACGGGCACGGGACCTGGACGCGAGGCGCCGTGGCCCTCGCCCACCGGCGGCTGAAGATCATCGACCTGTCCGACCTGGGGGCCCAGCCGATGACCGACGCCGACGGGGAGATCACCGGCGTCTTCAACGGCTGCGTCTACAACTACCGGGCGCTGCGTGAGGAACTCCGCGGCCTGGGCCACCGCTTCGTGTCCACGTCCGACACTGAGGTGGTGCTGAAGGCCTACCGGCAGTGGGGCACCGCCTGCGTCGAGCACTTCCACGGCATGTTCGCCTTCGCCCTGGTCGAGCACCGCACCGGACGCCTCGTACTGGCCCGCGACCGGCTGGGCATCAAGCCGCTCTATCTCGCCCCGGCACCGGACAGGCTGCGGTTCGCCTCCTCGCTGCCCGCGCTCCTCGCCGCCGGCGACGTCGACACCTCCCTCGACCCGGTGGCCGTCCACCAGTACCTGAGCTGGCACGCCACCGTCGCGGCGCCCCGCACCGTCCTCAACGGCGTGCGCAAGCTGCCCCCGGCCACCGTACGGATCGTCGAGCCGGACGGCAGCCATCGGGATCACCGCTACTGGCAGCCGTCGTACACGCGCCGGCCCGAGTACGCGGGCATGAGCGCCGACGAATGGCGCGACGCGGTGCTGGAGGCGCTGCGTACGGCCGTGCGCCGCCGGATGGTGGCTGACGTTCCCGTCGGCGTGCTGCTCTCCGGCGGCCTGGACTCCAGCCTGATCGTCGCGCTGCTGGCCGAGGAGGGCCAGCGCGACCTGATGACGTTCAGCGTCGGCTTCGAGGCCGAGGGCGGGGAGGAGGGCGACGAGTTCCGGTACTCGGACCTGGTCGCCCGCGAGTTCGCGACGGACCACCGCCGGACGACGGTTCCCTCCGCCCGCGTGTCGGCGGCGCTGGACGACACGGTCGCCGCGATGAGCGAACCGATGATCAGTCACGACGTGGTCGCCTTCCACCTGCTGTCCGAGCAGGTCTCGCGGGAGGTGAAGGTCGTGCAGAGCGGGCAGGGCGCCGACGAGGTGTTCGCCGGATACCACTGGTACCCGCAGCTCGCCGAGGTCGCGCGCGAGGACGAGCCGGAACGGTACGCCGAGACCTACTTCGACCGCCCGCACGCCGACCTCGCCCGGATCCTGCAGCCGCACATGCTGCCGTCGCAGGACGTCTCGGGCCGCTTCGTGACGGAGCACATGGCACACCCGGGTGCGCAGACCGCCCTGGACGCGGCACTGCGGCTCGACACGCACGTCATGCTCGTCGACGACCCCGTCAAGCGCGTCGACAACATGACCATGGCGTGGGGGCTGGAGGCGCGGGTGCCCTTCCTGGACCACGAACTGGTGGAACTGGCCGCGGCCTGCCCGCCGGAACTCAAACTCGCCGACGGCGGCAAGGGCGTCCTCAAGGAGGTCGGACGCAAGCTGCTGCCCCGCGAAGTCGTGGACCGCCCCAAGGGGTACTTCCCCGTGCCGGCGATCCGCCACATGGCGGGACCGGTCCTGGAGCGGGTGCGTGACGCGCTCGAGGCACCCGAGGCCAAGGCACGCGGACTGTTCCAGGAGTCGTACGCGACCGAACTCCTCGCCGCGCCCGACGAGCACCGGACCAAACGCGGAGCCAACGCCCTGTGGCAGGTAGCTTTGCTGGAGATATGGCTCCAGACGCACGGCATCAAGTGACCGGCCGGTCGGCCACGAGCACCGCCCGGGCGGTGCCCCTCGGCACCGGCACCGCCCCCGTCGCGGTGCCCCTGCCCGAGGCGGTGGGCCCGCGAGACGCCGTCACCCGGCTGCGCGCCCACGGCTGCTGGTATCCCTCCGCGAGCCCCGACGGCACCGAGGCGGCCTTCATCTGCGACCGCGGAGGCGTCCCCCAGCTGTGGGCTGGGCCGGTCCAGGGAGACGAGGTCCGGCTGCTCGACGCGTCCCCGGACCCCGTCACGGAGGTCTCCTGGTCACCGGACGGCCGCTGGATCGCGTACACCGCCGCGCCCGGCGGCGGCGAGCACTCACGGGTGCTGTGCGTGCGGCCCGACGGCACCGGCCGCCGCATCCTCGCCGGGGCGGATCCGGACACCTCCGCCTACCTCGGCTGCTGGGCGCGCGACGGATCGGCCGTGGCGGTCACGGTCGCCGTGCCCGCGGTGCGCACGTCCGGGGACGGTTCGCCCGGCGGCCCCGCGACCTCTCTCGACGGGCCGGCGCCCCGGGCCGGCGACGGACTGTCGGCCTATCTGCTCGACCCCGACGGTCTGGCGTCTGCCGCCCTGCTGGCCACCGAGGCCGATGCCGCCACCCTGCGTGTGTGCGACCTCAGCTTCGACGGCACGCTCGCCCTGCTGCGCCGGGGGCCTCGCGGCCGACGGGAAGCGGTCGTCCGGCGGACGGCCGACTCGGCCACCACCTGCACCATGCCGGTGGCCGACGGTGATCCGTGGATCGGCCGCTTCTCGCACGACGGGCGGACACTGTGGCTGCGCACCGACGCCGACCGTGAGTTCGCGGCGCTGTACGCCCTCGAACTCGACGCGGACGGCACGCCGCGCGCCGCCACACCCGCGGCCCAACGCCCGGGCAGCGGACTGGAACTGCTGTCGATGGCACAGGACGGCCGTACGGCCGTCCTGGTCTGGAACGTGCAGGGTGCGAGCGAACTCGAACTCCTCGAAACGACCGCGGCGCGATCGGCCGCGGACACCACCGGACCGGCGCGGCCGGTGCCCCTGCCGCACGAGGTCGTCACCCGTGCCGTGCCGGCCGGGGCGGGCCGGCTGCTGCTCGCACTGTCCGGCTCACGGCGCCGCCCCGGCGTGTGGTGGGCCCACGAAGGAGTGTCCCTGCTGCGCACCCCCTGGTCCTCCCGCGACGAGGACGCCGTCCCGCCGGACCGTCCGCCCGTACGGCCCGTCCCCCTGCACCTGACGGCGAGGGACGGGTTGCCCCTGAGCGGCTGGTACTACAGGGCACCGGGACGCGCCCAAGGCGAGCCGGCGCCCTGTGTGATCCACCTGCACGGCGGCCCCGAGGAGCAGGAACGCCCGGTGTTCAACCCGCTGTACCACGAACTCCTCGGCCGTGGACTGGACGTCTTCGCGCCCGACGTCCGCGGCTCCTCGGGACACGGCAGGTCGTTCGTCGACGCAGACCTGGGCACCGGCCGTTTCGCCGCCCTGGACGACGTGGCGGACTGCGCCGCCCACGCCGTCACCGCGGGTCTCGCCGACCCGACCCGGCTGGCGGTCATGGGCCGCTCCTACGGCGGCTATCTGACGTTCGCGTCGCTCGTGTGGCACCCGGGCCTGTTCCGTACCGGCGTGGCCGTCTGCGGCATGTCCGACCTCCTGACCTTCTTCGCCGGCACCGAGCCGTGGATCGCTGAGTCGGCGGCGCACAAGTACGGACATCCGGTCCACGACCGCGAGTTGCTGCGCTCCCTGTCCCCGATGACCCGCATCGACGCGCTGCGCGTCCCGCTGCTCGCCGTCCACGGCGAGCACGACACCAACGTGCCACCCGGGGAGTCGGAGCAGTTCGTACGGGCAGCGCGCGAACGCGGAGTCCCGGCCGAACTGCTCACCCTGCGCGACGAGGGCCACGAGTTCCTGCGCGCGGACAACAGGCGCCTGTTCCGGCGGACCGCCGCGGACTGGATGCAGCGGCACCTGGGGTGACGCATGCGCCCGCTCGGCCACGAAGACTGTTCAGGGCAGGTACATGAGCAGGGTCACAACCGCTCCCGCGGCCCCCGTGGTGATCGTGAGCCGGTCGGTGAGCAGCCGGGCCAGCCACAGTCCCCGACCGCCCGTGCTGTCCAAGTCCGGTGGAGCCTCGGGAAGTTCGGGCGTGAACCCCGGACCTGTGTCGGAGATCAGGCACTCCAGCGCGCCGTCGACGCGCCGGAGCACCAGATGGCCGCTGCCACCGGCGTGTTCGACGGCGTTGCAGGCGATCTCGTCGACCGCCAGAACGAATTCGCCCAGCCGGTCGTCGTCGACCCCCTCCTTGGCCGCCGTGCTCTCGACGAGGGCCCGCAGCAGAGCCAGGCAGTCCGCCGTGAACGGCTGCTCCAGCAAGGTCTCGTCCGCCCGGTCGACGGATTCCTCGGAGAAGTTCAGCATCCGACCCGCACCTCGCTCAGCGTGAGCCGGGGCACGGACGCCGCGCCGAGTTTGCGCAGGATTCCGGCGTGGAGGGCCGAGCAGCGGATCTCGATCCGCTTGTGATCGGTGGCCAGTTGGACCTGGCGCAGCAGGTCGAAAGCGCAGTGCAGGCCGAGGAAGTGCAGGTGTGTGAGGTCGAGTACCAGATGGCCGCGGTCGGCGCTCTGCGCCAGCCCCTCGGTGAGGGCCGTCCGGAACTGGTCGAGAGTGGTCAGATCGGCGTCGCCGGCGAACCGCACCGCGTCCTCGTCGGGGATCGACAGCAGGACCCCCAGGTAGTCGTGGAGGCGGCGGGGATGGGCGTCATGCATGGCCTCCACCACCTCGGGGGCGAACCAGTCCCGGTCGTAGGCACAGACCTCCGTGTAGGCGCGGCCTGCGAACAGGTGCTCCACATGGGTCTCCCGGTGCACGACCCCCGCGACGTCGGCACCCAGGTCCGGCACCCAGCGCATGTCGATGAACGCGCGCAGGCCGGTGTACCCCTCACGCAGGGCCCGAGCGGTCTCCTCCGTCAGCCGTGCCGTCTGCCGGTCCATGGTGAAGGCGAGATCGGGACGGATCACCTCCCGCATGCTGCTGAGCACGAGCTGCCCGCGCGCCCTCGCTGCGGCGGCCTGCGGGCCGTACGTGTCCAGGCGGGTGAGGACCTCCCGCTGGGGCACGTCGGGGTCGGCGAGGACCATCACCTTCTCGTGCCGGGCGAGGCCCAGCCAGACGTACGCGGTGAGCACCTGCCAGCGCGACTCCCCGACGCCGTAGCCCACGAAGGCGTGGTCGCCGGGCCTGAGCCGCTGCACCGGAATGAGGCCGGCACAGCCCGTCTGCCTGTCGTGCATCGCAGCGTCCCCTCTGGTGGCGGCCGCACTCCGTAGCTGCGTGGCACCACACCGTAGCCGCCCGCGCCGCCTCCACCCCCCGCCATGAACGCATGTGCCTTCCGAAGGGCATCGTCTGCGCACAGCCGCCCACTTGGTGATCGCTTCCGACTGCCTCGGGCGAGCCCCTACCGGCCGTCCGGGGCGAGCCGCACCGGGACCAGGTCGGCGAGGCCGGAGACCGTGAGCAGCGGCCGCAGCAGCGCGGCGGCGATCACCTCGATGCGCTCGGCGCGGGCGAACAGCACGTTGAGGCCGGCGCTGTCGAGGTAATCCACGCCGGTCAGGTCGAGGACGACGTGCCCCGGCAGGCGGTCGAGCGCGTCGGCGAGACGGCCGCTGTTGCTCATGTCGATCTCACCCGTGACCGTCAACAGGGCGGTTCCGTCGGAGGTTCGTCCTTGGGCGAGTGTCAGCTGCTCAGACGTCACGGGATCCTCGTATGCATCTCGACGCTGGTGCCCGACGGGCCGGGCGTGACGGTCACATGGCTGGACAGGGCGTGCATGATACCGATGCCTCGGCCGCGCAGGGAGGAGGCGTCCGGTTCGCCGGGCTTCCACCGTCCGCTGTCGGCGACGGTCACGTGCACGCGGTCGGTGAAGATCTCGGCGCTCAGCCGGATGGTGCCGCCCGGGTTGTCGCGGTGGGCGTGCTCGACGGCGTTGGCGCAGGCCTCGCCGGTGGCGATGAGGACGTCCAGAGCGGTCCGCACGGGCAGTTCGCAGCGGGTGAGCCAGTCGCGCAGGGCGTGGCGCGCGATGGCGAGCTGACCGGACTCCGCGGGAAAGGCGATCCGCAGGGGTGCCGGATGGCGGTAGAGCAGCAGGGCCACGTCGTCCTCGTACCCGCCCGTGGGAGCCAGAGCGGCCATGACGTGGTCCGCCAGCTCCGAGGGAGGCAGGTCACGGCCGGTCTGCAGGGCCTCGCCCGCCACCTCGATGCCCTGGTCGAGCACCTGGTGGCGGCGTTCGACGAGCCCGTCGGTGTACAGCAGCAGGGTGGACCGGGCGGGCAGTCGGCAGACGCTGTCGGAGCGTTCCCGGTCCGGTCGGACGGCCAGCGGCAACCCGCGGCCGTCCTCCAGCAGGCGCGTGGTGCCGTCGGGAAGGGCGAGCACACTCGGCGGGTGCCCGGCGCTGGAGTAGGTGAGGGTTCCGGTGTGCGGGTCGAGCACTCCGCAGAAGACGGTGGTGCAGAAGGCGCCCGGGATGCCGCCGGCGAAGTGGTCGAGCGCCATGAGCGTGCGCGCGGGGCTGGCGTCCTGCAGGAACAACGCACGGCAGGCACTGCGCAGTTGGCCCATGACGGTGGCCGCATCCAGGCCCCGCCCGACGCAGTCGCCGACCACGATGCCGGTGCGGTCGTCCGGGAGGGTGATGACGTCGTACCAGTCGCCGCCGATCTCCAGCGGCGGAGTGGCGGGTTCGTAGCGCGCGGCGAAGCCGGCGGGCAGTTGGGAGGGCCCGAGGATGGCGCGTTGCAGGGTGAGCGCGGTGTCGCGCTGCTGGTCGATCTGGTGGTTGCGGGCCAGAGCCTGGGCTAGGTGGCCGGCCAGCAGCGCGAGCAGCAGTTCGTCCTGGCCGCTGAAGCGGCGGGCGGCGCCCAGTTCGATCCACATGGCCAGCGGGCCGTCGGGGTGCTCCAGCAGGACACCCGCGCCGGTGCCCTCGCACACCGGCGTGAGCGGGGGATGGTGCTGCAGTTTCGTGATGGCCTCCTGCTGTTGCGCGGGGAGGTCCTTCCAGGACAGCGGGCCGGTGGCGGTCAGTGCGGGTGCCACGTCCGCGGTGAACAGTGCCGTGAGGACGTACTCGGCCTGCCACAACTGCTGGAACTGGTCGAGAGCCGTCGTGAGTGCTTCGTGCAGGCCGGCGGTCTGCGCCAGGCTGGTGCTGAGGGCGGCCAGGGCGCTCTCGCGTTGGGCGGCGTAGCGCTCGGCGGTGATGTCGCGGAAAGTGCCGACGAGCATCCGCCGGCCGGTGTCCGGGTCGTGGGCGCCGTTGAAGGCCGCCCTGATCCACAGGCGGCGCCCGTCCCGGTGGGTGAGGGGAAGGGTGTGGTTGCCCTGTCCCTGACGCAGCAGGTCGGCGAAGGCGTCGGCCACGGTCCGACGGGCCTCCGGGTCGGCCGCGCCATCCGGCCACCAGGGATGGGGCGGCTCGCACGGCAGGATCGCGGAACCGTGGCCGAGCAGGGTGGTGAACGCGGTGTTGGTCTCCAGCACCACGCCGTTCTCGTCCATGACGAGCAGCGCTTCCTGCAGGGAGTCGACCAGGGCGGTACGCCAGCGCACGTGGTGGGTGCGCAGATGGGCGAGTTCGACGTTGGCCCGCACCCGGGCCAGCAACTCGGCCGCGGCGAACGGTTTGACGAGGTAGTCGTCCGCGCCCGCGGTCAGTCCTTCGATGGCCGCCTCCTGGCCGGCGCGGGCGGACAGCAGCAGGACGGGCACCGAGGCGGTCCTGGTGTCCGAGCGCAGGGAACGGACCAGGCTCAGTCCGTCCATCATCGGCATCATCACGTCGCTGACGATCAGGTCCGGCGGGTGGGAGCGGGCGGCGCAGAGCGCCGCCCGGCCGTCGCTCACGGCGTCGGTCTCGTAGCCGGCACCGTCGAGGATGCGCACGAGGTACTCGCGCATGTCGGTGTTGTCGTCGGCGACCAGGACCCGCGCCCGCACCGGTGCCCTGGTCCCGGACTCCGAGGCGGCGGTGCCGGTGCCGGCCTTGTCCCGCACGGTCGTGCCGGTGTCGGCCGGCAGCCAGCGCAGCGCCTCCTGGACGAACGGGACGGCCGTGGTCGACGCGGCCCGGGCCTGGGACGAGGTGCGCACGGCGTCGGCGGGCAGGTGCGCGGACCCGAAGGGCAACCGGACGGTGAAGCACGTACCGCGTTCCGGGCTGCTGTCCGCCGTGATGGTGCCGCCGTGCAGCGCGACGAGTTCCCGTACGAGGGCCAGGCCGATGCCACTGCCTTCGTGCGAGCGCGCGCGGACACCGCCGATGCGGTGGAAGCGTTCGAACAGCCGGGGCAGTTCGTGTGCGGGGATGCCGACGCCGGTGTCCTGCACGGTCACCACCGCCCGGTCGTCCTCGGCCCGGACCGTGACGCGGATCGATCCGTCGAAGGTGAACTTCAGCGCATTGCTCAGCAGGTTCAGGATCACCTTCTCCCACATGTCGCGGTCGACGTGGACGGGGCGGTCCAGCGGCGGGCAGTCGACGGTGAGGGTGAGGCCGGCCCGGTCGATCGCGGAGCGGAAGACGCTGGTCAGCTCGGCGGTCACGGCGGCCAGGTCGACCGGCTCGTAGGAGGCCTGCATACGGCCGGCCTCGATGCGGGAGAAGTCCAGGAGGGTGTTGACGAGTTTTCCCAGCCGCAGCGCGTTGCGGTGGATCGCCTCCAGTTCCTCCCGGACCCGCGCGGGCGCCTCGGCGAGCTGTTCCTTCAGCTCCTGCACCGGCCCGGAGATCAGCGCGAGGGGGGTGCGGAACTCGTGACTGATGTTGGAGAAGAACGTCGTCTTGGCCCGGTCGAGCTCGGCCAGTTCCTCCGCCCGCCGCTGCTGGTCGCGGTAGCTGCGGGCGGAGCCGATGCCCGCGGCGAGGTGTCCGGCGACCAGTTCCAGGAACCCCCGGTAGCCCTCGTCGAGGGCGCGATAGCGGTTCAGCGCGGCGACGAAGAAGCCGTGCGGTGAGCCGCCGGGTTGCAATAGCGGCATCAGCAGGGCCTGCCGGGGCGGTTCGGGCCAGTCGCCGGCCGGCAGACCGGCGACGACGTCGGCGTCGAGCGGTACCAGCACCGGTGTGCCGTCGGCGAGATCGGCCCACGGCCAGGGGGCGGCGGGCTGCTCGGGGGACAGCAGCGGCGGTGCCGCCGGATGCCCCGGCGAGATGCCCGTGGTGCGGCTCAGGTGCGCGCCGTCCTCCCGCAGGAGGTAGGTGAGGGTGAAGGGCAGGTCGGCGAGGTTGCGTTCGAGCTGGCGGCCGAAGAACGCCAGCGTCTCGCTCTCCGTCCGCACGACGGTGGGGTCGGAGCCCAGGTCACGCAGCGTGGCCATCCTGCGCGCCCCGATGACGCGCTCGGTGTCCTCGCTGACCACGCAGAGCATGCCCACCACCGTGCCGCCGTCGTCGTGCAGAGGGCTGTACGAGAACGTGTGGTAGGTCTCCTCCCGGTAGCCGGAGCGCTCCAGGAAGAGCAACAGGCCCTCGTCCCAGGTGGCTTCGCCCGAGGCCAGGACGTGCTCGATACGGGGGCCCACGTCGGACCAGATCTCCGACCACACCTCGCTCGCCGGACGGCCCAGTGCCCAAGGGTATTTGCGCCCCAGGGTGTTGCGGCGGTACGCGGCGTTGCAGAAGAAGGTGAGGTCGGGACCCCAGGCCATCCACATGGAGAACCGCGACGACAGCAGGATGCGCACCGCTGTCCGCAGACTCTGCGGCCAGTCCTCGGGCGGGCCCAGGGGAGTGGCCGCCCAGTCGACGGCGGCGAGGTCCGCCCCCAGGTCCGGATCGGCGGCGAAGGCCTCGCTCCAGGCCGCGCCACTCTGGTCGCTGCCGCTCAGGTCGTTGTCTCTCTCCGGGTGCCCCACCGATTCCTGCTTCTGATCCGAGAGCCGGCGGAAAGCCGGCCGTGCACTGTCCCAGCTTTCCCCTGTCGAGGGATATTCCACCGCTGCCCAGGTTACGGATGCAGCCGGGGGCACGCAGATGTGCGATTGGGGCGGTTGCCGTCCTCCGGGGCGGGCCGGGGGTGCCCCACCCCGGCGATTCCCACCTTCACGGGGGAGCCGACCAGCCACATCGAAAAAGAGATGTTTGTTCGAGCCGCGACGGTGCACACGGAGAGCTAACACAACCTTTATGCGACGAAGTGGAGACGGACAATGGGCATCATCGCGTGGATCCTCATCGGTCTGCTGGCCGGCGCCATCGCCAAGATGCTGATGCCGGGCAAGGACCCGGGCGGCATCATCGTCACCATGCTCATCGGCATCGCGGGCGGCCTGCTGGGCGGCTGGCTGGGCAAGGTGATCTTCGGTGTGGACTCCATCGACGGATTCTTCGACCTTTCCACCTGGATCGCAGCGATCGTCGGTTCCCTCATCCTGCTCGCCATCTACCGCGTCGTCGTGGGCAACCGACACTCGCACCGACACGCCTGACATGTAGGTGGCCCTCGGGCACTGTCGGACGGCTCCCGCCCCCGGAACAGGGGGAGGGAGCCGTCACGGTTTTCGCGCCCTTGTTCACCGTGTTGAGCCGGCGGTAATCCGGGCGGGGCTGGGTAATGGGATTGCGTTCAGCCTGCGTTGAGAAGGAGCCGAGGATGACCGATGACGCCTACCTGTTCCTGTTTGGCGACGCGTCCGCGCAACTCGGGGTGAGCCCCGCAGCCGTCGGTGACCTCGCCTGCATGGAGACACCAGCGGTGCGTGCGTGGCTGGAGGCGCAAGGGAGTACGGCGACTTCGCCGCACCTGCGGCTGCTGCCCCCGGAGGAGATCGCGGCGATCCCCGAGGGAGCCGAACGCCTTCCGGTCCCGCTGAACGACGAGGAGTTGAGCCGGGTCCGGCACGCGATGTCGGCGGCGCCGCTCGCCCGGGTGGAGGATGAGCTGCTCGCGTACCGTGACTGCGCCGACGGCCGGGACGCGCTGATCGGCCGCGCTCTGGCCGCGGGCGTGGCGCCGCACCGCATCGTCGAGCTGACCGGGGTGGATCCCGCCACGGTCACGGCGGCCGCGAACGGCTGACGGGCGAAGGCGCGGGGCGTGGGAACAGACTCGGCTGTTCCCACGCCCCGCGTGTGTCACCCCTTCGCCAGGGCCTGTTGTTTGGATCAGGTCGGCTGCAGGGAACGGTGCGTCGCGGCGGACCCGAGCGGGGTCTGGTGCGTGCAGCTGCAAGGCGGAGGAGGGAGTCGACGCGGAGCGTCGGCGAGTGACGACAACGCCGCAGATGTGCGTGCCAGGGCCCGCGACGCCGAGCTGATCCAAACGACAGGCCCTAGCCGCACGTCAGCGTGGGATTCGCCCAGTCGCCGTGGTCGTTGCCGTTTCCGTCGCCAGCGTCGCCGACCTTGAGGTCGATCACCTGGGCGCCGCTGACGTCGACGTCGATCGGTACCGCGGCCTGTTTGCCCCGGATCGTCGGCGTGGTGACCAAGATCCTGCCGTCGGCGATCACGGAGAACGTCACCGTCCCCGCGCCGCCGGTCTCGTCGTCGACGCCGACGTCCGCCGTCAACCGGGAGCAGTGTCCGGCGAGATAGAGCTCGACGTCGCTGACCGAGTTGGTGCCCAGGCCCTTGGTGTAGCCGGTTCCGGCGATGCGGATCGGACGGCCGTCCTCGGCCGCCTGCTCGCCGACGCTGCTGTCGCGCTCCACCGGGCCCCATCCGTTGGTGGCGGACAGGAACGGCAGGTCGCTCACCGCGTTCTCGCCGGCCGGCGGGGCGGGCGGGATCCCGCCGACGATGCGCTCGTCCTCGCCCACGGCCTGCCGCCCTTTCTGCCGGTAGTGCACGGTCGCGGTGACCGCCGAGGCGGACGGCAGCGTCCCGCTGGGCGGCCGGACCTTCCAGGTGAAGGTGGCCGATCCGCCCGGTGGTACGCGCTTGACGGACGTGGGGCTCGTGGCGCTGACACTCCAGCCGTCGGGGGCGGTGAGCGACCCCGTCAGTCCGGAGGCGGAGGATCGGTCCTTCGGTACCCGGACCGTCGCCTCGGCCGTGAAGGCCTGCCCCGGCTGAGCGGTGTCGGGCACGTCCAGGGAGACTTCGGCTCCCGGACGCTTCGGCATCGCGTACCTGCGGTGGTCGTAGCGGGGGCTGTCGTTCTGCGCGACGCGCAGCGACGAGGCGTAGCTGCCGTAGTCGGTGAGGGAGACCTTGCCCAGTCCGCCGGTGCTGCCGTCCAGGTTCCACACGGCGATGGCGATGCTGTTGCGGCCGTTGGGATCCAGGATTCCGTCGGGCACCGGGAAGGTGTGCTGCGGGCCGAGGTAGTTGACGTAGTTGCCGACCTGCCAGCCGTTGACGAAGATCGTCGCCCGGTACTTGCGTGACGGGTCGTCAGTGAACGTCAGCCCCAGCGAGGTGTCCTGGCCGCGCGGCAGGTCCAGGTTCACGTCGGTGCGGTACCAGGAGACGCCGGGGCGGCTGTCGGTCGTCGGCAGGGACACCCGGTTCCACTTCCCGTCGGGGTAGCCCGGCAGTGACCAGCCGGCCCGCTCGCCGTACAGGCCGCCCGTGGAGATGGGGCCGCGCACGGGGTCCTGGAGGTCCTCGCCGCCGCGTACGCCCTGCACCCGCCAGGTCACGGAGGTCAGCGGCGCCCCGACGAGGGAGGCGCTGGTCAGACCGCGCGGCGTCTTGTTGCCGTTGGTGGAGTTGTAGTCCTCCTCATGGCCCATGTTCACGGTGAGGACGGACAGGATGTTGTCGCCCTTGGCCTTCACGGAACCGGCCGGGAAGGAGAAATCGGCGCTGCCCGTGGTGGAGCTGCCCAGGAAGGTGCCGTTGAGCCAGGCGGAGAACGCCTGCGCGGCTCCGCCGGAGTCGGAGACCAGGTGGACGCCGGTCTCCTTGCCGGTGGTGCGGAAACGGCCGCGGTACCAGGTGTTGCCGGTGTGGAAGCCGTAGTCGTCCGCGTACAGCACGGGCAGTGAGTTGGCGCCGGAGACGCTGTTGGTGGTGGTCTTGTCGGCCACCTGCCAGCCGGAGTCGTCGAAGGCGGGTGCCGCCTCGGGTGACTCCTCGGCGTGCTTCCAGCTCGTCAGGGCCGGCAGGTGTACCGCCGCGGCCACCGGGATCTTCCCGGTGAGACTCGCCGTGCCGGTGGCCCGGGTCTTCACCGTCCTGCCGTTCCAGGTGACGTGGTCGGCGGAGGTGAACACCTCGATGTTCTTGTCGTCGGCGTTGTCGCCGGTGAGTGCCACCGTGTGGCCGCCGTCCAGGCTGGTGGCCGTGCGCAGCAGGTGGGTGCCGCGCACGAGCACCGGGCCGCTCGCCGTGTCCTGGCGCCAGAAGGTCTCGGCGGTGTCCTTGTCACCGACGAGCAGCGTCAGCGGGGGCTTTCCGCCGCCGGTGACGTCGATACGGATCAGGCCCTTGTGCGTGTAGTTCAGCCGCAGATCGCCGCCGGTCTCGTCCCAGGTGGTCGTGACCGTGCCGCCGGTGCTGGTCACGGTGGGCCGGGAGGAGTAGTGCAGCACGGTCTCGCCGTCGCTGCCCGCGTCGCCGTAGAGGACGGCGACGTCCCGGCCGCCGATGGCCGCGCTGGTCATGATCTCGGAGGTCGAGTACTGCAACTGCGCGTCGCCGAGCCGGTAGTCGGCCGTGATCACGTGGGAGTCGCGGCCGTCGAGGGTGATCGCGGTGCCGGGCTGCTGTGGCACGACCGGGTAGGTCGGTTCCGCGGCGGCGGCCGTCGGCACGTCGATGGCGTCGATGGACACGTAGTCGTCCGTGGACCCCGAGCTGTGGTTGCCGGCGACGACGATCTTCAGGGTGTGCGCGCCGGACGACAGGCCCGTCTTCTGGAAGAGCACCGCCTGGTTCTCGCCGCCGGAGTCGTCGACCGTGGCGACCTTGGTGCCGTCGAGGTAGACGTCGGCGTAGCCGTGGTTGCCGGTCTTCGACCCGATCCAGCGGATCGCGGTGCCGTCGAAGGGGACGGTGAGCGAGTCGCCGGCCTTGTTGGAGAACGACTCGGTGTGCTTGTAGTCGCCCCCGGTGTAGCTGGTGTCGGCGACGTGCGACCACGAACCGGTGTACTGCAGCGCGGAGTCGGGGTCGTCCCAGGTGTAGCTGGTGTCCGACACGGGCTGAGCGTTGAGGTCCAGCGAGATGTGGGTCTTGTCGACCGCGGTGGACGTGGAGTTGCCGTGCCGCAGCACATGGAACTGCGTCTTGGTGTCGGGGTTCATCCGGGCGGTGTCGACGACCGCGGAGTTGTCCGGGGGCGTGGTCCTGATCGCCTCGGTCTTGGTCAGCGGGGCGACCGACTGGGTGAAGTACCCGATCAGCTTGTCCTCGTAGTACTTCGGGTCGAGTTGGCGGTTCTCACGGATCGCCGCCCCGTAGTCGTACGACGTGTAGTTCTCCGGCATGCCCAGCCAGCCCCAGTTGGTGCCGCCGTAGGTCATGTAGAAGCTCTGCGCGGTCGCTCCGACGGCTATGTTCTGCTTGTAGAAGACGTTGGCGAAGCGGTCGTTGATGAGCTGGGCGCACTTGTCGTAGCCCGGGCCGCCCCAGGGGTCGAAGGCGCCGCCCTGGAACTCCGGCGAGTACAGGGGCTTCCCGGCCGGGTGGTCGTAGCTGATGTCCGGGACGCCGTTCCACTTCGTGGGGTTGGAGCAGTCGAAGCCCTGCGGGTAGGAGTCGGGGCCGTCGACGTCCAGGGCGCCTGTGCCGGAGTTGAAGGTGCCGTTGTTGTTGCCGGTCAGCGGGACGGTGATGCCGTCGGCGCGGGCCTTGTCCTCCAGGTGCTTCATGTAGGAGTGGCCGGCGGCGGAGCCGTTGTAGTACTCGTTCTCGACCTGGTAGGCGATGACCGACCCGGTGCCGTTGGTCAGCTGGTGGCGGGCGATGATCCGGTCGATCTGGGTCAGCCACTCGTCCGCGTACTTCAGGAACTGCGGGTCGTCGCTGCGGTTGTGCCCGGCCTTGGTGGTCATCCAGCCGGGCAGGCCGCCGCTGTCGACCTCCGCGTTGATGTACGGGGCGGGGCGCGCGATGACGTAGAGCCCGGCCTCCTGGGCCATGTCGAGCAGTTTGTCGACGTCACGGACGCCGCTGAAGTCGTACACGCCCGGCTTGGGCGAGTGGTACCCCCAGTCGAAGTACAGCGACGTGGAGTTGAACCCGGCGGCCTTCATCTTCTGGAAGATGTCGCGCCACAGGTCCGGACTCGGGAGCCGGAAGTAGTGGAACTCGCCGGACCACAGGTAGGTGCGCTTGCCGTCGACGAGGAACGAGTAGCCGTCGAGGCTCACCGTGTGCGCCTGGGCGGCGGAGGCGGCGGGTGGCTGCCCGCCGCTGTCCCGCGCCGCGGCGGGCGCGGTCATGCCCGCGGCCAGGGCGATGGTGGCGGCGGCGGACAGGGCCGCCTTCCACCACCGACCGCCGCCGGGTCTCGCAGCTTTCGAACCGATCCGATAACTCCGCACTGCGGCCTCCATACCGCCTGAGCAATCAACATCCAACAGACTCAGGCAAAGTCGAACAGTAAGGGGGCGCAAGGCTCAACACAATGGGGCGGGAGAACACGGTCGGGACGGCGGAGGCATCGCCCAACCTCCCGTCGGCTAACGGCCGTTCGGTGATCGGTGGGACGGGGTGCCCGCATCGTGCGAGGTGGCCGCGGGCGGCTCGGGCGCGGCAGCCTCGGCCGCACGGGCACGGGTGAGCGCTGTGACCACGCTGTGGGCCGGCAGTGGATCGGCCGGCAGTACGTGGGAGGCGAACCAGCGTGCCGCCGACGGATCGGGGGAGGGGTCGACGAACTCGCCGCCCGCGTAGTCGTCGAGCGGAGGATCGAAGACGTATCCGGTGACGATGCCGTGCCGCACCAGGCGGTCGATCAGGACGTCGCGGTCGTGGACGAGAAGCGGCACCCGGAAAAGCGGCAGAGCGCCCTCGCGCGCCGTCCGGTCACGCAGGGCGGGCGACGCCCAGGGGGTCTCGGACAGCAGGCGGACACCGGCCCGACGCCGGGCGAGGTCGTCGTCGAGCCGGGCCATCCGCAGCGCCAACGGCGCCTGGACGAGCAGTCCATGACGGTTGCGGAAGCCGTGCAGGTCGACGCGCATCCACGGCTCGTAAGGGGTCAGGCTCGGCGCCCGGAGGGCACAGGCGGCCAGCAGCGGCGCGTGCAGGTCCATGCGGTATCCGTCGCGCTCCAGCAGCCCCAGGCGCTGCATCGTCCGCCACACGGGGCTCACCAGATGGCTGCCGCGCACGGCGGAGCGGGCCAGCGGCCGCAGCGTTGTCGCCAGGTCGTCGACGAGCCGGCCCGGTACCAGGAGGTCGTCTCGCAGCGCCTCCAACTCCCGTCGGACACCGGCGCTTTCGACGGCGAGGAAGCCGCCGGCCTTTCCTCCCACGTGCTTGGACAGGCTGAATGCCGCTGCCGTCCCGAAGGTGCCGATCGGCCGGCCCGCCACGTGCGTACCCATGGCGTGCGCCGCGTCCTCGAACAGCGGAATGCCCAACTCCTCGCACCGGGAGCACAGTTGCTCCATCCGATCCGGAATCCCGTAGAGGTTGGTGGTCAACACCGCGTCCACGGTGCGCCACACGGACTCCGGTACGGCCGCCGGGTCGATGTTGCCGTCCCGGACCGACACCGGAGCCGCCACCGGGCGCAGACCGGCGGCGAGGACCACGAAGAGGATCACATCATCGGTGACCGGGGACATGAGCAGCCGGGCACCCGGCCGGCACCAGCGCCTCAGGGCCAGGTAGAGAGCCAGCCGTGCCGAGGGCGTGTAGACGCATTCGCGTCCCAGCCGGCGGGCCATCATCGCGGCGAGTCGGGATCCGTACGGCATGGGTGCCCTCCTGTGGCGACCGGCGACCGGCGATCGAGTCCGACGGGGCAGCGGCTAACGCGCGGCGGAGCCCGCGCCGAGCGGGCCCGAGGTGCGCAGCCGGCCGGCCGTCCGCAGCAGCCGGTCGGCGGGACGGCGCAGCCCGGGGTGGGCCAGGACGGTGTTGCGCAGGCCGCGCACCGGCCTGCGCCACAGCCGGTGTGCCGTGGCCACCGGGCTGGTGCGGTAGGCGAGGCCTTCGCCGACGCGCAGTTCACGGGTCTTGAGCCAGTTCTTGTACTCCATGTCGCCGCGTCCCAGGTCCACGAGCCGCACCCCGTGGCGGCCCGCCGCCTCGACCATCCGCAGATGCATGATCAACCCGGGGGAGTAGCGGCTGAACTCGGGATCGTAGGCGGTGAACCAGCCCGCCAGCACCGTCTGCGACCTCGGCCCGAAGTGGGCGGCCACCGGACGGTCGCCGGCGTACAGCACGGACAGCATGCCGGTGAGGTGCCGGGCGCGGACGGCGAAGAGGTCGTCCACCAGGTCCACGATCCACGGCCGGGCGAACCGGTCCATCCGCCCCGTCCGGCGGTACTGGGCGGACTTCCACCGCATGAGCGTGCGCAGCACCCGCCGGTCGCGCTCGTCGAGTACGAAGCGCACCTCGCCCTCGTCGCCGCGCAGGCGCCGCTCCTTGGCCAGCGTCGACTTGGTGTGCCGCGGGGAGGTCCGCCGCAGCCACTCCACGTAGCCGTTCCCCTCCTCAGGAAGATCGATCACCGGTGAGGCGAACGTACCCGTGAGATACCTGTCGAACGGCTTCTGCTCCTCGACGAGATGGTCGAACTCGAACACCGAGAGGCCGCAGGCCCGCAACAGCTCCGGCGGGTCCCAGGTGACGCCGGGACGGTGCACGAGGGCCTGACAGTCGGACAGGCCGTAACCGATGGCCCGCCCCACGCCCAAGGCACTGCGCTGGTGGGGGAAGAAACCGACGGGCTCCGTCTCCTCCCGCAGGACCGCGACCACGCTCCCGCGCCGGTGACGGGCCGTCGCCGCCGCGAACTCCGGTGCCAGGAAGGGGTTGGCGTACTGCGGCGACTCGTCCATCGCACGGTGCCAGGCACGGACCAGCGCGGGGCTCAGCTCATCGGCCGCGTGCATCGAGACGTCCATGTCGGACCTGCCGTCCTGCCTGATGGCGGAAGGGGGACGTGCAACAGGGTGTGCCACCTTCCAGAATCGAGGCACTCTCACTCCGAGCGCTTGGGCTGGACGGGCCCCGAAGAAGGCCGCACGGCCCCTACGCCGTGGGTGCGGGACCCCGACAAGGCCCGTTCAGGGCCGAACGGGGGGCTGGGGGCAGAGCCCCCCGCACTCACCGACGCACCTCACCGATCATGGCCTGATTGATCATTGTGCGACCGACGTTCGAAACCGAGACTGCTGGGGGCCGACGGCGACGCGAAGGACGGGACGTTCGGTGAAACGCATCCACTTCACGGCGGAGGACCTGGCACGGACCCGGGTGGCCACGACGATCGGCGTGGCGGCGGAGACGTTCGACACGGTGAAACTGCTCAAGGACCGCGACGCCTCCCTGGCCTTCCGCCGCTGGCAGGTGTCGGTGCGCGGACGCCTCGGCGAACAGGCGGGCCCGCTGGCCGCGTTGATGCCCTCGCACGGACCGCTGGTCGACATCGCGAGTCTGGCGGGGCACACGGCTTCCATCGACGAGGCGGTGGACAACCTGCTGACCGCTCCCCGGCCCCTGCTGCGCCTGGAGTTGGAGAACATCGACTTCCACCCCGCCCACCGCTCCTGGGCGCGCAACCTGGTCGACGGAGACCGGGAGGCCCGCCTCCAGGTGGCCGCGGCGCTCCGCGCCTGCCACAAGGTGACCGTCGCCCCCTACTGGGACCGCGTGCGCTCCCGCCTGAACGAGGTACGCGCCTCGTACGCGGGCGCGATGGCCGGCGGCGGGGTCGAGCGGCTTCTCTCCACGCTCTCCGGTCCCCTGGTGCGCTGGCGGCCGCCCGTGCTCGAAGTCGTCCACCCGCGCGAGGCGGACATCCATCTGAACGGGCGCGGACTCGTCATCGCGCCGACCATGTTCTCCACTCAGCAGGCCGAACTTCTGCAGGCGCCGCTCGACCCGGGCCGGCCACCGGTTCTGGCCGTGCCCACCATCGACGGCGCCCGCCTCGACCCGACGCTGTGGGAAGCCGCCGGCGACAGCGCCGACCAGTCACTCGACGACCTCCTGGGACGCACCAGGGCAGCGGTGCTGCGGGCGACCGTCGGCGGATGCGGCACCACCGACCTGGCGCGCCGCCTGGACATCTCCCCGGCGACCGCGAGCCATCACGCGACGGTGCTCCGCAACGCCCGTCTGATCGCCACCCGGCGCGAGGGCAGGGCGGTCCTGCACACCATCACGTCACTGGGTCTCGCCCTGCTGGAGCACGGCCACCCGCACCCCTGACAGGTCCCAGGGCGCCTACGCGGTACCGGGCTCGTCCAGGAAACGAAGCAGCACGTCGGCCTCCGCGCGGAGCCGCGCGGCCCGGTCGGCGTGCGCGGGCGCGGTCAACTGCGCCGCTGCCTCCAGCCGTTCGGCGGCCTCGGCGCGTACGACGTCCACCACCCGGTGCTCGCTCAGTTCACGCCGCGCCCTTTCGGTGACACCGACACCCACCGGAGACTGCTCAAGGGCCGATCCTCGCGGTTCCGCCTCGTCCACGGGCACGGCCTCCGCGTTGTCCAGCGCGGCGAGGGTGGAACGCAGGGCGCTCACCGCCGCCTTGTCGCGGGCGCGCATCGCCTCGGGCAGTGCCTGACGCATACGAAGTCGGATGGACATGCCCGTGATCTTAGAGGGCGGCATGCCGAGAACGCCTCCGAGAATTGCGGTGCATGGGCAGCGCGACCCCCGTGCGCCCTGCCCATGCACCACGCCGTCGGCGAGGCGGGCCGGCTCGATGAGCCGACCCGACCCCTCGCCCCGGCAGCTGGTGCTGCCGTCCGCTCGGCGACCGTTAATGTGAGGATCCGGATCGCGTCTTGCGAAAACCTTGTGACGGAGGATCGTTGAAGCTCCTTGTGCTCGGTCCGCTGGAACTGCGCCTCGAGCGAGGCGCGTTGGACCTGGGACAACCGCGAAGGCGAGCCGTCCTCGCCGCGCTGGCGGTGGACGCCGGACGACCTGTGTCCATGGAGACGCTGCTCGACCGGCTGTGGGACGGCGATCCGCCCGATGGCGCGCGCTCCGTCGTCTACTCGCACATCAGCCGCTTACGCCGGCTCCTCGAAGAGGCCGCGGCGGAGGAGAACGGCGGGGCGGCGCAGCCGTCGATCAGCCTGGGCAAGGTCTCCGGCGGGTACGTGCTGCGGGCGGACGAGGACGCGGTCGATCTCACCCGGTTCCGCGCCCTCGTCGAGCGCGGCCGCGAACCGACCTGCCCTGACGCGGAGCGCACCGGCCTGCTGGAGGAGGCGCTGCGGCTGTGGCGGGGCACCCCGCTGGCCGGGCTGTCCGGAACCTGGGTGGACCGCACCCGAACCGCCTGGAACCGCGAACGGATCGACGCCGCACTGGCCTGCGCACAGATCCATCTGCGGCGGCGCACCCCGGACAGGGTGCCCGAACTGCTGCGGCCCCTGCTGGCCGAACACCCCCTGAACGAGCAACTGGCCGCGTCACTCATGCGATCGCTCGCGGCCACCGGCTCCAGCGCCGACGCACTGCACGTCTACACCGAGACCCGTCAGCATCTCTCCGACGAGCTGGACCTGCCACCCGGCCCAGAACTGCGGTCCCTGTACGAGGAGTTGTCGCGCGGCGCCGACCTCGGCCGACAGCCGGCCCCGCGACAGCCGGCAACTCCGGTCCCCGCTCAACTCCCGATGGACGTAAGGCCCTTCATCGGGCGAAGGGATCAGCTCGTCGACCTGACCCGGGCCCTGACACCGGCCGACAGCGGCGCCGGGGCCACGGCGGCCGTCGTCTCCGCCGTCTCCGGCACCGCCGGCGTGGGCAAGACCGCGCTCGCGGTGCACTGGGCACACCGGTCGAGGGAGGCCTTCCCCGACGGGCAGTTGTACGTCGACCTCAGGGGCTACGACCCTCAGTCGCCGCTGTCCGCGGGCCAGGCCCTGGTCGGATTCCTCACCGCCCTCGGTGTGCCCCTGCAGGAGATACCGCTGTGCCTGGAGGACTGTGCCGCCCGCTACCGCACGGCCCTGAACGGACGCCGGCTCCTGGTGATCCTGGACAACGCCGCGTCCGCCGCCCAGGTCAGGCCGCTGCTGCCGGGCAGCCCGGACTGCCGGGTGCTGATCACCAGCCGGGACTCGCTGAGCGCGCTCGTCTCGGTGCACGGCGCCCACCGGGTGGTGCTCGACGCGCTGTCCCGGGCCGACTCCCTCGCCCTGCTGCGCGCCCTGATCGGGGAACGCGTCGACGCGGAGCGCGCCTGTGCCGAGGATCTGGCGCGGCAGTGTGCATGGCTGCCGCTGGCCCTGCGGGTGGCGGCGGAGCTGGTCCTGTCCCGGCCCGCCGAACCCCTCAGTCACCTGGTCGCCGAACTCCACGACCACCAGCGGCGGTTGGACCTGCTGGCCTCCGGCGACGATCCCCGGGCCGCCGTCCGCGCCGTCTTCTCCTGGTCCTACGCCCGCCTGGCCGACCTGCCGGCCCGCCTCTTCAGGCTCCTGGGCCTGCACCCCGGGCCCGACGCCGACCTCCACTCCGTCGCCGCACTGGCCGGTGAGTCCGTGGACGCCGTACGACGGGCGCTCGACGTACTCGTCCGCGCGCACCTGGTGAACCGCACCGATGGGGGCCGGTACGGCATGCACGACCTGCTGCGGGTGTACGCGGCGGAGCTGGCCGCGCAGCACGATCCGCGGGCCGACCGCGATGCCGCGCTCACCCGGCTGCTCGACCACAGTCTGGCGGCCGCCGCGGCGGCCATGGACGTCCTCTACCCCGCCGAACGGCACCTGCGACCCGCAGTCGAGCGGCCGGCCACCGGTCCGCCACCGCTGCGGACCGCGGAGGAGGCCCGCGCCTGGCTGTCCGCCGCGCAGCCCACGCTGGTCGCGCTGTGCTCACGCACCCAGGAGCCCGGCCCGTCCCGGCACACCGTGCGCATCGCCACCACGCTGCACCGCCACTACGAACGCACCGGGCACTACACGGACGCCCTGACCGTCCACACCCACGCGCTGCGGGCCGCGCGGTCGGTGGGGGACCAGCGGGGCGAGGCCGACGTCCTGGCCCTCCTCGGCGCCGTCCACCGCCGCCTCGGCGACTACGACACGGCCAGGCGGCTGCATGAGACCGCCCTCGCGCTGTGCCGCCGCACCGGCTACGCGGCGGGCGAGGCCCGTCACCTGACCAACGTGGGGGTCCTTCTCGAACTGCGCGGCCGCTACCGGGAGGCCGCCGAACAGCACGAGCGGGCGGTCGCGCTCTTCCGTTCGGTGGGTGACGCGCACGGCGAGGCCGATGTGCTCAACAACCTCGGGATCGTGCTGGAGTTGGTGGAGGACTTCAAGGGCTCGATCGAACGCTACGAACGCGCCCTGACGTTGTACCGGTCCATGGACCACGCCTTCGGCGAGGCCAGTGCCCTCGGCAACCTCGGCATCCTGCTCGCGAGGCTCGGCGACCACACCGCGGCGGCAGGGCACTTCGAACGCGCCCTGACCCTGTTCCGGCGGCTGGGGAACGCCTCCGGAACAGGGCACGCGCTGACCAACCTGGGCAACGCGCTCAGCGGCCTGGACCGGCACGCGGAAGCGGCCGGTCACCAGCGCGAGGCACTGGAGCTGTTCCGCCGCATCGGCGAGCGTTACGGCGAGACCGGTGCCCTCAACGGTCTCGGAGAGGCCCTGCACGGCCTCGGGCGGCCCGCCGAGGCCCTGGAGGCGTACGCGCAGGCCCTCGAAGTGGCCCGCGAGATCGACGAGCAGGAGGAACAGGCCCGCGCCCACGTCGGAACCGCCGTCGTGCTGCGGGCCGATGCGGACCCGGCCCGAGCGGTCGGTCACCTCCGCGAGGCCCTGGAGCTCTACACGGCGCTCGAATCCCCACGGGCCCAGGAGGTCATGAGGATGCTGAACGGCGACTGATCACGGCGTGGCCGGTGTTCCCGCGGCGACATCGGGCAGGGGCACCTGATCAGGGCTTACGAGCGAGTCCGGCGGCGATGAGGCGTTCCCACACGGTGAGTTCCCGTTCCCCGTCCGAGGTCCACGGGTTGTCGTTCTTCTCGGGGCGCCACAACGACGCGGGCACGATTCCGGGTTCGAGGATCTCCAGGCCGTCGAGCAGGGACGCGATCTCGTCGTCGGTGCGCCACCGGCCGCGGCCGAAGGTCTGCTGGAGGACCTTCTCGGCCTCCTCCGTCTCCGGGTTGTTGCCGGAGCGGAAGTGGCTGACGAAGAAGTAGCTTCCGGAGGGCACCTGGTCGCGCCAGAAGCGGACGATGCCGGCCGGGTCCTCCTCGTCGTTGACGTGGTGCAGGATGGCGCTGAACATGACGGCGACGGGACGACTGAAGTCGATCATCTCGACGGTGTCCGGGTGGTTGCGGACTGCCTCCGGGTCGCGCACGTCGGCCGCGACGACGCGCGTGAACTCGTTGTTCTCCAACAGCGCACGGCCGTGGACCAGCACCTGGGGATCGATGTCGACGTAGACGACGCGGGACTCCGGGGCGTGGCGTTGCGCGACCTGGTGGACGTTGTCCGCGGTCGGCAGGCCGCTGCCCAGGTCGATGAACTGACGCACCTCGGTGGTCTTCGCGATCTCCCTGACCGCACGGGTCAGGGCCGCGCGGTTGGCGAAGGCGATGGCCACCGAGCCGGGCAGGTCACGTTTGAACACATCGCCGATCTCGCGGTCCACGGCGTAGTTGTCCTTGCCGCCGAGCAAGTAGTCGTACACGCGGGCGATGCTGGGCTTGTTCGGGTCGATGGCGGAGCCTTCGTACGTCATGGCGCACATTCTTCCCCGCAACCTGCCCTGACGACCGCCTTTTTGAAATCCTCCAAGCCTCACGGGCGACCCGATCAGCCTGCGGACGCCGTCCGGCGGGTGCGCGGCTCAGGCGTTCTCCTGCGCGGCGGCGCGACGTTGCCGTTTGCCCAGGGGCGCCTGAGAGAGGTCCTCCGCCTGGGACCGGAGGTTCTTGTAGCCGTACCCGCGCTCGGTCAGCCACGCCTTCGCCGCCTCCTCGGCGCGTTCGGACGCCTCCAGGATGTCCTCCTCTTCCTCTCCGGAATCCAGGAACCGGAAGGTGAACGCGGTACGCGCCGCCAGGTCGTAACTGAGGTGTCCCTCGGGTGTGAAGGCCGCGCGCAGAACGTCGTGCTCCGCGGCGCGGCTCAGGAGCTCGGCTCGCTGGTCCGGGCCGAGCCCGTCGAAGACGCCACGGACCGTGATCCGGAAAGTGCGAGTACTCATCCCGCGACACTAACCAGCGAGATCGGCGGCCTCCACCGAATTCAGGTGCAGGGTCAGCGCCCTCTTCGAGATCGACGACCGCGTCACCGACCTGCACATTGCCGAGCCCTACCGAGGAGGGAAGCAGGTCCGCCGTCAGCACGCCGGGCACCAGAGCCGGGCGTGTGGGGCCGTTGGCGCGCGGAGTGGGCTGGCCGGCGGCGCGAGGGGGACCGGTGGACCCTACGCCCGGGTTCACCGTAGGGCGCACCTTGGTGTCATACCCCACGGGAGGCCGCCATGACGAACGTCGATACCGTGGCCGAAGGTCTTGTCGATCAGTTCTTCGCGCAAGGCCAGGCGGCCACCGCGCAGGCGCAGCGCTGGACGGAGACCGGAGAGCTCGACCGGCTCACGGTGAGCCAGCTGCGCCTCTGGGCAGCCAATCGCGCACTGGACGCGCTGGCACGGCCCACCAGCGCCGGCCCGGCACGGGCCACGGCCCTGCGGGAGAGAGACGCACTGATCGGCTGGCTGGAGGCACACGGATACCGGGCCCTGGCCTGACCTCGTGAGTGGAAGAGGCGTCGGACGGGGAAGTCGGAGACGGTGGACGACTTCGAGGTCGATGACGTGGTGCAGCGGGCGCTGGACCGGCTGACGCTGCTGGCCGAGGCCACGACCGCGCTGTCCAGCACGCTCGATTCGCACAAAGGCCTGAGCCGGGTGTGCCGCATCCTGGTTCCGCAGCTGGCGGACTGGGCCGCGGTGGATCTGATCGAGGACGACGGCAGGCCGCGGCGGGTCAGCGTCGTGCACCACGACCCCGAGGTCCTGCCGGTCGGGGGCCTGACCGGTGTGCTGCCACCGGTTCCCGAGGTGCCCGTGGGTCCGCTGGCCAGGGTTCTGGCCGGGGCCGGCCCGCTGCTGCTGACGTCCGCGGACATACCGCCCGTCACGCAGGCGGCGGATCCGCTGCACGCGCGCCAGCTCGAATTGTTCGCGCAGCTCGGCACGGACACCGCGGTCGTCGCTCCGCTACGGGCCCGGCGCCAGGTACTGGGCGCGATGACCGTCGGCCGCAGCGCCGGGCGGGCGCCGTTGACCAGCAGTGATCTGGCGATGGTGGAGGACCTGGCGCACCGCATGGCACTGGGGGTGGACAACGCGCGGCTGCACCGGGAGACCCAGCACATCGCCGAACGCCTGCAGCGTTCACTGCTGCCGACGCTGCCCGAGGCCGGCCCGCTGCGGCTGGCCGCCCGCTACATGCCCGCCGCGGCCACCGCCGAGGTCGGCGGCGACTGGTACGACAGCTTCACGCTGCCCACCGGCCACACCACGATGATCATCGGTGACGTCACCGGCCACGATGTGCGGGCGGCGGTCACGATGAGCCAGCTGCGCAACATGCTGCGGGGCATCGGCTGCGACCGCGAGGAGCCTCCCGGGAGCATCCTGCGCCGTCTGGACCTGGCCCATCACACGCTGTATCCGCAGGCTACCGCCACCTGCGTGTACGGCCTGCTCGGCGAGCGCGAGGACGGCGCCTGGACGCTGGACTTCTCCAGCGCCGGACACCCGCCGCCCCTGCTGATCACCCACGACGGAGACACCCGCTATCTGACGGGCGGCCAGGGCCTCCTCCTGGGCGTCGACCCCGACGAGCCGCGCCCGCACGCCGTCGAGGTGCTGCCCTCGGGCTCGACCGTGCTGCTCTACACCGACGGCCTGATCGAGCGCCGCGGCGAGGGCCTGGACGTCGGCATGACCCGGCTGCGTCAACACGCGGCCGCCCTCGCCCGTGAGCCCCTGGAGATCTTCTGCGACGAACTCCTCACCGGGCTGGCCGCCGATCACGCTGACGATGTCGCCGTCCTCGCCGCCCGCCTGCCCGAGCGGTCCAGGCGCGCGGTGCCCGATGCCTGACGCGCGTCGACGCCGTGCCTCGCTCAGGCGCGGTACTGCGTCAGGACATCGTGCAGGGCGTCGCTCACGTGGTCGGGGACGGGCTTTCCCTGCACCAGGTTCAGTACGTGTTCCGCCACGACGTGCGGGTGCATGGTGAGGGCACGGGAGAGATCCACAAGACCCCGGCCCGCGTCGTCGAGCCCCATGGGGCCGAGCACCATCAGCGCGCCCTCCGCCATGTTGATCGTGGAGCGTGCGGCCAGCACGCGGCTCAGCCGGGTGTGCTCGGCCTCGGTCAACTCCGGGTGGACGGTGGCCGTCAACGGTTCCGTGAAACGGGACCGCGGCGTTGGCGACTGCATGTGACCGCCTTGTCGTGAAGCAGAGAACACTTGTCCCACCCGACCTGCGCGGGCCGACGTCGAAGGTGCAAGCAGTGTCGCACGACGCCCGCGCATACGGGTTCCAACCTCTCTTCTCCCTGCTGTGCCGCTCTGGATGCAAGCGCGGCGGCGCACCTTGCCGGTTCTTCGACTCTGTTCGAGTCCCCGAGGGCGGATCCCGCCCCTGATCCGCCCGCACGGTCATGCCGAGAGATGGCGGGCGAGCCAGTCCGTGCGGGTGCGGCGGGCCGTGGTCGAGATCCGTGCCTGGGGGAAGAGGGCGTCGAAGCCGTGGAAACCGCCTGCCCAGACGTGGAGTTCGGCCTGGCCGCCGGCCGCCCAGATGCGGGAGGCGTAGGCCGCGTCCTCGTCGCGGAAGACCTCCGCCGAGCCGGTGTCGATGTAGGTCGTCGGCAGGCCCGAAAGGTCGTCGGCGAGCGCGGGTGAGACGTACGCGGGTATCCCGTCGTCGGTGAGGTCACCGAGGAGGGCGCGCCATCCGAAGGCGTTCATCTCGCCGGTCCACACGCCCGGCACGCCGGTGTACTGGCGGCTGGAGGTCGTGGTGCCGCGGTGGTCGAGCATGGGGCAGATCAGTACCTGGGCGGCGATCGCCGGAGTGCCGAGATCGCGGGCCAGCAGGGCGACACCGGCGGCGAGGCCTCCACCCGCGCTGGCGCCCGCGACGACGATCCGGTCGGGATCGATGCCGAGTTCGGCGGCATGCTCCGCGATCCAGAGCAGTCCCTGGTAGCAGTCGTCGACGGGGGTGGTGCCGGTGGCTTCGGGGGCGAGCCGGTACTCGACGCTCACCACGACCGCGCCGAGCTCGTCGAGCCACTCCAGGGGGATGTCGATCTGGGAGAACCGGTCGCCCATGACCATTCCGCCGCCATGAATCCAGTAGACGCAGGGCGCGGCCTCGGGCCGTCCGGCGTGCGCGGGACGGTAGACCGACAGAGGGATGGCAACTCCGTCCTTGGCCGGCACGTTGATCTCGCGACGGTCTACCTGTCGGTGGGCGAGGAGGGTGTCGACGGGTGTCGAGGGGAGCTGACGCAGTAGGCCGAGGACCTCCGAGTCGAGCCGCGACATGAGCGGCATGCCGGCCAGCAGCTCACGGAGTTCGGGGTCGAGGGCGGGGCGTGCCGTGGTCATGGGGTGCTGCCTTTCGTTCTGTGGTGCAGGGGAGGGGGAGGGGAGGCGCGGCAGGCGGCGATCTCAGAACGCGGCCTTGCCGAGGACCGGTACGTGGTCGGTGTACTCGGACTCCTTGGCCAGCAGTTCGCCGATCCGCGCCACGACGGCCTGAGCGGCCTCGCCGGCGAAGAGCCGGTGGTGGTCCTCCTCGCTGGTCCAGCCCTCGATGACATGAACCACGTCGGGGTCGGACGCGGAGCGGGAGACGAGATAGACGAGGCAGTGTTCGCTCGCCCCGGGGCTGCCTTCGTTCAGACCGGTCCGCAGGAGTTCGACGAGCCGGTCGCCCATGCCCGGCCGGGCGGTCAGGGTGGCGCTGAAACCATAGGTGGCGATCATGGATGCCTCTTCTCGGTCGATGGAGTGGCGTTGCGGCTCACTGATGCCAGTCAACCGGCCTGACCTGGGCAAACGATAGAGCGATACTCTCCGTGACTTGCACGATCCTCGCGACTGGGGAATGAAGCTGTCGATCGGTGCTGCAATGAAGGCATGTGCCTCGAAGAGTTCCGCACCTTGCTGGCCAGGCATGTCCGCCCCGACTGGACCACGGCCGTCGAGGGCGTCCTGATCTCGAAGGTGGACCGCCCGGATCCGCCGTCGCCGGCGATGTCCGGGACGGTCCTCGCCGTCATCGCGCAGGGCGCCAAGCGCCTCGCCCTCGGCGACCGCGTCTACGAGTACGGTCCCGGCCAGTACCTGGTGGCCTCTGTCGACCTGCCCGTCACGGGGCAGTTCGTCCAGGCCGACTCCGAGCGGCCGGCCCTCGGCTTCGGCCTCATGCTGGAGGCGTCCGCCATCGCCGAACTGCTGCTGCAGGCAGGGCCCGGAGACATCCCCCGCGCCGGTGCGGCCGTGCCCTCGGGCATCGCGGTCAGCGATGCGCCGGCACCACTGCTGGACGCGGTGGTCCGGCTGCTGCGCCTGCTGGACGAACCCCGGGACCGGGCGGTGCTGGCACCCCTGGTCAAGCGTGAGATCCTGTGGCGGCTGATCACCGGCGAGCAGGGGGCGACGGTGCGCCAACTCGGCCTGGCCGACAGCGGCCTGAGCCACATCTCCCGGGCCGTGCGGTGGATCCGCGAGCACTACGCGGAGCCCTTCCGGGTCGAGGACGTCGCGCGCATGTCCGGCATGAGCGCCTCCGCCTTCTACCGCAACTTCCAGGCGGTGACCGCGATGAGCCCCATCCAGTTCCAGAAGCAGATCCGGTTGCAGGAGGCCCGGCTGCTGCTCGCCACCCACCCCGGCGACGTCACCGGGGTGGGCCGCCGCGTCGGCTACGACAATCCCTCGCAGTTCAGCCGGGAGTACCGCCGCCAGTTCGGCGCACCCCCGAGCCGGGACACGGCCCGCCTCCGGAACGCCGTACCCACTCCCGCGACCGTCCTGCCCTGACAGAGACCCACTGGCAGGATCGTGCAAGGAGCAGCGAGGATGGTTCTATCGTCTGCCCAGGTCAGAGCGGTGGAATGGGATCCGTAACCCCCACGGCCGCTCCGCGAGGCAGGAAGATCCTGCCCAGCGGATCCCATCCCGTCATGAGGACTCCACCATGAACACGGTTCTGATCACCGGCACTTCGTCCGGCTACGGACAGCAGACCGCCCGCCACTTCCACGCGCAGGGGTGGAACGTCGTCGCCACCATGCGCACCCCCCGCCCGGGGCTCCTCCCCGAGTCGGACCGGTTCCGCGTCGTCGCACTCGACGTGACCGACCCCGACAGCATCGCCGCGGCGATCGAGGCGGCGGGTCCCGTCGACGTCCTGGTCAACAACGCGGGAGTGCCCTCCATCGGCGTGTTCGAGGGCACGCCCACGGCCCGCGTACGCGAGGTCTTCGAGACCAACACCTTCGGCGTGATGGCGACGACGCAAGCGGTGCTGCCCCAGTTCCGGGAGCGCGGTTCCGGAGTGGTGGTCAACGTGACCTCCAGTGTGGTGCTGGGCCACATGCCGCTGTCGGCCGTCTACAAGGCGAGCAAGATGGCCGTCGAGGGGTTCACGGCGTCCCTCGCCCTCGAACTCGAGCCCTTCGGTGTGCGGGCCAGGACGGTCGAGCCGGGCGCCTGCCTGACGACGAACTTCGCGGCCAGGGCGACGAACGGTGCCTCACCGGACGAGCTGGTGCCGGAGCCTTACCGCGCCTTCGCGAAGAAGGCCATGGACGAGTTCACCGGCCAGGACCTCTTCACCCGGGAAAGCGACGTGGCCGAGACGGTGTGGCGTGCCGTGCACGACACGACCGGACAGCTCCGCTTCCCCGCCGGCCCCGACGCCGTCCGCCTCGCCCAGGCGAAGTGACAGGCGCACGGCAGGAGTTGACACAAGTGCTGTCCCGCCCAGGGCAACGGTCGGCCGGGTTCGGTGGTCGTACGGGGTGACACACGTCCGTTCACAGCTCTCACCGTCAAGCGCCGTCGCTCGTGGGGTGGTTGGCAACAGGGCCTTTGTTCCCGGGAGGAATCATGATCCGTAGACCTGTTGCCGGGGTGATACGCCGCGGCGCGGTGGTGGGGGCCGCCACCGGCCTTCTGGTGGGGGCCGCCGCCTCGGCCGATGCCGCGTCCGACAGCGCACTCAGCGATCCCGTGGTCAGCGGTGTCACCGTCAACTCCGGGCACGACGTGATCGTGGGCATCACGCACAACGTGTCGTTCCCGGTGACCGTCACCGGGTCGGACGACTCCGGCCTGCTCTCCGCGGATGTCGATCTGAAGGGGCCGCACGGCGGCTTCTACACCACCGACGCCATGTGCGAGAGCGGGACGGCATGCACCATGGTGTTCACGGTCAACGCCCACCCCGCCCCGGGAAGCGACGACCCGGTGGACCTGGCGAACGCCAACGCGGGCACATGGTCGGTCGACACCCTGGTCGACGCCAACGACGGCGGCTCCGTGTACGCCCCGAACGTGGGGACCTTCGGCCTCAAGCGGGCGGCGCAGCTGACCGTGAACGCCGCACCGGAACCCGTCGCCAAGGGCGCCTGGATCACCGTCACCGGCAAGCTCGTCCGGGCCAACTGGGACACCTACCGGTACGCGGGTTACGCGGGCCGTGCCGTGAAACTCCAGTTCCGTCCGAAGGACAGCAGCACCTACACCACCGTGGCCACGGTGACCACCAGCAACACCGGCACGCTGTCCACCAAGGTCAAGGCGGTCCGGGACGGCTACTGGCGCTGGAACTTCGCCGGCTCCACGACCACCGGTCCGGCCAAGGCCGCCGGCGACTACGTCGACGTACGCCCCTGACCCGCGAGTCCGGTACCTGATCGCCCCCCGGGGCCGGCCCTCGACGAGGACCGGCCCCAGCGGACACTCACCGCTTCACGGCGTCGCTCGCGTCACGGCAGAGGCGGATAGGCGTTCTGCATGAGTTGCCGGAACTGGGCGGAGAACCAATGCCCGGCCAGCGGCGCGTTCGACAGGGCGCCGGTGGGGTTGTTGCCGTTGAGGACGTTGCCGCCATAGGTGGGGTCGCACATGCGGTCGAAGCCCTTGCCCTCGTCGTTGGAGACGGCGGAGCTGGAACCGTCGGACTCGCCCGGGGGCTTGACCCACACGTAGGCGTCGATTCCGGCGGCCGGGGCTGCGGTGGGCCGCGCGCCGAGGCCGGCGCCGCTCTGGTTGCACCAGTTGCCGGCATGGATGCGCCGGTCGATGCGGCTGCCGTTGACGTAGTCGTCGACGGAGGTCAGCGGTCCCGGGCCGGCGGGCCTGGCCGAACCGCCCCAGCCGTTGCGGGACGTGTCGATCAGCATGCCGAGACCGGAGTTGAACCCGGCCGCGACCAACTTGTCCCGCAGCGCGAGGGCGTACGACTGCTCGTCCACGTACTGGTTCCAGTCGACCCACTTCGACTGGCGCACGGTCTGTCCGTTCACCGTGTCGGTGACCTTGAAGTTCGGTTCCTTGGTGGGGCTGTAGTTGGCGGTGTTGACGATGAACCCGGTCACGTCGTTCACGCTCGCGCCGTTGGTCGTGGCGACCTTGGCGAACTCCTGCACGGCCGGCCCGAGATTGCTGTCCCAGCCGAGCCACCCGTGGTGACCGGCGTCGATGTAGTTGTAGACGTTGGGGATGGCGCCGAGCTTGTCCAGGGCGTAGGACACGCCCTTCTCGTAGTTGCCGTTGCTCTTCATGGTCACGCAGGCGGCGGTGGTGCTGTTGGTGCCGCCGGCGTTGGTGACCAGGTTGGGCAGCGAGTCGGGCTCGATGACCGTGGCGATCCGCAGGCCCGCGTACTTGGCGTCGGAGAGGATCGCGGCGATGGGGTCGATGTACTGGGACTTGTACTTGTCGATGTCGTCCGGTCCGAGCTCGCCGTTGGAGGCGAGGGCGGCGCAGTCGCGGCCGGGCAGGTCGTAGATGACCAGCTGGACGACCAGGTCGCCGGAACCCTTCTGCTTCAGGGCCTCGTCGAGGTGTGCGCGCAGGCCCATGCCACCGTTGACGCCGTTGATCGCGGCGATCCGGTCGAGCCAGACGGCGGTGGACTGGTCGGCGATACGGCTGCCACCCGGCTCGGCGGCGGCATGGGCCGACCACTCGGGGTTCACGTACCCCTTGGCCCCGACATAGGGGTTGTCGACCCTGTTGCCGGTACCGCCCCCTCCGGTGCCGCCACCGGTGCTCCCTCCGGTACCGCCACCGGTGCTCCCTCCGGTACCGCCACCGGTGCTCCCTCCGGTACCGCCACCGGTGCTCCCTCCGGTACCGCCTCCGGTGCTCCCTCCGGTACCGCCGCCGCCCGAGCCCCCGCCGTCGTCGACATTGCAGGTGACACCGTCGAGGGTGAAGGTCGCGGGTACGGAATTGGTGCCGCTGTAGGAGCCGTTGAAGCCGAAGCTGACCGAACCACCGTTCACCAGGGCGCCGTTGTAGCTCTCATTGGTGGCCGTGACGGCGGCACCGCTCTGCGTGATCTTCGAGCTCCAGCCGTTGGTGACCCGCTGGTCGCCGGCGTACGACCACTTCAGAGACCAACTCGACTTCGCCGCCGCGTTGTTGGTGATCGTGACGGCTGCGGTGAAGCCGGTGTCCCACTGGCTCTGGATCTTGTAGTCCACCGTGCAGGGAACCGACGCGACGGAGGCACCGGCCGGTGCCGCGAGGAACGCTGTCCCCGAGGTTCCGGCGACCAGCGCCAGCGCGGCGACAAGGGGCAGTCTGGTACGACTCATGAGTACGGGTTCCTTCTCCCTTGAGTGGTGATCATGCGTGGTGATCACGGGTTGAGGACGTGCGGGAGTTCGCGCAGCCCCAAAGGGCGCGCGTAAGCGTGCGTCGACCGTCCAGCCCCAAAGCCACGGGCTCCCGTCGACATTCGGGGCATGGCAGGGCAGGACGCCTGGTGCCTGGTGCTGGAGTGCCGACCCTCGGACCGGGGGCGGGGCCGACGGCCACGCCGTATGCCGGACAGCCTCACGTGCTCCGGCCGCGGCGCGCGCGTGCCATGTGCGCCGAGAAGACCGGCAAGCCCGGGCTCGCGTCGGGCGCGGCCTCGCCGGCGATGGATGGAAGTGCTGAACGCGGGGGGTGTCGCATGAGCGACTCCTTGCAGCTTGGCGCGCCGTGACGGACGCGTCGACTGATGGAACCGCTCCCACTGGTGCAACGGACCGTAGCGTCAACACAACTGATTGCACAGGGGTGTTGCTCGACTTTTCAAGACTGGTTCGGTTCGAACGATTCAACTTCTTAACGTCTTGACCTCAGCCGCACCCGTCCCCACTATTGGGAGCGCTCCCACTGGTTCAAGCCTTGACCCCCCTCGAGCCGCACTCGCAAGGAGGGAACCAGAAACATGGATCCCGGACGCCTGCACGGAGTAGGGCCATGGTCCGCGCCGAACGCCGGCCGGCGTGGCCCATGGCCGGTGTGCCACGATCCGCCGCGCGGCCATCTCGCCGACACGCGTGGGCTCGTGCGCGGAGTCCCTTGTTGGACAGGGCCCCCTCTGAAGCTCCGCGTGCGCGACTCCGTCACTCGCTGACGGGGTCACCTCGCCGGGCGGTCCTCAACCCCCCCGAGGGCCGCCCGGCTCCACTCCTTGTCAGGGGCATGATCGAAAGATCGGTGTCCCGCGAGATCTTCTTGGGAGCGCTCCCAATGCGGCAGGCGCTCTCGCCATCCCCTCACACCTCCGCGGAGGAACCGCATGCAACAGTCGAAACCCCGGGCCGGGGCGCGAGCCCTGCTCGGCACACTGCTCACAGCACTCCTCGCGCTGACGGCGCTCCTCACCGCCACCTCGCCGTCGCATGCCGACACGACCATCTGCGAGCAGTACGGCTCGACCACGATCCAGGGCCGGTACGTCGTCCAGAACAACCGCTGGGGCACCAGCGCCACCCAGTGCATCACCGTCACGAACTCCGGTTTCAGGATCGCCCAGGCGGACGGCTCGGTCCCGACCAACGGCGCACCGAAGTCCTACCCGTCGATCTTCAACGGCTGTCACTACACCAACTGCTCACCCGGCACCAACCTCCCCGCCCGGCTGAGTTCGATCTCGAGCGCGCCCTCGAGCATCTCCTACAGCTACGTGAACAACGCGGTCTACGACGCCGCGTACGACATCTGGCTGGACCCCACACCTCGCACCGACGGCGTCAACCGCACCGAGATCATGATCTGGCTCAACCATGTGGGGCCCGTGCAGCCGGTCGGCTCGCAGACCGGCACCGCCACCGTCGCCGGGCGTTCGTGGCAGGTGTGGTCCGGCAACAACGGCTCCAACGACGTGCTGTCCTTCGTCGCGCCGTCGGCGATCGACAGCTGGAGCTTCGACGTGATGGACTTCCTTCGGCAGGCCGTCTCCCGCGGACTCGCGCAGGACAACTGGTACCTGACGAGTGTTCAGGCCGGGTTCGAGCCGTGGCAGAACGGCGCCGGACTCGCGGTGACGTCGTTCTCCTCGGCCGTGAACCTCGGCGGCGGCACGCCCGGCGGCCCGGGCGGTTCGTCGGCGTGCAAGGTGACCTACGGAACGAACGTGTGGCAGGGCGGCTTCACCGCCGACGTCACGGTCGCCAACGGCGGTTCCTCCCCGGTGAACGGCTGGAACCTCGCCTTCACCCTGCCCGCGGGGCAGAAGGTCACGAGCGCGTGGAACGCCAGTCTGTCCGGCTCGTCGGGGGCGGTGACCGCCGGCGGCACCCAGTACAACGGGAACATCGCGGCCGGAGGGCAGGTCTCCTTCGGCTTCCAGGGCACCTACGACGGCACTTTCGCCAAACCGGCCGGCTTCAGCCTGAACGGAACGGCCTGCACCACGGCGTAAAGCCGCCGGCGCGCGGCGCCTGACGGGCCGCCCACCCAGGCGGGGCGGGAGCGAGCCTCCGCCCCGCCCGGCAACGACCACCACCCCCGCGACGGTCTCCGATCCCGACTCCCTTCGGCCAGGGCCTCAGTTGATGACGCGCCGAGAGTCGTGTGCCCCGCACCTCGGGCCGTAGGATCGGTGATCTCGTGGGGGAGGTGGTGATGGGCAAGCGACGCCCTGGGGCGCCGACGCTGGAAGAGGTGGCCGCCCACGCCGGGGTGGGGCGGGGCACGGTCTCCCGAGTCGTCAACAACGCCGCCGGAGTGAAGGAGTCGACCCGCCGTGCCGTGCAACGCGCCATCGAGGAACTGGGATACGTGCCCAATCTCGCCGCCCGGTCGCTGGCCGGGCGACGGGCCGACGCCGTGGCGCTGGTCCTCACGGAGCCGGACTGGAGGATGTTCGCCGAGCCGTTCTTCTCGGAGATCGTCCGCTCGCTCGGTGACGCGTTGGCGGACACCGGGATGCAACTGCTGCTGACCCTGGTCCGTTCGGAGGACGAGCGCCAGCGATTCCTGGAGTACGCGCGGGGTGGCCGGGTCGATGGGATCCTCATGATGTCCGTGCACGCCGGCGACCAACTGCCGGACATGCTGGCCGAGGCGCGGTTGCCGACCGTGCTGCTGGGACGCCGCTCGGGCGAGGAGTACGTCAGCTACGTGGACGCGGACAACGTCGGCGGTGCCCGCAACGCCGTGTCCTACCTGTTGAAACAGGGCCGCAGAACCATCGCCACGATCACGGGCCCCCTGGACATGTACGTCGCCCAATGCCGACTGCGCGGTTATCGGGACGCGTTGGAGATGGCCGGTCTGGAAGGCACGCCATCCCTGGTCGCCGAAGGAGACTTCACCGAGGACAGCGGGCGCCGCGCCATGGCGGACCTCATCGAACGGCACCCGGGGATCGACGGCGTCCTCGCGGCGTCCGACACCTCGGCGGCAGGGGCGCTCCAGGCGCTGCGGGCCGCGGGGCGACGGGTGCCGGAGGACGTCGCCGTGATCGGGTTCGACGACTTCTCACTGGCCCAGCGCACCGAGCCACGCCTGACGACCGTGCGTCAGCCGGTGGAGGAGATGGGCCGGGCCATGATCAGGCTGTTGCTGGAGGAGATGGAGGAGCCCTTCGTCGCCTGGCGCCACGTCATCCTGCGTACGGAACTGGTCGTCCGCGAATCGGCCTGAGGCAGCAGTGAATCGGCTTGAGCCGGGCGTGATTTGGCCCCAGACGCGCGTGAACCGGCCTGAGCCGGGCGGGCGTTCCGGCCTCTCGACAAGCCTCACAAGCCGTGGGCGAATCGGTTCGACGCAAGCGCTTCGACCGGAGGTAGCGACCGGCCGTCTGTGAAGTCACCGGCGTGCCTCCGCACGAGTGCGAAGCCGACGTGCCGTCAGGAACCCGTCTGCCTGGCGTGCCTTCCGGCGTGCCCGCGCTCCGTGGTGCGTGCGCACGACCACGCCCCAGCTCATGGCCATGATGCCGAGTCCTCAGCGTGCCCGGGCCCGGCCGTCGGCCTCACCCGCGCGGGCTGCGGCAACGGCGAAGCGTGCGACCGCCGCCGCCGACCCGCCGCCTGAGCACCGCAACTTTTCGACGGTGCAGACGGCTTGCGAACCATGGGAATCAGCAGTCGAATCGATTCCGCAACGAGGTTCACAGCAGGGGGCTCCGCACACTCGACCGCTCCGCGAGACCGGAAGCACCGTCTCCCCCCGAAACCTCTCTGCGATCCCACTGCACAACGGCACGTTCGAGCGCTTCGGCATTGGTCAGCGCCACCGCACCCCGAGCGGGTTGCGCCGCCACGGTAGGGAGTTCAGATGGGAACCACACGTACAAGACGCCTCCCGCTGCCCGGTCGCGGCGGCGTCCAGCGGTTGCTCGCGGCGGTACGGCACCGGGGCGACCCGGGACACGCGTCGCCTCCGACGCCGGTGAGCCCGTCCCGTTCCCGCTGGAAGACGTGGGCCCGGGCGGGCGCCGCTGCCGCGCTCGTCGCCGGAGCTCTGGCCGGCGCGACGGCCACGGCCGGCACGGCCGGCGCGGCCACGTCGGGGCCCTGCGACCTCTACGCGTCGGGAGGTACGCCCTGCGTGGCGGCGCACAGCACGACACGCGCCCTGTACGCCTCGTACAACGGGCCGCTCTACCAGGTCCGGCGTTCCTCGGACAACACCACCCGCAACATCGGCGTCCTGAGCGCGGGCGGGTATGCCGACGCCTCCGCCCAGGACTCGTTCTGTTCGGGCACGACCTGTCTGATCACGGTCATCTACGACCAGTCGGGCCGCGGCAACAACCTCACCCAGGCGCCCGGCGGCGGTGCCGCGGGCGGCCCCGACAACCTCGCCAACGCCACCGCCGCACCCACCACGGTGGGCGGCCACAAGGCCTACGGCGTGTACGTGGCGCCCGGCACCGGCTACCGGAACAACCACACCAACGGCATCGCCACCGGGGACAACCCCGAAGGCATGTACGCGATCCTCGACGGCACGCACTACAACGGCGGCTGCTGCTTCGACTACGGCAACGCCGAGACGGACAGCAACGACGACGGCAACGGCACGATGGAGGCCATCTACTTCGGCAACATCAAGGTCTGGGGCTACGGCAGCGGCAACGGCCCCTGGATCATGGCCGACCTGGAGAACGGCCTGTTCTCCGGGGTGAACCAGCACTACAACGCCAACGACCCGACCATCAACTACCGGTACACGACCGCCATCATCAAGGGCGGCCCCAACCACTGGGCCATCCGCGGCGGCAACGCCCAGTCCGGTTCCCTGTCCACCTTCTACGACGGAGTGCGCCCCAACGTCGCCGGCTACAACCCGATGCGCAAGCAGGGCGCCATCATCCTGGGCATCGGCGGAGACAACAGCAAGGGCGCCCAAGGCACCTTCTACGAGGGTGTGATGACCTCCGGCTACCCGTCGGACGCCACCGAGAACGCGGTCCAGGCCAACATCACGGCGGTCGGGTACGGCAACTCGACCGGGGGAGGCACGAGTACCGGCGCGCTGCACGCCGTGGGCGCGGGCAAGTGCCTGGACGTGCCGAACTCGTCCACCACGGCCGGCGCGCAACTGCAGATCTGGGACTGCAGCGGTGGCGCCAACCAGACCTGGACCCGCACGTCCTCCAACCAGCTGACCGTCTACAGCGGCAGCACTCAGCTGTGCCTGGACGCGTACAACAACCAGACCTCAGCCGGCACCAAAGTGGTGACATGGCCGTGCAACGGCGGCGCCAACCAGCAGTGGCAGGTCAACTCCGACGGCACCGTGACCGGCACCCAGTCCGGGCTCTGCCTCGATGTCACCGGTGCCTCCACCGCCAACGGTGCCCTGGCGGAACTCTGGCCGTGCAACGGCGGCTCCAACCAGCAGTGGAACCTCGCCTGACCTGAGCGGCTCCCGTCCGTGGCCGGTGCGCAGCCGGTCACGGACCACGCGTCGTCCATGCCCGCTGGACCGCCCCGGCAGGCATGTCATGCCGTCGAGTCGCCCGGTGACGGATGACCGACGTTTTCGTGTGCTCGTTCACCCCCACCCACTGTCCCGCACCAGTGAGGAACGCTCATGAAGAAGCACTGCTTACCCATGGCCGTCGCGTTGACGGCCGTACTGGGGATCGGCGCCGCATCACCCGCGGCGGCCGCCACCGGTTCCGAACCGACGTCCTCCGCGAAGCGTGCCGCTGCCCCCGCCGCCGGCCCCGCCACCCTGCGGCTCATGCCGTTGGGCGACTCCATCACCTGGGGCGTCGGCAGCCCGTCCGGAAACAGCTACCGCAGCTTCCTGTGGAACCAGCTGGCGGCCGAGGGACACGCCCTGGACTTCGTCGGCTCGGGCCGCAACGGCACCATGTCCGACCCGGACAACGAAGGCCACTCCGGCTGGCGGATCGACCAGATCGCGGGCATCGCGGACTCCGTCCTGGCCCGTTACCGCCCGAACGTGGTCACCCTGGAGATCGGCACCAACGACCTCAACGGCAACTACCAGATCCCGACCGCGCCTGACCGGCTGCGTGCCCTCATCGACCAGATCGTCCGCGACGCCCCCGACGCGACCGTCCTGGTCGGCACCGTGATCGTCTCCACCAGCGGCACCGAGGAGGCCAACCGGCCCGCCTTCAACGCCAAGTTGCCCGGGATCGTCCAGGCCGAGCAGGCCGCCGGCAAACACGTACGCCTGGTGGACATGAGCGCCCTGACGAGCGCGGACCTGTCCGACTCCCTGCACCCCAATGACAACGGCTTCCGCAAGATGGCGGACGCCTTCAACGCGGGAGTGCAGGCCGCGGACGCGGCGGGGTGGATCAAGTCGCCGTCCTCGGCGGACGGTCAGGTGCGCTCCGGAATCGCGGGCAAGTGCCTGGACGTGAACGGCGGCAGCAGTGCCAACGGGACCGCCGTGGACATCGCGACGTGCAACGGCTCCGCCGCGCAGCAGTGGTCCGCCCCCTCCGACGGCACGCTGCGGGCGCTCGGCAAGTGCCTTGACGCCACCGGCCGCGGCACCGCCAACGGCACCAGGATCGGGATCTGGGACTGCAACGGCGGCAGCAACCAACAGTGGCAGTCCTACGGCGGCGGCTACCGCAACCCGGCCTCCGGCCGCTGCCTCGACGATCCCGAGTCGTCCACCGCCGACGGCACCCAACTGGTCCTGTGGGACTGCAACGGCGGCGCCAACCAGCAGTGGACTCTCATGTGAGGTGACCGGGGTCCGCGAACACCTGCGTCCGGCACGGCGGTCGTCGCCGGACGCGGATTTCGGCATGCCCTAGAACCGGCTCCACCAAGGCCAGACATGGGATGAATGATGGCCTCGATTGCAGAGAGAGCTCTATTGACACGGCTGCGAGCCTGTGGGATCACTATGCGTCATGGGATGTCTGAGTGTTCCTTGTGGGCGCTCTCGGGCGCACTGACAAGAGCGGTCGACACCCCTTCTCGAGCCCTTTCGGGCAGGCACAGCACGTTCCGTCCCCTTCCCCCCCGCACACTGAGGACACGGAATGCAGCCTTCATCCGCTCCGCCCTGCCGCCCCGCGGCCCGCACACCACGCTTACCGGCGGCCGCAGCCGTATGCGTCCTGGCAATGCTGGCCATGCTGCTGGCCGGCGCGCCGACGTGGTCGGCATCGGCGTCCACAGCGCCCCTGGTGAGTTCCGCGTCGGGACGCTGCCTCGACGTCAGTGGCAACGTCGACACGTCGGGCACCGCGCTGCAGATCTGGGACTGCAACGGCCAGGCCAACCAGGCGTTCGAGCTCACGGCGCCGGGTGAGCTGAGGACGATGAACGGCAGCAGGTGCGTGGCCGCCTACGACAACCGGACGGCGCCCGGGGCCCCGGTGGTCATCCGTCCGTGCGACGGATCGGCCACCCAGACGTGGCGGGAGAACTCCGACGGGTCCGTCACCGGCACCGCCTCCGGGTTCTGCCTGGACGTCAACGGGGCGGCAACGGCCAACGGCACCGCGGTCATCCTGTGGACCTGCAACGGTCAGAGCAACCAGAAGTGGACCACGGCGACGGCTCCGCCCCCGCCCGGCAGCTCGGGACCGTGCGACATCTACGCCGCCGGCGGCACGCCGTGCGTGGCCGCGCACAGCACCGTGCGGGCGCTGTACGCCTCGTACAACGGGCCGCTCTACCAGGTCAGGCGCGCCTCGGACAACGCGACGAAGGACATCGGCGTGCTGGCCACGGGCGGGTTCGCGAACGCGGCGAGCCAGGACGCGTTCTGCGCGGGTACCTCGTGCGTGATCACGGTCGTCCGCGACCAGTCCGGACACGGCAACGACCTCTGGTACCAGGGGTCGGCACAGGTCCCCGGGTCGAGCCAGAGCAGTCCCGCGAAGGCGACCTCTGAGTCACTCACCGCCGGAGGTACCAAGGCGTACTCGCTGTACATCAACCCCGGCAACAGCTACTGGCGGGACGGTCATCTGACGGGCGTGCCGACCGGTGCCGCGCCCGAAGGGGCGTACATGGTGACCAGCGGCACCCACGTCAACGGCGGCTGCTGCTTCGACTACGGCAACAGCGAGACGACCAGGAAGGCCGACGCCGCCGGGGCCATGGACGCGATCAACTTCGGAACCGAGTGCTGGTTCGGCGGCTGCTCCGGCAGCGGTCCCTGGGTGCAGGCCGATCTCGAATGGGGCCTGTACTCGGGCGGCAGCCAGTCCTGGAACCCCGACCAGCGGGCGTTTCCGAGCAAGTTCGTCACCGCGATGCTGAAGAACAACGGCACCTCGAGGTTCGCCCTCAAGGGCGGCAACGCCCAGTCAGGGAGCTTGACCACGCTGTGGGACGGCGGGCTTCCCGGCGGATACAGCCCCATGAACAAGCAGGGAGCCATTGTCCTCGGCAGTGGCGGCGACTGCTGCAAGCCCGGCGGCGGCGCCAACCTGAGCGCCGGCACCTTCTACGAGGGAGCCATGGTCGCCGGCTACCCCTCCGACGCGACCGACAACGCCGTGCAGGCCAACATCACGGCCGCCGGTTACCGCTGACCCATCCCGCCCCCAACTCGGCTCAGGAGTCGATGACTTATGCCCACGAGCAGTGCGCGCCCCGGACGTTCACGGCCCCTGCCGCCGCTTCCGTCCCTGCGCGGAATCCTGGCACTCGTCTTCTCGACCGTGCTGCTCACCGCGGCCGCCCCCCTTCTCGCCCTCGGCACGGCGCAGCCCGCCGCCGCGCTCGGCAACGGACTCGCGCCGACCCCGCAGATGGGCTTCAACGACTGGAACGCCTACGGCTGCAACGTCTCCGAGTCGCTGATCAAGTCCACCGCCCAGGCGATGCACACCAACGGCATGCAGGCGGCGGGTTATACGTACGTCAACATCGACGACTGCTGGATGACCCACAACCGGGACTCCGGCGGACACCTGGTGCCGGACCCGGCCAAGTTCCCCGACGGCATCAAGGGCACCGCGGACTACGTCCACTCGCTGGGCCTGAAGCTGGGCATCTACGAGGACGCGGGCACCGCGACCTGCGCCGGATACCCCGGCAGCCTCGGGCACGAGAGCACGGACGCGCAGTCCTTCGCGTCGTGGGGCGTGGACTACCTGAAGTACGACAACTGCAACAACACCGGCGTGCCCGCGCGGACCCGGTACACCACCATGCGCGACGCCCTGGCGGCCACCGGGCGGCCGATCCTGTACAGCCTGTGCAACTGGGGCCAGGAGAACGTGTGGACCTGGGGCGCCGACGTGGGCAACAGCTGGCGTACGACGGGGGACATCAGCCCCACCTACTCCAGCATGCTGTCGATCTTCCACAGCAACGTCGGACTGGCCTCCTACGCCGGACCCGGCCACTGGAACGACCCGGACATGCTGGAGGTCGGCAACGGCTCGATGACGGCCACCGAGAACCGCAGCGAGTTCAGTCTCTGGGCGGAGATGGCCGCGCCGCTCATCGCGGGCACCAACATCCCGCAGGCGAGCTCGGCCACCCTGTCCGTCCTGACCAACTCCCGCGTGATAGCGGTCGACCAGGACCCGCTCGGCCGGCAGGGCACCATGGTCTCCTCCTCCGGCGGCCTGGACGTGCTCGCCAAGCCGCTGGCCAACGGGGACGTGTCGGTGGCGCTGTTCAACGAGACGGGCTCCACGGCGACCATCACCACCAGCGCGGCCGCGATCGGCAAGACCGGGGCGTCCGCCTACACCCTCACCGACCTGTGGTCGGGCGCCACCACGACCACCTCCGGCACCATCAGCGCCTCGGTGCCGGCCCACGGCACCGTGATGTACCGGGTCGCGGGCGGCACGGGCGGCGGCTCCACCAGCGTGACCGGCCCGCTGCACGCCGTCGGGTCGGGCAAGTGCCTGGACGTACCGAACTCGACCACGACCGCGGGCACCCAGGTCGAGATCTGGACCTGCAACGGCGGCGCCAACCAGACCTGGACGCACACCGCCTCCGACCAGCTCACCGTCTACTCCGGCAGCGGCCAGATGTGTCTGGACGCCTACGACAACCAGACCACGCCGGGCACGAAGGTGGAGATCTGGCAGTGCAACGGCCAGAGCAACCAGCAGTGGTCGCTCAACTCCAACGGCACGATCACCGGCCGCCAGTCCGGCCTGTGCCTCGACGTCGTCGGAGGGGCCACGGCCGACGGAACCCTTGCCGAGCTGCGCACCTGCAACGGAGGCAGCAGCCAGCGGTGGACGCTGGGCTGACTCCGCCCGCTCCTCACCACCGCCACAGAGGAGGTTCCCATGCCCCGATCGGCAACCGATCGCCGCCGCAGGCGATTCCCCGCGATCCTGATCGCCCTGGCGATGGCCCTGGCAGCGCTGGGAACACCGGCGTTCGCCACCTCACCGGGGGCCCGCACCACCACCGCCGTCCATACCTCGGCCGCCGCGGACGCCTCGCTTCCCTGCGACATCTACGCCGCGGGCGGGACACCGTGTGTGACGGCACACTCCACGACGAGGGCGCTCTTCACGGCGTACAACGGGCCGCTGTACCAGATCCAGCGGTCCTCCGACCGTGCCTACCGCGACATAGGGGTGCTCGCCGCGGGAGGGTACGCCGACGCCGCCTCCCAGGTGTCGTTCTGCGCGGGCACCTCCTGCACGATCACGAAGATCTACGACCAGACCTCCCGACACAACGACCTGCCGATCTCCTGGGGCGGCTACTGGAAGGGCCCCGGCCCCAACGGATCCGACGTGGGCGCGGACGCCATGGCCCTGCCGGTGACCGCGGCCGGCCACCAGGTCTTCGGCGTCAAGGTCACCCCTGGTGTCGGATACCGGCTGGACCACGCGAGCGGCGTGGCCACCGGCGCCCAGCCCGAAGGCATCTACATGGTGACGTCGTCGAACTACACCAACCAGTGGTGCTGCTTCGACTACGGCAGCGGCGAGAACTCCCACACCGACACCGGCAACGCCACCATGAACGCCGTCTACTGGGGCAACGCCTGCTGGTTCGGCGGCTGCACCGGCAGCGGTCCGTGGGTCGAGGCCGACCTGGAGAACGGCATGTTCCACACCAACACCGGCTCCAACAAGGACCCGAACAACCCGGGCGTGCACTATCCGTTCGTCAGCGCGTGGCTGAAGAACAACGGCACCACCAACTTCACCCTCAAATACGGCAACGGCGCGAGCGGGGGCCTGACCACCACCTTCTCCGGGCCCCTGCCCAACGGCTACTCGCCGATGAAGGTCGACAGCTCGGTCCTGCTCGGCACCGGCGGCGACAACAGTCCATCGGGACAGGGCGAGTTCTTCGAAGGCGCGATGACGGCGGGCTACCCCTCCGACGCCACCGAGAACGCCGTACAGGCCAGTATCACCGCGGCCGGATACGGGACGGGAAGCGGCGGGGGCGGCACGCCGGGTCCGCTGCGCGCGGTGGGTGCGGGCAAATGCCTTGAGGTGCCGGGCGGTTCCACCACGCCGGGTACGCAGACGCAGATCCGTGACTGCACCGGCGCGGCGAACCAGGCCTGGTCCCGGAGCACCTCGCGTGAACTGACGGTCTCGGTCGGCGGCAGCCGCCTGTGCCTGGACGCCTCGGGACAGGGCACCAGCCCCGGCAGCAAGGTCATCACCTGGAGCTGCAACGGCCAGTCCAACCAGCAGTGGACGCTCAACGCCGACGGCTCGGTCACCAGCGCCCCTTCGGGTCTGTGCCTGGACGTCACCGGCGCCGCCACCGCCAACGGCACCCCCGTACAGCTGTGGACCTGCAACGGCCAGTCCAATCAGCGATGGACGCTCGACTGAACCCGTGAGCCACCCCGGACCCCACGTACGAAAGGAACCCACCGTGTCAGCATTCAGATGGCTGCTGCGGCGCCTGCGCGCCTCGACGGCCGTGCTCACGGGCCTCGTCCTGGCCGCCGGCGGCCTCGTGGGCACGGCCGCCGCCCCGGCCCAGGCCGCCACCTCCATCACCATCAACGGCACCTCGGGCGGCCGGACCTTCGACGGCGTCGGCGCCATCAGCGGCGGAGGCGGCAACAGCAGGCTCCTGATCGACTATCCCGAGCCTCAGCGCGGGCAGCTCCTCGACTACCTCTTCAAGCCCGGCTACGGCGCCTCCCTGCAGATCCTCAAGGCCGAGATCGGCGGTGACACCAACTCCACCTCCGGAGCCGAGCCCAGTCACCAGCACACCCGTTCCGACCTGAACTGCGACCGCGGCTACGAATGGTGGCTGATGGAGCAGGCCAAGGCCCGCAACCCGAACATCAAGCTGTACGGGCTCGCCTGGGGCGCCCCGGGATGGATCGGCGGCGGGAACTTCTGGTCCACGGACATGGTCGACTACCTGGTCTCGTGGCTCGGCTGTGCCAAGCAGCACGGACTGTCCATCGACTACCTCGGCGGCTGGAACGAGCGAGGCTACAACGTCTCCTGGTACGAGCAGCTGCGCAGCGCGCTGAACTCTCACGGCTACGGCAGCGTGAAGATCGTCGCAGCCGACTCCGACTGGGGTGTGGCGAACGACGTGAACTCCAACCCGGCGTTCGCCGCCGCGGTGAGCGTCATCGGCACCCACTACCCCTGCGGCTACCGCTCCTCCCAGTCCAACTGCTCGGTGCCCTCGGCCGCCACCTCGTCCGGCAAGCCCCTGTGGGCGAGCGAGAACGGCTCGGACGACTACAACGGTGGAGCGCCGGCCATGGCCCGCGGCATCAACCGCGGGTACATCGACGGCCGGATGACCGCGTACCTCAACTGGCCCGTCGTCGCGGCGATCACGCCGAACCTGCCGTACCCCACCATGGGCCTCGCCCTGGCCTCGCAGCCGTGGTCGGGGCACTACGCGATCGGCAAGAACACCTGGGTCATGGCGCACACCAGCCAGTTCACCGCCCCGGGCTGGCACTATCTCGACTCCGCCGGCGGCTACATCGGCGGCAACCGCAACAACGGCAGCTACGTCTCGCTGAAGTCCACGAACAACTCCGACTACTCCACGGTCATCGAGACGATGGACGCGGGCAGCGCCCAGACACTGAACTTCAACGTCACAGGGGGACTGTCCGCCGGCACCGTCCACGTCTGGTCGACCGACGTCAACTCCGCCGATTCCGCAAACTACTTCGTGCACACCGCCGACCTCACCCCGTCCGGCGGCGGCTTCAGCCTGACCGTACAGCCCCACCACGTCTACACCCTGACCACCACGACCGGGCAGGGTAAGGGCACCGCCACCGCACCGGCCCAGGGCGCGCTGAGCCTGCCCTACAGCGACTCCTTCGACGGCTACACCACGGGCAGTGAGGCGAAGTACCTCATGGACTGGCAGGGGGCCTTCGAGGTGGCGGCCTGCGGCGGTGGCCGCGGCGGCAAGTGCGTGCGCCAGATGAGCCCCCAGAAACCGATCACCTGGGACGCGCTGTCCGATCCGCACGCCCTGCTCGGTGACGTCGGCTGGAGCAACTACACCGTCTCCTCCGACGTGCTGCTCGAACAACCGGGATACGCCGAGCTGATAGGCCGCGCCAACGGGCAGGACTACAGCAGCACCGGCGGACTGAACGCCTACCACCTGCGGGTCAGCGACACCGGCGCCTGGTCCATTCTGAACTCCAACACCAACGGCAGTGTCTCCACCCTCGCCCACGGCACGACCACGGCGCTGGGCACCAACCGATGGCACACCGTGGCGCTGACCTTCTCCGGCAGCACCGTCACCGCCGTCATCGACGGTTCCACCGTCGGCTCCGCCAACGACCGCACCTGGGCCGGCGGCCAGATCGGCTACGCGACCGGTCAGGGTGAGACAGCACAGTTCGACAACCTGTCCCTCACCCCCGGCAGCGGAGGAGGCAGTGGCGGTACGACCGGCGCGCTCGTCGGGGTCGCCTCCGGCCGGTGCGTGGACGTGCCCAACCAGTCGCAGACGCCCGGCACCCAGGTGGAGCTGTGGGACTGCAACGGCGGCAGCAACCAGCAGTGGTCGGACACCCCGGCCGGTGAACTCCGGGTCTACGGCAGCTCCTGTCTGGACGCCGCGGGCAGCGGGACCAGCCCGGGCACGAAGGTGGACATCGCGGCCTGCACCGGCAGCGGCAACCAGAAGTGGACGCTGAACGCCGACGGCACGATCACCGGCGTCCAGTCCGGACTGTGCCTGGACGCCACCGGCGCGGGAACGGCCAACGGCACCCTGCTGGAGCTGTGGACCTGCAGCGGCGCCGGCAACCAGAAGTGGACGCGCAACTGACCCCCCACGCCCCTGACGTCGAGAGGCCCCGCATGACTTCCACCCCCCACCCGATCAGCCGGCGCAGCCTGCTGGCGGCGACCGGCGCGGCCACGGCCTTCGGTCTGCTGCGGTTCGCCCCGGCGGCCGCCGCGACCGACGGCCCCGCGAGCTACACCGCCGACTGGTCCTCCGTCGACCAACACCCCCCGGCCCCGGCCTGGTTCAAGGACGCCAAGTTCGGCATCTACTACCACTGGGGCGCCTTCAGCGTCCCCGCGTACGGCAACGAGTGGTATCCGCGGAACATGTACATCGGCGGCTCGAACGAGAACAAGCACCACATCGCCACCTACGGCGACCCCTCGGCGTGGCCGTACCACAACTTCATCGACGGCGCCCGCGACAAGGCGGGCAACTTCGTGCAGTTCGCGCCCAAGCCAGTGGCTCAGGGCGGCAGTTGGGACCCTGACGCCTGGGCCCGCCTGTTCAGGTCCGCGGGTGCCAGGTTCGCCGGACCCGTCGCCGAGCACCATGACGGCTTCTCCATGTGGAACAGCAGCGCCAACCCGTGGAACTCCGTGCAGCACGGCCCCCGACTCGACCTCGTCGCCCTGCACGCGCGGGCCATCCGCGGACAGGGCCTGAAGTTCATGGCCTCCCTGCACCACGCGTACCACTTCAACGGCTTCTACGACCACGTGCCGTCCCAGGCGGACCCCACCCTTCGCATCCTGTACGGACAGCAGGGCTCGGCGGCGGAGAACAAGCTCTGGTACGACAAGCTGGTCGAGGTCATCGACGGCTACCAACCCGACCTGCTCTGGCAGGACTTCGACCTGAACCTCGTGCAGGAGTCCTACCGGCTGCAGTTCCTCGCGCACTACTACAACCAGGCGGTCGCCTGGAACAAGGACGTGGTCGCGACCTACAAGGACGGCCTCGACAACAAGGGCGAGGTCTACGACTTCGAGCGCGGCGGCCCCGCGGGGCTGCTCACCCCGTACTGGCTGACCGACGACAGCATCTCCTCCTCCAGCTGGTGCTACACGGTGGGCATCGGCTACTACACGACGCAGGCACTGCTGCACTCGCTGATCGACCGCGTCAGCAAGGGCGGCACCATGCTGCTCAACATCGCCCCGATGGCCGACGGCACCATCCCCTCCGGACAGCAGTCGATCCTGCTCGGGATGGGGGACTGGCTCGGCCGCTTCGGAGAGGCGGTCTACGGCACCCGCTCCTGGTCCAGTTACGGCGAGGGCCCCACCAAGATGGGCGGCGGCTCCTTCAGCGGACCGGTGGCCGGCAAACCGCAGGACGTCCGGTTCACCCGCAGCCAGGACAACAAGGTCCTCTACGCCACCGCGCTGGGCTGGCAGGGCGCGACCATGACCATCAGCACGCTGAACTCCAACCAGATCAACCTCAGCAGCCTGACCCGCGCCCAACTGCTGAACAACGCCGCCGGCACCTACCTCGACCTGCCTACTCCGACCCAGGACGCCTCCGGCCTGCACCTGGCCATGCCCTCGTCCAACCCGCCGTTCAACGCCCTGGCGTACACCGTCAGGCTCACCTTCTCCGGTGAGATCCCCGTCCTCGGCGCACCGGGCGGCTCCACGACCTGGGTGAGGATCGCCAACGTGACCAGCGGGCTGGTGCTCGACAGCGGGGGCAACGTCGCCTCCGGCTCCAACCTCAAGCAGTGGAACTACGACGGCAGCGCCAACCTGCAGTGGCAGCTGATCGACCTCGGCAACGGGTACCACCGCATCATCAACCGGGCCAACGGCATGGCCGCCGACAGCTGGGGCAACTCCGCCAACGGCGCTCCCGCCCGGCAGGCGGCGTGGAACGGCGGCACCAACCAGCAGTGGTCGCTGAACAGCCTCGGCGACAACCGCTACCAGATCACCAACCGCGGCACCGGCACCGCCCTCGACGGCAGCGGCAGCACCACCGTGGGCTCGACCACGGTCATGTGGACACCGAACGCCAGCAGCAACAACGCATGGACCATCACCGGCGTGTGAACCGACCGTCGGACCAGGACTCCGCCCATCACTCAACACGGAAGAAGGCGCGTATGAAACGCATGCCGTTCTTAAAGTCGCTTGCGGCCGCGGTACTTCTCGTCCTGACCGCCGCGAGCACCTCGTACGGAAGCACCCCTGGGACGCCCTCGAGGACGTCTGGCGCGGTCCGGGCGACCGCCGGCTGCGGGAAGGCCCCCACGCTGACGAGCGGCACCCACACGATCCAGAGCGGCGGCCAGACACGCAGCTACATCCTGCGCGTCCCCGCCGGCTACGACAGGAACCACCCCTACCGGCTGATCTTCGGCTTCCACTGGCGCGGCGGCACCGCGGGCGACGTCGACTCGGGCGGAACCGACGGTTACAACTGGTCCTACTACGGCCTGCGCCGCCTCGCGGACGGCGCGAACAACGGCACGATCTTCGTCGCCCCGCAGGGCATCGGCAACGGCTGGGCCAACTCCGGCGGCCAGGACCTCGCCTTCGTCGACGCCATGGTCAGCCAGATCGAGGCGGGCCTGTGCGTCGACACCACCCGGTTGTTCGCCGCGGGGTTCAGCTACGGCGGCGCGATGTCCTACGCCCTTGCCTGCTCCCGCGCGACGGTCTTCCGCGCGGTCGCGGTCTACTCCGGCGCGAACCTCAGCGGCTGCAACGGCGGCAACCAGCCCATCGCGTACATGGGTCTGCACGGCATCCGGGACAACGTGCTGCCCATCTCGGCGGGACGGCAACTGCGCGACACCTTCGTCCGGACCAACGGCTGCACCCCGCAGAACCCGCCCGAGCCCGGCTACGGGAGCCTGACGCACATCATCACCACCTACTCGGGCTGCCGGTCGGGATATCCCGTCGTCTGGGCCGCGTTCGACGGAGCGGGCCACGACCCGGGACCCGTCGACGGCTCCACCGGTGACGGCTGGCGCACCTGGACCTCGGCGGCGGTGTGGCAGTTCTTCACACAGTTCGGCTGAACCAGCCGTTCCCGGCGCCCGGCGGAGGCGATAACGATCTCGTCGGACAAGTACATGGCCCCTAACGAGGGACTCGGTCTCATCCGATGGGGCCATACCCGACCGAAGACGTACCACTTTCCGCGCGGGCGCGTTGCCTCAGCATGGATCGCACCCTGACCACCGGAGCCCTCGCCCCACAGGACGAGGAGCAGCAGACGTCCTACGGCACCCACCTCGCGGCGCCGCAGGAGGATCCGCCGATCTACGCCGCTCTGCTCAGGGAGTGGCGTGCTCGCGGCCGCATGGTCCCGGGGGTCCGCGACCCCCAGTGGATGCTGCTCACGGCCATGAGCCCCACGGTCACGGCCCAGTTCCCCGGCCTGCCCCGCGCGGGTCGCTGGGAGCGCGCCGCCGAGCTGCCCTCCAGGCATCGTACCGACAAGCTGTCGTCGCGCTGACACCTCTTGGACGCCTGCGAGATCAGGGTCTCGCCGTGTCCCGCGTGACGTTCCGCTGTCGCTCGACCGCCGGGTCGGCCGGAGGGAATCGGCCTTCTGGGGCCGGTGCCCCGCACGTCGGGCACCTGCGTCTCGTGCGGGCTTGCGAGGACAGCCGGCCGAGGGCCAGCTGCAGGGCCAGTTCCACGGCGGCCGGCACGAAGAGGGCGCCGGTACCGTTGGGCGGGACCAACCAGCGCAGACGCCCGACGGTACGGTTCGGCGCGGGCAGCGCGATCCAGGCCCCCTTGCCCGAATAGCGGATGCCCGAACCGATCCAGCGGCCCGCGGGATCGGGCGGCAGGAAGAAGGCCACCCGGCGCGCACAGGCGTCCGCGAGCGCGGGGCCGGGTGGCTGGGGGATGCCCAGCAGAGCGTCCAGGGCAGGCATGGCCAGTTCCTCGGGCACGCTCAGCACGTCCCAGAACCGGCCGCACGCCAGCACGGCGATGCCTAACTCGCCGTGCCACTGGCGCTTGCACTCACGTGGATCTGTCGCAGCGGCCGCAAGCCACTCCGTGGCCTTCCGCATGGCGGTCTGCATGGTTCGTCCTCCGGGTCTCCTCCGCCCACGCAAGCGGGCGGGCTTTCCTCCACGCAGCCGGGGCGGCCAGGCCCGGCGTACTCATGCTGGTAGATATTTGCACCTGGCGGAAGGGGTGGCGAACCGTGGCGAATTGTTCCCGAATGTTCGCGCGGATGGCGTGTTCTCGAACGACATGACCCGAAGCCCGGCGAGGGACTCGCCGGCAGGCGCCCCTCGCAGCGGTGGGCCCCGCACGAGGTGCGGGGCCCATGGCGTCAGCAGGTGGAGTTGGTCTGCGTGAGCAGGCCCAGTCGCCATGGCAGGCTGTTGTAGTCACCGCCGGCGTTGGGGTCCTTGCCCTGGTAGAGGTACTGCAGCTTGCAGGCCGGGATCGTGAGCGTCTGGTCGTAACCCGCGCGGATCATCTCACCGTGGCTGATGTCCTTGCTCCTTGCACCCGCGGGGAAGGTGACGTTGGTCGCCCGGGCCAGGGGGTTGCTCTCGCTCGCGGCCAGCGGCGTCCAGGACCCGGCGATGCTGCCGGACGTCCAGGAGCGGAAGTAGCGCCTGCCGTCCGAGCCGACCGCCTCGACGATCAGCAGATACTGGTTGCTGCCCTGCACCTTGTAGACGTTGCTGGCCTCGAACAGGGCGTACTTGTTGGAGTCCTGCGCCGCGATGACGGTGTTGGTGAAGCCGTTGGGGAACTGTCCGACGGTCGTCTGCGAGCGGTACAGGTGGCCGTTGTCGTCGGAGGAGAACAGGTAGCAGTTGGCGCTGTCGCAGATCACCCACATGTCGACCCAGTAACCGCCGCCGATGTTCTGCTTGATGACGTCCGGCATGGAGGCGTAGAAGTTCTTCGGCGCGCTCCAACCGGCCGGGTTGCCGATGTCGGGGTTGGTGGAGTACGAGGCGTTGCCGGTCTGGTAGACGAGGTACCACAGCTTCTGCGGCGCGTAGTAGAACACCTGCGGGGCCGCCCGGTACCCGCCGCCGATGGCCGTGCGGTCGAGGTAGTAGTGGGTGGCCGACCCGGCCTGCGACCAGTCGCCGAAGCTCAGGTACACCAGGCCGTAGCCGGAGGCGTTGGCGACGCTGGCGAACACGTGGTACTTGCCGTTGTAGTAGACGACCGACGGGTCCTTGATCCCGGCGATGTTGTGGGTCGAGTCCGACTTCGGCGCGATGAGCGGGCCGCTGGAACTCCACTTGAAGCTGGAGGGAAGCGCGGCGGCGGAGGCGCGGGCGGCGGCCGCCGGGGTTCCGCCCAGCGCGGTCAGTGCCGCGTTGTAGGCGGCCTTCTTGTTGCCGTTGCGGTCGAACAGCAGGGGGTTGTCCCCGCTGCGCCAGGAGTCGCTGTCCCGGATGCCCCACACGGTGATGCCCTTGCAACGGGCCACGTTCATGCAGGCTTTGACGGTGTTGGCGTACGCGGTCGTCGAGGCCTGGGCGATGTCGAGTTCAGTGATCTGTACGTCGACGCCGAGGGCGGCGAAGTTGGACAGCGTGGTCTGGAAGCCGGCAGGCGGTCCGCCGGTGCCGAAGTGGGACTGGAAGCCGACGCAGTCGATGGGCACGCCGCGGTTCTTGAAGTCGCGGACCATGTTGTAGACGCCCTGGGTCTTGGCGTCGGTCCAGTTCTCGATGTTGTAGTCGTTGTAGCAGAGCTTGGCGGCGGGGTCGGCGTTGCGTGCGGTGCGGAAGGCCTCTTCGATGAAGCCGTTGCCCAGCACGTTCTGGAAGACCGAGGAGCGGTGCTGGCCGCTGCCGCCGTCGGCGAAGGCCTCGTTGACCACGTCCCAGGCGTAGATCTTGCCCTTGAAGTGGTTCATCTCGGTGGTGATGTGGTTGTTCATCACGCTGCGCAGGGTGCCTGCGTCGGTGATCGAGCTGACCCAGCTGGGCAGTTGGGAGTGCCAGACCAGGGTGTGGCCGCGCATCCGCTGACCGTGGGCGGTGGCGTGGTTGACGATCTGGTCGGCGGGACCGAAGTTGAAGCTGCCGCGAGAGCGTTCGGTGGTGTCCCACTTCATCTCGTTCTCGGGCGTGATCATGTTGAACTCGCGGTCCAGGATGCCGGAGTACGTCGAGTCGCCCAGCTTCCCGGCGGCCACGGCCGTGCCGAAGTACCGTCCGGACTGGGCGGCTTGGGCACCGAGAGTGGATGCCCGGACGGCGTCGGGGGCGGCGCTCGCGGCGCCCGGCGTCACCAGGGCGGCCAGGGCCAGCAGGGACAAGACCGAGGCTCGGCGACGGCCGAGCCGCTTCAGCGGGTTCATGTTTCTCCTCGTACGGTCGGGTGGGGGGTTGCGCTGTGCGTCGGATCGGATGGGATCAGGGCGTCGACAGCTCGAACCGCAGGACGCGGACAGCGCCGCCGAGCGCCTGCGTGGCGTGGTTGAAGAGGGCGAATCTGTAGCCCATGAAGAAGCGCCAGTCGTTGCCCATGGAGAAGGCGGGCCCGAGCCGGGTGAAGGTGGTGCCGTCGGTGCTGTAGGAGAAGGTCCCGGGGCGGGCCGAGCCGGGCCGGATGTCGGCCGTCGCGCGCAGCCAGACACGGTCTCCGGAGACGGTCGCGCTCGCGAGCTCGGTGCCGGTTCCGGTGGTGTTCCAGTTGCCGTCCATGGTCAGTCCGCCGACCGTCGTCACCCGCGTCACCCCGCCGTCGCGCTTGAGCCCGATCCACGCCGAGGAGTCGCGCAGCAGCGCGAGCCCGGCCCGGTCGCCGTCCCGCATCGCCGAGTGGTCGATCTGGACCGTGGCGGTGGAGGTGGGGCCCTGGATGCGGTGTGTGAGCGTGTTGCGCGCCCAGTACAGGTCGTCGGTGACGGTCGCGGTCCACAGGGTCAGACCGTTGCCGGCGGACCACTTGGTGCCGTCCGGGTTGTGGTTCCATTCCCAGGCCGGCCTGAGAGTGGTCCCGTCGAAGGTGTCCACGCCGGTCATGGGGGTGACCGGGCGGGGTGGGGCGGGCACGACCGGGCCGGGGTAGGAGGTGCCCCAGGCGCCGTCGACCAGTTGGACCTGGGGCCAGCCGTCCGAGGTCCAGGTGACCGGCGCGAGGACGGGCATCCGGCCGCCGGGATACGCGTCCACGAAGGCCATGTAGTACCAGGCGCCGCCCTGGGTCTGCACGAGCCCGCCCTGGTGCGGAACGCCTCCGCCGGGGATCGGCCCGCGCAGGTCCAGGAGGACCTGTCGCATCGTGTACGGACCGAAGGGGCCGTTGGAGGACTTCAGGATGTACTGGCCGTTGGCGGGCCGGGTCACGAAGATGTAGTACTGCCCGTTGATCTTGTAGAAGCGGGAGCCTTCAAGGGTGCCGACGCTGGACGGCGCGGTGAACACCTGCTGCGTGCGGACCTGGTTGCGGCCGTCGGAGGACAACTGCGCCACGCTGATGGTGGTGTTGCCGTACGCCACGTACAGGGAGTCGTCGCTGTCGACGAGCAGTCCCGCGTCGTAGTACGGGGTGCTGATCGTCGTCAGCCTGCTCCAGGGCCCCTCGACGGCGGTGGCGGTGTAGAGGTACGTCCTGGCGAAGTCGATCTGGCCGAGCCAGTAGAACGTCCTGTTGCTCGGACGGTAGGCCAGTGACGAGGCCCAGATGCCCCTCACGTAGCCCCGGGCGCCGTTCAGGTCGTACTTGGCGCCGAAGTCGAGGACCGGCACCGAGTGGCCGGCGATCTCCCAGTTCACCAGGTCGTACGAGCGCAGCACGGGCGCGCCCGGCGAGTAGTGCATCGTCGAGGCCGAGGCGTAGTAGGTGCCGCCGACGCGGATGACGTCGATGTCCGCGAAGTCCTGCCAGATCACCGGGTTCGTGTACGGCGTCGAAGCGCTGACCGAGGTGGAGGAGGCGGCGGATCGGGACGCGCCGGCGAGCGGCAGAACCAAGCCGGTGACGAGGCCGGTGGCGGCGGCCAGTGCCCGACGACGCGGCATGGATTGTTGAGGGCATGACAGATCCATCGATGCAGCACTCCCTGTCTGATCCGTCGTCGGTGCGGGTGTGAGGTGGCCGCGCAATGAGCTGCGTTCGCAGTCTCGAACGCAGGTCGACTCATCGAGCAAACTGGATGATAGGAGGCTGGCCGGTCGCGTCAATACCTCTCGCATGATTCGACTTGATCACCGAAACATTCGAAATGCCTCGGTGGGGGCGCATCGCATGTCAGCGAACGAATCACGCAGATGAAGCGGGTCCCGCTCGCTGCCTCGGCAGGGCTCACCGAGTCCGGCACCTCGTCTGCGCGAGCGCCCTCGTGACATCGCGAAAGGCCCAACTTTCCGAACGGGATGCGAAATTGCGGGCCCTCTGATCGCGTTCCCGAACGCGATCCCCCACACAGGTGCGACCCTGAACTCCGTGATCGGCAATTACCGGCGGGGCGGGAGGAATGCGCGCGGTGTCTCTGACGGACAAGGCCATCGAGCAGATCCGTGAACTCATCCGGACCGGTGCCCTGCCCCCGGGCTCGAAGCTCCCACCCGAGCCGGACCTGGCCGCCCAGTTGGGGCTCTCCCGCAACCTCGCCCGGGAAGCGGTCAAGGCGTTGGCCGTCGCCCGGGTCCTGGAGGTCCGGCGGGGTGACGGCACGTATGTGACCAGCCTGCAACCGAGCCTGCTCCTTGCGGGGCTCGGCGGCGCGGTGGAACTCCTGCAGGGCGACGCGGTCGCCCTGCGGGACCTCATGGAAGTACGGCGGCTCCTGGAACCGATGGCCACCGCACTGGCGGCCACCCGGATCTCCGACGACCAACTCGCCGAGATCGAGCGGCACTTGAACGCCATGCGTGAAGCCCGTGACGACGTCGAACAACTCAACGCCCACGACGCCGCGTTCCACCGTGCCGTCATCTCGGCCACCGGCAACGAAACCCTCCTCACCCTGCTCGAAGGCATATCCGGCCGCACTCTGCGGGCCCGCGTGTGGCGGGGTCTGGTCGACTCCCGGGCCGCGGGCCGCACCCTCGCCGAGCACGAGGCGATCTTCAACGCCCTGTCCGCCCGTGACTCCGCCCTCAGCCAGGCCGCGGCACTGCTGCACGTGAGCAACACCGAGCAGTGGCTGAGGCAACACCTGCGCGCAGGCGAGGCAGCGCGGTAGGCGCCGCGCGCGAGGGCGTCCCGCGCGGACACCCGCTGTGACGGCAGGCGCCGTCCGAATAGGTGCGTTGCCTTCTGTGGCCGGCGTCGCAAGGCTGCTTGCCGAGGAGGGTGACGGCCGACGGGTGAGAGGGACGGGAACATGCTGCGCATTCACTTCGGGCCCGAGGACTTCGCGCGCATCCGGTTGACGAGGGCTCCCGATCCCCTCTGGGAGATCGTCGGCAGCCTGCACCGCTTCCAGACGACGCGCGGCCGCTGGGCCTACGCGGACTGGTACCGCAGCGCACGGGAGGCCCTCGTCGGCAGAGGGCTCGACGCGGCCGTACGCAGACTGCTCATCCCCGTACTGCCCAGAGCCCGCTACTTCCCCGACTTCCTGACCCCGCTGGAGTCCTCGGACGGACTGGAGCGGGGCCTGGAGGCGATCCGTGACGCCCCGCCCGCCCGGGTGGCGCGGGAGGTGCAGCGGCTCGACGAGGTCAGCGGCGCCCCCGGCTGGGCCGGGAGGCTCCCGGAGCGCCATACCCGCGACGAGTTCGTGAAACTGCTCGGCGCCTATCACGAAGCCGTCATCGCGCCGCACCACGACCGCATCTGCGCCCGGCTTGCCGGTGAGCACGCGCTGCGCGCCCGTCAGACCCTCGACGCCGGTATCGACGGACTGCTGGACGACCTGACGCCCGCCGTGCGCTGGGACCCGCCCGTTCTCCGGATCGACTACGTCGAAGACCGCGACATCCATCTCCGGGGCCGCGGCCTGCGCCTGATCCCCTCCTATTTCTGCTGGCAGATGCCCGTCACCCTGGTCGACGACAGCCTGCAGCCGGTCCTGGTCTACCCCGTGCACCGCTCCCGATTACCGGCCTCCGAGGCTCCGTCCGACGCCTCCCTGGTCGCGCTGCTGGGCAAGACCCGCGCCGCCGCTCTCCGCGCGCTCGCCCTGGGCGCGACCACGTCCGAACTGGCCCGCTCCCTGGGAGTCTCGCCCGCCACCGTCACCCACCACACGTCTGTGCTGCGCGACGCGGGCCTGACGACCAGCCGGCGCCACCGCAACACCGTGCTGCACACGCTGACTCCCCTCGGCGCCGCGGTGCTCCGTCCCGGGTTCCAGCCAGGCGCCCGGCGCGCGTCGGCGGTACCGGACGGCCCTGCCCCTTCCCGGTCATCACAGCAGCCCCACCGGTAGCGGCGGAGTAGCGGCTTCCACAGCCCTGCCAAGGATTTTCGAGCTCGTTCGAAGGTGATGGCCCGGCTCTGCACGGCTCTGCGAGCGTGTGCCGCGTACCACTTCTGAACCGATGCCACCGGGCGGACCGACCTTTCCGCCCGGGGCAACCACAGTTGGGGGATTCATGAAACGAGCCATCGTCGCGGCCGCGCTCGCCCTCGCCTCCGCCGGGACCTGTGTGGCCTTCGCACCCGTCGCGTCGGCCACTCCGCAGGCCTGCGTGACCTCGTCGCTGACCACGGGTGCCTACGAGGGCGTCGGCACGATCCGCTACAAGTCGTCCACCAGCAGCTGCGGCGACCTCAACCTCACCTACTCCGACGACTCGACGTCCACTCTCGGCGACCGCTACGCCGGACGGCTCCGCAGCTCCAGCGGTGCCTGGAACACGTGCAACAAGGGCTACGTCTGGGCTTCCGACGGCAGTCACAGCGTCAACGACTCCACGTACTGGCTGTGCACCGACGTCCGTGACAACACCCCGTTCACGGTGGCCAGTTACTACGACGGCGGCGACACGGTCCACATCACCCACTGAGCACGCCGTCGCCACGCGGGGGTGCCGAGGCACGCGCCGACGGCACCCCCGCCGGCCGCAGGAGAGGACAGTTCCGGATGGCCCGCCCGACGAACCGGCTCCGACTCCCGATCCGCGCCGCGGTCGCGGTCGTTGCGGTCCTGCTCACCGCCTGCTCGGCCGACCCCGCTCCGCACTCGGCCGGCATGGCGGCGGCCGACCGTTCGGCGCAGTCCGTCACCCCGGCCCACCTCAGCCTCACCCCGCCCGCCGACCCCGTCCGCATGGCCCTGCCGGCGACCGGCGCCGAGACGCGCTGGACCCAGGGGCTGGACGTCTTCGTGCAACAGGTGTCGCGTGCCGCCACGGCCTCGTGCGCGGCCGAGCGCGGTGCCGCCGTGCCCCGTCAGGTCCCGCTCGCGTTCATCCGGTTCTTCGAGATTCCCGACCTGGACTTCATCGCCCGGCACGGCACCAGTGAGAGCGCCGCCGTGCCCACCTCGGCCCCGTACGCGTCCGCGACCCGGCCCGCCGACTCCGCCGTACTGCGCGAGTGCGGTGCCGAGGGGAAGGCCGCGGCCGACGCCCTGCGCGACCTGTACGCCCCGCTCCAGCAACGGTGGTTCGCCGAACTCGTCTCCCTGCGCCACGACCCCGCCACCGTCAGGGCCCTGCGCGCGCTGCCGCCCTGTCTCGCCGGACACGGCATCCGGGTCCGCGACGAGAACGGCTTCTTCGCCCTCGCCGACGCCCGGATGCAGACCGCCGCTCCCGCCGAACTGCCCCGCGAGAGCAGCGCGCTCGGCCGTGCGTACGCGGCGTGCATGCGTCCGGTCGAGGCCGTCCGCGAACCCGCTCGGGAACGACTCCGGACTCGGTTCCTCAAGTCCCACACCCGCGAGATCAGGGCCCTGCGCCGCACGCTCGTCCCGGCCCTCCGGCACGCCGAGACCCGCTACGAGGTACGGCTCGCCTTTCCGGCGCCCTGACGGAGGTCAGAAGGCGTAGCGCACGCGCAGCCAGGGCGCGTGGGTGGCGATGAGTCGGCGCAGGGTGTGCAGGGCGTCCGCTTTGATGTCGTTGCGGTAGCGGACGTTGTGGGCGCCGTTCTGCGACTGTTTGCCCTGTTGCAGGTCTGGCCGCCACAGGAGGTCCTCGGCGCGGGGGTGCCAGCCGAGGTTGACCTGGTGCAGTTCCTGGTTGTGGGTGAGCATGATGACCTCGGCGGCGGCCTGCTGCTTCACCCGGTGGGGCAGGACGTCGTCGAGGTGCTGCAGGAGCTCGGTCCAGTCGTTCTGCCAGCCGGCCCGCAGGACGACGGGGGAGAGGTTGAAGTGCACTTCGTAGCCGGCGTCCAGGAAGTCGGCCGCGGCGGCGATGCGGTCGGCCATCGCCGAGGTGCGCAGATCCAGCAGCCGGGAGTCGGTCGAGGGCATGAGTGAGAAGCGGATCCGGGTACGGCCGCGGGGGTCCAGCGTCAGAAGGTCGGGGTTGACGAACTTGGTGGCGAAGGACGCCTTGGCGGTCGGCCACTGGCGGAAGGCGGTGACCAGGTCCGCGGTGTTGTCGCAGATCAGCGCGTCCACCGAGCAGTCGCCGTTCTCGCCGATGTCGTAGACCCAGGCCGTCTCGTCGCACTGGTTGGGTTCCGGCTTGCGGCCCTGGCGCGCGATGTGCCGCCCCAGATGGGTGATCATCCGGTCGATGTTGGTGAAGACGGTGATCGGGTTGGCGTAGCCCTTGCGGCGCGGCACGTAGCAGTAGGCGCAGGCCATGGCGCATCCGTTGGAGAGGCCGGGTGCGATGAAGTCGGCGGAACGCCCGTTGGGCCGGGTGGTCAGGGTCTTGCGCTCGCCCAGGACCAGCGTCTCGCCCTTGACGCGGACCCACCGCTCGACGTTGTCCTCGTTTCCGTGCAGTCCCGGGATGCGCCAGTGCGAAGCGACCTCGATGACCTCCGCGGCGGGGAAGCGCGCGAGGATCTCGCGGCCGCGGGGCGATGCGGCGGCCCCGGGCTCGGCGTAGACGGTGCGCACCGGCAGCAGATGCCGGGCGGCGGGGGAGCTGTGGAAGGGGGTGCCGTTCGCGGGTGTGCGCGTGGTGGGTGCGTCAGGGGCTGCCGGCCCGCCGAGGGCGTCGAGGCCGAACAGGGTGCCGGCGTCGGACGGTTCGGCGAAGGGGGATGTCATACGTGCTTCCCCTCGCCTCCGGACCGACGTTCCGTACCTATTGTACTTATTCGCACCGCCTGACAAGCGTCGGACGTCCGACGCTGCTCGGCCGTTGGGGAGGATGACGGCCCGGCCCTTGTTCTTCCCGGCGTGCAGGCGCTCGTAGGCGAGCGGCGCCTCGTCCAGGGAGTAGGTCTCGGTGTGCACCGACACCGCGCCCGAGCGGGCCAGGTCCAGTACCGGTGCTGGTCACCGAACACGGCATCCAGACCCCGGACGACGCACAACGCGCCGCCTTCGTCCCCGCCGCCGTCCGTGAACTCGTCGCCGAGGCCGGGACCGGAACGCTCGTCCTCGGCTACTGCCACTGGACGCTTCTGGACAACTTCGAGGGTCAGGCCAGTTCCAGCACGAGCTTGCCGACGTTCTCCCCTCGGAAGAGCATCTGCAGGACCTCGGGGAAGTCGTCCACGCTGCCCCCGACCACGTGCTCCTTGACCTTGACGCGGCCGGCGCCGATCCAGGCGGAGATGTCCTGGGCGGCCTGCGGGAAGCGCTTGGCGTAGTCGAAGACGACGAAGCCCTCCATGCGGGCCCGCCGCACCAGCAGCGAGAGGTAGTTGGAGGGTCCCTTGACCGGTTCGGTGTTGTTGTACTGGCTGATCGCTCCGCAGATCACGACGCGCCCGTGCATCGCCAGGCGGGCCAGGGCGGCGTCGAGGATGTCTCCTCCCACGTTGTCGAAGTAGACGTCGATGCCGTCGGGGGTCTCCCGGCGCAGCGCCTTCCTGACGTCCTCGGCGCGGTAGTCGATCGCCGCGTCGAATCCGAGCTCGTCGATGAGCATGGCGCACTTCTCCGGGCCTCCGGCGATGCCCACGACCCGGCAGCCCTTGGCCTTGGCGATCTGGCCGGCCATGGTGCCGACGGCTCCGGCCGCGCCGGACACCACGACGGTCTCGCCGTCCTTCAGCGCCCCGACGTCCAGCAGCCCGAAGTAGGCGGTCATACCGGGCATGCCCAGCGCGCCGAGATAAGTCGAGGGCGGGGCGAGGGAGGTGTCGACCTTCAGGGCGCCCTTGCCGTCGGAGACGACGTACTCCTGCACGCCGAAGGTGCCGACCACGTGGTCGCCCGGCTTGAAGTCGGGGTGGTTCGAGGCGGTGACCTCGATGACCGATCCGGCGCGCATCACCTCGCCGATGCCCACGGGCGGCAGGTAGGAGGGACGGTCGTCCAGCCAGCCCCGCATCGCCGGATCCAGGGAGATGACGCGCGTACGGCCCGCGAAGCGGCCGGGGCCGGGCTCCTCGACGGGGGCGGAAAAGTGCTCCCAGTCCTCGGCCTTGACGTCACCCGTCGGGCGGGCGGCCAAGCGGATCTGGCGGTTGGTCGCGGACATCGCGCCTCCTGTCGTGTGCGGCTCGAGGCAGCGTACCGACCAGTAGGTATGAGCGGGGTGTGGCGGTGGTCACACAGGTGCCCCGACCTCCTCTTCTGGCCTCATTCATGGACCTTCTCGAGTTGTCCTATCTCTTTCGGTGGATAGCGCAAGGTGAAGCAAGTCACCGTCTGTTGACGTTGGCCGGTGCTCGTCCGACGGGTTAGGTTCCAGCGATCACGGGGCAGGACGTCGTAACCCCCCGAGCGCAGATCTCCCTTTCGCACCCTCCCTTGACGAGAGATACAGGACATGTCTGCTCAAGAACGCTCACACCATCCCCCGCGCCGCGTCGGCGTCGTGGCCGAGTCCGTCTCCGGGGAGACGCGGGTCGCGGCGACCCCGGCGACGGTACGACTGCTGCTGGGCCTCGGCTACGAGGTCGTCGTCGAGTCCGGGGCCGGCGAGGCCTCCGGCTTCGACGACCACGCCTATGCCGAAGCCGGCGCGGGGATCGGCGAGGCCTGGGACGCGGACGTCGTCCTGAAGGTGAACGCCCCCTCCGACGCCGAGATCCACCGGCTGCGCAGGGACGCCACCGTGATCGCCCTGTTGAGCCCGGCGCAGAAGCCCGAACTGCTCCGGGCGCTCGCGGACGCCGGGGTGACCGCCCTGGCGCTCGATGCGGTGCCGCGCATCTCGCGCGCTCAGTCGATGGACGTGCTGTCGTCGATGGCGAACATCGCCGGCTACCGCGCGGTCATCGAGGCCGCGCACGTTTTCGGACGGTTCTTCACCGGCCAGGTCACCGCGGCCGGCAAGGTGCCCCCTGCCAAGGTGCTCGTGGCCGGCGCGGGCGTGGCCGGCCTCGCGGCGATCGGCGCCGCCTCCAGCCTGGGCGCGGTGGTACGCGCCACCGACCCGCGGCCGGAGGTCGCCGACCAGGTGAAGTCGCTGGGCGGCGAGTACCTGCCGGTGAACGTCGATCAGGAGGCGAGCACCGACGGCTACGCCAAGGCAACCTCCGCGGACTACGACCGCGCCGCCGCCGAGCTCTACCACGAGCAGGCCAAGGACGTGGACATCGTCATCACCACGGCGCTGATCCCGGGCCGTCCGGCGCCGCGCCTGCTGACGGCCGAGGACGTGGCCGCGATGAAGCCGGGCAGCGTCGTCGTCGACATGGCCGCCGCGATGGGCGGCAACGTCGAGGGCACCGTGCCGGGCCGGACGGTCGTCACCGACAACGGCGTCACCATCATCGGCTACACCGACCTGGCCTCCCGGCTCCCCGCCCAGGCCTCCCAGCTGTTCGGCACCAACCTGGTGAACCTGCTGAAGCTGCTCACCCCCGACAAGGACGGGCAGCTGACGATCGACTTCGACGACGTCGTGCAGCGGGCGGTGACCGTCGTACGCGACGGCGACGTCACCTGGCCTCCGCCGCCCGTCGCGGTCTCCGCCGCCCCCGCCGCGCAGCCCGCGGCCGCCCCCGAAGCGCCCGAACCCAAGCGGTCCGCCCTGACGCCCGCGCGGCGCTTCGGCCTGATCGGGCTCGGCATGCTCGCGATGTTCCTGCTGGTGGCCTTCGCACCCGCTCAACTCGCCGGGAACTTCACGGTGTTCGCGCTGGCGGTGGTGATCGGCTACTACGTCATCGGCAAGGTGCACCACGCGCTGCACACCCCGCTGATGTCGGTGACCAACGCGATCTCCGGGATCGTCGTGATCGGCGCCCTGCTGCAGATCGGCCACGAGAGCTGGATCGTCACCACGCTGTCCTTCGTGGCGATCCTGCTGACGAGCGTCAACATCTTCGGAGGCTTCGCCGTCACCCGCCGCATGCTGTCCATGTTCTCGAAAGGCTGAGCCGAGATGACCTCCCTGACGGCCTCCCACGCGGCCGACCTGGTCGCCGCCCTGCTGTTCATCCTGAGCCTGGCCGGCCTCTCCCAGCACCGCACCTCCCGCGCCGGCGTCGTCTACGGCATCGCCGGCATGGCCCTCGCCCTGGTCGCCACCGTGATCGTGGCGGCGCAGAGCATCACCGCCGGAGCGGTCGCGCTGATCGTGCTGGCGATGGCGCTCGGCGCGGCGGTGGGCCTGTGGCGGGCCCGCCGCGTCGAGATGACGCAGATGCCCGAACTGATCGCCGTCCTGCACAGCTTCGTCGGCCTCGCCGCGGTGCTGGTGGGCTGGAACAGCTACCTGGAGGTGGAGTCCCACGGATCGGGGCAGACCGAGGTCGGCGCCGACCTGCTGGGCATCCACCACGCCGAGGTGTTCATCGGCATCTTCATCGGCGCGGTCACTTTCACCGGCTCGATCGTCGCGTTCCTGAAGCTCTCGGCACGCATCAAGTCCCGTCCCCTGATGCTGCCGGGCAAGAACGCGCTGAACATCGGCGCGCTCGCGGCCTTCGTCGCGTTGACCGCCTGGTTCACCATCAGCCCGAGCCTGCCCCTGATGATCGCGGTGACCGCGCTGGCGCTGGCGCTCGGCTGGCACCTGGTCGCCTCGATCGGCGGCGGCGACATGCCGGTCGTCGTCTCCATGCTGAACAGCTACTCGGGATGGGCGGCGGCCGCGGCCGGCTTCCTGCTGGACAACAACCTGCTCATCGTCACCGGAGCGCTGGTGGGCTCCTCCGGTGCCTACCTGTCGTACATCATGTGCAAGGCGATGAACCGGTCCTTCCTCTCCGTCATCGCGGGCGGTTTCGGCATCGAGGCACCGTCCGGCGGCGAGGAGGAGCACGGCGAGCACCGTGAGGTGCGGGCCGCGGAGGCGGCCGAGATGCTGGCCCAGGCCCGCTCGGTGATCATCACGCCGGGCTACGGCATGGCCGTCGCTCAGGCCCAGCACCCCGTCGCGGAGCTGACGCGGAGGCTGCGCGAGCGGGGCGTCGAGGTCCGCTTCGGCGTCCACCCCGTCGCCGGGCGGCTGCCCGGGCACATGAACGTGCTGCTCGCCGAGGCGAAGGTGCCCTACGACATCGTCCTGGAGATGGACGAGATCAACGACGACTTCGCCGACACCTCGGTCGTCCTGGTCATCGGCGCCAACGACACCGTCAACCCGGCCGCGACCGACGACCCCGGCAGCCCGATCGCCGGCATGCCGGTGCTGCGGGTCTGGGAGGCCGAGCAGGTCGTCGTCTTCAAGCGCTCCATGGCATCCGGCTACGCGGGCGTGCAGAACCCCCTGTTCTTCCGCGAGAACAGCAGCATGCTCTTCGGCGACGCGAAACAGAGCGTCGAGGAGATCCTGCAGGCGCTCGGCACCGACGGCCGGCACGAAGCGGCTCCGACCACCCGCCAGGCGACGGTGCCCAGCCACTGACGGACCGTTTCCTGCCGCGCCTCCCGGCACGGGAGGCGCGGTCGCCGGCTCATCCGTGCGGCGAGCGGTACGCCGACACCGCCCCGGGGCGCGGGGCGATGCCCCCGTCCCGACCTCGGCCACGCTCCCACCGGGCCGGGGCGACCGTGCGTCGTGACGTCGTGGCACTCCTCGCGTCAGCCCGGGATCGCGTCGCCGCCCGGCCGGAGCATCTGACTCGCCGCCAGCTCGCGGTAGAGGGCGCTGCGGGTGAGCAACTCCTCGTGGCGTCCGGCGGCGACGGTGCGGCCCTCCCGCATCACCACGATCCGGTCCGCGTGCTGGACGGTGGACAGACGGTGGGCGATGACCAGCAGGGCGCACTCCTGGGCGACATCCTTCATGACCGTCGTGAGCGCAGACTCGTTGATCGAGTCGAGGTGGGAGGTCGGCTCGTCCAGCAGGAGCAGCGACGGCCGGACCAGCAGGGCACGGGCGAGGGCGATGCGCTGACGCTCGCCGCCGGAGAGGGTGCTGCCGCGTTCGCCGACGACGGCGGACAGCCCGCCGGGCAGCCGGTCGACGACCTCTTCGAGCCTGGCCAGTTCGATGACACGCCGTAGCTCCTCTTCCGTGGCCTCCGGCACGGCGTAGGCGATGTTGTCGCGCAAAGTGCCGTGGACGACGTGGGAGTTCTGGTCGACGACGGCGATGCCGCTACGGCATGCCGCACGCGTCAGTTCGGCCGCGGGCCTCCCGTCGAACAGCACGGCGCCCGCATCCGGCTCGTAGAACCTCGCCACCAGCGCGAAGACGGTGCTCTTGCCGGCGCCGGACGGGCCGACCAGTGCCACGAACCGCCGGTGCGGGACGGCGAACGTGACACCCCGCAGGACCGGCCGCCGCGGGTCGTAGGCGAAGTGGACGTCGTGCAGGGCGAGGGCGGGATGCTCGCCCGTGACGGGCGGCCCGGCCGGCCGGCGTGCGGATGCGGGGAGGCCGGCCGGCTCCACCGGCAGGCGGAGCGCCTCGTCGATGCGCCGGTAGGCGCCCATCCCGCGCTGGACCAGCCCTACGGCGTGGAAGACGGAGGACAGCGGCAGGACCAGGTAGGAGGCGTACAGCAGGAAGGCGACGAGGTCGCCGAGGGAACCGGAATGGCCGCTCACACGCAGGCCGCCGACGACCAGGACGATGAGGAAGGAGCCCTGGACGGCGAGTTCGACGGCGGAACTCATGACGGAGGCGAGTTTCGCCGTGCGTACCCCGGCGCCGTACGCGGCGTCGACGCGGGCACCGACGCCGGCCGCCTCGCGTTCCTCGGCGCGGTGCACGCGGACCATCGGCAGCGAACCGAGGGCGCGTTCCAGATCGGCGGCGATGGCGCCGACCGAGTTCTGCATGTGCTCGGACGCGCTTCTGATCCCCGCGAGCAGCGAGGCGACGATCACGGCGGCCGCTGCCACGGTGGCGGCGACCAGAAGCAGCAGCAGAAGATCGAGCCACGCCATGAGGACGATCGCCCCGGCCGCGACGAGGCTTCCCGTCACCAGGTCCACCAGGGCCTGCGAAACGACCTCGCGGAGCAGGGTGGTGTCGGCCGTCACCCGGGAGATGAGGTCGCCGCCACGGTGCCGGTCGTACTCCCTCATCTCCAGCCGCAGCAGCCGCCCGACCAGACTGTGGCGCAACTGCCGTACGACCCCTTCGCCCATCCGCTCCAGGAGGAAACGCCCGCCGGCTCCGGACGCCGCCTCGACGAGGAACAGCGCGCCGAGGAGCACCAGCGACGGCCAGATCACATGGCCACGGCCGGTCGCGTCCACGACCTGCCTGGCGACCAGGGGCTGGGCCAGTCCCAGCCCGGAGCCCACGAGAGTCAGCACGGTGGCCACGGCTATGGCGCCGCGGTGTCCGGCTGTCAACCGGTACATCGTCGCCACCGCCGCCAGGGTGGACCTGTCACCGAGGGGCACGTCAGCCCCACCGGCGGGCCGGGCCGGCGTGCCGGTCATCGGTCCGTCGAGCGTGAGACCGGGCCGACGGCCACCAGCCGGGCGAAATACCCCTCCGGCACCCCCTCTCCCACGGGATGTCCTTCCGCCTCGATCCAGGCGTGCGCGGTGAACGGCGGCACGACGCGTACCCCGGTGCACCAGGTCGGCCACGTTCCGCCGAGCCGGCACAGCAGAGCGGCCCCCAGGGAGCGCGGCAGGCATCCCTTCGGGCCCGCACAGTGCAGGCTGGCGGCGCACATGGCGTCGCGCGCGTCCTGGGCCCGGGCGGCGGTGGCGGGTCTGGCGCCGCGACGCAGGATGCCGAGGACGGTGCGGATACGGCGGGGCGGCAGCAGGGCCAGGGCGACGGCGGGCAACAGGACGAGGCGGGCGGCCAGGCGCCGGGAGAGCGGGACGGCGCCGGGGCGCTCGAGCGCGCTGGGTGTCGTCATGACGCCAGCCCCGAACTGCGCAGCTCCTGTACGAGCGTTGCGACGTCCCGCACGGCCTGCGCCTGGTCGATGTCGAACTCCCTGGTCAGGGCCGCGGCCGCGTCCGTCTCCTCACCCCCGTCCAGCAGCGTCCGTACCACCAGGGTGGCCGTGGGGTTCAACTCCCAGTAGGCACCGGCCCGTTCATCCAGCAGTACGGTGCCGTAGTCGGTCTCGGCCGTGGAGACGTTGTCGCTGAACCGCAGGGGCATGCAAAGGCCTTTCTGACGTGTCCGACATGACTGGCGGTCGACGGGCTCAGGGCTGTGGGAGAGGGCTGCGGGCGCGGGCGAGTCCTCGCAGCCACACCTCGGCGGCGATGGTGGAGTAGAGGACGGCCTGGGAGAGCCCATGGGAGGCGGGCCGCAGAGCGAGCCGTCGCAGCGCGGCGCCGTCCACCAGGCCCAGCTCCTCCAGCCGCGAGTCCTCCCACAGGGCCAGCAGATCGGCCCGGTGGTCGCGCAGCCCGTTGGCGGCGTCCATGGAGGCGGTCGCCTTGTTGCTGCGCCGCAGGCACTCCTCGGGCACGATCCCGCGCATGGCGGCGCTCAGGACGGGCTTGTAGCGCCACGGCGAGACGCGTTCACCCGGACGCACGGCGAGACATGCCTCGATGACGCGGTCGTCGAGGAAGGGAGAGGCCATCGGCAGGCCGGCGCGGGCGGCCATCCGGTCCCACTGGCGGATGACGCGGGTGCACGAGCGGATCTGTTCGAGGTCCGCGTGCACTCCACGGTCCGGGTGCAGAGGCGAAGCCGTGCGCGCGGCCTCGAGCAGCGCCCGGCGGGCCATGTGCTCGGCCCGCGGAGTCACCCAGTCGAACAGGCGCGGGGCCATACCCCAGCCGAGAGCCGTCGCGACGGGCGCGGGCGAGGGGTCGCGCAGCCGACGGGCGGCGTCGGCGAGCCACGCGCCGTACGGCCGTGAGTCGGCGAGCGCGCGGACCGTGCCGCCGAGGGGCCATTGCCACAGCGCGCGGAACCCCCGCAACTGCCGCAACGCGAGCAGCGGGCTGGTGCGCAGCAGCCGGTGGTAGTAGGCCTCGGAGCACCACGCGACATGGTCGCCGCCGATGCCGGTCAGGTGCAGCCGGCTGCCGCGTGCGGCGAGGTCGGGCAGGTGGTGCAGGACCCGGGAGCGGTCCATGACGCCGATGGTGGGTTCGTCGAGCAGGTCGTCGATGCCCAGCAGGTCGTCGTAGACCAGTGGTGAGGCATCGGCGTCCCACACGACGTGCTCGACGTCCGGGAGGTGTCTCATCGCCCGCTGGGCCCACTGGAGGTCGGTGTCCGCAGGATCGCGTCCCGGCCAGGTGCCGGCCACCACGCGGGCGGGGGAGCGGTCGGCCAGGAAGCAGACCGAGGTGGAGTCCAGTCCGCCGGACAGGTCGCTGCTCACCACGCCGCCCTGACGGGTACGTGCCGCGACGGCCTCTTCCAGTGCCTGGCGAATCAGGGGGGCGGCTTCCTCGAGGGGCCGGACCGGCTCCGGCGGCGTCCACCACCGGGTGTGCCGTACGGTGCGCCCGTCCGCGCCGACGACCAGGGCGTCCTCCGGCGGTACGGCGGTGATCCCACGCCACATCGACCTCTCGAACAGCGGGTACGGCGCCGGCCACAGCAGCCTGACGGCCAGTTCCTCCACGTCGGGTGCGAGCCCCAGGGCATCGGCGAGCGTGTCGGCCCGCGTCGCTGCCACCCGTACGCCGTCGATCTCCGCGTGGAAGACCAGCCGCAGTCCGGAGGCGGTGCCCTGCACCCTGGTCCGCCCGTCGAGGGCGGCCACGAGATGGAAGCTGCCGGGGAGGGAGCGGGCCAGTTGTCCGAGCTCGGCGAGATCACGTAACCGTGCGGTACGGCGCCTGAGTTCGCCGACGTCGATCGGGCAGCAGCCGACCACGGCGACGGAGGCGTCGCCGACGTGGGCCGTGCGGACCTCGTCGTCGTGCCAGTGGCCGACCAACCAGGGCCGGCCCGACGCGTGCGCCAGCGTCCGGCTTCCGTGGCGGGCGAAGGAGCGGGCCACGGCGGCCGCGTCCGCACGGTCGGTGAAGACCGCGAAGTGCGCGTCGCCGGGGCCCGTCCCCGCACTTTCGTGCAGTTCAGTCATGACGTCGGGTCAAGGACCGTCGCCCGTCAGTTCTTGCTCAGGATCAGCCGGTCGTTGCCGGCGCGCCCGAGGAGCCCGGTCTCCTTGCGGAAGGTGCCGAGCCGGACGAGCGTCGGAGCCTCGTAGGCCTTCTTCATGACTACTCCTCACATGCCGATTTCCCGACCGCTTCCCTTCACTGCGGCCAGGCCCGTCGGGAGCCCGGCCGGGAAGCGGCCTTGGCACCCAGTTGGCTGCGTCGGGCCAGGATCGGGCAAGGGCCTGAGCAAAGGTCGGATAATGTGCAAACTCCGGGCGCCCGGGGTTGTGCGCTCCCTCGCATCACGGCCCGCTCCCGCAGCCGTGCCCCTCTGTGCCGAGGTTTTGGGGACGTCCGAATAATCGTTTTCGCGCGTGCCGTCCGGCGGCTGGATCGCCTCGTGGGTCGCATGGGCCGGCTGTCCGGCGCGAGCGGGCGGCGCCCGGCGCTCGCCCCGCTTCCGTGCGCATTCGCTCGGTGGAGCCGAGTCGGTCCGGCAGGCTCGACACGGGGAGCGGAGGAGGCGGTATGAAGACCGTGTGCGGATGGAATGGTCCGCTGGAGTGGCACCGCCGGGGATGTGCTTGTTCGACGGTTCTTCGGGTACCGCGTCTGAATGAGGATGGAATCCGTATAACCAGGAAATTACTGAAAGTGATGTGTGCGTGACTCGTCTCAGTGGCTCGGGGGACGACCAGACGAGCGGACGGGGTGCTGAGCCCCTGTCTGCTGCGCTGGAGATCGCCGATGCCGTCGACGGTCTGGCACATCTTTGGTCGGTGGCCGCTCAGGGAGCCAGCCTGAGGCTCTCGCCGCACCAGTTGCGGGCCCTGCGGATCCTGGAGGCGGAGCCGGGACTCAATCTCACGGCGTTGGCCGAGGGTATGGACATAGGGCTGCCGACGGCCAGCCGCCTGTGCGACCGGCTGGAAGCGGCCGGTCTGCTGGAGCGCATGCTGCATCCGCTCAAGCGGCGCGAGGTGCAGCTGGTCCTCACGGCGCGCGGCCGGCAGGTGCTCGACGAAGTGGCCACGCGCAGGGCGCAGGCGCTCGCCGCGGCTCTCAAGGCGATGACGCCCGACGAGCGGGCGGCGCTGAGCAGGGGGCTGCGCGCGTTCCGGAGCGCTCAGGAGGGTGTCGACAAGGAAGCCGGCGGTCCCGGCCTGTGACGCGCAGGGATCAGCGGCGGCCGTTCCAGTCGAGACACACCACGGCGGCGTCGGAGAGCAGGTCCTTGCTGCCGTAGTGCTCGATCAGCCCGGCGACGACCGCGCGTGCCGCCTCGTGCGGCTCCGCGCTGCGGGTGGCGCCCAGGACCTGGCGCAGGACCCGTTCGCCGAAGAGGTCGCCTGCCGCGGAGCGGGTGCCGTGCACACCGCTGCTGACGACGATGAGCCGGTCGCCGGGCTCCACCTGGAAGGTCTGCTCCTCGTAGAGAGTCTCCTCGAACATGCCGAGCGGCAGTTGGGCGTCGAGTTCGATGCGCTCGGGGTGGCCGCCGCGCTGGCGGAACAGCTGGGGGGAGCCCGCGTCCACGGCGTGCACGACGCCGGTGTCCAGGTCGAAGTGCAGCAACAGCGTGGAGGCGTAGGCCTTGCCGCCGTACTGGGAGAAGACGGCCTGGTCGGCCAGGGCCGCCTGGTCGGCGAGGCTTATGCCGGCGCGGCGGGCGTTGCGCAGGGCGCTGACCGTGAGACTGGTGAGCAGGGAGGCGTCGATGCCCTGGCCCATGCCGTCGGTGACGGTGAGGGTGAGGTGGTCGGCGCTGGTGGACCAGTCGAAGTTGTCGCCGCCGATGGCGTAGGCGGGTTCGAGGTGGGCGCCGATGATGTACTCCCGGCGGGCGCAGCCCCGGCCTGGCAGGAGTTGCCACTGCATCTCGGCGGCGAGGGTGAGGCGCCGGGTGCGGCGGGCCTGGAGGTAGAGGTCGGTGTCTCGGCCGGCGGTGGCGACCTCGTGGCCCAGTGCCGTGGCGAAGTCGCCGAGCTGGAGCACGGTGTCCGGGGCGACGGTCTGCGCGGGCAGCCGGACGGAGAGGACGCCCAGGCGGTCGCCGCGCACGGTGATGGGCAGGTGCACCAGATGGCCGGACGACTCGTGCAGGACTTCGACGACCGGCTTCTGGGTGACGAAGGCGCTGCCCGCGGGCCCCTCGTCGGTCGGAACGGGCGCGTCGGTGTGCGGCAGGTGGGTGACCGGCTGCAGGACGGTCAGGCCGTAGTCGGCCAGCAGCAGGGTCACCTCCTGGGCGCCCACCCGCTCGGCGAGCAGACGGCGGGCGGTGGCGAACAGCGCGTGCGGCGGGGCGGCCCGCAGCAGGGCTTCCGCCGAGGGCAGCGGTTCAGGTGCGTTCACGGCATTCACCCTCTCGCCTGGTGACCTCCACGCTACCGCGAGAGGGCCGGTTCCCAGGGGGTTCGTGTTGGACGGGGGACCGGTCCGCCCCGGCGTGCCGGTTCGGCGCGGGGGGCTTCACCGTGTGGCACAGCAGCAGGCAGACGTCGTCGGCGCGTTCGGAGTCGTGCAGGAGGGGTTTGAGCACGGTGTCGGCCGCGGCGTCCGGGTCCTGTTCCAGCTCGGACGTGCTCACCGCTTCCAGGGCGTGGCAGAGACGCCCGATCCCGGTGTCGATGCCCTCGCCCCGCCGTTCGACCAGGCCGTCGGTGTACAGCACCAGGGTGGAGTCGGCGGGCAGGTCGGCCCGATGGTCCGGGTACACGCAGGGCAGGGGGATGCCGAGCATCACACCGGGCTTGGCGTCCAGGACACGCACGGCGCCGTGGACGTCGCGCACGACGGCGGGCGGGTGGCCGGCCGATGCCCAGAGCACCTGCGGATCTCCCGGCCGGAAGCGGGCGATCATCCCCCGGCCGAGGCGGTGGCGCAGCCGTGCCGTCAGCGCGGTGAGGAAGCGGACTCGCCGCAGTGCCGGTGCTCCGCCGTCGGTGGTGATGCGGTCGACGGCCGCACGCGCCCGGGCCGCGTCGGCGGCCGAAGCGATCCTCCATATGTCCGTGGCCTCGGTCATGCACGTCCGTCCGGCGGTCGCGGAGCGAGTACGGCCACGCTGGCGTCGTCCCGCAGGGGCCGGGCGGCGCTCCCGGCGTCCCTGAGGACGACCGCGGCCACCACGGCCGGGTCGTGGTCGCCCAGCCGGGGTTCGCTCGGCGGCACCCAGCGGCTGGGCAGCCCGTCGCTGTGCAGGACGAGCAGGCTGTCCGGCCGCCAGGCGTTCTCCTGCACCGGCACGGTGGCGGGGAAGTGCGCTCCGACGATGCCCGGATGGGACAGCAGAGGCTGCCAGGTGGCGTCGGTGCGCAGTCTGGCGCCGATGTTGCCGACGCCCGCGAACGACAACCGGCCGGTCTCCTCGTCGAGTTGCGCGACGCCGACGGCCGCGCCCCGGGTGTCGCGCAGCGCGGTGTGCAGGTGCCGCAGGATCTTGGCCGGGGGCAGGTCCGCGCAGCGGCCCAGGCCCTCGATCGCTGCGTTGGACGCCTCGGCGGCCTTGTCCCCGTGGCCGAGTCCGTCCGAGAGCAGCAGCGTGACCCGCGAGCCGGAACGTACCCGGCCGAAGGCGTCACCGGAGTGCTCGGCATGGGCCAGGGCGGTCGTGACCCCTCCGGCCCGGACGCCCGTAAGAGGGCGGTGCGGCTCGGCGTGGGCGCTGCCCGGTACCCGCGCCCGGCCGATCCTCGCCACCGCGACGGTGCCCTGTCCCGGGCGGCTGTGCAGGTCGAAGGCGTGGGCGACGCGCAGGCAGGTGCCCAGGCCCGCGCCGAGGGAGGACGGGGCGGTGGAGTGACCGTCGCGCAGCGCGGCCGGGACGTTCCCGATGCCCGGCCCGTGATCGAGCGAGGTGATCTGCACACCGGTCACGTCGGGCGCGAGGGTGTCCGCGGGGCCGGCCAGGTTGATGAGGATGCGGCCACCGACGGCGTGTTTGACCAGGTTGCTCGCCAGTTCGGTGGCCACCAGGGCGGCGACCGCGGTGGCGTGCGGGTCCAGTCCCGCGTGGGTGCAGGCGGCCTCGGCGGCGACGCGTACATCCCGGATCCTGGTGCTGTCCTGGACCGGGATGTCCCACACCCTGGTCATGGCGCACCCCTCCGGGGGGAGGGCACGCCGGAGACCCAGTCGGTGATGGTGACGGTGGTGCCGTGCCCGGGGCGGCTTTCGAGCGTGAACTCCTGCACCAGCCGCTTGGCGCCGCTCAGGCCCATGCCCAGGCCGCCGCCGGTGCTGTAGCCGTCGGTCATGGCCTGCTCCGGGTCCCGGATGCCGGGGCCGCTGTCGACGAACGACAGACGGAGTCCGCGGGCCACGCCTTCCCTGAGCGCTGTCGCCTCCATGTGGCCGCCGCCGCCGTGGACGAGGGTGTTGCGGGCCAGTTCGCTGGTCGCGGTCACCAGTTTCGTCTGCTGGACGAGGTTGAAGCCCGCTTCGGCAGCGGCCTGGCGCACGTGTTGCCGGACCCAGGCCAGGTCGGCGTCAGAGGTGATGGGCAGGCGGGAGGTCGAGGCGGTTCGAGCATGCATCACGCACCCTCTTCCGGGTGAGAGGGCGGGGCGGCGGAGGACGTGCGGCCCAGCAGGGCCAGGGCGTCCTCGGCGTTCAGGGTGGTGACCAGACCGGGAAGGGTCAGGCCCAGCTCGACCAGGGTGATGGCCACGGCCGGGCGCATGCCGGCCAGGACGGTCCGTGCGGCCAGCAGGCGCGCGTTCGCGGCGATCTCGGCCAGGATGCGTCCGAGGAAGGAGTCGACGATCTCCACGCCGGAGATGTCGATCACGACGCCGCCCACCCGCGCAGGGCTGGAGGCGATGCGGTGCGTGATGTCGTGCTGGAGTTGCTCGGCCGCTCCGTCGTGCAGGTCCCCCTGCAGGGTGACCAGCAGGATGTCTCCCAGCGCCAGTACGGGCACCGGCGCCGGACGGGCGGCGGAGAAGCCGGTCACCGCGGGCTCGCTCCTGCGGCGACGGGCCGTGCGGGGGCGACGGCGTCCTGTCGGCCGAGGGCGTGGGCCAGGGCGTCGGCGAGCGTGGCCCGCGTGAGGATGGATCCGAGGTCGATACCGAGGTGGACGATGGTCTGGGCGATGGCGGGGCGGATGCCGGAGACGATGCAGTCCGCGCCCATCAGCCGTGCCGCGGCGACCGTCTTCATCAGGTGCTGGGCGACGAGCGAGTCGACCGTCGGCACGCCGGTGATGTCGAGGATGGCGTAGGAGGCCCGCTGGTCCACGATGGCTTCCAGCAGACTCTCCATGACGACCTGGCTGCGGGCGCTGTCCAGGGTGCCGATCAGGGGAACGGCGACGATGCCCTCCCACAGTTTGATGACCGGCGTCGCCACCTCCAGCAACTGCTGGCGCTGGCGGGCGATCAGCTCCTGGCCCGCGTGCACGGTCGTGTCCATCACCACCAGGCGGAGCGTGCCCATCAGGATGGTCAAGGCGAGCGTGCGGGCGTGGACGTCCGGGTCCGTCGCGTCGGCGGACTCGGCGCGCAGCACGGCGGTCACCGGCTCGCGCAGACCGACGACCTCGCCGTCGATGTGCACCGAGCCGAATCCGGCCTGAGCGCGGGAGGTGGACATCCGGCCGAGCTGGTCGCGCACGGTGTCGAAGCCGGGAGCGGCGACGTCCTCCAGCCGTCCGGAACGGGCCACGTCGGCGAGCGCGTCCACCACGGCCTTGCACGCCTCGACCGCCTCGTCCCGGGAGACGGTGAAGACCGTGCGGAACAGGGCGGCGTCCGCCCAGCGCTGGGCGATCTGCTCACGGCGCCGTTCCAGGAAGGCGCCCAGATCCTTGGCCGCCTCGAGGGCCGTGTCGTGCTCCGCCACCTGCATCGTCTCCCTGCTGCCGGGCGCTGCGGCCCGCCGGTCGGCAGGCCATCAGGCAATTATTGCCGCATGACAAACATTAGCGCGAGGGGGTGTCGTGGACCAACAACCGCTCGCCGCCCGTCGGGCGGGCCCGCCGGTCACCGTTCCGGTGTCCGGCCGCGCCAGTCCAGGCAAACGACCAGCGCGTCGTCCTTCGCCAGGGCCGCCCCGCGGTGGCCGGTCAGCTCGCGCAGGATGGCGCGCGGCACTTCGGCCGCGGGCAGCAGCCGGGTGGCCTGGATGGCCCGCGCCAGGGCGGTCTCCCCGTAGGCCTCGCCCTGGGGATCGGCGACCGCGTGGACACCGTCGCTGACGAACACGAGCCGGTCGCCGGGTTCGACGTCGAAGTCCTGCGCCACGTAGTCGGTCTCTTCGAACATGCCCAGCGGCAGCTGAGCGTCGAAGGTGACGCGTTCCACCGCGCCGGCGCGCAGCCTCAGCAGCTGAGGCGAGCCCGCGTCCACCACGCGCGCGCGGCCGTTGGCCAGATCGAAGTCGAACATCAAGACGGACAGATAGCAGCGCCCCTGGTAGTGGGCGTAGACGGCCTGGTCGGCCAGGGCCGCCTGGTCGGCGATGGAGAGGCCGGCCCGCCGGGCGTTGCGCAGAGCGTTGATGGCGAGGTTCGTCAGCAAAGACGCCTCTATGCCCTCGCCCATCCCGTTGGTGACGTACAGCATCAGATGGTCGACGGTGCTGGACCAGTCGAAGTTGTCGCCGAAGATCGCGTAGGCGGGCTCCAGTTGGGCGCCCAGGTCGTACTCGGGGCGCGAGCAGGAGCGGCCGGGCAGGAGCTGCCACTGCATCTCGGCGGCCAGCGTCAGCCGGTCCTTGCGCCGGGCCTGGAGGTACACGTCGGTGTCGCGCTCGGCGACGATCACCTGGTAGCCCAGCACGTTGGCGACCTCGGCCAGCTCGGACTCCCACTCGGGCGTCGCGTCACTCTCGGACAGGGTCACCGACAGAACGCCGAGCCGGTCGCCGCGGACGCTGACCGGCAGATGCAGGCGCACCCGCCCGTCCCGCAGCTGCTCGCGGTACGGCTCCTGCGAGCCGAAGGCCCGGCCGGTCGGGCTGCTGTGCACGGACACCGGTTCCAGGGTGTGCGGCAGCACCGACACCGGCTGCAGCACGGTGAGGCTGTAGTCGGCCATGAACAGCTCGACGTCCTGGGCGCCGTACTGCTCGATCAGTACGGCGCGGACGGCGTCCAGCAGTGCGTGGGGAGCCGCTGTGCGCAGGGCGCGCTCAACGGCTACGAATCTCTTCATGATGGAAAATGCACCTATCTTTCCCCGGGCATCGCGCGGCGTCGCTCCCGTGGGAGCCGCGTCGATCGCCCTGGTGAGCTGTGGCCCGCGGTCGGGCCTAGTACGCTGACAGGCATCCCAGTGCCTGCGAGAGTGTGATCGTGACTGCCTTCCGCCGCCGCACCGAGCCCGACGAGGTCGCGCGTGTGACCACCACGGCCGCCGAGTTGCTGGAAGTGGTGTGGGGCCGGGCCTCGACCGCACCCACCTCCGCGTCCCAGCTGCGCGTCCTGCACATCCTTGAGCACCACGACGGCATCAACCTGCGCTCGCTCGCCGAGTCCCTGGCGTCGACCCCGCCGTCCACCAGCCGGCTGTGCGACCGGCTCGTGGCCGCCGGATTCGTCGAGCGGGTGGTGAGCTCGGAGGACAGGCGTGAGGTGCGGCTGCACCTCAGCAGCCGGGGGCGCGCGTTCCTCGCCGACCTGCGGGCCCGCAGGGAGAGGGAGTTGCAGGCGGTCCTGGCGGATATGCCCACCGCCAAGCGGATCGCCCTGCTGGAGGGGCTTGAGGCGTTCTGCGATGCCGCGGCGGCGCAGATACACGGCGACACGTCCGACACCCGCAGCCGGACCGCCTGAGCGATCGGCTGAGCCACCACTCGCGCCCCAGGTGTCTTCATCACCTCGCGACAAGGGTGACCAGCACACGGAGCGGTCTCCGTCCACCGGAGCATTCCAGATCCTTCCCCGCGTACTTCCGCCACGGTCACTTTGTTGCCTCGCGACCATTATTGTCAAACGGCAACAGTCGGTCTCGTGGCCCCTACTCGCTATCGGTTACCCCGAGGCGGCGGATTTCTGCGGTGGATGTGCGGTTTGTCTCTCGAATGCGCCATGGCGCATGACTGACAGTGACCGGGGAAGAAACGCGCGACGCGCCGGTCGGAGGGGTTCGCACCCGGCTGTCGCCAGAGCGGCGGTCCTTGCGGAGGAGTCGAGGTGGGGGAGCCTCTCGTACCGTGTGTCCGCAAGAACCGCCGCTGCGAGGTCTGCGGCGGGGGGGTGCCGCAACCTCTCTTCACGCGCTTGCCCCGCATCGGCGGTCCTAACCCAACCAATTCCAGGGAATGTTGGGCCCCCGCGCCGTGTGTCCCATTTGTGGCCGGTCATGCGCTGTTTGGTTGTTCGGGGCTGTTGTACAAGTGAAGGCCGTGCATGCGTGTCCGGTGAGGACGCGGAGGGCCGCCGACGCGTGCGGCACTCGTCGCTGATCGGTTCAGGGGGGAATCGTGCGCAGACGTCTTCGTGTGTGGTCTCTGGTGGGTGCGGGGCTGCTTGCCGTCGGGGTCGGTCCGGCATACGGGGTCGGCTCGGCGTCGGCCGAACCGGTGGCGGGGGCCGTGCAGTACACCGTGCGCGATCTCGGCACGCTGGGCGGTACCCGCAGCGAGGCCACCGCGATCGACGGCAAGATGGTTGTCGGGGGGTCGTCGACCAGCGGCGATGCCGCGGAGCACGCCTTCGCGTACGACCTGCGCACGCATGCCATGACCGACCTCGGCACACTGGGGGACTCCAGCCGGGCGACCGGCGTGGAGGGGAACCACGTCGTCGGGCAGTCGGACCTCTCGCCGGACGGCCCGGCTCATGGATTCGTCTACGACCTGCGGACCCGGCGGATGGTCGACATCGGCACTCTCGGCGGGAGCGGCACCCACATCACGGGACTCGACGGCGACACCGTGGTGGGCACGTCGTCACTGCCCGGCGACACGGTCAGCCACGCCTTCGCCTACAGCCTGCGCACCCGGACCATGACCGATCTGGACAGCCTGGCCGGCCCGTCGGGTCGCAGCAGCGCGGCGGCCGTCAACGGTGGGACCGTCGTGGGCAGTTCGTCCCTGCCGGGCAGCCCCGGCTCCACGACGCACGGGTTCGCGTACAGCCTGCGCACCGGGACGATGACCGATCTCGGCACCCTCGGCGGAAGTTCCAGCACAGCCAACGACATCAGCGGTTCCACCGTGGTCGGTCAGTCCCGAACGGCCGGGAACGCCTTGGCCGGTTACGCCTACGACCTTCGCACGGGTGCCCGTACGGATCTCGGGCCGCGGTTCCTCACCGCGCAGCTGATCAGCGGGGACACCGTGGTCGGCGGCGACAGTCTGCTCTCCAGCTCGTACGACCTCAGGACGCACGAGATCAGAACGATCGGGTCCGGGCGTGGGGTGACCGAGGTCAGGCAGATCGTCCGGGACGTCGTGGTCGGCGACAACTTCGCCCCCAACGCGTTCGCCTTCGTCGCCCGCGTCGACACCGGCGACTTCACCTACCTGACCTCCCTCGGCGGCCTCAACTCCGCCGCGGCGCAGGTCAACGGCCACGGTGTCGTCGCGGGCAGTGCGGCACTTCCACCGACCGTCCCGGGCGCGGCCAACGGTCCGTTCCACGCTGCCGTGTGGGTACCGCACGCGGCCCGATAGGGCGGCGTGCGGGGATGGTCACCCGGTGATGGCGGTGCGCAGGGTCTCGCGGTGCTGCCGGGCCCTGGCCATCACCTCGTCGAGCGCGTCCCGTGTGCGGACGAGGTCGGTGATGTGCTCGGAGAGCCGGTCGCGTTCCTGTGCCATCCGCTCCAGCGCGGCGTCGGAGTGCTCCTCGCTGGGCAGGTCGACGCACGGCAGCAGTTCGGCGATGGTGCGGCTGGACAGGCCTGCCGCGTACAGCCGTTGGATGAACGCGACCCTGTCGACCTCCTCCTCGGTGTAGTGCCGCTGACCGCTGACACTACGCGAGCTGCGGAGCAGCCCCTGCTCCTCGTAGTAGCGCAGGGACCTGATGCTGACCCCCGTACGTGACGCGAGTTCGCCGATGCGCACTGTCGACCTCCCGGCTGTGACCTCGGCCACACTGCCTTGCCCCTGACATCCATGTGAGGTTTTAGCGTAACGCCGTGCCCGAGATCCGGGCACGGCGGACCTTGATGGAGCCATGAAGTGACGACCCTTTTCGACAGTTACCGTCTCGGCGACCTGACACTGCCCAACCGGGTGGTGATGGCCCCGATGACCCGAGTCCGTGCTGCCGCCGGCGGGCTGGCCACGGCGTCGATGGCGACGTACTACGCCCAGCGGGCGACGGCCGGGCTGATCGTGAGTGAGGGCGTGCAGCCGAGTCTCCTCGGGCAGTCGAGTCCCGGCACGCCGGGACTGCACACCGGCGAACAGGTCGCCGCCTGGCGGCCGGTGACCGCCGCCGTGCACACCAACGGCGGACGGATCTTCGCCCAGCTCATGCACAGCGGCCGCGTCTCGCACCCGGACACGACCGGATCGCAGCCGGTCGCACCCTCGGCGGTGGCCGCCGTCGGCGAGGTGTTCACCCCGACCGGCCCGCAACCCGCACCGGTGCCCCGTGCGCTGGAGAGTGCCGAGGTGCCCGAACAGGCCCGGTCGTACGCCGAGGCGGCCCTGCGCGCGGTCGACGCGGGTTTCGACGGCGTGGAACTGCACGGCGCCAACGGCTACTTGATCTCGCAGTTCCTCTCCTCCAACGCCAATCTGCGCACGGACCGCTACGGCGGCTCGGTCACCAACCGGATCCGGTTCGCCGTCGAGGCAGTTGCCGCCACCGTCGACGCCGTCGGCGGGGCCCGGACGGGCATCCGCCTCTCGCCGGGCGGGACGTTCTGGGGGATCGAGGAGAGCGACGTACCCGAGCTCTACAACGCGCTGCTCACCGAACTCGCCCGGCTGGACGTGGCCTACGTCCACCTGGAGGCCACCGCCGACGACGACGTACTGCTCGGCCTGCGCCGCACCTGGCCGGGCACCCTCATCGTCAACCCGGTGCTTCCCATGGGCCCCAAGCAGACGGGCCGTACCGACGCCGACCGCTGGCTGGAACTGGGCGCCGAACTCATCAGTTTCGGCCGGGCGTTCATCGCCAACCCCGACCTCGTCGAGCGCCTGCGCACCGGCGTCCCGATCGCCCCGGTCGACGAAGCCACGTACTACCAGGGCGGCGACGCGGGCTACCTGACCTACCCGTCGTACCAGCACACGGCCTGAGTCCGTCCGCCGGGTGTGGCGGCCACCGGGGCCGGGCGGAAGTCGCTCCCGCCCGGCCCCGGTGGACACCGGTCAAGCGGCGATGAACCGTTCCCACACGCGGTGGGAGCCCATCAGCTCCTGCACCTGCTCCAGCACGGCCGTCCCACTGTCGGCGACCACGACTCCCGGCGCGTCACCGGGAACCCCGGCCGCGTCGAGGGCGTTCTCGCCGCCGGCCCAGGCACCGATCGCCTTGCCGTGCCGGAACGCCTCCGACAGCAGCAGGCCGACCCGGGGATCGGTCGCGGCGACAGCCGCGCCCGAGGGCTGGGCCTTCACGTCACGGGCGCCGAACGCGTCACCGCCGACCCCGGGCAGTCCGGCCACCAGCAGGGCGTCGAACTCGACGGACCGCGCGGTGGCGAACGTCCGCTGGACCGTCACCGCGGCGTCGCCCGAGCCCAGGATGCCGCCCTTGGGCGCGACCACCAGAGGGACCATCCCAGCGCCGAGGATCGCCTCCCGCAGCGCCTGTACGGCGTCCAGATCCCCGTCCGGACCGGTCACGATGCCGACGACGCGACCGTCCGCCGGCCAGGTGTGGCCGACCTGGGAGAGCGCCGGGCTCGGCTCGACCTCCGCCAGCGGCACGCTCGCCTTCGGCGCCGGCAGGCCGAGGCCCTCCGCGACGCTTTCGCACAACTCGGGGTCGATGTTGGCCAGAACCTGCAGCGCACGCTCCTTGACGGCCTGCTCGTAGCACTTGTTGAGCTCGAAGGTGTAGGCCGCGATGATGTGCTCGCGCTCCACCGGGCTCATGCTCAGCCAGAACCGGCGCGGCTGGCTGAAGTGGTCGGCGAACGACTCGGGGGCCTCGCGCACCTTCGTCGCCTCCGGCACGCGCACCGGAGCCTCGACGAACGCACCCGCGTCCGCGCCCGCCGTGAACGGGCAGCCGCCGTCTAGGGAGTTGGGACGGTACGGTGCCACGCCCCGGTGCACGGCCGTCTGGTGCATGCCGTCGCGCAGCATGTCGTTGACGGGTGAGTGCGGACGGTTGATCGGCAGCTGCGGGAAGTTGGGGCCGCCCAGGCGGGTGATCTGGGTGTCCAGGTAGGAGAACAGCCGCCCGGCGAGCAGCGGGTCGTCGGTGATGTCGACGCCCGGGACGAGGTGGCCGACGTGGAAGGCGACCTGCTCGGTCTCGGCGAAGTAGTTCGACGGGTTGCGGTTGAGCGTCAGCAGCCCGACCGGCTGCACGGGGGCGAGTTCCTCGGGCACCAGGTTCGTCGGGTCCAGCAGGTCGATGCCCTCGAAGGTCTGCTCCGGGGTGTCGGGGAAGGTCTGGATGCCCAGTTCCCACTCGGGGTAGGCACCTGCCTCGATGGCGTCGGCGAGGTCGCGGCGGTGGAAGTCGGGATCGACGCCGCTCGCGATCTGCGCCTCCTCCCAGACCAGGGAGTGCACGCCCAGCTTCGGCTTCCAGTGGAACTTCACCAGCGTCGTGGCGCCGTCGGCGGCCACCAGGCGGAAGGTGTGGACGCCGAAGCCCTCCATCATCCGGTACGAGCGCGGGATGCCCCGGTCGGACATGTTCCACAGGGTGTGGTGGGCTGCCTCGGTGTGCAGGGTGACGAAGTCCCAGAAGGTGTCGTGCGCGCTCTGGGCCTGCGGGATCTCCCGGTCCGGGTGCGGCTTGCCGGCGTGGATGACGTCCGGGAACTTGATGGCGTCCTGGATGAAGAAGACGGGCATGTTGTTGCCGACCAGGTCGAAGACACCCTCGTCGGTGTAGAACTTCGTCGCGAAGCCCCGCGTGTCCCGCACGGTGTCGGCCGAGCCCCGGGACCCCAGCACCGTGGAGAACCGTACGAAGACCGGTGTCTCCACGTCCCTGGCCAGGAACGCCGCCTTCGTCACGGACGCCGCGGTGCCGTAGCTGCGGAAGATGCCGTGTGCCGCGGCGCCGCGGGCGTGGACCACGCGCTCCGGGATGCGCTCGTGGTCGAAGTGCATGACCTTCTCGCGCAGGTGGTGGTCCTGAAGCAGGACCGGCCCGCGCGGCCCGGCCTTGAGGGAGTGGTCGGTGTCGTACAGGCGGGTGCCCTGGGCGTCGGTCAGGTACGCCCCGGACTGGGCCACGCGCGCCTGGGCGTCACCGGTCGGCTGCCCCGTCGGCGACATGGTCTCCGGGCCGCTCTGGTCCGGCTTCGGCGGGAGCGGCTCCCGGGGTTCGGTCGGCTCGGCGACCGACGGGGACTCGGGACCCGGCTTCCCCGGGATCCCGTCCTCCGGCCCGGTGTCGCCGCCCTGGACGGCTTCGGTGACTTTCTCGGCTGCCCGCTTGAGGGGGTTGGGCTGACTCATCGATGTACCGATTCCTCTGCTCTGGACCGGCCACGGTCACCGTGGCCACGCATGTCGGGGTCACTCAGGACTGGCGGGTGCGCCTCGATGGGCGAAACATGCCCGAATCCGCCGATATCGGGCCCTCGTCTGTCAACGTCTCACGGCGCGATCACTCGCACACCGGGCGCGTGCCAGGGGAGTGAACCGTTCGGACGGCACAGGTCGAATTCGGTTCGGCACCATGTCGCTCCCTTCGTCGCGCGCCCGATGGGGCCACCGCCACGACTGCGTACCCCGGTGACGGGACTCAAGGCATGCGGAAAGGTGCCGATTGCACGCAAGAGCCGGAGGAGGGCGAAGACCGGCCAGTCGGGACGTGACGGTGGCCGCCTGCCGGGTCCGTTCGGGCAGCGGGGGTGGTCAGGTCGCGGGTGCGAAGGCCGTGATGGCGTCGACGAGGTCGCCCGGTGCTTCGAGCGGAATCAGATGACCGGTGTTCGGGATCACCGTGAAGTCGGCCTGGGAGAGGAAGGGCACCAGGTTGTCGCGGAGCACGTCGACGGGTTCGACACGGTCGTTCTCTCCGGCGACGACGAGAGCGGGAACGCTGACCATGCGGGTGTGCTCGGTGATGTCCTCCGCGATGCCGCGCAGCGGCCACTCGGTCCGGGCCGCGACGGCGCCGGCGCGCGAGTCGGTCAGGATCTGCGCCTTGACGGCCGGGGGCAGTTCGGTCGCGGTGAGAACGTGGTCCCGGGCCCCGGCGACGGACTCGTCGGAGTCGTAGGCGTGGGACAGAGCTTCCCGGTACTCGGGAGTGATCTGCGCGGCGGGCCTCGCCGGACCGGAACCGACGAGGACGATGCCACGCAGGCCGGCGGGCCGGGTCGCCGCGGCCATCTGCGCGACCTTGCCGCCCATCGAGTGCCCGACCAGGACGTGGTCGGTGACCCCCGCGTCGGCGATCACCGCGAGCGTGTCGTCGGCGAGGCGGCGCAGCGTGTACGGGCCGGACATACCGCGCGAACGGCCCCACCCGCGGAAGTCGACCGTGAGCACGTCACGGCCCGGAAGGCGGTCGACGACGAGGTCCCAGGTGCGGGCGGAACCACCCCAGTAGTGCAGGAACACCAGCGTCGGTCCGTTTCCCGGCCGATGGTCGTAAGTGGGCAGGGGTGTCTGCTGCATGGTGTTCATCGTGGCTCTCCCAGTCAGTCCGCGGTGGGCGTTTGGCCTGTGTGTTCATTGAAGCTTCTGCACCGGGGCCGGGCATCGGCATGACTGGTCGACCGATGGTGGAAACTGGACACATGACCGTGATCCGGCAGATGACCTATCAGCCTCCCGGGCGTCATGCCGCCACGGTCGAGACGATGGCCTTCGACCGCCTTCGCGAGCTCAACGACGGCGGCACGCAACGTGCCGACTTCCATGTCCTCGCCGTCGTCGACGGCGGGCGGGGTTGCGTCACGGTGGACTTCCTCCAACACCCTCTGGAGGAGCGGTCGGCGGTGTGGATCCCTCCCGGGGCGGTTCACCGGTGGAACGACATCGCGGACGTGGCGGGGCACCTCGTGCTGTTCGTGCCGACCGCGCCGGTCACCCACGCCACCCGGCAGCTCGTCGCCTCTCCGGACCTGGCCGCACACTGGCGCGTTCCCGACGCCGACTGGCCGTTCGTCGACGCCGCGCGCGGCCACCTCCTCCTGGAGGCATCCGCACCACCGGCGGACCTGCTGACGGAGCTGCCCGAGATCCTTGTCTCCGCGCTCATCGCCCGGCTCCGGCCACCGCACACCGAGGCACGGTTCGCACAGCCGTTGTTCCAGATGTTCCGGGCCGCCGTCGAAGCGCACTTCCGGGAGCATCACGACGCCGGCTACTACGCACGCGCTCTCGGATACGCGCCCCGCACCCTGTCACGAGCGGTGCAGCAGGTCACCGGCCGCACGGCGAAGGCGTACATCGTCGACCGGATCATCCTCGAAGCCAAAAGGCTCCTCGCGCACGACCGCCTCACCGCGGCCCGCTGCGCCGCCGCACTCGGCTTCCCCGACGCGTCCAACTTCTCGGTGTTCTTCACCAAGGCGACAGGCCTGCGACCGGGTGCGTGGCAGGCCGCGATGACCGCGCGGTGAGGATGCCCACCCGGGAGAACGACGCGAAGACCGCCGCTACAGCCGCGCGACCGCTCTGAGGCTCATCGCCGGGTGGCGGCGTCGGTGTCGGGATAGAGGGGGATGACCTGGTCGAGGCCGACCATGCGCAGGACGCGCACCGTGTTCGGGGGAACCGCGGCGAGCGCCAGGTCGGCCTGCGCGGCGTGGGTGTGGTTGTGCGCGGTGATGAGGGCGGTGATGCCGCTGGAGTCGCAGAAGTCCATGCCGGCCAGATCCAGGACGAGGCGCTCGCCCGGCCGGAGAGTGAGCGTGGTCAGCTGGTCGCACAGTTCCGGGGCGGTGGTGTAGTCGAGCGCGCCGGTGATCTCCCAGACGGGACCGGTGCCGGCGTCTCGGACGGATATCTTCAGCGGGTTCATGGGTGACTTCTTGTCGTCGGGGGGGTGGCTGGGCGGGCGGGCACACCGAGAGCGAGCAGAGCGGTGTCGTCGTCCAGTCCGTCGCCGAAACCGTCGAGCAACGCGGTCAGGGCCTGGACGAGGTCGTGTGCGGGGGCTCCGGCGTGGCGGGTGGCGAAGGTGAGCAGGGCGTCTTCGCCGTAGAGGCTGGAGCGGTCGGTGCCGGTACGGGCTTCGGTCAGGCCGTCGGTGTAGAGCAGGAGGGTGTCACCGGGGCAGAGGGTGGTGGTGGCCGTGGTGAAGCCGGCCTCGGGAAGGACACCGACGAGGAGACCGCCCGGGGTCGGCAGGTACCGGGCCGTGCCGTCGGCGCGCAGGACGAGCACGGGTGGGTGGCCGCCCGAGGCCAGCTGTACGAAGACCTGCCCTGTGGTCTCGTCGATTTCGAGGATGCCGAAGATGGCGGTGCAGTAGCGCGGGTCTCCGCCGGCCGCGTACCGCTCGTGCAGCACCTTGTTCAGCGTGGTCAGGGCGGCTTCGGGGTCGGGCTCGTGCAGCGCGGCGGCCCGCAGGGTGTAGCGGGTCAGCGAGGTGAGAGCGGCGGCCTGGGGGCCCTTGCCGCACACGTCGCCGAGGAAGAAGGCGAAGCGTTTGCCGTCCACCGGGAAGACGTCGTAGAAGTCGCCGCCGAGCTGGTCGGGCGAGGCGGTGTGGTAGTACGCGGCCGAGTCCAGGCCGGGGATGAGCGGGAGGGTGTCGGGCAGCAGCGACCGCTGGAGCACGGCGAGGGCGTCCTGCAGCCGCGCGCGGTCGGCCTCCGCCTGTCGGCGGGCCTCTTCCGCGACGATACGGCGGCGCAGAAGTTCCTCTTCGTAGGCGCGGCGGTCCCGGGCGTCGAAGAGGGTGGTGCGGATCAGGAGCGGCTTGCCCATGCTGCCGTACTTGACGACCGAGGAGGCGAGGACCGGTATGCGCCGGCCCTCGGCGTCTCTCAGTTCCAGGGCGATGCCGTTGAGCGCGCCCTGCATCTGCAGCAGCGGCGCGAAGTGCGTCTCGTGGTACAGCCTGCCGCCCACGGTCAGCAGGTCCGTGAACCGCATCCGGCCCACCACCGCGTCACGGGCCATGCCGAGCCAGTCCAGGAGGGTTGCGTTGATCTTCGCGACGGTGCCGTCCATCAGCGTGGACAGATAGCCGCACGGCGCGGATTCGTACAGTTCCTCGGCGCTGTCCTCCAGCAGTGCGGCGAACGCCGCGTTCGCTGTTCCTTCGTCGTCGGAATCCTGGGGGTCGCAGGGATCGGAGGGGTCCGGTTGTTGCCCGGAACGGCACATCATCGCAGGGCCGCCAGGAACTCCAAGAGCGCGTGATTGGTGGCCTCGGGCGCCGAGAGATGCGGGCAGTGCCCGGTGGCATCGAGCGTGACCAGCGTCGAGCCGGGGACAGCGTCGTGGACGAAGGCCCCGACCTGCCGGGGTGCGATGGAGTCGTGGGTGCACTCCAGCACCAGCGTGGGCACCCGCACCTTCTTCAGGTCGTCGCGGGAGTCGGACAGGAACGTGGTGCGGGCGAAGACGCGCGCCATGTCCGGATCGGTGGCGCAGAAGCTGTTCTGCAGCTCCTCGCCGAGCTCGGGGCGCTCCGGATTACCCATGATCACCGGAGCCATCACGGCCGACCAGCCGAGATAATTGGACTCCAGGGACTCCAGCAACTCCTCGATGTCCTGTGCACTGAACCCGCCTCGGTAGCCGTCGTCGTCGATATAGCGCGGGGACGGGGCGACCATCACGAGTGCGCCGATCCGCTCGGGAGCCATGTCGGCGGCAAGCACGCCGATCATCGCGCTGACCGAGTGCCCGACGAACACCGCATCACGCAGGTCGAGTGACTCACATACCTCCACCACGTCCTGGGCGTAGCCGTCCAGGGAGGTGTAGCGGTCCGGGTCGAAGGCGGACAGCTCCGAGCGGCCCGAGCCGACGTAGTCGAACAGCACGACCCGGTGATCACGGGCCAGCGCGGGCACGGTCAATCGCCACATGTTCTGGTCGCAGCCGAACCCGTGGGCCAGTACGACCGTCCGCCCGTCCGGGTTGCCCGTGACGGTGACGTTGTTCCTGCGAGCGATGTCCATGCCGGCCAGTCTCTCAACTCCTGGCCAGTGCTTGCACACCACACCGAATCTGCCCACGGTCCGCCTCCTACCTGCATAAGTGCCTGCTGTGCCGCCGCATCGCTTTGAACACGCTCGAATTCATGGACCCGGCGACGTGAGGGTCGCAGGGTGGGGGCGATGACAGCAGGTCGCGGCCCTTCGGGCGCCAGGTCGTGATGACGGCCGACCGGGGTCGGCCGCGGACGGAGGGACACCACCATGCGCAGGATCACGAGGGGCGCCGCCGCGCTCGCCGTCGCCACGGCCGCCGTGGCAGCCATCGGCACGAGCTCGGCACACGCGAGCGACAGGACCGTCTTCAACTGCCCTGGCGGGGCGGTCTGCATCTACCCCCGGGACGCCGACATCCACTCGAGCACGCCGACGAACGTCTACTACAGCTACGGCGCCCACAACCTGAGCAACCAGTTCGGCAACCACTACGTACTCAACAACCAGTACGGCGGCGCCAACGCCACCGCCGACCTGTGCACGGGCTACGACGGCGTCGACTGCGGCATCACCATCGAGATGAACTACTTCAAGCAGGTCAACCTGACGCCGATCAACTCGATCGTCCTCAACCGACCGTAGCGGCCTGTCCGCGCCAGGGCCGGGACTCTCTGCGGGGGAAGTCCCGGCCCGTCGTCGTGGTAGGGCCTCGTAGGTGGTGGGCCTCGTGGTGATTCCTCACCGTGGATGTCGAGAACGGCCGACCTGCTCCGTCCCAGGGGTGAAGGGGCCGGACCGCGGCCCCGGAGGAACCGACCACGGGAGTGTGGATCATGGAGCAGCAGCAGATCGCCGAGATCCTGAGCCGCCCGATCAGTCAGGAACTGCTGGCTCGTGACGTGACCCGCCTGGCCTACGTCGCCAAGGACGGGACTCCCCGGAACATCCCGATCGCGTTCACGTGGAACGGCTCGCAGATCGTCCTGTGCACCACGAAGAACGCTCCGAAGCTCCCCTCGTTGCGCCGCAATCCCCAGGTCGCCCTGACGATCGACACCGAGGTGCACCCGCCCAAGATCCTGCTCATCCGCGGCCGCGCCGAACTCGACGTCGTCGACGGCATCCCGGACGAGTACCTGCAGATGAACGGCAGCTACGAGATGACCCCCGAGCAACGGGTGGAGTGGGAGGCGGAGGTGCGCTCCCTGTACGACGGCATGGTCCGCATCGTCATCACACCGACCTGGGCGAAGCTGATCGACTTCGAAACCACCCTCCCCACGGCGGTCGAGGAACTGATCCGGCAGCGAGCCGAGCGGGAGGCGTCCTGAGATCGGGCACCCGGCCGGCCGTGACGAGCCGGTAGGCCTTCACAGGTCGGCCGTCCCTCGGGGCCGGCCGCGACCGTGTTCGGGTTCGCTTCCGGCCGTCACGGGTGGGGGCGCAGGCCGTCCAGGATGAGCGTCAGCATGTGGGGGGCGCGGTCTTCAGGGGTGGACGAGGCGCGCCAGAGGGCGCCGGTGAGTTGAAGGAAGTCGCCGGGGTCGGCGTCGCGGCGGATGGTGCCGTCCTCCTTGCCGGCGTCGAGGAGCTGGGTGAGGGCGGCGATGACGGGGCCGTAGCTCTGCTCGGCCATCGCCTGGTGGGCGCCGGCGCTGAGGGCGTCACCGAGGCCGTGCTTCCTGCGCATGGCCTCGACGAGGTCGGTCGTCCAGTGGCGGAGCGCTTCCAGGGGCGGCATCTGGAACAGCAGGTCGGGCACGGTGGCGGTGATGCGTTCCACCTCGTCCTGGTAGACGGCGAGCAGCAGCGCCTCCCGGGTGGGGAAGTTGCGGTACAGCGTGCCTGCTCCGACGCCGGCGCGCTGGGCGATCTGGTTCATCGAGACGCCGCCGTCCTCCGTGAGCGCCTCGCGGGCGGTCGCGAGGATGCGTGCCCGGTTCTCGCGGGCGTCTGAACGAACCACAGGACCTCAACCTCACCTTGCTAAGTGGAGAACTCTCCACTACGGTTATTCGGAGAGCTCTCCACTTACTTTAGAGGGGCGTCATGCACTACATCAAGCTCGGCACGACCGGCATGGACGTGTCACCGATCGCGATCGGCGCGATGACCTACGGCGAGCCCGACCGAGGGCACCCGGTCTGGTCCAAGGGCGAACAGGAGGCGCGGCCGCTCATCCGGCACGCGCTGGAGGCGGGGATCAACTTCTTCGACACCGCGAACATGTACTCCAACGGCTCCAGCGAGGAGATCCTCGGCCGCGCGCTGAAGGACTTCGCCGACCGCGACGCCGTGGTCATCGCCACGAAGCTGCGCCATCCGATGCGGCTGGGCCCGAACGGACGGGGCCTGTCACGCAAGGCGATCATGACCGAGGTCGACCATTCGCTGCGCCGCCTCGGAACCGACTACATCGACCTCTACCAGATTCACCGCAACGACCACTCCACCCCGTGGGAGGAGACGCTCGAAGCACTGAGCGACCTCGTGAAGGCCGGAAAGGTCCGCTACCTCGGTGCCTCCTCCATGCACGCCTGGGAGTTCGCCAAGGCCCTGCACCTGCAGAAGCAGAACGGCTGGGCACGGTTCGTGTCGATGCAGGACCACTACAACCTCCTCGCCCGCGAGGAGGAGCGCGAGATGATCCCGCTGTGCCTGGACGAGGGCGTCGGCACGGTCGTCTGGTCGCCGTTGGCACGCGGCCGCCTCGCCCGCGCGTGGGACGACGCCCGCTCGACGGCACGCTCCGAGACGGACGGCGCGTACGCGGACCTTCTCTACGCGCCGGACCAGGAGGCATCCAACCGCGCGATCATCGACGCCGTCGGACGCGTGGCCGACGCCCACCGCGTCAGCCGCGCCCAGGTCGCGCTCGCCTGGCTGCGACGCCAGGAGGTCGTCACCGCGCCGCTGGTCGGCGCCGGCTCGATCCGGCAGATCGACGAGGCCGTGGCCTCCCTCGAGGTCGAGCTCACCGACGACGAGGTGCGTGCCCTGGAGGCCCCGTACACGCCGCGCTACGACTGGCAGGGCGTCTCGGACGAGGCCGAGTTGGAGGCCATCCGGCAGCGCGTCCCCGGAATGGCCCTCGCGTGAACCCCGTCGTCCGCTCCGACGCCGGAACCAGGAGACACATATGAAACAGGTACTGGTCACCGGGGGCACCGGATTCATCGGCAGTTGGTGCATCCTGTCCCTCCTCGACGCCGGTCACACCGTCCGCACCACCGTCCGCGACCTGCGCCGGGAACCGGCACTGCGCTCCTGGCTTCACGCGGCCGCACCATTCGACGACGACCGGCTCACCGTCGTACGCGCCGATCTCGAACACCCCGACGGCTGGGACGATGCCGTCGCCGGCTGCGACTTCGTCCTGCACGTCGCCTCGCCGACCCTGCGTCACACACCGGCGAACGACGACGAGTTGGTGCTCCCGGCACGGGAGGGCGTCCTACGGGTCCTGCGCGCCGCCCGCGACGCCGGGGTGCGCCGGGTCGTCCTGACGAGTGCCTTCGGTGCCGTCGGGATCGGCCACCCCCGGCGCTCGACGCCGTTCACCGAGGAGGACTGGACCGACGTCGACGCCGACATCCCGCCCTACCAACGGTCCAAGACGCTCGCCGAGCGCGCCGCCTGGCAGTTCGTCGAGGACGAAGGCGGCGGTCTGGAACTGGCGGCGGTTCATCCCGTGGGTGTTCTCGGACCGCTGCTCGGCCCGGACGACCCGCCCTCGCTGCGTCTGGTCCGCAGAATGCTCGAAGGCCGGATGCCCGCGTGCCCTCCCTTCGCGATGGGATACGTCGACGTCCGCGACGTCGCGGATCTGCATCTGCGGGCGATGACCGATCCGGCAGCCGCCGGTGAGCGCTTCCTCGCCATAGCCGGACACAGCCTGAGCGTCGTCGAGATCGCGCGGATACTCCGTGACCGCCTGGGGGAGCGCGCAGCGAAGGCACCCACGCGCGAGCTGCCCGTATGGCTCACCCGTGGCCTGGGCATCCTGAACCCGGAGCTGCGACTGCTCAGGCATCAGCTCGGACGGGATCTCGACGCCACCAGTGCCAAGGCCGAGCGGCTTCTGGGATGGCGGGCACGCCCCATCGAGGACACCGTCACGGAGACCGCCGAGAGCCTCCTCGCGCAAGGCGTCGGTGTATGACCGGCTGGTGAAGGCGCCGCTCCTGTCACTCCTCCGACGACGCCGGCGGCAGGCTGATGTGGAGGGCGCAGACATCGTCGCGATGGTCGGGGCGTGCCATGGACGCGTGCAGACGGCTCAGGCTGTCCGGGCGGGCGGTCAGCACGGACGCCGAAGTGGTGGCCAGGGCGTCCAGGCCCGTCAACAGGTCCTGACCGGGGTGCTCGATCAGGCCGTCGGTGAACAGCAGCAGATGATCGCCCTCCCGCAGTCGGAGCGTGGCCTCGGTGAACCGCGGGGTCGGGGTGGCGCCCAGCAGGATGCCGGTGGGGCGCTCGACGGTGCGGGCCATGCCGTCGCGGACCAGGACGGGAGGCAGGTGTCCGGCCTGTGCCCAGGTGAGTGTGCGGTCGGCGGGGTGGTAGCGCGCCACGATCATGGTCGCGGTGGTGTGGCGCTGGCCGGGTGAGTGGATGTGCATCAGCAGAGCGTTCAGCCGCGTGAGCGCGTCGGTCAGACTCGACCCGGTGATGATCATTCCCTTGGCGGTGAAGCGCAGTTGCGCCATGGTCGCGACGGCGTTGATGCCGTGCCCCATGACGTCACCGATCACGAAGAGCGCGTCGCCGTCGGGGAGTTCGATGGCGCTGTACCAGTCGCCACCGACGCTGATGCCCCGTTCCGCGGGGTGGTAGAAGGCGTTGGTCCACAGTCCGGCGAGCGTGACGGGGCCGGTGGGCAGGGGCAGCAGGGCCTGCTGCAGGCGGGCGGCCACCTTGCGTTCGGCCTGGAGCAGGCCGCGTTGGGTGGAAACGGCGCGCTCGCTGCTGAGCAGGGCGAGTTCCGCGTCGCGTTGCCCGGAGAGGTCCTGGAAGAAGCCGTGGACCTCCAGCGGTGTGCCGTCGGCGTCGACGATCGCTTCGGCGACGATGCGGAGGTGACGTACTCCGGTTCTGGTCGTGATGCGGAAGGGCTGGTCGATGGCGGTGCCGTCGCTCAGCAGTCGCTGGGCGGCCTCGGTGAGTTCGGGCAGGTCCTCCGGCAGGACGCATTCGGGCAGTTGCTCCAGCCGCATCGGGCCGAGGCCCGGGTCCCGGTCGAAGATCGTGAACACGTGCGGTGACCAGGTGATGGTGTCGGTGACGAGGTTCCAGTCGGCCCAGCCGAGGTTGCCCAGGCGTTGCAGGGCGGCCAGGCGCTGTTCCTGCCGGGCCTCGATGTCGTGCCGGATCCAGGAGACGACGAGGTACTCCCCGAGCCGGGCCACCCGCAGGGAGAAACTGGAGTGCTGTGGGATGCCGGCCACCACCTCCTCGTAGGTGAAGGGCTCGCTGGCGAACGGTCTGCCCGTGGCCAGTACGTCCAGGTAGCCCTTCCACATCTGCGTGCCGGCGAACGTCGGATAGCACTCCAGCACCCGCAGTCCGATCAGCCGGCGGCCGGTACGGCCGGCGACGTCCACCGAGTCGGGCGCCGCGGCCTCGATGCGGAAGTCCTCCACCGTGCCGTCGGGCGCGGACAGCGGGGCGAGCAGGATCACCGATCCCGGCAGGGCGTCGAAGATCTGCTGCACGCTCTCCACGGACGGCTTTCGGCGCGGCACGCCCGAATCCAGTGTCGCCATCCGTCCGGCGCACAGCTGCACCGCGCCCACCAGCAGTTCCCGCTCGGCGGGTGTGAAAGCCCGGTCGGTGCTGCGGAGGACGGTGACGACTTCGTCGACCTCCCCGCCGGTGTCCACCGGCAGCCAGGCACGCGAGGGCCAACGGCGCAGGGTCTCCTCGGGCACCGCGTACGCCTCGGGTGCCTCGGGTCCCTCCGACCACAGTGGCCGGTGGGTGCGCAGCGGGTCGTGGACGCGGGGGTGGTCGCCGACGGTGAGCCGGTGCCATCGGACGGCTTCCACGCTGTCGATGCCCGCATGCCCGGTCAGCCGTACGCCGTCGTCGGTTCCGACGTAGATCAGTACGGCGCCCACCTCGACGCCCTGGGAGAGGTGCTCCAGCAGGCAGCGAGCGAGATCGTGGCGGTCTCCCACGCTAGCCAGTCCCAGGCCCAGTCTGCCCAGCAGCACAGTCGTCTCGCGGTCGGTGCCCGGGGCGGCCGACTGCGGGGTCGACTCCGCCGGGACCAGGTACTGGGCGGAGGAGAACACCGAGCCGCCCCGGCCGGTCTCGCCGCGGCGCCGGCGACGCCTGCGGGCCGGGCGGATGGCCCCCAGCGTCAGCCAGCATTCCTCGACGAGTGTCCGGGCGGCGGTGGCACTGCGCTCGAGGAGCGTTTCGTAGGCCTCCTGCGCGGAACACCCCTCCTGCACCATGACCGCGCCCTTGGCGCGCTCCAGCACCGGCATCAGCGCGGCGACCCGCTGCAGGTCGACGATCTCGGCCCGCTGCCGCGCGACCACCTTCGCCAAGGCCGAGGAGTCGGACGCGGCCCCCTGCCCGGGCGACTGTTCCCGTGACGTCACGTGTCGAGCATCGCACAGCGAGCGTCTTCGGTCAGCCCGGTGCCGGCCTGTCCGTCCCGGTCAGAGAGGGGCGTGGGCGAGCGCGGCGCTCCATTCGGTCGTTGATCGTCTTTCCGACGTGCCGCCGAGTCGGACGCCTTGCCGTGGACCTGCGATGCTGGGAGATGACGTGGGCCGGTCGGTGTCCGATGTCGCGGTCTCAGGGGGGGGAGCGGCAGCATGGTGCGTCAGGAAGCCATCGCGCGAGGAGAGCGGTCCGCGGTCGGCTGGGGCTGGTTCGCGAGCTGGCTGGCGTTGGGTGCGTGCGCAGGTGTCGGGCTCGCCGCCATCCTGACGGTGGGGATGGCGCTGGTCCTTCCGGCCGCCGTGGGGGCGGGTGTGCTGCTGTGGAAGGGGCCGAGGAACGCGGTGGTCGGTCTGTTGGCCGGTCTTGCCGTTCCGCTCTTCTACCTCGCCTACCTGAACCGCGGCGGTCCTGGAAACGTCTGCCACACTGTGGCCGGCGGCCAGTCCTGTACGGACGAGTACACCCCGGTCCCCTTCCTGGTCGCCGGAGTCGTCCTCGCAGCCGCGGGTTTTCTGCTCTTCGTGGTACTCAGCCGAAAGAGCGGCACAAGCAGGGGCTGACGGGTTACCGCCTGCGAAGGTGTGGCCTTTCCATCGTCGTCGAAATCATTGAGCTCTCGGATGCCCCGGCGAATGCTTCCCCTTCATGCAGCGCTGTAGCGCTGTGGCGCGTCGACGTGGGGAGAAGCTTGTGACCGAGTGGATATTGGCATTCGACGCCGACTGCCGATTCTGCGAAGAAGTGGCGGATCGGGTGCGCGGTTCCGTCGACGGCACGCTGACCACCGCGGGCCTCAAGGAACCCCGTGTTCGCGATCTGCGCGCGCGTGCGCTGGGGGACGGGGCCGAGTGGGCGCCGACCCTGCTGGCGCTCGACGGCGACCGGGTCCGGGCCTGGACCGGGACCCCGCTGTCCCTGCGCCTGGCACGCCTGTTGGGGCCGTCGGCCTCACTGCGGGTGGTGCGTGCGCTCCGCGACCTCGACGGGCTGCGGCCGCCCGACCGCCGGCGCATCCTCAAGGCCGTACCCGGGCTGGCCCTGGGAACGTTCCTGGTGACCGGCGGCCTGGCCGCCTCACCCGCGCAGGCGGCCACCCGCGTCAAGGGCAGCAACGCCTCGCGGTGGGTGAAGGCCAACCACGACCGGCTGCCCTCGGGCTACTCCGAGTTCGTCTCCCATCCCGCGGACTATCGGCGGGCCATCTACGGCGCGCTGTCCGCTTCGGCCCGGAGCGATCTGTGGGTGGCGCACTTCGCGCACTACCGGAGGACCCACCCCGTGCTGTCGTCCGAGCAGTCCGCCGTCCTGGACGACGCGACACGACTGGCACCGCAGATCATCGCGGGGCGCCGGCACGAAGACGCCGCCGAAGGGCTGCGGACGGCGGCCGTCGCCGCGTTCGGAGAAAGGGAGGCGCGGGCGATCCTCATGACCCTCGGCCCGGCCGACACCCGACAGGCGGCGCCGCGCAGCGGTCGGAGCATCCAGGCCGTGGACTGCAATTCCCAGTGCGCGGGAACCGGAAGCTGCGACACGGTGTGCTACGGCAACTGCAACTGGACCGACTACGGCTGCGGCCCCCTGTGGCTGGGCCCGTGCAGCGGGTACTGCTCCTGAAGCCGTCCCCTGCCGCGAGGTCCGGCCCCCCGACGTCCTGTCGGGGGGCCGGAGTCGGTCAGCGGTGCGAGGGGTCCCTCGGCCCGTGGGTCACGGGAACGAGGTCAGCTTCGACGGCACGGTGTCCGTCCCCGAGGTCGGGGCGCCGGTGTTGTTGACGACGTGGGCGTACTGGCCCTTGCCGCCTAGGGAGATCACGAGCACATCGTGCAGCTTCACCCCGGCGGTGACCGGGACCTGGAAGCCGTGTGCCTGGACGATCGACGGATCGGCGGTGTAGTTGCAGTAGCTGCCGAGCCCCCACGCCTCGTGCTGGGTCACGGTGTCGGCGACCTTGTAGGCCGCGTATCCGACGATGCCGTCATGGGTGATGGCGGCGGCGTTCGGGGCGTCGTAGGCCTTCTCGTTCTGGAAGAAGATCGTGCGGCCGCGTTCGCCGCTCCACAGGACGTCGTACTTGTTGAAGTGCTCCACGAACAGCCCGGTGGCCAGGACGTCGTCGCCGTTGACGCGCAGGCCGTAGTCGGCGCGGTTGGTGTCCCAGCCGACGCCGCTCCCGTGGTCGGCGCGCCACAGCCAGGTGTGGTCGATGACGACGTCGTCGCTGTTGACGACGACCGAGTTGGTGGCGAGGCCGGGTCCGGCGCCGCCGATGCGGACGAACACGTCCTGCATGGTGGTCGGGTCGGCCGAGTGGTCGGCGCTCGCGCCGGGCTGCCCGATCCGCAGCAGGGTGTCGGAGTTGACGGAGCCCGCGTCGATCAGGAAGCCGGCGAGGCGCACCCCGTCGACGTCGGCCACGTGCATGGCGTCGATGCCGTTGTCCGGTACGAGCGTCGCAAGGCCCAGCCCGAGGACGACGGTGTCGGCGCGGGTGACGTCGATGGTCTGGTCGAGGTGGTAGACCCCGGGGGTGAACAGGAGGTTGAGGCCCTGGGCGAGCGCCTGGTTGATCGTGGCGGCGGTGGCGCCCGGTTTGACGACGTAGAACTGGTCCAGTGGGACGGAGGTGCCGGCGTTGGCCGGCCAGGACACCCCGCGCGCGTTGGTGCGCTTGGCGGGCACGAACACCTTGTAGGTACTGCCGTCGAGGTAGAGGAACGGCTTCTCGCGGGAGACGGGCGTCGTGTCGAGGGTGGTGTACGGGCCCGAGTCGAAGTCGGTCGCCGGCGCGCCCTGCACGCCGGTGAACGTCATGTTCCACACGCCGTTGGTCCAGCCGCCGACGGAGCTGTCGCGGGTGTACCACTGCTGCTGGGAGTACGGGCCGACCGTGCCGTCGATCTTCGAGTCGGCGATGTAGCCGCCGGAGGCCCAGCCGTAGCCGTTCGGGGCGAGGTTGAGACCGCCCTTGACGTGGATGCGGCGGAAGGGTGCGGCCTGGGCGACGGCCCAGCGGTCGGTGCCGTTCGACGGTGTGATGGCGAGGTTCTCCGCCGAACGCCAGAAGTTCTGCGTGGCGTTGCCGTTGAACCAGCCCGCGTCGACGGTGATGTCACCGTTGATCTGGGTGTCGTCGGGGTTGAGGCCGAGTCCCGAGATCGAGGTGTAGAAGCCGATCTGGGCGTTGATGCCGTTGTAGGTGCCGGGCTTGAGCAGGAACTGGTAGCGGCCGGTGCCGAACTGGCTGGACTCCTGTTTGGCGAAGACGTCGTCGAACTTCTGCTGCAGGTTGGGGGTGTTGGGGTCGACGACGATGACGTTCGGCCCGAGGTCGCCGCCGCCCTGGACCGGGGGAGTGCTGCCGCCGGTTCCGGTGTGGACGGCGACCTCCCACAGGGAGTAGCCGTAACCCGTGGCGCGGACGGTGCCGTTGATACGGACGTAGCGGCCGGAACCGGTGACGTCGTAGGAGGCCGTGCCCCCGCTCGCGCCGGTGACGCTCTTCAGGGTGGTCCAGCTCTGGCCGTCCGTGGAGGCCTGGATCTGGAACTCCTTGGCGTAGGCGGCCTCCCAGGTCAGGTCGACCTTGCAGAGGGACTTGACCGAGCCGAGGTCGACCTGCACCCACTGCGGGTCGGAGGCCTGGCTGGACCAGCGGGTGCCGGTGTCGCCGTCGAAGGCGGCGGAGGCGGGGGTGCCGGCGTTCTCCGTGGAAGAGGCCGAGGCGGACCTGCCCTTCGCGGAGTTCGCCGTGTCGCAGGAGGACGTGCCGGTGCCGGACGTGCCGAAGACCTGGAACTCCCAGAGGGAGTAGCCCCATTGGGTGGCCCGGTGGATGCCGTACATCCTGACGTAGCGGCCCTGTCCGGAGACGTCGAGGCTGTCGGTGCCTCCGTCGCCGCCGGTGACGGAGGTCAGGTCGGTCCAGGTACTGCCGTCGGCGGAGGCCTGGATCTTGTAGTCCTTGCCGTAGGCCGCCTCCCAGTTGAGGACGACCTTCGAGACCGTGGCCGTGGTGCCCAGGTCGACCTGCAGCCACTGGGTGTCGGTCGCGGCTGACGACCAGCGGGTGCCGGTGTCGCCGTCGACGGCGTAGGCGGCCGGGGTGCCGGCGTTCTCTGTGGAGGAAGAGGTCGCCGTTCGGCCCTGGGACAGGGGGAGTTCGGCCGCGGCGGCCGGGCGGGGAACGGGTAGGGCGAGCAGCGCCGCCATGGCGGCGAGCACGACGCCCATGGATCTGAGTCTCATGGAGGTCCCTGCGGGTGTGGTGGGAAAAGAACAGGTGAGGCCGCCGACGGCAGGCGGATGGATACGCCAAGAGCAGCGCCCCGACGCTTAGTTCACGTCTTGATTTAACTGATGAGTCACAACTCTCGGCAAGCCTTCGGAAGTTGAAATCTTTCCGGGTTCACTTCTGCCGGATCCCTTGACACCTTGATGACATGCCCTCAACACTCCTCGGCGGGAGAGCGCTCTCCCGTATCCGACCCTGCGCTCCCCGACCCCCACCAGCACAGGAGGAGGTCTCCATGTCACGGAGATCGAAAGGCCTGTCAGTCACGCTGATCACCGGCGCGCTCCTGCTGACCTCGCTCGGACTGGGCGGCGTCGCCGTCAGCGCCGGCCCGCCCGCACCGCACGGCTCCGCGGCCCGGGCGTTCGCGGCCACGCACTCCGGGCACGCGATGGCGGCGTCCGTCGCCACCTCACCGGAGGACCCGGACGGCGACGGCTACATTCCGGCGAACCCGCCGGTCACCGGTGTGACACCGTCCACGCAGGACCCGCCCCACCGCTACTTCCACGAGTTCCAGGCCAACTGCTCGGTCACCCACACCCGGCCCGACGACCCCATCGTCTACCCGCAGCAGCCCGGCAAGTCCCACGACCACACGTTCATGGGCAACACCACGACCGACGCCTACAGCACGACGGCCTCGCTGGAGGCCGGCGGCACCACCTGCAAGGCCCCCGGCGACCGGTCCGGCTACTGGATGCCCACCCTCTACAACGGCGACCGGCAGATCCTCCCCGTGGGGCCGCAGGTCATCTACTACAAGGCGGGCGTCACCGACTACACCAGCGTCCGGCCCTTCCCCAAGGGCCTGCGGTTCGTCGTCGGCAGCCCCATGCAGAGCGCCGACGAGTTCCGCCACCACCCCGGCTTCGTCGAGGGCTGGGAGTGCGGTGACAGCTACTTCAACACCGAGTTCCCCGCGACCTGCCCCAACCGCGCCGACGTCCAGCTCAACATCCGTTTCCAGGCGCCCAGTTGCTGGGACGGCAAGTACCTCGACACCCCCGACCACAAGAGCCACATGGCCTACCCGGTGGTCAAGCCCGGCACGAACGACAACATCTGCCCGGCCGACCACCCGGTCGCACTGCCGATGATCGAGTTCAAGATGGCCTTCCCGGTCAACGGCGACATGTCCAAGGTGCGCCTGGCCAGCGGCGCGGGCCACACCTTCCATTACGACTTCTTCAACGCCTGGGACGCCGCCACGCTCAAGGCGCTGGTCGACCACTGCGTCGTCGGCGGGCTGCAGTGCGACGCGCGGGGCTACGACGAGACCCACCCGGAGGCGGGCGCGGCACTGAACGAGCACTACGAACTCCCCTGAGGAGCAACAGCGATGACCCCACGACCCCGCACCCGCTCCAGAACCCGCCGCGCCGCGGCACCACTCACCGCCGGCGTCCTGGCGGCCGGCTTCCTCATCGCGCTGCCCGCCGCCCAGGCCCACGCCGCCGGCAGTGTCGTCAAGGTCGCCGGCGGCCAGGGCGCCTGGCAGCTGACGGTGGACGGACGGCCGTACCAGATCAAGGGCCTGACCTGGGGCCCGAGCGTCGCTGACGCCGAGAAGTACATGCCGGACCTGCGGTCCATGGGCGTCAACACGATCCGCACCTGGGGCACCGACGCCACCAGCAAGCCCCTCTTCGACTCTGCGGCCGCCCACGGCATCAAGGTCGTCGCCGGATTCTGGCTCCAGCCCGGCGGCGGCCCCGGCAGCGGCGGCTGCGTCAACTACGTCACCGACACCGCGTACAAGAACCAAATGCTCGACGAGTTCCCCAAGTGGGTCCAGACGTACAAGGACAACCCCGGCGTGCTCATGTGGGACGTCGGCAACGAGTCCGTCCTCGGCCTGCAGAACTGCTACAGCGGCGACGAGCTGGAGAGACAGCGCGACGCCTACACCACGCTCGTCAACGACATCACCAGGAAGATCCACGCCGTCGACCCCGATCACCCCGTCACCTCCACCGACGCCTGGGTGGGGGCGTGGCCGTACTACAAGAGGAACGCGCCGGACCTCGACCTGTACGCCGTGAACTCCTACAACGCGGTCTGCGACATCAAGTCCGCCTGGGAGCAGGGGGGTTACACCAAGCCCTACATCGTCACCGAGACCGGTCCGGCCGGCGAGTGGGAGGTCCCCGACGACGCCAACGGCGTCCCGCTCGAACCCACCGACCGGGCCAAGGCCGACGGCTACACCCGCGCCTGGGGCTGTATCACCGGGCACAAGGGCGTCGCACTCGGTGCCACGATGTTCCACTACGGCACCGAGTACGACTTCGGCGGCATCTGGTTCAACCTGCTGCCCGCGGGCCAGAAACGTCTGTCGTACTACGCCGTCAAGAAGGCCTACGGCGGCGACACCACGCACGACAACACCCCGCCCGTCATCTCCGACCTCGCCGTGGAGGGCGACGCGGGCAGGGTGCAGGCGGGCCATGACCTCGTCCTGGACGTCAAGGCCGGCGACCCGGACGGCGACCCGGTCTCCTACGAGGTCCTCGACAACAGCATGTACGTCGACCAGAGCAAGAACCTGGCCTCGCTGCCCTTCACCGACCTCGGCGGCGGCCGGTTGAAGGTGATCGCGCCCGACCGCCCCGGCGTGTGGAAGATGTACGTCAAGGCCACCGACGGCCGGGGCAACGTCGGCGTCGAGACCCGCTCGATCCGCGTCGTCCCACCCGTGCCGTCCGGCACCGACGTGGCGCAGGGCAGACCGGCCACCGCCTCGTCCTACCAGGCGAGTTACGGCGACTGCCCCTGCACCGCCGCCAACGCGGTCGACGGAAACCCCGCCACCCGGTGGGCCAGTGACTGGAGCGACCCCCAGTGGCTCCAGGTCGACCTGGGCACCCGCACCACGTTCCGGCACGTCCAGCTGTTCTGGGAGGCGTCGTACGCGAAGGCGTACACCATCCAGACCTCCGACGACGGACGGAACTGGCAGACGGTGCGCACCGTGTCCGACGGCAACGGCGGCATCGACGACTTCGACGTCACCGGGACGGGCCGCTATGTGCGGGTCAACGGCACGGCCCGGGGCACCGGTTGGGGCTACTCGCTGTACGAGTTCGGCATCTACTCCTGACAGCCGACCAGCCCGGTCCGCCTTCGGAGAGCGCTCTACTGTGTGATCCGTACGTCCGTTAGGGTGCCTGCATGCGCAGACGGGCCCCGACGCTGGAGGACGTCGCCCGGGAGGCCGGAGTCTCCCGGGCGACCGTGTCGCGGGTGGTCAACGGCATCCGCAACGTCGATCCGGAGATACAGGACCTGGTCCGCCGCGCCATCGAACGGACGGGGTACGCGCCCAACCGGGCCGCCCGTTCCCTGGTGACCCGGCGGGCCGAGACCGTCGCCCTGGTGGTGTCCGGGGCGGGGGACACCACGGACGCCGGCCAGAACGCCTTCGCCGCGAGGGTGTTCGCCGATCCCTTCTTCGGACGGGTGGTCGGCGGCGTCGTCGGCTTCCTGCGCCCCCGTTCCCTGCACCCGGTGCTGATGTTCGCCGAGTCCGCCGCAGCCCGTCACGAGGTGCTGACGTATCTGCGGCAGGGGCGGGCCGACGGCGCACTCGTGGTCTCCACCCACGCCGACGACCCGTTGCCCGGCCTCCTCGCCGACGCCCGGCTCCCCGCGGTGCTCTTCGCCCGACCCGCGCGTCCGGTACCGCTCAGTTACGTCGACCTCGCGCACAGGGACGGAGCACGCCTCGCCGCCGAGCACCTGCTCGGCCGCGGCTGCCGCCGGCTCGCCACCATCTGCGGCCCCCTGGACGTGCCCGCGAGCCAGGAGCGCCTGGCCGGGTTCCGTGACGCCCTCGCCCGGCACGGCCACCCGTATGTCCCGGTCGCCGAGGGCGGGTTCACCCTCGACAGCGGGATCGCGGCCATGTCCGACCTGCTGGAGCGCCATCCCGACACGGACGGCGTGTTCGCCGCCAACGACCTCATGGCCCAGGGCGCGTGCCAGGTGCTGCGCGAGCGTGGCCGCCGTGTTCCGGAGGACGTGGCGGTCGTCGGCTTCGACGACTCCAGCGTCGCCGTCACCTGCCGCCCCCAACTGACCACCGTGCGCCAGCCGGTGGAGGAGATGGCGGCGGAGATGGCCCGGCTGCTGGACGAGCACATCCACGGCGCCCGCACCGAGGCGACCTCGGTCGTCTTCGAGCCCGAACTCGTGGTGCGCGAATCGGCTTGACGGCACGGGAAGGTCCGTACCGGACGCGTCAAGGGATGTAAGGGCAGGGCCCAACCCGATTGATTTCGGCTTCAGTTGTTGACGACAGGCACCTGTGGGACTACAACCCGGAGAGAGCGCTCTCACATCTGCAGTTGCTCCACCCCCACGCACGGCCGAACCCGGCTCGAGGAGACCCCGCATGCAGAGTTCCGTCAGCGCACCCACGCACAGACCACCGATCGGCACCGCACGTTCCCGCGCGGTCCTCGCCCTGGTCGTCGCCCTGATCGCCGCCTTCTGCGCGGTCCTGGCCCCGTCCCCCGCCCGCGCCGCCGACCAGTTGCTGTCCCAAGGCAGGCCCGCCACCGCCTCCTCGACCGAGAACGGCACCTTCGCCGCCGGTGCGGCGGTCGACGGCAGCACCGGAACCCGCTGGTCCTCGGCCTTCTCCGACCCGCAGTGGATCCGCGTCGACCTCGGCTCCGTCCAGCAGCTCAGCCGTGTCAGCCTCAACTGGGAGGCCGCCTACGCGACCGCCTTCCAGATCCAGACCTCCACCGACGCCAATACCTGGACCACCGTCTACTCGACCACCACCGCGACCGGCGGCACCCAGAACATCACCGTCTCCGGCAGCGGCCGCTACGTCAGGCTCTACGGCACCGCGCGCGGCACCCCGTACGGCTACTCCCTGTGGGAGTTCCAGGTGTACGGCCCCGGCGGCACCACCCCGCCGGACGACTTCTGGGGCAGCACCTCCGACATACCCCCGGCGAGCAACGCCGTCGAGGTGAAGATCCTCAACCGCACCAACGGCAAGTACCCCGACAGCCAGGTGTACTGGAGCTTCAACGGCCAGACGCACTCCATCGCCGAGCAGCCCTACCTCGACATGCCCGCCAACTCCGCGGGCCGCATGTACTTCTACCTCGGCTCGCCCAACAGCCCCTACTACGACTTCATCGAGTTCACGGTCGGCAACAACGTCTTCAACGGCAACACCACCCGCGTCGACGCCTTCGGCCTGAAGCTCGCCATGCGCCTGCACACCAAGGACGGTTACGACGTCGAGGTCGGCGAGAACCGGCAGACCTTCGCCGAGGACCGCGCCACCACCTTCCAGCGCTTCGCCGACGCCGTGCCGAACGAGTTCAAGGTGCTGGCCCAGACCCAGGCCCCGTACCGGATCATCGCGCCCGGCAGCGACCCGAGCTTCCGCGCGGGTGGCGCGAATGCCAACTACTTCACCTCCTACGCCCAGTCCGTGGGCGTGAACGCGGCCACCTCCGACATCTTCGGCTGCGCCGCCTCGCTGGCGGGCAACCCCGACATGTGTGCCGCCCTCAACCGTCACGTCGCCACCCTGCCGGCCTCCCAGCAGTCCGACCCGGCACAGTTCTACAAGGCGGCACCGGCGAACTACTACGCCAAGTTCTGGCACGACAACGCCATCAACCACCTCGCCTACGGCTTCCCCTACGACGACGTGGCGGGCCAGTCCTCGTTCATCTCCCACGCCGACCCGCAGTGGCTCCTGGTCGCCGTCGGCTGGTAGCCGGCCACGCCTGACGCACACTGATCCGCTCCCAGGTCCCGGCGCGGGAGGCCGGGACTTGGGAGTTCGGCGCCGGGAGTGGCAGGCGCTCGGAACCGGACGTCACCGAACAGCGCCCTGTAGCCTGCGCTGATGGAGGATCTGGGAAGCGTGCCGTGGCCGCCGGAGCCGATCAGGACCGAGCGGCTGGTGCTCCGCGGGCCCGAGGCGCGGGACCGTGCGGCGTTCATCGACCTGCTCGCCTCGCCGGAGGCGAACGCCTACGTCGGCGGCCCACGCCCGCGTGACGAGCTCGAGCGCAACACGCCTGAGGTGCCCCAGCAGTGGCCCGGGAGCTTCGTCGCCGAACTCGACGGGGACATGATCGGCCATGTCCTGCTCCGCAGGACGACCGGGACCGGTCGCCCGGCTGCCGTGGGGAAGGCCGATCTCGGCTATCTGTTCCTGCCGCGGGCGTGGGGACTGGGGTACGCCGCCGAGGCGTGCTCGGCGGCACTGGGCTGGCTGGAAGGCGTCTTTCCCGGCGAGCCGGTCATGCTCACCACCCAGACCGCCAACCTCTCCTCGATGCGCCTCGCGGCGAAGCTGGGCTTCACCGAGGTGGAGAGGTTCGAGGGCTGGGGCGCCGAGCAGTGGCTCGGCGAGCGGCCGCCGGTCACGCCGTCCGCCTGAGTACCGTGGCGGGCCCCGGCCACCGTACTCCGGCGGCGGGCTGTCACGGCGTGGCGTTCGGCTGTGCGGCGGCTTCGGTGAGGCGCTGAAGCACTCGTCGTTCGGACGGCAGCAGCGGGGGCTCGGTGAGCCGGGGCAGGGGAGAGCCGTTCAGCGTGGCCAGCAGGGCTCCCGGGCGCAAGGCCCGTGTCGGGCCCGCCGTGAGGCTGGTGATGTCGAACAGCGCCGCGGCCGCCTGCAAGGAGCCGGTGGCCGCTTGCGTCAGCCGACGCGCGAACACCGTGGCGAGACGGTCGGCGAGCGTCGGCGTGCCCCCCTTCGTGCCCGGGTACAGGACGTCCATCGCGACCGCGGTGGACCAGGCCGTGTCGACGTGACGGGCCGCGTCCTGGAGCACGCGACGGGCGAGGCCCGGGCTGGAGACGCCGTGCTCTCGCAGTGCCCGGAAGAGGTCCCGCGCGCCGAGGGCGGCCACCGACATGCCCTGCCCGTAGGCGGGGTTGAAGGTCGCCAACGCGTCGCCCATGACCAGGAGGCGTTCGGGCCACACCGGCGACTTCTCGAAGTACCGGCGTACGTTGCTGGTGCTGCGACTGACCGCGACGTCCGTCAGGGGCTCGGCGCCGGCGATGAGCCGGCCGACGATCGGGTGCGGCAGATCGAAGATGTACTTCAGGAAGCCCTGCGGGTCGCTCGGAGGCTCGCCGCCCCTGGTGCCGCCCGCACTGACCATCCACCGGTTGCCCTCGATCGGCAGCACCATGGCGCTTCTGCCGGGGCGGCCGTTGTAGGGGTTCGCCTGGAGCATGGTCAGCGGGAAGGACTCGGCGCCCGCCGGAGTGCGGTAGATACGGGTGGCGTTGGTCAGTCCGCAGTCGACCTTCCGTTCCTCCACGCCGCCGACACCGATGTCGCGGAGCCAGCGCAGGTTGTGTGAACCCCGTCCGCTCGTGTCCACCACGAAGTCGGCTTCCACCTGAGTGCCGAGGACCGATTCGGCTCCGCTGAGGCGCACCCCGCGGACGCGCCGAGCGTCGCCGATCAGCCCCTCGACGGTGGCGCGGTGGATCGAGACGTCGGGCGCCTGGGCCAACAGGGCGTCACGGACGACCCAGTCGAGCAGGGCACGCGTGCAGGTGATCATGCGGGAGCCGTTCCACCGGTAGCGGTGGAACCAGCCGGCGTCCGGAGTGAGGGCGAGCATGCCGCTGCCCAGTGAGATCTCACGGGCGCCCGCTTCGAGAAGGCGCTCGCGCATGCTTCCCTCGAAGAGGGTCTCCATGGCGGACCACCCTCCGGCCATGAGCAGGTGGGCATGCCGGCCCTGCGGGACGCCCCGGCGGTCCTCGGGGCCGTCGGGCAGGACGTCCCGGTCGAGCACGAGGACTTCCGTCTCGGGTGCGGCCCTGGACAGCGCCGCTGCGGCGAGCAGACCCCCTATGCCGGCTCCGATCACGACAGCTTTCTGCGACACTCGCTCTCCTTGGTGCAGGTGAAACGTCTTCAGTGGGCGCGGACCTGATTCGGCGTCAGGTCCTGGACGGGCCTCACGGCGAGGGCCAGCTCGACCAGATCGACGGTGAGACGGAACTCGTCGGGCGGATCGGCAGCGCCGGTGGTGCGGCCCGAGGCCCGGAGTATGGCATCGATGATCATCGCCTTCTCCGCGGCGATACGGGCCTCCTCCCGGCTCTTGCCGGCCTCCAGCGCGGCACCGCGGGCTGCCTCGCCGACCCCCCGGTCGAAGTGAGCCGTCAGGTCCAACAAGGCGTCGTGGATCTGCGCCTCGAGCAAGTAGAGGCGGCTGCTGGGCAGTTGCCGCCACAGTCGGCTCCGCTGTTCCGTCCGGGGTGTGGCGGTGACGTCCTTGAGGGCCGCCCACAAGGGCATCAGCGCACGGTAGTTGGCCAGACTCTGCTTCTCCGACGCGGCCGAGACCAGGCGGGGCAGGACGAAGCCCGCGGAGTAGATGAGCGCGCCGAGGGACGCTGCGGGCGGTGCCACCGTGGTCGACAGGAAGTCCACGTCGTATCCGTACCACCGTGCGACGACCGCGGTGACCTTGGTCAGTTCGAAGCCGAGGACGTCCAGCAGCAGACCGGCGAGGATCAGCCGCAGACCCACGCGCAGCAGGCCCGTCACCTCGCCCCGTATCCACTTCAGGCAGACGACGCTCAACACGATGGTGCTGGCCAGATGCCCCAGCAGATACAGCGCGATCATCTCCCGCATGTACGGGGTGTTCGCGTAGTAGGTGTCCAGGTCCCTGAGCCGCTCCGTGTCCGCGTCCGCGAGGAAGAACAGCACGATGATGGCGACGATCAGGGCTCCGTAGACCGCGACGCTGATGCGGACCATCCGGCGGATCCGGTCGCTCGGACCACCCCGCCAGTAGATCAGCAGGATGATCAGGGAGCAGCTGAACGCGGAGATGACGCTGTACGTCAGGGGCGCGCCGAAGTTGGGGATCCCCGTGGCGCTGTTGACCGCGGCCAACGTCGCCGGCGCCGCGCAGATGAAGCACACCGCGCCGAGGAACGCGGTCGCCCGGGTCGGTACCGTCAGCGGCGTACGGGGAGTCGTGCGGGACCGGCGGATCATCATCGCGGCCACGACTAACAGCACGGCCGCCGCGTAGACGACCAGACTCATATCGGCAGCTCCGTTTCGCCTGCTGTGGGGGTGTGTCCTGCCCCGCCCGTCACAGCGACCCGGCCCTGGCCGGGCCCGCCGCGACGGAGCGTGCCCTGCGTTCCGTGCGCCGCACGGCATCGGCGATCTGGACGAGCGCTTTGGGGTCCCGCGGCAGCGGCAGAGGGGCCGACTCGCCGAACGCGCCTGCCGACCGCTGAGCGCTTCGCCGAGCGGCCGCCGAGATCGTCACCGCCCACGCGGAAGCCACGGCCCGCCCCTGCGCCCCGTCCTCGGGTCCGTGCGCCCCGGCCGCTTCCCGCAACCTCTTCAACTCGGCGTCGTGGACCTGTTCGTAGAGCGCCTTGTCGAAGAAGACCTCGATCTCGTGCAGGCCGTTGAGGATGGTGCTGCGCCGCCAGGTGCCCCACAGCAGCGGCGAGCGGGGCCGTTCGACGCGCAGGGCACGGTCCTCGAGAACCGGGTCGAGCAGGGCGTCCAACGGCGCGAGCCGCACGAAGTCGGCCCACGCCGACAGGTGGTGCCCCGCCATCGGCAGAAGGAATCCGGTGACCGTCACCAGCGCGCCCAGACCGGCGCACAGCGAGGACACCGACGTACCCACCGTCACCCAGTCCTGGCCCGACCACCGTGCCGCGATGGCGGCGAGTTTGCTGATGCTGTATCCGGTGCTGAGCGCCGTGCCGGTGCCGATGGTCAGCAGACTGGCCCGCAGCCAGGGCCGTCGGCGTACCTCTGTCTCGCGAGCCCAACGCAGGGACCACACGGCGCTGACGGTCGCGGCCGTCAGATGCGCGAGCAGATACAGGACGACCATCTCGGCGACCCAGGGAGTCGTCGCGTAGTAGGTGTCGAAGTCGGTCCGCCGCTCCTCGGCGGGGTTTCCCACCGCGAAGAGGACGGCGATCCCGGTGAGGACCCCCGCGTAGCTGTAGATCCAGTTGCGTGCCGTGCGGCGGACGGACGCACCGCCGCGCCAGCAGGCGATCAGGACCAGGGAGGCCGCGCTGTACGCGGTGATCGCGGCGTAGGTCAGGGGTGCGGCCAGGTTGGGAATCCCGCTCACGCTGTTGATCAGGGCGACCGTCGGTGGCGCCCCGAGGAGGAAGCACATCGAGGCGAAGCCCAGCACGGCGATGATGGCCCGCAGGGAGGGCTCGGACCAGTGGCGTCTGATGTCGGGCAGCCGGAACAGCAGTGCGACCCAGAGCAGGCCGCAGCTTATGTAGTTGATCGCCCCGCTCATCTGCGGTGCCTCTGATAGCCGAGGGAGTCGGCGATGCGACGAGCCGTGTCGCCGACGATCACGTCCCGGTCCATCAGGGACCGCATCTGCTGGCCGATCAGAATGCCGAACAGCTCCGCTTCCTTCTCGGGGTCCTCGTCGAAGCCGGAACGCGCGGCGGCCGGCCGGGCATCGTGCGGGTGCCCGGATCCGAGGGCGGAGCAGGCGTCCGCCGCCAACTGCTCGGGGGTCATGCGGTCCTTCTGCCGCATGTGCCACAACTCGTGGCCGAGGATCTGCGCTTGGTGCCAGACCTCGGCGTCCTGCTCGACGATCACGTCGTCCCGCTGCTTTCGCTCGACCCACATCCCCGTGGCGTGGAACTTGCGGGGGATGCGCACCCGGTGAACCTCGAGCGTGCGCTCCCCGCGCCACCGCCGGGCGGACTCCACCAAGGCCGCGAACAGTGCCTCGGGGTCCACCGGACCCTGCTGTCCCGAGGCGGCGTCCTGCTCGGCGAAGAGCTTCTCCCGGATGGGACCGATGAGTTCCTCGGCGAACTGGTGCATCTCCCTGTCGAGACGCCGCAGGTGCCGCCACTGCCGGAAACCGGCGAGAGGATTCATCGCCTCACCGACCACGATGTCTCCCCGCCCCTCTACGCGCGCAACGTCGTTGACGTTGACCTGACATTACCGGAGAAGGGCTCGGTAGGTCGGCCCGGAAAGGAGAGAACTCGGGGTCCGCGGACACCCGGGCGTTACCGGTGGGCCTTCTGGGGAGGGGAGGGGTACGCGGGCCGGCCGACCGCGGTTCAGGTCGTGGTCTCCGGCTGCGGCTCCTCGCCCTGGGCGCGCAGTTGCTCGTTGATGCGCAGGGCTTCCTCGAGTTGGTCTTCGAGGACGACTATGCGGCACGCGGCCTCGATGGGGGTGCCCTGGTCGACGAGCTCGCGGGCGCGAGCGGCGATACGCAACTGGTAGCGGGAGTAGCGGCGGTGGCCGCCTTCGGAGCGCAGTGGGGTGATCAGACGGTGCTCGCCGAGGGCGCGCAGGAAGGCGGGCGAGGTGCCGAGCATCTCGGCGGCCCGGCCCATGGTGTAGGCAGGGTAGTCGTCGTCATCGAGGGGGGTGACGGATTGGGCACTGCGAGGGGGCATAGACCTCTTCTTCCAAAGACGCGTCGGGGGGCCCGGGTGCCGTCCTGGCACCCGGGCCCCGAGCTTTCAACACCATCTACCGGCCTACTGCGCCGGCCTTCTTTGTCCGCAGATACCGCCGGGACGGCGGGGCTGCGGGGATCGCGGATGCGTGACCGGGGACCACCTTCCAATCCGGGGCCTGCGGTACCCGGACGGACACTTCCTCGTCCGGGCGATCCTGATGGCGTTCTGCTCCTTTACCTTCGATTACTCGGTCGTACTGCTGGGTACTGCGGGTACTGCTCACGGACCCGGGGGTCCGTTTCCTGCTTCACCTTCTTGCGGCAGATCCCTACCTGCCGCGTCCTCTCGGACTTCCTGCTTACAACACATACGGTAGCCCCGCGACGGGCCAATGTCTACTGTCGCCGCGACAGATTTTGTCCGTCGTCGAGCCGTGATCTCCTCCCTCCCCGAACGGAGGGGTCGTCCGGGGGCTCGCCAGGGCGGCGCCGCTATCCTCCGCGGCGGGCGGTGCTGAAACGGCGCTGGTAGGCGGCGGGACTGATGGACAGCTCGCGTGCGAAGACCCGCCGCAGACTCTCGTAGCCGGGGAACCCGGCCAGCAGCGCCGCCTGCGTGGCGGAATGCCCCTGGTCCAGCAACGCCTTCGCGATGTCGAACCGGATGGACTCGACGTACCGGGCCGGCGTGGTGGACAGCTCCTCGCGGAACAGCCGTGTGAGGTGGCGGGGGCTGACGTTGAGGTGCCCGGCGAGTTCCGCGACGGAGTGGCCGGCGGTGGGATCGGCGGTCACCAGGTCGACGACGGTGCGCAGTGCGGGGGAGCGGGGTGGCGGGGTCTGCAGGGGCGCGGAGAACTGCGACTGGCCGCCGGCGCGTTGCAGATAGACCACGAGGGCGCGGGCGACCTCCCGGCTCAGGTCGGGACCGTGGTCCTCCTCCACGAGCGCCAGCGCCAGGTCGATGCCGGCGGTGACACCCGCCGAGGTGTACGTGGTGCCGTCGCGGACGTAGATGGCATCCGGCTCCACGCGGATCTTCGGGTGCCGGGCGGCGAGCTCGCCCGCGATCTTCCAGTGTGTCGTCGCACGCCTGCCGTCCAGGAGGCCGGTGGCGGCCAGGACGAACGCCCCGGAGCAGATGGACGCCACGCGGCCGGACCGGACCGCCAGCCCATTCGCCGCCTCGATCAGCGTGCGGGGGACGGGAGTTCTGGGATAGATGTTCGCGCCCGGCACCAGGAAGGTGTCGGGGTCCGGTTCCGTGGCGGGGCTGCCGTCGACGGCTGTCCGTACACCGATCGACGAGGCCACTTCCGTGCCGGTGGTCGACAGCAGGGTGATCCGGTAGTCGGCGCCCAGCCGGTTCGCTTCCCCGAACACGTCCGCGGGTCCGGCGACGTCCAGCAGCTTGACCCCGTCGTAGACGAGGATCGCGATCCGATGCGGGTCGGAGCTCACAGGCCTGTTCCTCGGGTGTCTGGATTCGAGTGGTTCATGTCCGGGCCGAGGTGGCAGTCAAGGCCGCTCGGTAGGCACCGTGGAGAGCGGGCGCAACACCTGCTCCTGTCCGCCGCATGGAAAGCGTGAACCTCATGACCGACATTGTCGCAGCCGTGGAAATCCCCGACACGGAGGCAGTGGCGGAGGCCACCGCATTCCTCCGTGAAACGACCGGGCCCCTTGTCTTCCACCACTCCCGGCGTGTTTTCCTCTTCGGATCCCTCCATGCGCGCGAGCTCGGCCTCCAGCCGGACCCGGAGCTGCTCTACGTCTCCGCGATGTTCCACGACGTCGGCCTTTCGGCTCCGTTCTCCGACGTGCAGCAGCGGTTCGAGCTCGACGGCGCCGACCATGCGCGCAGGTTCCTTCTCGATCGCGGTTTCTCGGAGGGCGCCGCCGAGGTGGTGTGGACGGCGATCGCACTGCACACGACGCCCGGGATCCCTGGACGAATGGGCCCGGAGACGGCCGCCACGAACTACGGCGTGCTGACCGACGCGATCGGCTGGGGTCTGGACCGCCTGGACGGCGGCCAGGTGGAGGAGATCGTCGCCGCCCATCCGCGCGGGGAATTCAAGAAGGAGTTCCTGCAGGAATTCGTGCGAGGGCTGCGGTACCGGCCGGACACCACCTACGGGACCGTGAATTCCGATGTGCTGGAACACTTCGTGCCGGGATTCCGGCGTACGAGCATGGTCGAGCGCGTCGTCGACGCACCCTGGCCCAGTTGATGCCGAGAAACAGGACGTCAATTTTCAGGCAAACCCCCGGTACCTTTCGCAATCGAACAAAGGAAGAATCATGCGAGCCATCACCGCACCGAGCCGCGACGCCGGCGTCGCCGGGCTGACCCTCGCCGACCTGCCGTACCCCCATGCCGCCGAGAACGACGTCATCGTTCGGGTGCATGCCGCGGGATTCACCCGGGGAGAGCTCGACTGGCCCGCCACGTGGTCCGACCGCGCCGGCCGGGACCGCACCCCGAGCGTGCCAGGGCACGAGGTCTCCGGTGTGGTGGCACAGCTGGGATTCGGGACCACCGGCCTCACCGTCGGCCAGCGGGTCTTCGGCCCGACCGACTGGGCCCGAGACGGCTCGCTGGCCGAGTACGTCGCCGTGGAGGCCCGCAATCTCGCCCCGCTTCCCGCGGACGTCGACCACACGGTGGCGGCCGCGCTCCCCATCTCCGGACTGACCGCCTGGCAGGGCCTGTTCGAGCACGCGCGCCTGGTGAGCGGCCAGACCGTCCTGATCCACGGTGCCGCGGGTGCCGTCGGCTCGATCGCGGTGCAGCTGGCGCTGGAGGCCGGTGCTCACGTGATCGGCAGCGGCCGCTCAGCCGACCGGGACACCGTCCGCGCCCTGGGTGCGCAGACGTTCCTCGACCTGGAGGCCGGCCGACTGGAGGACGCCGGGGAGGTCGACGTCGTGTTCGACGTGATCGGCGGTGATGTTCTCGACCGCTCTGCCGCCCTCGTACGCTCCGGGGGCACGCTCGTCACGATCGCGCAGCCGCCGACGGTCCGGCCCAAGGACGGGCGGGCGCTGTTCTTCGTCGTGGAACCCGACCGCGTACGCCTCGCGGATCTGGTGCAGCGGGTCAGGGACGGACGGCTGGAAGTGCGGGTCGGCGCGGTACGCCCGCTGACCGAGGCGGTTGCCGCCTTCGCTCCCGAAAAGCGCGTCTCCGGCCGGACGATCATCCGGGTCGCGGAGGACTGAGGACTACATCGAGCTGGTGTCCAGCCGTTCGTCCAGGGAGGGCCCGGTGGCGGGCGATTCGAGAGCGGCGTTCACGGTCGGGGCGATGGGGAACATCGTGTCGAGACCGAGAACGTGCCACACCTGCTGGTAGTGGTCACTGAGGTCCGCGATGCGCAGGGTTCCGTCGCGCTCCTCGAGTGCGCGGGTCACCATGATGAGCATGCTGATGCCCGAGGAGTCGAGGTACTGCACCTGCGAGGCATCCAGGACGAGGGTGCGACAGCCCTGCTTGATCAGGGATTTGCACTCGTCGCCGACGTGGGAAGCGGTGTCGTAGTCGACCGCCTCGGGCAGTCGGGCGACTGTCGTGTTCCCTTGCCGCATCCGCACTGTGAGCATGAATTGCGTGCTCCCGTCTAGACCGTTACACCTTGCTGTTCTTACGGCGTCTTCGAGCGCCTACCCGGAATTCGATTTCTGTCTCACATTCCTTGGTGTTCATCGTCACTCATTGCCGCTCGGGCAGCTCCGTGTGGAGGCGTATCGTCGTGCCCTCGGCCGGCGTGGAGCGGATTTCCACGAGGTCGCAGAGCTGGTGGATGAGCCACAGGCCGCGCCCGCCGGCCTGTGCCGCGGTCGGCCTGATGCGTCCCGCCAGGGGATCGGCGATATAGCCGGCGTCCCGGAACTCGCACACGAGCCGGCCGTCCTCGTTCCACACGCGCAGCACGCCCCGCCCGCCGCCGTGGCTGATGCTGTTCGCGGCCACCTCCGTGGCGGCGAGATGCAGTTCGCGCAGACGCCGCTCGGCCAGGCCGTGCAGTTCGGCGCAGGCCGCGATCTTTTCCCGGAGCGCGGTCAGGTCACCGCTGGTGTAGACGAATTCGTCGTACGGATCGCAGGGGTGGGTCAGGGGCCCGAACGCGTACGGCGCCCGCGGATCGTAGTCCTCGCACGGCGTCGTACGGCCGTCCTTGCGCATCTCGGGGTGGCAGCGGGCCATCTCCCGCAACGTGGCCTCGTCGTAGGCGACGTCGTAGGGGCACAGCAGCCACCAGGCCGGGCCCTGGGCGAAGGCCTTGTTGAGCAGCCACTCGTGGTAGCGCAGTTCCGCGGCCTCCGCCTGGCTGCGAACGGCCTCCCACGGGGATTCGCCGATGCCTCGCACGGGCCGCCCGTCGGACGCGTGTCCTTGGAGCCACTCCTGCCAGGCTCCGATGAGCCTGCCCGGATGATGCGCCACCCTGCTGGTGTCGACGTAGCGCACGGCCTCGTCCTCGCGGATCTCGGCACGCAGCAAAGACGCCTTCTCGTGCGGAACGGCCACGACGACGGCCTCGCCGCCGTCCAGAGCGTCCTGGATGAAGCTGGCGGTGCCCTCGACGAACTCCTCCCGGCCGGAGTACGGATACAGCTCGTGCCGGTATCCCGTACCGGGCGTGGTGGAGGTGGCAGGGGAGGAGGTCACGACGCGATCACCACCGGGATGTCGGGTACCGCGAATCCGGACAGCTCCCAGGCGAGCCGTACGGTCTCGTTGGTGCCTTCCAGGATGACCTTGCGATCCGGAAGATGCCTGGCGGCGTCGGCCAGCGCGCTCATCCCGGCGGCGTCGAAGAACTCCACGGTGTGACAGAGCAGGCGGATCGTCGCCGTCCGGGCGAGGAGGGTGCACAGGACGGTGGCGAATGCGTCGGCGCCCTCGCTGTCGATGGTCCCGCTCACCGTCCATCCCTCCTTCCCCGTCCGATACACCTGGAACGCGGGTGGTCCGGGACTGCTGCCCAGACGGTGGGGGTGTACGCACTGGATCTGCCGCAAGGTGGTGAGGTCGAGATCGCCGCTGTAGGCGCACACCACCATGGCCCCGGTGTCCGCGGCGAACTCCTCCAGATCGAGTTCGCTGCGCAACAGTCCCGTCGCGTGGTCGGGGCGGCGGCCGAGCGTGACATGGCGCAGCACGCGCAGCGAGCGGAAACCCTCGCGGTCGGCATTGGCGGCCTCGCGACGCACCGCGGCGAGGAGGGACCCGTCCAGCCGGGCAGGATCGAGGACGAGGGGGGCGAACTCGCCGCCTCGGTGGAGGGCGGGACCTACGATCACCACCTTGTCCCCGTGGAGTGCCCCGTCCGCGACGAAGGCGCGGCTGCGGTCGACCACGTCGTCGGTGCGCTTCAGCATCTGGCAGACGTGATCACCGGCGTCGACCTCGTCCAGGGTCGCCAGGGTGCGCGACGCTCTCACTGCTCCTCCCCTCGCTCACGCACCAACTTTAGACTTCCTCGCCGCGGCCCGACCGCTGCCCTCCGCGGAAATGACCATGGAGCAGGTACGAGAGGCCCCCGTGGCGCGCGCTTACCTGTTTCTTGACGAACCCGCAGGACTGGCAGGCCGATCCAGGGCAATGAGCGAGGGGTGATACGCAATGCAATCGTCGCTGTGATCCTGGCGGGCGGCATCGCGGCCGCCGTCGCCGCGGTCGGACTCTCGCCCTGGTGGTGCCTGGCCGCCGTACCCCTGTGTCTGCTGGGGCTGGTCGGTGTGGCCGACCTGGTGCAGCGGGAGCATTCCGTACTGCGCAACTACCCCGTCCTGGGGCATCTCCGCTTCCTCATGGAGCGCATCCGTCCCGAGCTTCAGCAGTACTTCATCGAACGGAACTACGACGGGCGCCCCTTCGACCGGGACGTGCGCAGCATCGTCTACGAGCGGGCGAAGGGCACCGAAGCCGAACAGCCCTACGGCACCGAACGGGACGTCTACCAGCCCGGCTACGAGTTCCTGGTGCCGTCGATGGCCCCCTGCCCGGTGCCCGAGACGCCGCCGAGGGTGCGCATCGGCGGCCCGGACTGCGGCCGCCCGTACGACATGGCGCTGCTGAACGTGTCGGCGATGAGCTTCGGCTCGCTGTCGTCGAACGCCGTTCTCGCCCTCAACGGAGGTGCCGCAGCCGGGGGATTCGCCCACGACACCGGTGAGGGCGGCCTGTCGGAATACCATCTGCGGCCGGGCGGAGACCTGGTGTGGGAGATCGGCACCGGGTACTTCGGCTGCCGCACCCCCGACGGCGACTTCGATCCCGCCGAGTTCGCCGACAAGGCGGCCCACGACCACGTCAAGTGCGTGTCCCTGAAGCTGTCGCAGGGCGCCAAGCCGGGCATCGGCGGGGTCCTGCCGGGAGCGAAGGTCAACGCCGAGATAGCGAAGGTGCGAGACGTGCCCGAGGGGAAGACGGTGATCTCACCGCCGTACCACCGGGTGTTCTCCACCCCGCGCGAACTCGTCCGGTTCATCGCACGGATGCGGGAGCTGTCCGGTGGCAAGCCGACCGGGTTCAAACTGTGCGTCGGCTCGCGCCGCCAGTTCCTCGCCGTGTGCAAGGCCATGCTGGCCGAGGGCACGGCCCCCGACTTCATCATCGTGGACGGCGGCGAAGGCGGTACCGGAGCCGCGCCCCTGGAGTTCGCCGACCATGTGGGCACACCCCTGACCGAGGGCCTGCTCACCGTGCACAACGCCCTCGTCGGCACGGGACTGCGCGACCGCATCCGGATCGGGGCGAGCGGCAAGATCGCCACCGGTACGGATCTGGTCAAGCGTCTGGTGCAGGGCGCCGACTACGGCAACGCGGCACGGGCGATGATGTTCGCCGTCGGCTGCATCCAGGCCCAGCGCTGCCACACCAACACCTGCCCGACCGGCGTGACGACGCAGGACCCCCGGCGAGCCCGCGCCCTCGACGTGCGCGACAAGACGCCGCGCGTCCAGCGGTTCCAGGAAGCCACCGTGGCGAGCGCCCTGCAGATCATGGCGTCCATGGGCGTGACCGACCCCGCCGATCTGCGCCCGCACATGCTCCGCCGGCGCATCGACCCCTACACCGAACGCTCCTACGAGGAGCTGTACGAGTGGCTGGAGCCGGGGCAGTTGCTCGCCGGGGCTCCGCAATCCTGGGCGGCCGACTGGAAGGCCGCCGACCCTGACCACTTCACCGTCTGACCTGGAGGAACCATCGTGGCCCGTACCGTCGCCCGCGTGATCGTGGACGCACTGAGCGAACTCGGCGTGCGCCAGGTGTTCGGCGTCGTGGGAGACGCGCTCAACCCTTTGACGGACGCCATTCGCACCACCGAGGGCCTGGAGTGGGTGGGCTGCCGGCACGAGGAGGCGGCCGCGTTCGCCGCGAGCGCCCAGTCGCAGCTCTCGGGCACCCTCGGAGTGTGCATGGGCACCGTCGGACCCGGCTCCGTCCACCTGCTCAACGGACTGTACGACGCGGCCAAGAGCCACACCCCCGTCCTGGCGATCGCCGGACAGGTTCCGCTGGCGGAGCTCGGCACCGACTACTTCCAGGAAGTCGACAACGACGCCCTCTTCAGTGACGTCGCCGTCTTCCGCGCCACCATCACCTCCGCCGACCAGATGCCGCAGATGCTGGAGACGGCCGTACGCCATGCCCTGGGCCGCAAGGGCGTCGCCGTCCTGACCGTCCCCGGCGACCTCGGCGAACGCGAACTGAGCACCGACCGCCCGGCCCGGTTCGCGCTCGACGCGCCGCTCAGCCGGCCGGAGGAGTCCGCGGTGCGGCACGCCGCCGACCTCCTGGACCGCGCCGAACGGGTCACCCTGCTCGTCGGACGGGGCGCGCAGGGCGCCCGCGAGGACGTCCTCGCCCTGGCCGACCGGCTGGCCGCGCCCATGGTCCTCACCCTCAAGGCCAAGGAAGGCTTCGAAGGCGACGCCAACCCGTTCCAGGTCGGCCAGACGGGCCTCATCGGCAACCCGGCCGCCGCGTCGGCCCTGCAGGAGGCGGACACCCTGCTGCTGCTGGGCACCGACTTCCCCTACCGGGACTGGTATCCGGAGGGCAAGACCGTCATCCAGGTGGACACCGAGGCAGCCCACATCGGACGGCGGGTGCCCGTCGAGGTCGGTCTCGTCGGCGACACCGGCGCCACCGTCCGCGACCTCCTCACCCACCTCGCGGCCGCCCCCGCCGGGTCGCACGGCGCCCGGGACCGCTCCCACCTGGACAAGGCCCGCGAACGGTTCGAGCAGTGGCGCGAGGGCCAGGCCCGGCTGGCCGACCCCGCCCACGACAAGGGCCTGCTCGGCCGCATGCGCTCGTCGCTGGACAACCGCACCCACGACATCCGCCCCGAGGCGCTGGCGGCCGTCGTGGACCGCCTGGCCGCCGACGACACCGTCTTCACCTCCGACACCGGCATGGCGACGGTATGGCTCTCACGCTTCGTCGAGATGCGCGGGCAGCGGCGGCTCATCGGCTCCTACAACCTCGGCTCCATGGCCAACGCCATGCCGCAGGCGCTCGGCGCACAGTGTCTGGACCGGGAACGGCAGGTCGTGGCCTTCTGCGGAGACGGCGGCCTGAGCATGCTCCTCGGCGACCTCATGACGCTGAAGACGCACAGCCTCCCCGTGAAGCTCGTCGTCTTCGACAACCGCCGTCTGGGCATGGTCAAACTGGAACAGGAACAGGCCGGGCTGCCGGAGTTCGGCACCGTCCTGGACAACCCCGACTTCGCCGCCGTGGCCACGGCCATGGGAATCACCGGCATCCGCGTCACCGACCCGGGCGACCTGGAGAAGGCGGTACGCCGGGCTTTCGACACCCCGGGGCCCGTGTTGCTCGACGTGCTCACCAACCCCGACGAGATCGCCGTACCGGCCAAGCCGACCGTCGAACAGGGCTGGGGATTCGCGGTGGCCAAGGTCAAGGAGGTCGTCCGCAGCCACGGTGACGACGGGGCGCACTGAACCGGATGCCGTGGTGCGTTCGGGGCCGTCCGGGGCGGTCCGATTTAGAAAGTGGCGTCTCTGGGGACACGTAGCTGCGTGGTCTCGATGACGTGAGGCGGTGACGTGCAGGTGGGTGACGCCGTACGTCGGTCGCCCCGAACTCCGGGTGCGGACCCAGGAGCCGGTCACGGTGCGAGCCGTGGCCCGCGGCGGATGAGGTACGTCGTGCTCGGCAGCCGGCCCGCCCGGGGAGTCGGGACGGTCGCCCGGGCGCGCAGGGCGGCCGCCGAAGAGCGGCGCCCCGAGGACGGGGTGGCCGTGCACCACGGGCTGAAGATGGGCGCCGCCTACGCGTGGCGGCTGCTGGTGCTCGGGGCGGCCGTGTACGCGGGCTTCGTGATCCTGGGACGTCTGCAGCTGGTCGCCGTGGCGTTGTTCCTCGCCCTCGTCGTGACCTCCGTACTCCGTCCCCTCGCCGATCTCCTGGCGCGCCGGCTGCCCAGGGCCCTGGCAGTGGTGGTCAGTGTCCTGGGCAGCCTGGTGATGGTCCTCGGTCTGCTGGCGCTGGTCGGCGAACTGGTGGCACGCGAGTGGGACCGGCTGGGCAAGGAGTTCAGCGGGGGTGTCGGGCGCATCGAACGGTGGCTGCAGGGGCCGCCCTTCCACGTGAGTCCCACGGTGATGTCGGACCTTCAGGGCAAGCTGAACACCTTCGTCTCCGAGCACCGCTCCGCATTGATCAGCAGCGCCGTGAGCGGTGCGGGACGGCTCGTGGAGGTGCTGACCGCGGGGGTGCTCGCGCTGTTCTGCTCCCTGTTCTTCATCCATTCCGGCGACCGCTTCTGGCGCTGGTTCCAGGAGTGGCTGCCGCAGCCGGCCCGTGACCCGTGGAGCCGTGCGGGCGGTGCGGCCTGGCGGACCTTCGCCGGGTACACGCGGGGCATCTTCATCGTGGCGGGCACCAATGCCGTGCTGGTCGGAGTCGCCCTGTTCCTGCTGCGGGTGCCGCTGGCCCTGCCGCTGACGCTGCTGGAGTTCTTCGCCGCGTTCGTCCCGTTGGTGGGATCGCCCGTCGCGCTGGGCGTGGCCACGGTGGTCGCCCTCGCCTCGCGCGGGCCGGTCATCGCGCTCGTGGTCCTCGCGCTGATCGTCATCGTCGGCCAGATCGAAGGCCATGTACTGCATCCGCTGGTGATGAGCTGGGCGGTCCGGCTGCACCCGGTCGTCGTGGCCCTCTCCGTCATCGCGGGGAGCATCCTGGCCGGCGTGGTCGGAGCGGTCGTGGCGGTGCCGATGGTCTCGGTGGCCTGGGCGGTGCACTGCGAACTGCGCGGCCGTCCGGTTCGGTGAGAGACGGGGGGAGTGGCGGACGCCTGGCCGACCGAGCCGCGAGCCGCGGGCGGCACGGGCTGCGGGTTCACGGCCTGGTGCTGGTGTAGCGCACGCCGGGACCCCACTGCTCCTGGGCCGCTGCCATGCACCACTGGCACAGCGGGCTGCCGCCGGAGCCGTACTTGTGGGTCTTGCGCTGGCAGGCGGCGCACGGGCCGACCTTGTCACCGGGGCAGGTGAGGGCGGACGGGTCGGGCTCGCTGACCGGGGGCGGGGGAGTCGTCATCGGAAGAGATCCTGTTCTGGGCGATAGGAGTCATATCGCCCAAGATTCAGGATATCGGGCGATATCGTGCGACGGTCGAACGGTGACCGGACCTCTTGAGGGATAAGTCCACGACGTCGAGCTGCGCGTCGGGCCGGCAGTGGGCGCATGCGCCGAGGCCCCCGGCGAGGAGGCGGCGGGCCTCGTCGCGGCCGACGGGGCGGCGGCGGGAGCCGGCCATGTGGCAGTCGCCCGCGTGCACCTGGACGGGCCGCCGGCCGGTGCCGATGCCGAGTTCGACGATCCACTCCGGCGGCCGCGGCCTTCTGCGCCGGCCGTGTTCGGCCTCGGCCTGCCGCAGTCGCAGCGCCTCGATCTTGGCGTCGATCCGCGCCAGCCACAGGGCGTGCCAGACGCGCAGGGTGTGCAGGCGTTCCAGGTCGGGCGGCAGGTCATCGAACACATTTTTGATTCTATGCTCATGATCCGCACTTCGCGCCCTCGCATGTTCGATTTTATGTTCGATAACGTGGTGTGTGGGAGGTGAGGGTCATGACGAGGGCACATGAGGTGTCGACAGTGATGCATGTGCGCTGCCCGGACGGGCTGGGGGAGGAGGGCTACCGACAGGTCCTGGAGCAGCTGGCGGAGCTCTCCCCGGTGGTGCGGGCGCTCCCGCCCGGCGCGGCGTTGGTGGAGCTGAAAGGGGCCCTGCGCTACCACGGCGCGGACACGCGCCGCCTGGGGGAGATCCTGCGCGTGCGCACGCTCTCGCGCCTCGGCATCGACCTCCGGGTCGGCATCGGCCCCACGATCACCGTGGCCGCCACCGCCTCCGGCCAGGTGCCGGAACCGGGCGGCGTCGTCGCCGTCGCCCCGGACCAGGTCGCCGACTGGCTGGGCCCGCTGCCAATCGGGGCACTGCACGGCATCGGCCCGCGCCAGGCCGACGTGTTGCGTGACTACGGCATCCACAGCGTGGGCCTGCTGGCCGCCGTCGAGCCCGCCACCGTGCAGCGTCTGCTGGGCGGGAAGGCCGGCCGGACGGCGTCCGACCGGGCCCGCGGCATCGACCCGCGTCCCGTCGTACCCCGCGAACTGCCCACCACGGCGGCCGTGAGCCGCGCCTTCGACCGCCATGTGCTGGACGGCACCGACGTCCGCGCCGCCCTGCTGGAACTGGTCGTACGGCTCGGTCTGCTCCTGCGCCGGCGCGACCAGGCCGCCCGGGCCGTGACGCTCACCCTGCGCTTCGCGGGCGGCAGCCGCTGGGAGAGGACCCGCCGCCTCGCCGAGCCGTCCGCGCACGACGACGACCTGCGGCTGCTCGCCTACCGGCTGATGGACGCCGCCGGTCTGCAGCGCGGCCGACTGACCGGGCTCGCGCTCAAGGGCGAGGACCTCGTCCGGGCCGACGAGGTCGCCCGGCAGATCAGCCTCGACGAAGCCCGGGAAGCGCGGCTGGTGGCCGAGGAGGCCGTCGACCGGGTGCGGGAGAAGTACGGACCCGACGTCATCGGCCCGGCCGCGGTCTTCCGCCACGCCTCCTGACGGTTCCGTTCCGCCGGTGCTGGCACCGGTAGCCCGGTCAGGGCTCGCCGGTTGACCGCCGATCCGGGAAACCCCAGTTCACACCGGGTTTCCCGGCCGACCCACGGACGGGCAACAGGAAACCCGTCGACCCCGGCAGCCGCCCGGGACACGCTGATCCCGTCAGCTCGAAGCACGTCCTGCGACGACGCAGGAGACCCGCTAGGGGGAAGCATGCGCAAGATGTTGAGCGCCGCCGCCGCGTTCGCGACCGCGGCCACGGCAGTGGTGGCGATGAGCGGCGCCGCCCAGGCCGCGCCCGCCGGCAACTCCACGGTGTACGGATGCCTGTCCGGCAACGTGTGCATCTGGGCCGAGGGCGTCAATCCCGTCAACGACCCGCATCCGACCGTCCAGTACACCTCGTACGGGGCCCACAACCTGAGCAACCAGTTCGGGAACCACTGGGTCCTCAACAACCAGTACGGCGGCGCCACCGCCAGCCTCTGCTACAACTACGGCGGCACCAACTGCTACAAGACACTCGCGCAGGACGAGTGGGCCTACGAGAACCTCACGCCGGTCAACTCCATCACCCTCAACCGCCCGTAGCGCGCCCTTCGCCACGGGGGAGCGACCGCCGGGACCGGCCCCACACCGGTCCCGGCGGTCCCGTTTTTCGCCACTCCGGGTGAAAGGCTTGGTTCCGTGTCCGACCCCCGCAGTAACCTGGGCATCCGCCGTCTCACGATCCGGGCAGGCCAGTGCCTAGGGGGACGTCTTGGGGGACCAGGAACACGTACACGCGGGCGTCGACCGGACCGACCAGCCGGAAAACCCCGCACAGGCCACTCCGTCGTTTCCCGCGCAGCTGAGACGGTTGCGCAGGGAGCGGGGTCTGTCGCTGGCCGACCTCGCGCGCCAGACCCACTACAGCAAGGGCTATCTCAGCAAGATCGAGACCGGCGTCAAGCGGGCGACCGTCGACGTCGCCCGCCAGTGCGACCACATCCTGCGCGCCGAGGGCGAGTTGCTCCGATTGGTGCGGGAAAGCGTCCCGGTGGAGCGCGGCGGCGGGCCGGCCGCCGACATCGGTGCGCCCGCGTGCCCGTACCGCGGCCTGGCGGCGTTCACCCCGCAGGACGCGGCCCGGTTCTTCGGCCGGGAGCGGGCCACGGCCGCGCTGGTCGAGCGGGTCTTCCAACGCGTCGGCGGCGGGCCGCTGTTGCTGGTCGCCCCGTCCGGCGCCGGCAAGTCGTCCTTGCTGAACGCCGGTCTCGTCCCGGCACTGCGGCGCCCCGGCGGCTTTCCCATGCCCGGCGCCGACCGCTGGCCCGTCGTCGCCCTCACCCCCACCGCGCACCCGCTCGACGAACTCCTCGAACGGACCACGAAGGTCCTCGGCAGCGATCTCGACCTCACCGCGGCGCAGGTGGCCGAGCGCCCCGAGGCCCTGCTGGAGGCCGTCCGCGCCCGCTCGGACGACGCCCCGCCCGGCCCTGACGGCCGCCGCCCGCCGCCGGTGCGGCCCGTGCTCCTGGTCGACCAGTTCGAGGAACTGTTCACCCTCTGCTCCGACGAGGACGAGAGACGGACCTTCGTCCGGGTCCTGCGCGCGGTGTCCACCTGTCCGGACCCGGCGGTCGTCGTGCTCGGGGTCCGCGCCGACTTCTCCGGACACTGCCTCGAACTCCCCGAACTCGCAACCCTCTTCACCGAGGGACTGTTCGTACTGCTCCCCATGTCCGTCGCGGAACTGCGGGAGTCCATCACCCGCCCCGCCGAACTCGCCGGCGTCACCCTGGAACCCGGCCTGGTCCCCCTCCTCCTGCGTGACGCGGGCCTGCGTGACGAACCGGCCGGCGCGAGCGGCGCCATCGGCCCCGACGGCACCCCGCCCGGTGCGCTGCCCCTCATCTCGCACGCCCTCCTCGCCACCTGGCAGCAGCGCGAGGACACCACCCTCACGGTGGCCGGCTACGAGCGCACCGGCGGCATCCAGGGCGCCGTCGCCCGCACCGCCGAGACCGTGTTCGCCCAGCTGTACCCGGCCGAACAGAAGTCGATCCGGCGCATCCTGTCCCGGCTCGTCCACGTCTCCGACGACGGGACCGTCGCGACCCGGCGCCGCACCGGCCGCAGCGCCCTCATGGCAGAACTCGCCGACGCCGACGCCGCCTCGGCCGCCCTCGACGCGTTCGTCCGGGCCCGGTTGATCACCGTGGACCGGGACACCGTCGAGATCACCCACGAGGCCCTGCTGCACGCCTGGCCCCGGCTCCGCGACTGGATCCACGCCGACCGGGCCGGACTCCTCATCCACCAGCAACTCGCCCACGCCGCCGCCGAATGGGAGCGCGAGCACCGCGATCCGTCCGCCCTCTACCGCGGCACCCGACTCGACACGGTCCGCTCCTGGGCCGACGAACTCGACACCCGCAGCCGTCTCGGCCCCCGCGAAGAGGCCTTCCTTCTGGCCAGCCAGGCCGAGGAGGACCTCGGGCTGCTCCTGGCGAGACGTCAGGCGCGCCTGAAGCAGGGCCTGTTCGTCGTCCTCGCCGTGCTGCTCGGCCTCGCCGTGACCGCGGGCAGCCTCGCCTACCAGCAGCGTTCCGCCGCCCTCGACCAGGAACGCGTCGCCCGCTCCCAGGCCCTCGCGGTGCAGTCCACCTCGCTGGCCGGCGGCCAGCCCGAGGCCTCCATGCTGCTCGCCGAGGAGGCCTACCGCGCCGACGCCACCCCCGAGGCGCGAGGGGCCCTGTTGAGCACCCAGGCCCAGGCGTTCTCCGCCCGCCTCGTCGGCCACCACGGGCCCGTCAACGCGGTCGCCTTCGCCCCCGACGGCCGGCTGCTGGCAACGGCCGAGGCGTACGGCACCGTACAACTGCGCCGCACCGCCGACCACCGGACCGCCGCCACCCTCTCCCTTCCCGGACGGGTCCGCTCCGTGGCCTTCAGCCCCGACGGGCGCATGCTCGCGGCGACGTCCACGGACGGGCCGGTGCGGATCTGGGACACCGCCGACCACCGGCTGCGGGCCCTGCTGCCCGTGGGCGCCCACGGGGCAAAGGCGCTCGCCTTCGACCCCCGCGGCCGTACCCTCGCCGTCGCGGCCGACGACGGAACGATCCAGTTGTGGGACGCGGGCGCCGACCACCCCACCGCGGTACGGCTCGTAGGCCACACCGGCCGCGTCAACTCGCTCGCCTACGCCCCGGACGGGCGGACCCTGGCCTCGGGCGGCTCCGACCGGACCGTACGGCTGTGGGACACCGACCGGGCCCGCCCCCTGGCCGTCCTCAGGGGGCACACCGACGAAGTGCTCGGGGTGGCGTTCGCCCCGGACGGGCGCAGCGTGGCCTCCGGGGGCGTCGACCGGACCGTACGGCTGTGGGACGTGGCCACGCACCGGGCCACGGCGAAGCTCACCGGCCACAGCGACGACGTCAACGCGGTCGCCTACACACCGGACGGCAGCACGGTCGTCAGCGCGGGCGGCGACGGCACGACCCGCCTGTGGGACGTACACACCGGTCGGCCGTCCGCGATCCTCGCGGGCCACACCGACTACGTGATGTCCGTCGCCGTGGACTCCACCGGGACGACGCTCGCCACCGGAGGGTTCGACCAGTCCGTGGTGCTGTGGGACCTGCGCGGCCCGGTGCTGACGGCGCGTCCGTTCACCGAGGTCTCGCAGGCCGCGTACAGCCCGGACGGGAAACTCCTGGCCACCGCCGACGCGGACCACACCGTACGGCTGTGGGACGTGGCCCGGCACCGGATCGTACGCACGTTCACGGGCCACCGCGAAAGCGTGTTCTCGGTGGCGTTCGCGCCGGACGGCCGCACCCTGGCGTCGGCGGGCTCGGACGGCACGGTCCGGCTGTGGGACATCCCCTCGCACCGCGCGCTCGCCACCCTCACCGGCCACACCGGGGACGTGTTCTCGGTGGCGTTCGCGCCCGACGGCCGCACCCTCGCCTCGGCGGGCGCCGACCGCACGGTCCGCCTGTGGGACGTCGCGACCCACCGTCAACTCGCCGTGATGACCGGGCATGCGGACTACGCCAACGATGTCGCGTTCAGTCCGGACGGCCGCACCCTGGCCAGCGCGAGCGACGATCTGACGGTACGGCTGTGGGACACGGCCGGCCATCGCCTGCTCGCCACCCTCACCGGACACACCGGCGCCGTACGAGGTGTCGCCTTCAGCCCCGACGGGGCGACCCTCGCCAGCAGCGGCAACGACGGCACGGTCCGCCTGTGGGACGTCCGCCACCGCCGTCTGGAGGCCTCCCTGACCGGGCACACCGGCTCGGTCCGCGGCATCGCCTTCTCCCCGGACGGCCGCCTCCTCGCAAGCAGCGGCAGCGACCGTACGGTTCGGCTCTGGGACGTGCCCGGACGGCGGCCGTGGGCCACGCTCACCGGGCACACGAACGCGGTGTGGGGCGTCGCGTTCGCTCCGGACGGGCGGACCGTGGCCAGCAGCAGCAACGACGGGACCGTACGCCTGTGGGACCTGGACCTCGGCGCCCGGCTCGCCCGGATCTGCCGACTGCGCCAGGCGATCGGTCCGCGGGAGCGCAAGGCGCTGATGCCGGGACTGCCCGTGTCCCTCACTCCGGGGTGCGCGCGGCCCTGACGGCGGCCGGCCGGACCGCACTGGTGGCAGGGGGTTTCCCAAGGGTTTCCCGTTGCCTTTCGGGGTGGGGTGACGCCGGGTGCTCGACCCGCCGAGGCCCGGTCGGCAGGCTGATGCACGACCATTCACGCAGCACAGAAAACGGGGGTCCCGGCATGCTCCGGCGGACCGGAATCATCGGCACACTCATCGGCCTACTGGCCCTGCTCCTCTGGGCGCCCGCGGCAGTCGCCGCGCCCGCCGCCCCGGCGGCAAGCGGCTGCGGAGTCCTCGCGTCCGGCGGCTCCGCGGCCGCCGAGCGCGCGATCGCCGCCGCCTGCGCCCAGGTCGACGCGGGCACCTGGTACACGTGGGGCGGCGGCCACGGCGCCCAGCCCGGCGCCACCTACGGCCAGGTCGATCCCACCGACCCGGCCAGCGAACACGACCCCGAGCGGCTCGGCTTCGACTGCTCGGGCCTGGTGCGGTACGCCTACGCGCAGGCCGCCGGCTCCGACATCCTCGACGGCGACGCCGGCCATCAGTACTACACGGTCCGCGCCGCCGCCCGCTTCACCGCCGCCCAGGGCACCGCCCCGCTGCTCCCCGGCGATCTGCTGGCCTACGGGACGTCGGCGGACCTGCACCACATCGCGATCTACCTCGGCGCGGGCAGGATGGTCGAGGCGAAGCAGTCCGGTACGCATCTGATGGTCAGTGACGTCCGCCTGGGCGGTGACTACTTCGGGGCTGTCCGCGTCAACACCGGCGCGGTCACCGGGCATGTCTCCAAGACCTGGGGCACCGGGGTGTGGACGAAGAAGGCACCCTCCGTCGGCGCCGACCGCGTCTACGCCTTCCCCGGCCCCACCACCATCCGGGTCGAGTGCCAGAAGCACGCGGAGGTCGTCACCTCCGACGGCTACACCAACGACGCCTGGGCCTACCTGCCCGACTACAAGGCCTGGATGACGAACATCTACATCCAGGGCCCGGCCTGGCTGGACGGCGTGCCCACCTGCTCCTGAACCAACCTGCCCCCACCACCCGGGCTCCCCTCGCTCGCCGCACCCGTAGGCGAGCGACGGGAGCCCGCCGTGTCGGGCGAAATAGCAAAGGAAAAGCCTTCTGCTTTCCGGTCCTGAATTGATCCCTAATGGGTCCTCAATTAATCCCGCAGAAAGGGGGTTTGACCCGATAACTCACCGAATTTAATGTGTCGCCATGGATATTGGTCGCTGGAATCCGAACATTCACTACTATCCCGCTGTTCTCGGCTTCGTGCCCGGGAACTGTCGCGAGGCGCTGGACGTGGGATGCGGAGACGGAACACTCGCCCGTCTGCTGGCTTCCAGGTCCGGCCGGGTCACCGGGATCGATCTCTCCGCGGAAATGGTCGAGTCGGCTCGAGATCAGAGCAAAGAGGTCGAGAACGTCCGGTTCCTGGAGGCGGACTTCCTCGAAGCCGGCGGCCGTGAGCTTCCGCCGGGCCACTACGACCTCATCACCATGGTGGCCGTCGCTCACCACCTGGGCACCGAACGCGCGTTGGCTCGGTCGGCCGAGCTGCTGGCCCCCGGCGGGCGACTGGCCGTCATCGGACTCGCCGGCCCCGGATCCGTCGTCGACCTGCTCCACCTGGCCGCGGCGGTCCCCTCGGTGAAACTGCTGAGCCGGCGCAAGGGAGGCAGCAGCGCACCGGCGAAGATGCCCGTGGCGGACCCGGACACCACGTTCGGCGAGGCACGCGAGACAGCCCGCCGTGTGCTGCCGGGCAGCCGGTTCCGGCGCCGCCTGCTGTGGCGTTACACCTTGCTGTGGGAGAAACCCCGCGACGGCCGGCATTGAGATCGAGGACCCGGACCGCGGGGTGCGTCCGCCGGGTCCCCACCGACCCGCCTGTCCCGTGCCCCCGGTATCGGATCGGGATCGCGTCGGGACCCCGCTCCGGCACTCTCAAGTCATCGGAAGGCGGGGCCCGATGGGGAACCGTCCGAAGGACAGGGAGACCGGTGTGACCAGGATCGTACTGATGTCGGGCAGTCTGCGGCGCGGCTCGGTGAACAGCACCGCCGTCGCGACGATCGGCCGACTGCTGGCGCGGCGGGGCGCACAGGTGCACACTCCGCTGCTGGATCTGCGGACTCTGCCGTACTACGACCAGGACCTCGACGCGGCCGACGGACCGGCCCCGGTGGCCCGGGCGCGGCGGCTGCTCGGATCGGCCGACGCCCTGGTGATCAGCACCCCCTCCTACAACGGAGGCGCTCCAGGCGTCCTGAAGAACGCCCTGGACTGGCTCTCCCGCCCCTGGGGCGACAGCGCCCTGACCGGATTGCCGACGGCGCTGATGAGTGCTTCACCCGGGCCCCGCGGTGCGGCGGACGCCCAGCCGGGACTGCGGGTGAACCTCGAACGCTCCGGAGCGGTCCTCATCGACCACCGGCCCCTCGCGCTCGGCGACGCGGAAGCACTGCCGCGTACGGACCAGGGGTTCACCGATCCGTCGGTCCTCGCCCTGCTGGAGGAACTGGCCGACGCCGTATGGGCGGCGCGGCGCGGCGCGGCCGACGCCGAGGTGATCCGCCCGCCGGCCGGTGACGGTGGGCTGCATCCCGCGGCCGTCGCCTGAGACCGCCGCTGACGGCTCGGCGCCGTGACGCGCCGAGTCCCTCACAGACTTGCCCCCTGCGTGGTGCCCACAAGGTACGCGTCGGTGGCAGGAACGCCCGTCCGGCCATGGACGGCACTTCGCTTCGGCACCACGCCACGTGGAGCCCGGACCCAGGAAAGGGGGTGCCCCTCATGACGAAGCTCGTCCGCCGCGTGACCCGCGCCGCCATCTGAGGCGCCCTGTCAGTTCCCTTGCCACGAGGTAAGAATGCGAAGGAGGTGCAGTCCCATGACGAAGCTCGTCCGCCGCGTGACCCGCGCCGCCATCTGATGCGTCCTCACCCTGTAGCGCAGTGAGGAATCGCCCCCTGGGGCCGGGTCACCCCAGCCCCGGGGGGCACGTCCACGTTCGCACGGCGCAGTTCGTCACCCGCCGGCGCGGCCTTCTTTCTTGCTTCTCATTCCCCTTGCTCACTTTTTGTTGCCGCTTCAGCCCGTCCGACAGGAGTGGAGTCTCACCATGGAGATCCCCGAGATCCCCGAACGGATCACACGGATCGTCAGCCTGCCCGGTCGCGGGCTCTTGGCCTGTGACGTCCGCGGTGGCCTGCACCGCCTCGACCACGACCTGACCCTGCGCCGGTCGTCCGGCCTGCCCGCCGTGGCGCAGGACCCGGCCGGCTGCCCGGTGTACGGCGTCGCCCTCGTCGGCGACTGGATCATCACCCGCGACAAGACCGGCACCATCTGCCGCTGGCACGCCGACACGCTGCGCCTGGCCGACCGCCTGGACGCCCGCACCACCGCCGACCGCTCCCTGCTGCTGGAGGGCGAACAGCCGTCTCCCACGATGCTGCGCGGCATCGGCGTGTGGAACGGCAAGGCCTACGTGGACAACGGGTACTTCCAGGTCGTCGTACTGGACGTCGAGACCTTCGCCGTCGAGCGCATCGTCCCGTGGCCGCACGGCTACGACATGCTCGAATGGTTCTGCACCGACGCCCCGGGCGTCCACGCCGTCGCCGACCGGCACGGATGCGTGCACCTCGGCTCGCTGGAGGAGTGGTCGTTCCCCACCACGGTGCGCATCGACACCTCCAACGTGCACCGCGTCGTCTACGACGCCCGGCACCACCGCTTCTGGGCCATCGGCGACGCCGGCATCGGCGACACCCGCAACGTCTCCAACGGCGTGGTGACCATCGGGCTGGACGGCACGGTCGACCAGCGCATGCATTTCGCCCGCAACGACGTCGAAGGCCTCGTGTTCTCCCCGGACTTCACCACCGCCTACATCGGCGGCTTCGACGGGGAACTGCTCCTGTTCGACAACACCACCCCCGAACTGACCGTCCGCAAGCGGGTCTCCGGCTTCAGCCACCAGATCATCGACGTCACCATCGACGAGGAGGGGCGCGTCTACACCCTCACCCAGGACGGCGAGATCACGGCGCTGTCCCCGGAGGGCGAGGTGCTGCACCGGCTCGACTTCCCCCGCCAGTGCGTGTGGGACCTGCGTCCGCTGCCCGGCGACCCCACCACCGTCCTGGCCGCCACCGACGACGGAACCGCCGTGGTGCGCCTCGACACCCGCGGCGAGCACGCCCGGCTGGACCTGGTCGACGAGTATCACGGCGCGCCGGGCTTCGCCCGCCGGGCCGAGCCGTGCGGCGACGACCGGGTGGCGATCTTCTGGCCCGACACGGTGCGCCGGTTCACCCCCGACGGCATCACCGTGTGGGAGGCCCGGCTGCCCGGCATCGTCCACACCGTCTCGGTCTCGCCGGACCACAGCCGCGTCCTGGTGGCCTGCAACGCCGGCGGCTTCGAGTACGACGCGGCCACCGGCCGGCAGCTGCTGCACATGGACGGGCTGCCCGCGAGCGCGTGGGCGTCGGCCTATCTGCCGGACGGGCGACGGGTGTTGGGCTGCCGCACCGGCCGGCTCGCGGCCTACGACGAGAGCGGCCGCGTCTCCTGGGAGACGGAGCTGGAGAGCTACCCCAAGCGGCTGCTGGTCGACGGCGACCGGCTGCGCGTCACCGGGGGCGGCGGCGTCAAGGAACTGGTCGTCGGCGAGGACAAGCCGCGGCGGCAGTTCGTCGAACTGCTCGACAACACGGCCGAGAACTGCGCGCTGATCGACGGCACGCTGTGCGTGGTCACCTACGGCATGCAGATCGCCGCCTACGACCACGACAGCGGCGAACTGCTCGCCCTGCACGAGGACTTGCCCGACTTCCCCAAGGGCATGACCGCCCTGCGCGGCGCCGACGGCCGGGCGTACGTGGTGGTCGGCGGCCGGGGCGGCTACCTGCGTCTGTACCGGCTGGACCGCGGCGGCCAGGGCCCGGTGCTGACCGTGCTGCGCGACCTGTGGCTGCCGCGTTCCTCCGGCGCTCGTCCCTTCCCCGCCGCGGCCGGCGCGGCCCGGCCGTGACCACGGCCGGCCGGGTGCGCGCCGGGCACGGCACCGCCCGCGGCGACGAGGTGGTGGAGCCTTCCCCGTTCACCGAGCGCCCCTTCCTCGTCTTCGCCGCCGGCAACGCCGTCAACAACGTCGGCGAGGCCCTGTACGCGACCGCGCTGCCGCTGCTGGCGTATCGGCTGACCGGCTCGCTGACGGTGATGGCGTGGCTGGCCGCCGCCGTGCCGATGAGCATGCTCCTCGCCCCTTGGTTCGGCTCGGTGGCCGACCGGCGCGGCACGTCCGGCCTCGTCCTGTACGGACTGCTGGCGCAGGCGTCGGCGGCCCTGGCGATGAACCTGCTGCTGTGGCAGGGCCGTCCGCAGACCTGGACGCTGTTCGTGTGCGCCCTGGTGGTGGCGGCCGGCGGGGTCGCCTACCGGACCGGCTGGATGACGGACGTACCCGTGATGTTCCCGCGCTGCCCGGCGCGGGCCCGCGGCACCCTCAACAGTCTCTTCCTCGCCACCACCCTGGCCGGGCCGGTCCTGGTCGCGGCGACCCTGCCGTGGCTCGGCTACCTGGGCGTGCTGTGGCTGAACCTGCCGACGTTCTTCGCACCGCTGGCGGTGTGGGCGGTGGGCGTGCGCCCGCCGCGCCGGGCCGCCGTGGGCGCCGGGCGGCGCGAACCGGCGCGCCTGCGCAAGGTGTGGCACGACGTCACCGCCGACCGGCGCATCGCCGTCACGCTCGTCCTGCAGATGGTGCTGGAAGCCGTCTGCGGCACCGGCCTGACGTCCCTGGTCCTGTTCGAACTGCGCCACTCCTGGCGGCTGTCCGGGCAGCAGGCGGGCTGGGTCGTCGCCGCCGTCAACCTGAGCCTGCTGACCGGCAACCTGCTCGTCTCGCAGCGCCGACGGCTGCGCCCCCGAACGCTGCTGCCCGTGGCCCTCGCCGCCCGCGCGACATCCCTGGCCCTGCTGGCGGTGCCGGTGTGGCCGCTGTTCCTCACCGCACTGGTCCTCGGAGCCGTCGCCCAGGGCGCGCTGCTGGCCGCCGTGGTGATGCTGCGGGTGCGCTACCTGCCGCAGGCCGTCATGGGCCGGGCCTCGGGCCTGATGTGGCTGCTGACCGGATCCGCCGCACTGCTGTCCCCTGTTGTGATCCCCCCGCTCGACCATGTTGCGGGCCCGCACGCCACGTTCCTGGCGCTCGGCGCCGTCTCGTCGGTGGTGATGGTCCACCTGCACCGCGCCCGCACCGCCTGGACCCCGACGAACCCGGCGACGACCGAGCCGGCCTAGGAGGAGGAAGACATGCCCCACATACCCGGCGACACCCGCACCACCGGCCTCCGGGCCCCCTCCGTGCCCGCGCTGCGCCACCGCGACGGCGCCGGTGACCCGCCGCCGCGGGCGGAGGTGCGCCAGAGCGTGCGCATCCCCCTCTACCCGGCGACGGGAGACCCCATCACCGCCCGCGTCATGACCTTCCACGGGCTGGTGGACGGGCGCGAGCACCTGGCGCTGCGCCTGGGGACCGTCCAGGACGGCGTGCCGCTGGTGCGGGTGCACTCCGAGTGCCTGACCGGCGACGTGTTCGGCTCAGCCCGCTGCGACTGCGGCCCCCAGCTGCGCGAGGCACTGCGCATGATCGACACCGCCGGCGGGCTGCTGCTGTACCTGCGTCAGGAAGGGCGCGGCATCGGCCTGTACAACAAGCTCGACGCGTACGGGCTGCAGGACCGCGGCCTGGACACCTACGAGGCCAACCGGGCCCTTGGCCTTGGCGAGGACATGCGCGACTACGCGGCGGCCGCGCAGATGCTGCTCGCTCTGGGCCACGAGGAGATCGACCTGCTCACCAACAACCCCAACAAGTGCGAGCAGCTGCGCCGTTACGGCATCCGGGTGCGGCGCACCGTCGCCACGGGCGTCTTCGTCAACCCGCACAACACCGGCTACCTGACGGCGAAGGTCGCCCGCACCTCGCACACCATCCGACTGGAGGAGTCAGCGTGATACGCCATCACGGGCCGATCAGCGGCGTCGCGGCCTTCGGCGGCGCGTACGTGGCCACGGCCGGCTACGACAACCAGGTCATCCTGTGGGACGCGGCGGCACGGCTGCCGCTGGCCCGCGCCGTCCACGACCACCTGGCCAACCAGGTCGCGTTCAGCCCCGACGGGACGCTGCTGCTGACCTCGTCGAGCGACTACACCGCCCGGCTGTGGTCGGTGCCCGACCTGAAGCTGCGCGCCGTCCTGAGCGACCACAAGGACGACGTGGAGATGGCCGTCTTCCACCCCACCCGGGACCTGGTCGCCACCGCCTCCCGGGACCACCTGGTGCGCGTGTACGACCTCACGGGCGCGCTGGTGGCCCGGTTCGAGGGACACACCGCCGACGTCATCTCCGTCGCCTGGCTCGGGGACGGCGACGAACTGCTGACCTCCAGCGACGACGGCACCGTCAAGCGCTGGTCCCTGGCGGCCGGCGGCATGGTCGGCGAGGTCGACCTCGGCGGTGTGGAGACCGACACCATCGCGATCACCCGGGCCGGCGTGGTGTACGCGGGCAACGACGACGGCGAGATCATCACCATCGCCGACGGCCGCACCGGCAAGGCCCCCGCCCACGAGGCCGGCATCAAGCGGCTGGTGTACAACGCGGCCACCGAGTCCCTGGTCAGCCTCAGCTACGACCGCACCCTGCGGGTGTGGGACGCCTCCGACGCGGACGCCGGGCTCCGGCTCACGCACACCGCCGAGTTCCCCGCCGAGGTGTGGGCCCGCTCGTGCGCCTTCCTCGACGACTCCACGCTCGTCTTCGGCACCTTCGGCTCGTCCTACGCCGTGTACCGCGTCACCGACGGCACCTGGGACCTGACGGGAGTGGAGCCCACCGCGTGCGTCAACGCCGTCGTCACCACCGCCGACGGCGATGTCTGGACGACCGGCGACGCCGGAATCGTGTGGGTCGACGGACAGCAGCGCGCCACCACCGGCAGCCTGTGCAACTTCCTCGTGGAGGTCGGCGACCGGGTCCTGACCGGCGGCCAGCTCGGCCGGGTCTTCGACGCCCGCGACGGCCGTGTCCTGCACCAGCACCGCTCACCGCTGAACTGTGCCGCCGCCTTCACCCGCGACGGGGTGCCGCACGTGGTCGTCGGCGCCTACACGGGAGAGGGCCTGGTGTTCGCCGTCCGCGAGGGACAGCACCCCGAGCACGTCGCGACGCTGCCGCTGCACACCAACGCGGTCAAGGGCGTCGCGGTCTCCGACGACACGCTGTTCGCGGTGTGCGCGGACGCCTCGGTGTCCTGGTTCTCGCTGGAGACGTTCACCGAGACCGGCCGTGTCGACGAGGCCCACGCGCGGATCGCGAACGGCTGCGCCCCGCTGCCGGGCGGCCGCTTCGCCAGCGTCAGCCGGGACCTGACCCTGCGGATCTGGGACGGCCGCGCCAGCCGTACCGTGCCCACGCCGCACGACCACTCCGTCAAGTGCGTCGCCGCCTCCACGGACGGCCGCCTGGTGGCGACGGGCTCGTACGCGGGCACGGTGGCCGTGTACGACGTGACCACCGGGGACTGGCCGCACGTATGGCGGCCCACCACGGCGGGCATCTCCAGCCTGCACTACGACGCCGCCCGCGGCCGCTTCCTCGCCTCCTCCTACGACGGCCGGGTCTACCCGCTCCAGCCGCAGCCGGAGCCGGCCCCATGACCACGGCCGACACCCTCGCGGTCAACCCAAACGAACTGGACGACCGCACGGCGATGGGGCTGTCCGCGGCCTTCACCGACCGCGTCGACCAGGACCGGCTCCGGCGGCTGACCCGCACGCTCGCGGGCGAGGACCCGCAGGAGCTGGCCGCGCGGGTGGCCGACCCGGAGGCCGAGTGGCTGCTTCGGCTGGCCGCGGGTCAACTCCTGGCCCTGCTGGGAGATCCCCGCATCGACCCGCCGGCACCGGCGATGGCGGACGTCCCGGCCGCCCGGGTGCGGCTGGGCCTGGCGGCCGACCGGGTCGACGCCGTCGTGGCCGCCTGGCGGCACGTGGGCGTCACGCGCGCGTGGATCGCGAAGGAGACACCGGAGTACGACGCCGACATCGCCGCCTTCCGCATCGCCCGCCACCCCGTCACCAACGCGGAGTACCGGCTGTTCCTGACCGAGAACCCGGAGGCCGGGCTGCCGACCTCCTGGCGCTTCGGTGTGTACCCCGCCCACCTGGCCAACCACCCGGTGTGGAGCGTGTCCCCGCAGGACGCCGACGCGTACGCGGCCTGGCTGGCCCGCCGCACCGGACGCGCCTTCAGGCTGCCGACCGAGGCGGAATGGGAGTACGCGGCCTCGGGCGGTGACGGGCGCGCGTACCCGTGGGGCGAGGAGCCCGGCGCGGACCTGGCCAACACCGTGGAGTACGGGCCCCTGACCACCACCCCGGTCGGCATGTACCCGGCAGGACGCAGCCCGTTCGGCGCGTACGACATGGCCGGCAACGTCGAGGAGTACGTCGCCGACGACTACCGCCCCTACCCGGGCGGCCAGTACGTCGCCGACGACCTGCACGCCGACACCGACGCCACCTACCGGGTGGCCCGCGGCGGCAGCTTCACCCGCTACGCCGACCTGGCCCGCTGCCGCCGCCGGCACGGCTGGTACCGGCGGGACATCTACGCCATGGGCTTCCGGCTCGCCGAGACACCGCCCGCCCCGGGCGTCACGGCGGGGTGAGGAACCGGTGAGCCGCCATCCGGGGCCGGCGCCGCGCGGGGCGGCGATCCGCAGGCTGCCGCCGTGACCGGCAGCCGGACGGGAGGAGGGTGAGCGGGCATGCCTCTGCCGTCACGCCGGGGCGCCGCCCCGCTGGTCGTGACCGGTGATCCGGTGGAGCAGCTGACCGACCCGGCACCGGCCGCCCTCAGACAGCGGCTCGTCGACGCCGTCGCCGCACTCGACGGGGTCCGCACGGGTCCCTCGTACGTCTGCGTACGGGGGACCTGCGCGTTCCATCTCGCGCCGGTCCTCGCCCATGGGCCGGCCGAGGCGTTCCTGGCCGGTTCGGAGTTCGGGCACGTGCATCCGCCGTACGACGGCAGCGTGCACCTGATGCTGCCCGGCAGGTGGGCGCGGTGGGCGGTCGCGGCGGGGTGGGGCGTGACCGCCGTACCGCGCGGCTCGCTGCTGGTCTACGGCCCGCGTGACGAGACGGAGTCGGCCGTCGTCGAACTCCTGCTGACACAGGCTTACTTGTTCGCGCTCGGGGAGGCGCCCCCCGGCCCGCCCTGACTCGGCTCCGGCGGTGCCGCAGAGCCCGAGCGGCACTTCGGCCCCGTCGTGGAAGCCTGCCGGGCCGACGGGGAAGAGCCCGTCGAGCCCGTTGCCGTCGATGGCTCTGACCTGCCGGGTAGCCGGGCGGTATCGGACCGGGATGTCGTCGGGATCAGTCGGTCGCAAGGTGGTGGCACATCGAGATCGGGCAGCTGAAAGGAACGCGACATGCGGTGGTTGGGACGTGGAGCACTGGCCGTGGTCATGGCGGCGGTGATCGGCTGGGCGGGTGCCACGGCGGGATCCGCCGGTGCGCACGCCGTCGACGGACGCAGCCTGGTCCTGGCCACCGATGTCGGCCCCACTCACTGACAGCCGTCGCGCCCCGGGCCGGGAGGAAACCGTGATGACGGTGTACCAGGAGCGGTTTCCGCTGGTTCTCCTGCCGGGACCGGACACCCCGGTGGCGGAGGTGGCCGGTCTGGTCCGTGCCCTGCCGGCCGCCCTCCGGCCGGTCGTGCTGCGCCCCGGCACAGGGGTGTGCACCCCGCCCGGTCCGCCGGAGGTCCTCGCCCGTCAAGTACGCGACGCGGGCGTGCGCGGCCCGTTCGCGGTGCACGGCTGGGGAACGGGCGCCTACCTGGGCCTCGCGCTTGCGGGCGTGTTCGAGCGGGCGCTCGGGCACGCCGTCTGCACCACCCTGTTCGTGTCGGACGCGGTCGCCCCCGGCCGTACCACGGTGTCGCCGGTCCCGGCCGAGGTGCGCCGCACGGTCACCGAGAGCCGGCTCGTGGTCTGCACCGATCGGACCTCGGTGCGGTTCGACGGGTCCGGGATGCGGACGTGGTGCCGCCACTCCACGTCCGGCACGGAGTTCGTCACGCTGCCGTCGGGCCCGCGGGCGGCCCGGGCGGCGGCCCTGTCCCGGCTGATCGGCGCGCGGCTGCTCCCGGCCCGGACAGCGACGGCGCACGTGCCGGGCGGTGACGTCGTGGCCGGCTCCGCGCCCTGACCACCGAATCCGTCACCGCCCGCCCGCTTCCGGCCGCCGCGCCCTGACGCGTCACACTCAGGGTCCGGCGGCCGGGTCCATTTCCGCCCCCGTGCCCAACGCCATCGCCGCGGCGTGCTCCTGCGCCGCGAGGACGTGCTCGTCGGCGGCGGTTTCATCGCCCAGGGCACGCAGGGACTGGGCCAGGCCCTGGTGCGCCCGGACCATCTCCGTGCGCAGCCCGATACCCGTGGCCCGCTCCAGCGCGGCCCGGTGGCGGTCCACGGACCGTCGGTGCTCCCCGCGCGCACCGTCGATCCGGCCCAGCACGTTCTCGGCCGCTGCCTGTCTGGCCTGCGAGCCGTGGCCGCGGGCCAGGTCCAGCGCGTTCACCGCGTGCTCGTGAGCCGTGTCCGGTCGCCCCGCGCGCAGCTCCGCCTCGGCCAGGTTGCACAGCACCAGTGAGGTCAGTGCCGGTGCGCGCAGCGGTTCGCACAGCGCCCGGGCCCGGTCCAGGCACTCGGCCGCCGCGTCGAGCCGCTCCAGACCGAGATGGGCGAGCGACAGATTGGCCAGCGCGGTCACCTCGATCCCCGCGTCGCCGGTGTCGCGGGCCAGTGCGGCGGCCCGCTGCCCGGCCCGCACGGCCTCGGGCAGACGCCCCAGGCGCTCCCTGGCGAAGCACAGGTTGGCCAGGGCCTGCGCCTCCTCCCGCGCGGAGCCGAGCGCACGATGCGCCTCGCTCGCACGCGCCAGGTATCCGACGGCCTCCCGCAGGCGTCCGACGCTGGTGCACAGCACGCCGAGCCGGCTCAGGCAGGCCGCCTCGGTGCGGGGGTCCTCCAGGGTGGCCGCGATGTCCAGCGCCTCCTCGGACGAGGCGATGCCCTCCTGGAACAGGTCACGCTGCCACTGGGCGACCGCCTGGTTGATCAGCGATACGCACAGCAGCTCCGGATCGCCCTCCTTGCGGGCACTGTCCACGGCCAGACGGGCCGTGTGCTCGAAATCGGAGAAGTGGTTCTGGGCGTGCAGATGGAAGCCGACGCCGCGACTGAGCCACGCGGCATGCCGGTGCAGGCCGTGCTGATCGGCGAGATGGACGACCGCCACAACGTTTCGCCACTCCTGGGCGAACCACCGCTGCGCCTCCTCGGGGCGCAGGGCCGGTGCCGTCGCCTCGGTCGGCGGAGCGCAGGCGTAACGCACCCGTCCGGGGAACAGGGCATCACACGCGCGTTCCAGGTCGCTCACCATGCGGGCGGCCAGCCGCCGCACCGCGTCGGAGCGCTGAGGGGCGTCGTCGGCGGCCGGCAGCGTGCGGGCGAAGCTGTGCACCAGGTCGTGGAAGGAGTACCGGCCGAACTCGAACTCCTGCAGCAGATGCACGTCCAGCAGGTACTCCAGGATCCGTTCGGCGCTGTGCGGATCGGTGTCCAGGAGGGCGGCGGCGACCGGCACCGCGAAGTCGACCCCCGGATACAGGCTCAACAGCCGGAAATGAGCGCGGTGTTCGGGTTTCATGGCGTCGTACGACATCCGCAGGGCCGTAGCGACGCTGCGGTCCCCGGACTCCAGTTCGCCCATGATGCGGGAGTCGTCGCCGAGCCGTTCGGCCAGGTGGCGCAGCGTCCAGTGGGGCCGCTTGCGCAGGCGGGCGGCGGACACCCGCAAGGCGAGCGGAAGCCGGCCGCACAGCCGGACCAGGTGCGCGGCGGCGTCCGGTTCGGCGGCCACCCGGTCGGCGCCGAGGATGCTGCGCACCATCTCGACGCTGTCCTCCTCGGACAGCAGCCCCAGGGAGAGCCCTTCGGCGCCCTCCAGTTCGGGCAGCCGGACCCGGCTGGTGATCAGGACCAGACTGCCGGGGGAGGCGGGCAGCAGCGGGCGTACCTGTGCCGCGTCGACGGCGTTGTCCAGGACCAGCAGCAGCCGTCGGCGGGCGCTGGTGACCCGCCACAGCGCGACGCGGCTGAGCACGTCGTCGGGTACGGACTTGCCGGCCACCCCCATCGCCCGCAGCAGTACGCCGAGCGCCGTTGCCGGGGGGAGGGGTTCCTCCCCGGGGGTGAAGCCGCGAAGGTCGACGTAGAGCTGCCCGTCGGGATAGGTGTCGGCCAGCCGGTGCGCCGCGTGCACGGCCAGGGCCGTCTTGCCGCTTCCGCCCATTCCGTCGACGAGCAGGATGTGCGGGCTGGTGCGGTCGCCCGTGGGGGACGGTGCGGTGACGAGCCGCTGTATCTCCTCGTGGCGGCCGGTGAAGTCCGCGAGGTCGTACGGCAGTGTGCAGGGGGCGGTCCCGGCGACCGCGAACGGCGGCTCGGCGGTGTCGCGGGCGAGCGGTGGGGCGTCCAGCTCCGGGTCGGCGCGCAGGATCTGCTCGTACAGGGCGGCCAGTTTGGGGCCGGGGTCGATGCCGAGCTCCTCCGCCAGCGAGGTTCGCAGCCGCGTGTACTCCTCCAGCGCCTCCGCCTGTCGTCCGGCGCGGTAGAGGGCGAGCAGCAGGTGGCCGCGCAGCACTTCCCGGTAGGGGTGCGCCGTGACGGCCTCGCGCAGTTCGCCGATGAGCCCGCTCGCCTCGCCGAGGTCGAGGCGGAGTTCGAAGCACTGCTCGGTGGCGGTCAGGCGCTTCTCCTCCCATGCCGCCGCGGCGGCGTCGATGAGGGGGCCGCCCGTGCCGCCGAGGATGGGGCCGCGCCAGGAGTCCAGTCCGGCTTTCAACTGCATGACAGCGTTGTCAAGAAGTCCTTCGGTGCGGGCTTCCTGCGCGCGGCGCATCCGGATGTCGAACATCCGCAGATCGGACTGGCCGTCCTCGAGCATCACGCGGTAGCCCGGCGGTTCGGTGACGATGAACTCGTGTCCGGACGGTAACCGGCGGCGCAGTTCGGCGACCGCCTTGCGGATCTGGTGGACCGCCGTGGACGGCGGCTCCTCCTCCCAGGCCGCCTCGATCAGCCGCGAGACGGGAACGATGCGTCCCGCCTCAAGCAGCAGCATGGCGAGTACGCGTTCGTTGACAGGGCCACCAGGTCGGATCCGTCTGTCCCCCGCCCAGATCTCGAGGGGGCCGAGTACGTGGAAGCGCACATGGGGGGTGGAGTGCATGGTCGGTGCTCCAACTCGCGGTAAGTGCCACTGATTCCCCCGCAGGCCAGGTGCCTCATATGTCCGAGCTATTTGCCCGCTGAACATACTTACCCTTCCACGCCCCGCCTCGGCCATGCACCGAAACCGGGCGGGGTGCATCGTGCGGGCGGTGACCAGGAGCGAGACCAACAGCCTTGTCGCGTAATGACGTTGCGCCGAGCCGACCGCCGATCAGCGGGCCGCCGCCGACCGGTCGAGCCGTAGCGGTGCGTCGGTGTGGGCGATGACGTCCTTCACCGTGACGCCCGGAGCGGTCTCGACCAGGCTCAGACCTGCGGGCGTGACGTCGAGGACGGCCAGGTCGGTGATGATCCGGTGGACGCACCGTTCGCCGGTGAGCGGGAGCGTGCACTCCTTGAGGATCTTGGGGCTGCCGTCCTTGGCGGTGTGCTCCATGAGGACGATGACACGGCGGGCGCCGTGAACCAGGTCCATGGCACCGCCCATGCCCTTGACCATCTTGCCGGGGATCATCCAGTTGGCGAGGTCGCCGGTGGCCGAGACCTGCATGGCGCCCAGCACGGCGGTGTCGATGTGACCGCCGCGGATCATGCCGAAGGAGAGGGCGGAGTCGAAGAAGCTGGCGCCCGGCAGCACGGTGACGGTCTCCTTGCCCGCGTTGATGAGGTCGGGGTCGACCTCGTCAGCGGTGGGGTAGGGGCCGGTGCCGAGGATGCCGTTCTCGGAGTGCAGGGTGACGTGCACGCCGGGCGGGAGGTGGCCGGGGATCAGGGTGGGCAGGCCGATGCCGAGGTTGACGTAGGAGCCGTCGGTGAGTTCGGCGGCGGCGCGGGCGGCCGTCTGCTCGCGGGTCCAGGCCATCAGGAACGTACCGTCCTCTTCTCGATCTGCTTGTCGGCGGCCTGAGCGGCCGTCAGTTCCACCACGCGCTGCACGAACACGCCGGGCAGGTGGATGTCGTCGGGGCGCAGCTCGCCCGGTTCGACCAGTTCCTCCACCTCGGCGACCGTGACGCGGCCGGCCATGGCGGCGAGCGGGTTGAAGTTCGCCGCCGCCCTGCGGAAGCGGAGGTTGCCGTGGCGGTCGCCGCGCCAGGCCCGTACGAGGGCGAAGTCCGTGGTGATGCCGTGCTCCAGGACGTGCGGGCGGCCCGCGAAGTCGCGGGTCTCCTTGGGCGGGGAGGCCGCGGCGACGGAGCCGTCGGGGGCGTGGCGCCAGGGCAGGCCGCCCCGCGCGACCTGGGTGCCGACGCCGGCCGGGGTGTAGAACGCCGGGATGCCGGCGCCTCCCGCGCGCAGGCGTTCGGCGAGGGTGCCCTGCGGCACCAGTTCGACCTCCAGCTCGCCGGACAGGTACTGGCGGGCGAACTCCTTGTTCTCGCCGACGTAGGAGCCGGTGACGCGGGTGATGCGGCCCGCGGCGAGCAGGATGCCGAGACCTCGGTCGTCCACGCCGCAGTTGTTGGAGACGACCCGCAGACCGCTCGCCCCCTGTTCGTGCAGCGCGCGGATGAGGGTTTCGGGTACTCCGCTGAGGCCGAAGCCGCCGACGGCCAGCGAGGCGCCGTCGGGGATGTCGGCGACCGCTTCGGCGGCGCTCGCGCGGACCTTGTTCATGCGGGGGAGTCCTTTCAGGGGGTCGCGCCGGGCAGGACGGTGGACCAGCCGCCGTCGACGACGAGGTTGGCGCCCGTGACGTACGCGGCTTCGTCGGAGGCGAGGAAGACGGCGGCGTTGACGACCTCGTCGGGTAGTCCGACGCGGCCGAGCGGGATGTGCCGGGCGATGTCGCGCATCGGGTGGCCGTCGGCGAGGAGGTCGCCGCGGGTGCCGTCGGTGTCGATCATTCCGGGGCTGACGCAGTTGGCGCGAATGCCGTGCGGGGCGCCCTCGGCGGCGAGTTGGCGGGTCAGGGCTATGACCGCGCCCTTGCTTGCCGAGTGGGCGGTGCGCTGGTTGGTGAGGGAGCCGGTGAGGCCCGCGGTGGAGCCGACGGTGAGGACGCAGCCGCGGCTGCGGACCAGGTGCGGCCAGGCGGCGCGGACCGTCAGCCACACCGAGTCGAGCTCGGCGCGCAGGGTGAAGGCGAAGTCCTCGTACGGCTGGTCGGCGATCGCCCCGAAGCGGACGGCGCCGGCGTTGGCGTAGACGATGTCGATGCCGCCGAACGCCTCCACGGCCTCTTCGGTCCAGGCGCGGACGGAGTCCTCGTCGGTGACGTCGAGCGGGCCGGGGGTGAGGGCGGTGCCGCCCTCGCGGGCGATGAGCCGCTGGGTGTCGAGGGCCTGTTCGTGCAGCAGGTCGCCGCCCACGACGAGCGCGCCCTCGGCCGCGAAGCGCAGCGCCGCCGCCCGGCCCTGGCCGCGCGCCGTCCCGGAGATCAGCGCCACCTTGCCGTCGAGCCGCTTCACCGGCCGCCCTCCGTCAGCAGCGCGTCCGAGATGGACTTCACGCCGCCGTGCGCGGTCAGGCCGCCGTCCACGGGGATCTCCGTGCCGGTGATGAACGAGGAGTCGTCCGACAGCAGGAACACCACCAGCGGGGTGATCTCGTCCACGGTGCCGGTGCGGCCCAGCGGGGTCTCCCGGATGTTCGCCTCGCGGAAGGCCGGGGCGGCGGAGGCGGTCATCTCGGTGTCGATGTAGCCGGGGTGGACGGTGTTGACCCGGATGCCGCGCGGGCCGAGTTCGAGCGCCGCCGCCTTCGACAGGCCCCGCAGCGCCCACTTGCTGGTGGTGTAGGCGACCGGGTAGTGGGCGGTGAGGGCCGCGGAGGAGCCGATGTTGACGATGGCGGAACCGGGCGGCATGAGCGGGGCGAGGTGCTGGATGCCGAGCAGCGGTCCGGTGACGTTGACGGCGTGGACCCGGTCGAGGTCCTCGGGCCGTACGTCGCCGAGCCGGGCGCGCCAGGTGATGCCGGCGTTGTTGACCAGCCCGTGGACCTGCCCGTACGCCTCTTTGAGCTCGGCGGCGAGATCCGTCCAGTCCTTGTCGCTGGTCACGTCGAGGCGACGGCAGCCCTCGGCGGGTTCGACGTCGGTGGCGATGACGCGGGCGCCTTCCCGGGTCAGGGCCTCCGCCTCGGCGGCGCCCTGGCCGCGAGCCGCGCCGGTGACCACGACGACCTTGCCGAGGAGCCTCTTGGGGTGCAGGTCGCTCACGGCCGCTCCCGGGAGCGGCGTCGGCCGGCGGGCAGGGGGACGGGCTCGACGCCGGGGACGACGGTGTTGGTGAGGGTGCCGAGGCCGTCGACGGTGAGGGTGACGGTGTCGCCGGGCTTGAGCGGCGGCGGGCTCTGCTCGCCCCGCAGGCCCCACAGTTCGGCGAGGCAGCCACCGTTGCCGCAGGTGCCGGAGCCGAGGACGTCACCGGGCATCACCCGGGTGCCGCGGGAGGCGTAGGCGACCATCTCCTCGAAGGTCCAGCTCATGTTGGACAGCAGGTCACGGCCGACGATCTCGCCGTTGACCTCGGCGGTCAGCGCGAGGCGCAGGAATCCGTCGGCGTCGCGGTACTTCTCCAGTTCGTCGGCGGTGACGAGGTACGGGCCGAGGGTGGTGGCGGTGTCCTTGCCCTTGCAGGGGCCGAGGCCCACCTTCATCTCGGCGGACTGCAGGTCGCGGGCGGACCAGTCGTTGAAGACCGTGTAGCCGACGATGTGGTCGCGGGCCTGCTCGGGGGTGAGGTCGCGGCCCTCGCGGCCGATGACGGCGGCCACCTCCAGCTCGAAGTCCAGCACCGCGGAGCCGGGCGGCATCGGGATGGCGTCCCCCGCCGCGTAGAGGGCGTGCGGGTTGGTGAAGTAGAAGGTGGGGGCCGCGTACCACTGCTCGGGCACTCCGGCGGCCCGGTCGACGGACCGTCGTACGCCTTCGACGTGTTCCTCGAAGGTGACGAAGTCCCTTATCGAGGTGGGCTGGAGTGGTGGCAGCAGGCGTACCTGGGAGACGTGCGGGCCGGGCGGTACGTCGAGGGTGGTGGCGCCGAGGTCGAGAAGTGCGGGCAGTCCGCCGGCGGTGAGGGCTTCGGTGAGCGAGCGGACGCCGGGCACCGGGTACAGCACTCCGTCGTCGTCGACGACCGCGAGGCGGCGCTGGTCGTGGTGTTCGTAGGCGGCGAAGCGCATGAGCGGCTCCTGGCTCGGGGCTGGGCCCGGGGGCAAGGCGGGTGTTGTGTCAGGGCAGTTGACAGGGCTGCCGTGCCCCCGGGAGACGGGGGAGGGATCAGACCGGCGGGGCGACGAAGCAGCCGCGGTCGGGGTCGTTGAAGGACTCCTTGGCGATCAGTTCGTTCATCGGGTTGGCGGTGCCCCACTGGTCGGTGACCTCGGGCCGGGAGAAGTCGTAGACGTGCGGGTGCCAGGTGTCCTCGTCCAGCAGCTCCAACTCCGTCGTGTACTCCACGGTGTTGCCGTGCGGGTCCAGGAAGTAGGTGAAGGTGTTGTCTCCGGCCATGTGCCGGCCGGGGCCCCAGAGCTTCTTGAAGCCGGCGCGGATGACGCGGCCGGAGCCGCGCATGTACTCGTCGATGCCGCGCATCTCGAAGGAGACGTGGTGCAGGGAGGCGTGCGGGCCCTTGGCCAGGGCCATCGAGTGGTGCTGGTTGGAGATCCGCATGAAGTGCATGACCTCGCCCATGTGCGGCGAGCTGAGCGTGTCGGACAGGCGGAAGCCTAGGTGCCGCTCGTACCAGTCCCTCGTCCGGTCCAGGTCGGGGGAGTTGAGCACGACGTGGGACAGCTTGACGGGGATCGACTCCTTCTCCTCGATCTTGCGGTGCCGGCGCACCTCGACGTCGGCGGAGACCTCGATGGTGCGGCCGTCGACGTCGAAGAAGCGGAAGCCGTAACCGCCACCGGGGGTGTCCACCTTGCCCGGCTGCGAGATCAACTGCACGCCTCCGGCCAGGAGTTGCTCGGCGAGCGTGTCGACGTCCGCCGCGCTCGCGGCGCCGTAGGAGACGAGGTCGAGGCGCTTCTCGGCGGCCTTGCGCAGCCGGACGACGTACTGCTCGGGGGAGCCCTCGGCGGCCAGGAAGGAGATGCCGGAGTCCTCTTCGACCTTGGTCAGGCCCCACACGCCGGCGTAGAAGTCGAGTTGCTTGTCGTAGTCGGGCACGGCGAGGTCGACGTGCCTGAGGTGGGTGAGAAGACGTGCGCTCATGATGTCACTCCCAGGGAGAGGAGGGCGGCGGCGTTGCCACCGCGTACGGCGTCGAAGTCGGCCTCGGGCAGGCGTGCCGCGCGCAGGGCGCCGACCGGGTCTCGCGTGCCCATGTCGAAGGGGAAGTCGGAGCCGAGCAGGACCCGGTCGGGCCCGGCGACCCGGACCAACTCCCGTAGCACCGACGGGTCGTGGACGAGTGAGTCGAAGTACAGGTGCCTGAGGTAGCTGCTGGGCAGATGCGCGCAGCCGGCGCCCGCGTCGGAGCGGGTCGTCCAGGCGTGGTCGGAGCGTCCGATGTGGGTGGGCAGGTAGCCGCCGCCGTGGGCGGCGATCACCTTCAGCCCCGGATGCCGGTCGAGTACGCCGGAGAAGATCATGTGCGACAGCGCGACGGCGTTCTCCGTGGGCTGGCCCACGGTGTTGGACAGGTACCACCGGTCCAGCCGCTCGTCGAGCGTGCAGCCGAACGGGTGCAGGAAGACGAGCGCGCCCGTTTCCTCGGCCCGCGTCCAGAAGGGTTCGTACGCCGGGTCGGACAGTTCCCGGCCCGGTGCGTGGCTGGAGATCTCCACCCCGGCCAGACCCTGCTCCAGCGCGTGGTCGAGCGCTGCCGCCAGCAGGTGCGGGTGCTGCAGCGGGACGAGTCCGAGGCCGCGCAGCCGGTCGGGGGCGGCCGAACAGTGGGCGGCGGTCGCCTCGTTGGCGAGTCGGGACAGCTTCTCGGCGGTCTCCTCGTCCGTCCAGTAGTGGTAGTGCGAGGGGGAGGGGCTGACGAGTTGGACGTCCACACCCTGGGCGTCCATCGCGGCCAGCCGTGCGGTGACGTCGATCAGGAGCGGGATGCGTTCGCGCACCATGGGGCCGTTGACGGCGAGGGCCGCGGGGCCGTTGCGCCGGGTGTCCAGCGCCCTGGCCTCGGCCAGTCCGGGCAGGCCCTCCACCAGGGCCTCGACGTCGGGCAGCAGGAGGTGGGCGTGGACGTCGACGGTGGGGGGCGTGGTCACGGCAGCTCCCTGAGCATGGTCATGGTGCGGCCTATCAGGCCGGGCAGGTCCGCGTCGCGTACGCCGTCCAGCTGCCACTGGCCTATCTGTACGGATGCCTCGACGACCGGGCGGACGCGTGCGATGCGCCGCTCGTAGTACGCCTGGAACAGCGCGTCGTCCCAGTCCTGCGAGCCGGTCAGTAGTTGGGCGAGCACCCACGCGTCCTCCAGGGACAGGGCAGCGCCCTGCGCGAGGGTGGGCGGGCAGCAGTGGGCGGCGTCGCCGACCAGCACGACCCGGCCGCGATGCCAGGAACCCTCCACCAACAGCCGGTCGAACCAGGTGTAGTTGACCTTCGCCGGGTCGGTGATGTGCTCGGTGATCTCCGGCCAGAAGCCGCCGTAGGCGGAGGCGAGGCGGCGCATCTCGTCGGCGTAGGTCTCCGGCGGTATCGACGCCCGGTCGCGATTCGCTTCCACGACGTAGGCGTAGATCGTCGTGTCGCTCGTCGGGCAGTAGCCGGCGATGTAGGCGGGGCCGCCGTAGGCGAGGTCGGTGCGGGTGACGCCGGCCGGACGGGGGGTCGCGACGCGCCAGATGGCCATGCCGGTGGGTTCGGGCTTGGCGGTGATGCCGATGACGGCGCGGGTGGCGGAGCCGAGGCCGTCGGCGGCGATCACCAGGTCGTAGCGGCCTTCGGTGCCGTCGGTGAGGCGTACGGTCACGCCGTCGCCGTCCTGCTCCAGAGACTCGGCGCGGGTGCCCAGGCGCACCGAGGCGCCGCTGGCACGGACGGCGTCGATCAGGATCCGCTGCAACTGGGGGCGTTGCATGCCGACGGTGGCGGGCAGGTCGTCACCGCCGGTGCGGATGTCCCGGGCTTCGTGCAGGATCGTGCCGTCGGGGGTGGTGATGCCGACGGACCCGAAGCCGAAGCCGGAGTCCTTGATCCGCTCCCAGACGCCCAGTTCGCGCAGCACGCGCAGGGCGTTGCCCTGGAGGGTGATGCCGGAGCCTGCGGTGGCGTTCCAGTCGTCCTTGGCCTCGATCAGGTCCACGGCCAGACCCGCGCGCCGCAGCAGGATCGTCGCGGCGTTGCCGGCCGCGCCGCCGCCTATGACGAGGACCGTGCGGGGTGTGCTCATAGGGGAACTCCTTCGTTCCGCTGGTTACTTGACGGCGACAGGGTTGACGGGCGAGCCGACGGCGCCGGTGATGGGCAGGGGAGCGGCGGTCAGCCAGAACTCGTACACGCCGTCGACCGCGCAGTCCTGGGCCAGGGCTTCCAGGTCCCACATCTCGCCGATCAGCAGACCGATGTTGGGGATCGCGACCTGGTGCAGGGGCTGGAAGGCGTGCTCGAACTCGTTGGGGCGCACCTCGAAGCCCCAGGTGTCGGTGGCGATCGCGGCGATCTCGCTGCCGTGCAGCCACCCGGCGGTGGTGAACGACAACCCCGGCGCCGGGCCGCCCGCGTAGTCGCCCCAGCCCTCGCGGCGCGCCCGGGCGAGCTGTCCGGTGCGCACCAGCACGATGTCGCCGCGTCCCACGCTCACCCCGTGCGCCTCCGCGGTCGCCGTCAGGTGCTCCGGGATGATCGCGAAGCCGTCGGGCAGCTCTCCCGCCTCGCCGACGACACGGCCGACGTCCAGCAGCACGCCGCGCCCGGCGACATGCGGGGCCATGTGCTCGATGCCGGTGACGAGGTCGCCGTCGGAGGTGACGACCTTCTCGGCCGGGCGCCCGTTCCAGGCCTTGCCGTGGTCGAAGATGTGGCCGAGGCCGTCCCACTGCGTGGAGCACTGCAGCGGCATCGCGATCACGTCGTCGGCGCCGCCGATGCCGTGCGGGAAGCCCTGGTTGCCCAGGGCGGCGTCGGTGCCGGTGTCGAGCATGGTGTGCACGGGGTTGGTGCGCCGCCGCCAGCCCTTCTGCGGGCCGTTCATGTCGAAGGACTGCGACAGCGAGAAGCTGACACCGCGCCGGACCAGGGCGGCACCCTCGCGGCGCTTGGCCTCGTCGAGGAAGTTCAGGGTGCCGAGCCGGTCGTCCTCGCCCCAGCGCCCCCAGTTGGAGTACGCCTTGGCGGCCTCGGCGATCGCGCCCTCGGGATCGAGCCGGTTCACGACGCCTCCGCGACACAGCGGGTGCGCTGGGTGCCGAGACCGGTGATCGCCCCGTCCATCACGTCGCCGTCGCGCAGCAGCCGCCCCCAGTGCATTCCGTTGCCGGCCGGGCTGCCGGTCAGCACCAGGTCCCCGGGCAGCAGTCGGGCGGTCCGGGAGGCGTACGACACCATCCGCGCGACCTTGAAGATCATGTCCTTGGTCGACTCGTCCTGCATGGTCTCGCCGTTGAGCTTCAGCCTGACGCGCAGGTCGTCGGGGTCGGCGATCGACTCGGCGGGCACGATCCACGGCCCGAGCGGGGTGAAGCCCGGTGCGTTCTTGCTGCGCAGCCAGTCGGTGCCGATCTGCGGCATGTCACGGCGGAAGACGGTCGCACGATCCGTCAGGTCGTTGGCGATCGTGTACCCCGCGATGTACGCGGGCGCCTCCTCGACGGACACCTGGTGGGCGGCCCGGCCGATCACGACCGCCAACTCCAGCTCCCAGTCCGGCTGTTCGGCCCAGGCGGGCAGGACGACGTCGTCGTACGGTCCGGTGATCGCGCTGGGGAGGCCGATGAAGACGTACGGCAGGTCCTCGGCCGCCCGGCGGTCCATGATCTCCGCCGCTTCGGCGCGCCGCTCGGCCTCGGGCCGGTCGTCACCGGGCGCGCGGTGCGCCACATGCAGGTCGATCACATGCTGCCGGTAGTTCGCGCCCGACTGGAGGACCTGGCGCGGTTCGACCGGTGCGTGCACCTGAAGATCCGCGAGGGGAGTCCGGCCGATGCCGGTGTCGGCGGCCAGCGCGTGCAGCCTCGGCAGCGTGGTCTGCCAGACCTCCAGCAGGTCCAGCACGGTCAGCCGCTCGTCGCCGAAGGCGGACCGCAGGTCGAGAACGAGGCCGTCGGGGGTGACCAGGGCGGGGAAGCGAGGCCCGTCCGGGGCCGAGAGCGTCGCGAGAGCGAAGGGTCCGGCGAAGAGCGCGGACGCGGATTCGGGTTTCACGGACATGTCCTCCTGATTGCGGTGCGACTAATCTGGACCCCGCACCTCTGATCAGGGAAATAGATTGTGTGGATCACCCCGATCCATCACATGGATAGTCCCCGATCGGCGCCGCACTGCCGAGGGAACCGCATGAACCTGGCCCGTCTCGATCTCAACCTCGTCGTCGCCCTGCGGGCGCTGCTGGAGGAGCGCAACGTCACCCGTGCCGGGCAGCGCGTCGGCCTCAGCCAGCCCGCGATGAGCGCCGCCCTGGCCCGGCTGCGCAGGCACTTCGACGACGACCTGCTCGCCCGAGTCGGCGGCCACTACGAGCTCACCGCGCTGGGGCAGATGCTGCTGGACCGCACCGCCACCGCCTACGACGTGCTGGAACGCCTCTTCGCCAGCCAGGCGGACTTCGATCCGGCCAAGGAGAACCGCGAGTTCAAGCTGCTGGCGTCCGACTACGCCGTGGCCGTCTTCGGCACCGAACTGGCCCGCGTGGTGCACGAGGAGGCCCCGGGCATCCGGCTGCGCTTCACCCACACGCCGACGACCGTCGTGGACGACACCGCCACCCTGCTGAGCGCCACCGACGGGCTGCTCATGCCGCACGGCGTCATCAGCGACTTCCCCGCCACCGACCTCTTCGACGACCGCTGGGTCTTCCTCGTGGCGCGCGACCACCCGAGCGTCGACGACCACCTCACCCGCAAGGACCTGGAACGGCTGCCCTGGGTGACGTACCAGCGGACCTACGACGCCCCCGCGGTGCGCCAGCTCGGCATGCTGGGCGTCGAACCACGCGTCGAGGTCTCCGTCGACAGCTTCCAGCTGCTGCCGCTGCTGGTCGCCGGCACCCGGCGGGTCGCCCTCGTGCAGTCGCGCCTGGCCCGGCTGCTGGCACCCATCGCCGCCGTCCGCGTGGTGGAACCGCCGTACGAGGCCGTACCGCTGCGGGAGGCGCTGTGGTGGCATCCGGTGCACACGCACGACGCGGCCCACATCTGGCTGCGCGAGACGGCCGCGCGGGTGGGAGCGCGGTTGCAGTCCGAGAACTGAGCCGGAGCGGTCGTTCAGGGGCGGGGGCGGGTGACGGTGTGACGCCGCCATCCACGGGCTGGATCAGCCGCATCGCAAACTTGGATGACGGGGGGACTGGGCAGGCCGCGGCCCGGAACGCATAGTCGTGGCACACCGCCGCGCCGCCCGCAGGCCGACACCGGGCGCCGTCCGCCCGTCCGCTCGTTCACCGCGCGGTGCCCCTCCCCGTCCATGTTCCGGAGTGCCGCCATGCCCGCTTCCGCCGCCCTGCCCGCTCATGAACACACCCAGGACCCGGTCGCCGGCGGCAAAATGCCGGCCGTGCTGCTGATGGCCGGCAGCTGCCTGCCGATCCTGGGCGCCGTCCTCATCGCTCCGGTGCTGCCGCGCATGCAGGACCACTTCCGGGACGTCCCCGGAAACGCCGCCCTCGTCCCCCTCGTGCTCACCGTCCCGGCCCTCTCGCTGGCCGTCCTCGCGCCGTTCGCCGGCGCCCTCGTCGACCGGCTCGGCCGCAAGCGCCTGCTGGTCGCCGCCACCGTCCTGTACACCCTGTTCGGCACCGCCCCGCTGTGGCTGTCCTCGTTGTACGGCATCGTGGCCAGCCGCGTCCTGGTCGGCATCGCCGAGGCGGCCATCATGACGTGCTGCACCACGCTGATCGGCGACTACTACACCGGACGGACCCGGGACCGGTACCTCGCGCTGCAGACCATGTGCGCGTCGGCGTCCGCCACGGTCTTCTTCGTCCTCGGCGGCGCGCTGGGCTCGGCGGGCTGGCGGGCGCCCTTCTGGCTGTACCTCGTGGGCGTGCTGCTCGCCCCGGCCATGGCCCGCGCGCTGCCCACCCCGAGCCCGGCCGCCGAGCCGACGGCGGCGGACCGGCGCCCCTTCCCGCTGCGGCGCATGGCGGGCATCTGCCTGCTGACCGTCTTCGGCGCGGCCGTCTTCTACACCGTGCCCGTGGAGATGTCCTACCTCATGGACGACCTGGGCGTGCACTCCACCGGCGTGGTGGGCGCCGCCACGGCCCTGGCCAGCGCCGCCACCGTCCTCGGGTCGGTGCTGTTCACCCGGCTCGCCGACCGGGCGCGTCGGCGCCTTCCCGCCGTACTCGTCGTGTGCGCCGCCGGCTTCGTCCTGATGGGCGCCACCGACCACCTTCCCCTGCTCATCGCCGGGGCCGTCGTCAACTGCGTCGGAACGGGCATGCTGCTGCCGTCCCTGCTGACGGTGGCGCTGTCCCGGCTCGAGTACGCCGACCGCGGGCGCGGCACCGGACTGTGGACGTCGGCCTTCTTCCTCGGCGAGTTCGCCTGCCCGCTCGCCCTGCTCGCCGCCACCAGCACCCTGGGCACCCTCGCCTCGGCCGTCCTGCTGCTCGGCGTCCTCACCCTGCTGGTCTCGGCAGCACTGCTGCCTCTCACCCGGCGGGCGCCGAAGACGCTGGCACAGGCCGCGGCCGAGAGCGTCTGACCCCGAACAGCCGAACGCGAAGGGCCCGTCGGCAGGTCGACGGGCCCTCAGTCATGCGGGGTGCTAGTCGCGGATCTCGACCCAGAAGGGGTCGGCGGCGTTGTAGAGGATGCGGTCGCTGAAGTAGTACCAGCGCAGCAGGCCGCCCGCGGACCGGTTCTCACCATTGGGGACGGCGCGGACCGAGAAGTCCCAGTTCGGGCTGCTCGCGCCCTGTTCGGTGGACTGGAACGGGTATTCGTCGCAGTCCTGGGTGGAGGTGTCGTACGGGGGCAGTCCGCGCCAGGCCTGGTCCCCTCCGTACGGACCCGTGCGGTTGCAGGCGTAGTTCTTCCAGTCCTCGTTGCTCTTGGCGACGACGCCGTCGTCCGGGACGCGCTGCAGACCCTGGTCGTCCCGGCTCCCGCTGTACTTGCCGGGGATGTGCTTGGGTTCCAGTTCGATCGGATAGGTCTTGTCGGGGGTGTCCTGGGCGACCCGTATGTGCCGGGCGACCGACGCGACCCTGGTGTCGCTGATGTCGTACTGGAGGTGCGGGATCACCTCGTAGTTGACGCACGCCTTCGGGTAGTCGACGCCGAACTGCGAGAAGTAGCCGGCGGAGTCGCAGCGGAAGGTGCGGTCGGCCGTCGTGGCGTCGGGACCCACATAGCCGCCGCCGGAGCCACCGAACCGGAAGTGCCAGTGATGGAAGAGGACCTTGTCCGGTGAGGTGGACGCCGCCTCGTCGGAGTAGATGTCCCAGTGCAGCCACTCGCGGTGGTAGTCCCACTCGTCGAAGGTGTGCTCGATACCGCTGCCGGTGGCGAAGCAGGAATCGTAGCCCTCGGCGCAGTCCGAGAGGATGAACATCTTGAGGTCGGGGGCGGTGAAGAAGCGGTCCCAGAGGCTCCAGTCGTCGTACTCCACCGAGTCGTACTGGGCCTGGAGGTAGGTGCGCAGAACACGCTGCTTGCCGTTGCCGACCGCCACGGCGTGGAAGGCGACGCTGCTGGTGCCCTGGTAGACCCGTTCGCCGTCGATGATTTTGTAGTACTGGACGCCGATGCGTAACTTCTGGCACCACAGCCAGCGATTCAGGGTCTCCCCCTGAGCGGAGGAAGCGCCGTCGCGGTCGAGGCACTGGTTGGTGTCCTGCGCGGGAGGTTCGTCACCGAGGTCGGTCGGAGGAAGGCCCAGGGCGGCCGCCTGAGCGGAGGCCTGCCCGTCCTTGTTCAAGGGCACCTTGGAGGTGTCCAGATAGGACTCGGCGCCCGCTTTCCTCGCCTCGTCCATCGCTTCCTTCATCGCCTGCTTCGGCGAGAGGGGAGCCGTCTTGGCTTTCGGCGCGGGCGCGGCGCGCCACGCCGACCGAGGCCGCTGCGCCTTCTTGTCGACTCCCTCGCCGGTGAGTATCACCGGCTTCCCGATCAACTTGCCGTCGGCCGCGGCCCGCTGACCGCTCCCGGCACCGGGTGTGGCCGTATCCGCCGCGGACGCGGCCGGCACCCCCATGCCCAGGACGAGAGCGAGGACCGCGACGACGGTGGACAGTAATGGTCTGCCCCGGCCGCGCATTACGATGGGTTTTCTCACGATGGCGCCAACCTCTCGTTGTTGCCGGTACGGAAGAGGCTCCGGACCTGTCAGTGATTGGACGCCGACAACGTTGTTACGGGTGCTGGAGGAAGCCCAGGGGAGAAACCGGACGTTCCCCATGTGCGGAAGGTCTGTCCCCGGCCTCGAAGGTTGGTGAAGGAGCGTGTCCGGTGAAACGGGTGACGTGCGGTGGAGCCGCATCGAGCATTGGCTCGCCCGGAACGCTCCCGCTTATCACGCCCGGCTGAATCCGCCCGCCGATCCCGCGTCGCTGCGACGGGCGGAGCGGGAGACCGGCCGTCCTCTGCCGGACGGATTGACCGCTTGGTGGCGCGCCGCCGACGGAGTCTCCCCGGCCCGAGCAGCCGAGGACCGCACATCCTTCAGGCTCTTGCCCTATGGATGCGATCCGTATCCGGTGGCGGAGGCGCTGGCGCGACGCGAACTGCATCTGCGCTCGCTGTACGACACCGTGCCGCCGCCACTGGCCGACTCCCTGGAGGAGTGGACGGCACGCTGTGGCGAGGACCGGGCCGGTACCTACTATCCGCAGGACGCGACGCCGCTCTGGCTTCCGCAGTGGCTGCCGGTGGCCGGCGACGGCATGGGCGGCGGTCTCTTCGTCGATCTCCGCGCCGGCGACCTGTACGGGTGCGTGGTCCGGCACGGCACGGCGTCCCACGACGCGAGACCGTCCTGGCCGGACATCGAGTCTCTGCTCGCCCACGTGGCGGACGAGTTGGAGGAACTCGGCGGGAACCGCGACTAGCGCCGCACGCCTTGCGACGACCTACCGCGGGGCGTCTTCCTCGGGTTCGTCCTGGGTGATCTCCGGTTCCAGGCCCTCGGTCACCGGCGTACGGTCTCGGCCCACGTCCGCGCGCCAGGCCTCGAAGGTCCAGGCGGTGACGGCGACGACGGCGAGGCCGAGGAGCCAGCCGCCCAGAACGTCGCTGCACCAGTGCACGCCGAGAGCGACCCTGGTGAAGCCGACGCCGACCACCGAGAACACGGCGACGCACCAGCACGCGACCCGCCAGGCCCGCGGTATCAGCGGCAGCAGCACCAGCAGGAAGATGCCGAAGGACGTGGTGGCGGTCATGGCGTGGCCGGAGGGGAAGGAGTACCCCGGCGCATGGGCCACCGGGTCCTGCAGGTCGGGCCGGGCCCGCTCCACCACCGTCTTGACCAGCAGCCCGATGAGCCCGCCGGCCACGGCGGTCACCGCCGACCAGGCCGCCAGGCGCCAGGCCCGGCGGTGCAGCAGCCACACCGTCAGTACGGCGACGGCCAGACGCAGCGTCAAGGGATCCCAGACCCAGTCGGACAGCAGGTGCAGCACGCTCCTCCACGCCGGATGGTCGATCACCTGCGCGTGCAGCCGTCGCGCCGCGCCGGTGTCCAGGCGCTGCAGCGGCCGCCACCGGTCCTCGACCAGGATGAGCAGCAGTCCGAACAGGACCGCGCTCACGGCGGCGATGCCGGCGGAGGCGAGCAGCCGGGCGCCGAACCGACGGTCGGCCCGACGGGAACGGCGGCGCATCTGTCGCAGGGTGGTGTTCGTGCCCATTTTCAGACTCCGGGATCTTGCTGGATCGGCCCGGGACGGCGGCCGCGTACCGCTTCCAGTTGTGCTGCGAAGGACAGGCCCAGCAGCAGGGCGATGGACGTGAGGTAGGCCCACAGCAGCAGGGACATGAACGCGCTGAGGGGGCCGTAGACGGTGTCGAAGGAGCCGCTGATGTTCAGGTAGAGGCTCAGCAACCAGGTCAGGGTCATCCACAGGACGAGGTACACGGCCGCGCCGAAGGCCAGCCACGTGTAGCCGGGCTGCCGGCGGCGTGGCGAACGGCGGAAGATGGCGCTCGCGGAGATGAGGGCGAGCAGCAGACCGAAGGGCCAGCGCAGGATGGTCCAGGCGCGCAGTGTGCTGTCGTCGAGGTGGTAGACCGTCACGGCCGCCGAGGCGAGGTCGCCCCCGGCGACCATGACGACGAACCCGAGGCCCAGGGGCAGCCCGGCGCTGAGTGACATCACCAGGCCCCGCAGGTACTTGAGGTGGAAGGGGCGGTCGCGTTCGTTGCCGTAGATGCGGTTCGCGCCTCGCTCGATCTGGCACATGGCCGTGGTGACGTTCATCAGGGAGAAGACGGCCCCGAACCACAGGGCGACCTCGGCCCCGGAGCCCGAGTTGTGGCGACTGCGGTCGAGTGCGTCGTCGACGACTTCCGCGCTGGGGCCCTGGGCGATCCGGTGGATCGTCAGTTCCGCCAGCCTGCCGACGTTCTCGGTGTGCAGGCTGGTGGACAGGCCGACGAAGGCGATGGCCAGCGGGATGACCGCCAGTACCGTCTGCAGGGCGAGGGCCCGGGCGTGGCTGAAGCCGTCGGCGTAGCGGAAGCGGACGAAGGCGTCGCGCAGCAGGGACCAGCCGCCGTAGCGGCGCAGAGTGGCCCAGGCCTCGTCGGCGGACAGTTCCTCTCCGCTCATGTCCCAGGTCTCGGGGACCTGAGTCGCGGTACCCATTCACTCCCCCCGGGCAGGCAGCAGCATCTTCAGGGCGCCGGGGGCGGCCTCGACCGTCAGGCGCCGTCCGCGGGCTATGGGGTCGCCGTCCAGTTCGCGGGGTTGGTCGTGGTCGAAGGTGAACTCGGCGTGCCGGAAGGTGAAGAAGGCCACCGGGGCGCCGTCCTCCTGGCCCGCGGGGGCGTCGGCGGCCGACCGCGGTGTGGCCGTGCCGCGCAGCAGGGTCCACAGGGCGCTGATCCAGCCGCCGGGACCATGCGGATCGAGGATCAGCAGATCGAGCCGCCCGTCGTCGGGTCGGGCTTCCGGTAGCAGCCGCATGCCGCCCTGCACCGCACCGACGTTGCCGATCAGCACCATGCGGGCGGTGCGTCGATGAGCCGGGGCTCCGTCCAGACGTACGTTCACGCTCATCCGCGGGGTTCGCGACCAGACGCGGGGGAGTGCCAGGACGTAGGCGAGCCAGCCCAGAGAGGCCTTCGTCCGGTCGTTGGCGTTGGCGCGTTGGAGCATCGCCGCGTCCAGGCCGGCGCCGCACATGGCGGCGAAGTGGGTGGCGGGCAGGCCGTCTCCCTCGATGCGGCCGAGGTCGACGCGGTGGACGGCGCCGTTCAGTGCGGCATCGAGGGCATCGACGGGCGACAGCGGCAGACCCAGATTGCGGGCCAGGAGATTGCCGGTCCCGCAGGGCACCAGGGCAAGGGGTACCGCGCTGCCCGCCATGGCGGTGGCCGCCGCCCGGAGAGTGCCGTCCCCGCCGCAGACCACCACGAGGGTCGCACCGCCGCGCACCGCTTCGGTGCTCTGGCCGCCGCCCGGGTCGTCGGCGGTGGTCTCGATGAACGTCGGTGCGCCGTAACCGTGTTGATGGAGAACCTGTTGAATGGCGTCGCGGTCGGTCTGATCGGTGACCGTGGGATTGAAGATCACCGCGGCGTGGCCGGTGCGTTGTCCGAGGCCGTCGGGAGCGATCCCGGCGGTCTTGGTCGACCCGGAGGCCGGGGGAGCGGTCACGAAACCGTCCGTGAGTACGGCGCGGCCGACGATCCACAGCGACAGGCCGCCGTTGACGAGGCCGCCCACCACGTCGGTGGGGTGGTGCATGCCCCGGTAGAGCCGGGCGAGGCCCACCACGATCGGAATGAGGAACAGCACGCCGGCCACGACGCGCCGCCACGGACTGCGCAGCCGGGACAGCGCGAGAACGGCCAGGCCGCCGTAGATCGCCGTGGCTGCCCCGGTGTGACCGGAGGTGTAGCTGGAGGTGGGCAGGGAGCCGTCGAGACGGTGCACCTCGGGGCGGTGCCGGTCCACCGCCGTGGTGATGACCAGGAAGACCAGGGACTGCAACGACACGGCGAGCGCGAGGAACGCGGCCTGCCGCCACATCGGCAGTCTCGGTATCCACAGAAGGCCCAGGCAACTCACCAGGGTTACGGCTATGACCGTCCCGGTGTTGCCGGCTTCGGAGGCGAACCACGACAGGGTGGTGAGCGAGTGCGTCCGTATCCGCTCGAAGCCCGAGTCGACATGGTCCTCGACCGTCAAAGGCCACAGGTGGTGGGCGGGGCCGGTGATGAGCAGGCCCAGACCCACCATCAGCGCGGCCTGGCAGGTGGCCAGCGCCGCGATCCAGCGAACGGACCAGCCGACTCCGCGCGGTGCGGTACGGCTGCCGGCGGCGGTGAGACCTCCCGCGGGTCTCTCCCCGGGCAACTCGGCTGGTCTTCCCGATACGGCGGTCGGCATCCGTACTCCCTGATCGACGTGTCGCGGCGATGGCCGGCCCGAGGCGTGTCCTCCGGCTCACCGCCGTATGCCCACTGAACTCGGGTACAGACGCGCCGCGCTGGGGTCGGTCCGTCGAGGGAGGGGGCGAGGGAGAGTCGTGGGGCACGACTGCTTCGACAAGTCCGCTGATGACGGGACGAGTTGGCCGACCCGGCCCCGGAAGCAAGCGCCGCAGGTGAAATGAGCGATCCCAGCCGGGTGCGCCGGGGCTGATTCCAGGTGCGTATGAAGGGGGCGGGCTTCGGGAGTGCCGTCGTATTCGCCGGGCAAGTGGCTTTTCGGGCCTGCTCACCGGCCCGCACCGAACCGCCCTTCAAGGTCAACGGGAGACATGACGTGATTCTCGACGGCACACCGGCAGCCCCCGCCCCTGTCCAAGCCACCGGCGACGCACTCGATGCGCGCAAGCGCCGCCTGCGCCGTCGCCTGGAGCGGCTCCTCGGCGTGGCCGCGACCGAGGGCAACGAACTCGTCCCGCTGCGCAACGGCGACCAGATCTTCCCCGCCATGCTCGGGGCGATCCGTTCGGCTCGCCACACCATCGACATGATGACGTTCGTGTACTGGCGCGGACAGATCGCCCGGGACTTCGCTCTCGCCCTCGCCGACCGGGCACGCGCGGGGGTACGGGTCCGGCTGCTCCTGGACGGCTTCGGTGCCCAGAAGATCGAGCAGCAGTTGCTCCAGGAGATGGACGACGCGGGTGTGCAGGTGGCCTGGTTCCGCAGACCCGTGTGGCTGTCACCCTTCAAACAGAACCACCGCTGCCACCGCAAGGCCCTCATCGTGGACGAGGCCACCGCGTTCACCGGTGGTGTCGGCATCGCGGAGGAATGGTGCGGCGACGCCCGGGGTCCGGGCGAATGGCGGGACACCCATGTGCAGGTGCGCGGTCCGGCCGTCGACGGCATAGCGGCCGCCTTCGCGCAGAACTGGGCCGAGTGCCACGACGAACTCTTCGACGACCGCGACCGTTTCACCGAACACGAGCAGCCCGGGTCGTCCGTCGTTCAGGTGGTACGCGGGTCGGCCAGCATCGGCTGGCAGGACATGCAGACCCTCATCCGCGTCATGCTGACCTCCGCCGAGGAGCGTTTCCGGCTGGCGACCGCCTACTTCGCTCCCGACACGTACTTCATCGATCTGCTGTGCCAGACCGCCCGGCGCGGTGTGGAGGTGGAGATCCTCCTTCCCGGACCGCACACCGATCAGCGCGCCTGCCAGCTCGCGGGCCAGCACCACTACACGCGTCTGCTGGAAGCCGGTGTGCGCATCCGGCAGTACCAGCCGACCATGATGCACGCCAAGATCATCACGGTGGACTCGGTCGCGGCCCTGATCGGCTCCACGAACTTCAACCGCCGGTCCATGGACCACGACGAGGAGGTCATGCTCGCGGTCCTGGACGAGAACTTCACCGCCTCCCTCGACCGCGACTACGAGGCAGACCTCCGCCACAGCGTGGACATCGACCTCAGCCGCTGGAGACGACGGGCGGTGCTGCAGCGCGCGAAGGAAGCCGCGGTCACTCCTATACGGCGGTTCCTGTGACCGGCGATCGCTGCTTGGTCAGCCGGCCGCATTCTGCCTCGACCGGTGAGTGCGGCCTGCTCACACGGCACACCACTCGCCCAGTTCGCCGGGCGCTCCTGTCGCGATGAAGCGGAGCATCAGGTCCCAAGCGTGATCTACAGACAGGACGAAGTCGCCGCTGAACGCCGCCAGGTCATCCATGACTGGGACGTCGACCACGGCATCCGCCGCCGCGGTGCCGTCTCCGACCAGCAGGAACGACTTCTCCGCATCGTCGAACAGATGGAGGACTCCCTCTTCACCTCGAAAGCCGAGGGTCAACAGGGGGAACTCACCGTCCGGAGGGCGGACTTCGAGGTACCCCCTGCCACGGGAGCGCAGTACCTCGAAGTGTTCCCTCAACTCCTCGATGCCGGAACACCTCTCAATTGCGCCGAACCGCCCCGACTTCAGTACCGTCGCCGCCCAGGTCACGCTCATCTCCGCACCTCCGACGCACATCCTGCTGCCTGGCCGCCGGACTGCGTGAGTCCTCCGCTGCCGGTCCCCGACACGGGCAACAGCGTCGTGGCGTATCGCACGTCTGACACGCACGGAACGCCTTCGGGGTCAAGGGAGCTGCACTGTAGATTTTCGGTTCATGCTCAGAGTTCAGGTTCTGGGACCCCTCCGTGGTGACGTCGACGGTGTTCCGGTCCACCTGGGAAGTCCCCGGCAGCGGGCGGTCCTTGCGCTCCTGCTGGCCGACCGTGGGCGTGTCGTACCCGTGGACCGGCTCGTCGACGGCCTTTGGCGGGGCCGGCCACCACAGAAGGCGGCTGCTTCACTGCACGCCTACGTGTCGAATCTGCGCCGCGTGCTCGAACCCGGGCGGGTGCCCCGTACCCCGGCCGGCGTTCTGATCAGTGCCCCGCCCGGATATGCGCTGAGGCTGCCGGAGGACGCGGTCGACGCCTGGCGGTTCGAGGCGGCCGTACGGCGGTCTCGTACCGCGTCGCCGGCCGAGGCCCGGCGCCTGCTGGAGGAGGCTCTGGGCTGGTGGCACGGAGCGGCCTACGGTGAGTGGGCCGATGAGGAGTGGGCGGCCGTCGAAGCGGCCCGGCTGAATGAACTGCACTCGGTGGCACGGGAGTTGGTGGTCGGTGCCACCCTGGCGTCCGGTGATCCGGCGGAGGCGGTGCCGGCGGCCGAGACGCTCGTACGGGAGCATCCGCTGCGCGAGGAGGGCTGGCGGCTGCTCGCCCTGGGCCTTTGGGCCTGTGGGCGTCGCGCCGACGCCCTGGGCGTGCTGCGCCGCGCGGCTGCCGTCATGGCCGAGGAACTCGGGCTGGGCCTCGGGGAGGCCCTGACCGAGTTGGAGAGCGCCATGCTGACGGGGCGGACCGAGGTGCTGCGCACCGCCGTGCCCGCGGTGCCCGCGGCTCCCGTGGCGGTCCGGGAACAGGCGCCCGTGGCCTCCCCGGTGGCCGACGAAGTGTTCGTGGGCCGCGACGACGAACTGCGGGCACTGGAGGGGGCCGCACGCGACGCGCTCCAGGGCGGGGGCGTCGTACTCGTGACCGGGGAGCCCGGCGCCGGCAAGTCGGCGCTGCTCGCCCGATACCGGCGGCGATTGCGGGACCAGGGCTGGACCGTGGTCGTGGGCCGCTGCCCCGAGTTCGACGGCGCCCCCTCGGCCTGGGCGTGGGTGGAGGCGCTCGACGCGCTCGCACGCCGTGTCCCTCCGGCCGACCCGGACGCGCTCGGCGCCCTGCTCCAAGAGACCGGACACCGCCAGCGGCCCGACCGCGGTGACGGATCGGGAAGCGGGACCGCAGGCAGCGGCGACGCGGGGCGGCGGGGGCAGCTGGGGGAGTGCGGTGGATGCGGGGAGGGTCCACGGCTTGACGAGCCTGGGGAGCAGGGGAGCACGCCGGGCAGCGGGCTGGACCGGGCAGGTGCCGTGGTGGCATCCACCGGACGTGCGGGAGGGGCGTTCGCCGGACGGTTCCGGCTGCACCAGGCGTTCGGCACCTGGCTGCGCAAGGCGGCGGCGGAGGCGCCGTTGGCGGTGATCGTCGACGATCTGCACCGAGCGGACGGTGAGACCCTGGCCCTGCTGGAAAGGGCCGCGGGGCTGGTGGGATCGCCCGTGCTGGTGATCGCCGCGTACCGCCCGGTCGACGCGGAGGACCGTCTGACCCAGACGCTCGCCGAACTCGCCCACCGCTCCCCGCACCGGCTGACGCTCGACGGACTGCCCCTGGACGGGGTGGACACCCTGGTCAGGGCCGTGTGCCGGGAGCAGGTCGACGCCGCGACCGTGCGGGCGCTGGCCGAGCGCACCGGCGGCAATCCCTTCTACGTGCGCGAGAGCGCCCGGCTGCTCGCCAGCGAGGGCGCCCTGGTGGCGATCTCCGAGGTGCCGCAGGGCGTACGCGACGTGCTGCGCCGGCGGCTGCGGCAGTTGACCGAGCGGACGCAGGCCGTCCTTCGACTCGCCGCCGTCGTCGGCCGGGAGACCGAGGTCGGGCTGCTCGTCGAGGCCGCGGACCCAGCCCAGCACGAAGAGCACGACGTGCTCGACGCCTTGGAGGAGTCCGTGATGGCGGGTCTGCTCACGGAACCGGCGCCCGGCGTGGTGCGGTTCGCGCACGCACTGGTCCGGGACACCCTCTACACGGACCTCGTCGGCGTACGCCGGGCGCGCCTGCACGCCGGGGTCGCGGACGCGCTGCGGCGCCGCAGCCCGGACGATGTCGCGGCTCTGGCACACCACTTAGCCCGTGCCGCCAGTCCGCGCACCGCCACGCTGGCCGTCGAGTACTCGCTGGCCGCGGCCGATCTCGCCGAGCGCCGCTACGCCCACGACACCGCAGTCGAACTGCTCACGCAGGCGATCGAGGCGTTCGCGCGGATCCCCGCCGTCGCGGATGACGGCAGTCCCGCTCGCCGCGCAGGACAATTGGTCGCCCTCCTCGGGCGGCTGCTGCGTGCCCAGAATCGGGCCGGGGCGATCGTCGCGGCCCGGGACACCCGCCAGCGCGCCATCGAGGCGGCCGAGGCCGTCGGGGACGAGGAGCTGACCGCGGCTGCCCTCGACTCGTGGATCGGACCGGGGCGGGCGCTGAGCGGGCCGCGTGGTCTTGTCGATCCGGAGGCGCTGGACACGTTCGTCGACCGGTTGCTGGCACGCGCCGAGTTGGACCCCGCCGTCATCGGCGCGCTTCCGCCCGCCTTGGCGGGCCGGCAGAACGGGTGGTCGGGGCCTGGCGACGCGCAGCAGATCGCTCTCGCGGATCAAGTGGCGCACGTCGAGCGCCGGTTGGCCGTCGCCCGGGCGGTGGGGGATCCGCTGCTGATCGCCTGCGCGCTGACCGCGGAGGCCGCCGTCGCGCCGCCCGGGAGCGTCGACCGCCGCACGTCGCTCGCGACCGAACTGCGGGTGCTCGGCTACGCGCACGACCTGCCCGCCAACAGCTGGGTGCGCGAGCACATAGGGGCCATGACCGCAGGGGCCCGCGGCGATGGCGCGAAGGTCCGCGGTCATGCCGGGCAGGGACTGGCCGTCGCCCGACGCCACCGTCTCCAGGAGGCCGAGGCGATCAACCTGTCGACGCTGGGCATGCTGGCTCACGTCGAGGGCCGTTTCGCCGATGCGGAAGCGACGTACACGCAGGCGCGCGAACTGTTGCGCGCGCACGGCTCGCCGCACGGCGACCTGGTGCACGTCCTGGGGCTGACCACCGTACGGCTGAGCAGTGGCCGTCCCGGCGAGGCGGAACCGTTGCTGCGGACCCTCGCCCCCGGCTCCGTGCCCACGGTGGACCTGGCCCTGGGGGTGGTCCTCGCCCGGCAGGGGGAGGACGAGCAGGCGTACGCGCTGAGCCGTCGATCGCTCGCCGCCGTACCGGTCGTACCCGACCACCTGTACGGCATCGCCCTCTCCCTGCGCGCCGAACTCGCCTTTCTGCTGCGCGACGTGACAAGTGCCCGCGAGCTGGTCCCGCTCCTGCTTCCCCTGCGTACGCAGCTCGCCGGCGCGGCGAGCATCTCCTTCGTCACCCGCCCGTTCGCCCACTCCCTGGGCGAGTTGTACCGGCTTCTCGGCGACGAGCCGGAGGCGCGGCGGCAGTTCGCCCTCGCGGAGGACGTGGCGCGCCGGTGGGGGTCGCGCCACCTGGCCGAGGCGGCCCGGGCCGCTGCGGTCGAGGGGGTTCCGCTCGGCTGACGGCTCAGCCCAGGTGCCACTTCTGGTTGGAGGTGCCGGCGCAGTCCCACAGCTGGAGCCGGGTGCCGGTCGCGGTGCCGGAGTCCTTGGCGTCGACGCACTTTCCGATCTTGGTGTTGACCAGGTCGTGGGCGTCGTTGAGGCGGAAGCGCTGGGCCCAGCCGCCGTTGCAGGTCGCCAGCTGGATGGCCGCGCCGTTGGCCTGCGAGGCGTTGGCGATGTCCAGGCACAGTCCCATGGAGCGCACGCTGCCGTCGGACTTGAAGACCCACTTCTGCCAGGCCTGAGAGCCGCATCCCGCCAATCGCAGCGGGGAGCCGTCCACGCCGGCGTGCGCGCTCACCTCGATGCACTTCGACGACTCGTAGCCGACGATCTCGTCCCCGGCCACGATGGTCGTGGCGGTGTTCGGCTTGGCGGCAGACTTCGTCGTGCCGGAGGTCGCCGTACCGGTATCGGAGTCGTGGGTCGCCGACTGGCCGGCCGCCCTGTGCGTGCCGTCGCCGGTCGATGCCTTGGAGCCCTTGGCGCCGGTGTCCGCTCCCTTGGCCGGATGGGTCTTGGTTCCCTTCGCGCCGTGTGGCGGACGGCTGCTGGTGTGCGCCGTCGGGGACGTGGCCGGCTCGACCGAGGCGCCGTCGGCGAGTTGCCGGACGGAGCCGCCGCCGACGTTCGCGGCCTGCGGCCGGGAGTCGTCGTCGCCGGGCAGCATCGTCAACGCCACACCGCCGAGCCCGAGGACCAGCACGGCGCATACGGCGACCGTGGCCCCGGCGACCCGCGCGCCGCGCTCCGGTTCGACGTCGCCCATGCCCTGTCCGTGCAGCGCGTCGGGTGTCTCCGGCCGCGCCGGCGGCGGCCGGAACAGCCCGCCGGGCCCGGCACCGGACGCTTCTGCTGTGTCTTCGCCGGCAGACGGCGGTACGAGCCCCTGCGCGCCGTCCGGCGTCGTCGCGTCCGCGCCGTTCGGCCGCGTTGCCGACGAGTCGGCCTCGTTCGCGTGGTCGAGTGCCGGAGCGTCCGGGGAGCCGCTGGTGCTCTCGGTCCGCAACTCGGCGTTCGGCGCCAGTGGTTCGGCCGCGGGATCCGGCTCGGGCTCTGCGGCCGGAGCCGGTTCGGCGGACGCCGTCCCGGCTTCGGTCTCCCCCAGCCAGGGCAGCGGCCGTTCCCAGACGGCCGGCTCCCCAGGAGGCTGTGGACGGCCCGTTGTGCGCTCCATGTCTGCCTGCCCGTCTGCGCGCGTGATGAGTCTGCGGCGACCGACCCTAGGTTGCGTGGCGGACCTCAGGCCGCCGTGGGCGGCCCTTCTGCCCGGCAGGACCGAATTCCCTTCCCTCCAGTGCCTGATTCCGGGCCGTCATCTCCGAGTGGTCATTTCCGAGCCGTCACGGCGACTGCCGACGAGGAGCGGACGTTCAGTCGAGACAGAACTCGTTGCCCTCGATGTCCTGCATCACGATGCACGACTCGTTGTCCTCGTCGGCCTTCAGCGTGCGCACATGAACCGCGCCGAGGGCGACCAGTCGTGCGCATTCGGCCTCCAGCGTGGCGAGGCGCTCCTCGCCCACGAGTCCGGTGCCGGCCCGTACGTCGAGATGCACCCGGTTCTTGACGACCTTTCCTTCGGGAACACGCTGGAACAGCAGGCGCGGGGCCACACCCGAGGGATCACTGCATGCGAAGTAGTCGACCTGCTCCTCGGGTGGCAGTGAGCGGTGGTACTCCTCCCAAGTGGCGAACCCCTCGGGGGCCGGCGGTACGACGTAGCCCAGCACCTCGCACCAGAAGGCGGCGAGTCGTGCGGGTTCGGCGCAGTCGAAGGTCACTTGAAACTGCTTGATCGATGACATCGGCGCACCATAACAGCGAGGGTGCGGGTCACAGAGTGCCGGAGCGCAGGGCGTAGGCCACCGCGTGGGTGCGGTTGCGCAGGCCCAGTCGGTTCATCATGACGCTGAGGATGTTCTTGATGGTGCGCTCGGAGTAGTTCAGCTTCCGGGCGATCTCCGTGGTGTCGAGCCCCTCGGCCAGCAGCCGCAGTACATCGACCTCGCGAACCTCCAGACCGGAGGTGGTCAGGCCCAGCGGGGCCAGAACGTCGCGCTGCACCGCCAGAAGGTGATCCAGGAGCTCGCCCTGGACCGGCGGGGGGAGGGCGGCCCCGCCCTCGGCCACGGCGCGCACGGCCTCGACGATCCTGTCGTACGTGCTGTCCTGGCGCCACATCACCCCGCGCAGGCCGTGATGCACCGCCCGCAGCAGGTGGGCTTCGCCGATGTGTCCGGTGACGAGCACGATCCCCATGCCGGGGCTGGTCGAGCGGGCGGCCACCGACTCCATGAGCAGCATCGTCTCCTCGGTGACCTCCGGCGTGATCATGAGCACGACGTCGGCGTGCCGGTGCTCCTCCTGGGACAGTACGTTCAGTCCCGGGTACCTGCGCAGGCACCAGACGGCACCCTCGCCGGTGATCGGGTCACCGGCGACGACTGCGATCGAGATCATCCCCAACGTTCCTGCTGTCCTTTCGGGTTCGGATCGTCGCCCTGGCCGGCCCGGCCGTCGTCACGACGTCGGGTCCCGGCGTGGGCGGCGCGCGAGGAGCATCACCCGACCGTCTTGGCGCTGACTTGGCGTGTACTTGGCGAGATTGCCCGTCCGGCCAGGCTTCGCTGTCCGCCGGGACAGACATCCGCTGTGCGGCGCGGGAGGGGAGTGGACCGCTGCCTAGGCTCGGGCGGCAGCTTCAGCCCCGGCGACGCAGAGGAAGAGAGCAGGTTGAGCACGGTCATCGCGAAGCGCTCGTCCCGTGCCGAAGGGCCGCCGATGCCCGAGGGGCAGGTCGAACTGGCGGAGCCTCCGGTCCTCGGCGAACCCGCCACCGCCGACTTCGGCTCCGTCATGACGTACCTGCCGATGGGCCTGGGGGCCGGGGCGATGGTGCTGATGTACTCGGTCGGCAGCGGCGGCCTGTCCACGTACATGATGACCGGGATGATGGGCGTCGCCATGATCAGCATGACGCTGACCCAGATCGGCCGGCCCGGCGCGGAACGCCGCCGCCGCATGCGGGCCGAGCGGCGCGACTACCTGCGCTATCTGGGGCAGAAGCGCACGCAGGCCCGGCAGGCCGCCGAGGCCCAGCGGACCGCGCTGCTGTGGGACAACCCGGACACTGCCGACCTGTGGGCGCTCGCCGGCGGCCCCCGGCTGTGGGAACGCAGGCCCGGACACGACGACTTCGGCCGCGTCCGCATCGCTCTCGCGACCCGCCGCGCCGCGCTGGAGTTCCTGCCGCCGCAGACCAAGCCGGTCGAGGACCTCGAACCGCTGTGCGCGATCTCGCTGCGCCGGTTCACCAAGGCCCACCAGACCGTGCCCCTGCTGCCGGTGCCCGTGTCCCTGCGCCGCTTCACCAGCGTCGAGTTCACCGGCGACACCGAGGACGCGCTGGCCCTGGCCCGGGCGCTGCTGGGGCAGCTGGTGGTCTTCCACTCCCCGGACGAACTGCGTGTCGCCGTCCTGGGCGACGAGGCCGCACGGCGCGAGTGGGACTGGCTGAAGTGGCTGCCGCACAACGCCCATCCCACCCAGGAGGACCCTGCCGGCCCCGTGCGCCTCGCGGCGGGCGACCACGACGCACTGCTCGACCTGCTCGGCCCGGACGTGCGCGACCGCCCCGATCACGACGCCTCCGCCGCGCCCAGTGTCGCCGAGCCGTTCACGGTCGTCGTCGCCCAGGGCGTACGGCTGCCGGAGACCTCGCGGTTGACGGGCGCCGGCATCCGAGGTCTGGTGCTGCTCGACCTCACCGGCGCGGTGCCCGGCGGCCCCAAGGTGCTGCGGCTCACCGTGCGCGCCGGCACAGTCACTTTCCCGCAGGGGGAGGAGAGCGTCAGCGGCCGCGCCGACCGGCTCGGCCGCGTCGAGGCCGAGGCCCTGGTCCGCGCGCTCGCCCCCATGCGCACCGCGGGCGGCGTCGACCTCGTGGACCGCCCGCTCGAGTCGGACTTCGACCTGGCCACCATGCTCGGCATCCGTGACGTACGCGCCTTCGACGTCCCGGCGAAGTGGCGCCCGCGCCAGGTACTGGAGGCCCGTCTGAAGGTGCCCGTCGGGGTCACCGAGGACGGCGAGATCGTGGAACTCGACCTCAAGGAGTCCGCGCAGGGCGGCATGGGCCCGCACGGGCTGCTGATCGGCGCGACGGGCTCCGGCAAGAGCGAACTGCTGCGCACCCTGGTGACGGGCCTGGCCGCCACCCACTCCTCCGAGATCCTCAACCTGGTCCTGGTGGACTTCAAGGGCGGTGCCACCTTCCTCAACATGGACCGGCTGCCGCACACCTCCGCCGTCATCACCAACCTCGCCGAGGAACTCCACCTCGTCGACCGCATGCGGGACTCCATCAACGGCGAGATGATCCGCCGTCAGGAACTGCTGCGGGAAGCCGGATACGCCTCGCTGTACGAGTACGAGAAGGCACGCGCCGCGGGCACGGGCACCCTGGCCCCCTTGCCGTCGCTGCTGATCATCGTCGACGAGTTCTCCGAACTGCTCGCCAGCAAGCCGGAGTTCGTCGAACTGTTCGTCTCCATCGGGCGGCTCGGGCGCAGCCTCGGCGTCCATCTGCTGCTCGCCTCCCAGCGCCTGGACGAATCGCGTATCCACCGCGTCGAAGGCCACCTGTCGTACCGGATCGCGCTGCGCACCTTCTCCTCGATGGAGTCGCGCAGCGTCATCGGCACCACCAGCGCGTACGAACTGCCCTCCGCGCCCGGCAACGGCTACCTGAAGGTGGACACCACCAACCTCGTCCGGTTCAAGGCCGCCTACGTCTCCGGTCCCGCGCCCACCGCACCGGGCCCCGAGGAGACCGACCGCCCTGCCGGCGCGGTCCGCGAGGTGACCGTCTTCGGCCTGGACCGCCAGGGCCCGTCCGTGCCGACCGGCGCCGAGGAGGAGGGTGCCCACCTGGTCTCCCTCGCCGAGGAGGCTCTGCGCGACCAGAACACCGTCGCGTCGGAGGCCGAGGACGACGGCGGCGACGGCAGCGAGGACAGCCTGCTGGAGGTCTTCGTCTCCCGTCTGCAGGACAGCGGCCCGCCCGCCCGTCAGGTCTGGCTGTCCCCGCTGTCGGAGTCGCCGGCCCTCGACCAGCTGCTTCCCGGCATCGTGCCCGACCCGGACCGCGGCATGGGAGCCGCCGACCCCCGCGTCCAGGGCGCACTCCGCGTCCCGCTCGGTATGGTCGACCGCCCCTTCGAGCAACTGCGTGAACTGCTCGTGGCGGACCTGTCCGGCGCCGAAGGGCACATCGGGCTGGTCGGCGCGCCCCAGACCGGCAAGTCGACGCTGCTGCGCACCCTGATGCTGTCCCTGGCGCTGACCCACACACCCCGAGAAGTCCAGTTCTACTGCCTGGACTTCGGCGGCGGCGGCCTCGTCTCCGTCGCCGGGCTGCCCCATGTCGGCTCGGTGGCCACCCGGCTGGAGCGCGACAAGGTGCTGCGCACCGTGGAAGAGCTCTCCCAACTGCTCGAACAGCGGGAGCAGTTGTTCACCTCGCGCGGACTCGAATCGATGGCCGCCTACCGGGCGCAGATCGCCGACGGCACCCTCGACGACCCGTTCGGTGACGTTTTCCTCGTCGTCGACGGCTGGGCCACGCTCCGTCAGGACTTCGACGACCTGGAGCAGCGGATCATGGAACTCGCCGCCCGCGGGCTGTCGTTCGGACTGCACGTGGTCGCCTCCGCGGTCCGCTGGTCCGAAGTGCGCCCCCGACTGCGGGACATGCTCGGCACGAAACTCGAACTCCGTCTCGGCGACTCCATGGAGTCCGAGGTCGGATCCCGCGCCGCTGCCGGTGTCCCGCACCGGCCGGGCCGCGGTCTGACCTCCTCCGGCCATCACTTCCTGTCCGCGCTGCCCCGCCTCGACAGCTCCTCGCGCACCGACGACCTCACCGCCGCCACCAAGGCGGCGGTCGCCGAGATCGACACCTTCTGGACCGGTTCCCGGGCGCCCGGAGTACGCCTGCTGCCGACCCGGCTGGACGCCCGCCGGCTGCCGGCCCCCGCCGACACGCGAGACCTGAGCTTCTGCCTCGGCTGGGACGAACAGCGCCTCGCACCCGTCTGGCACGACTTCGGCGCCACCCCGCACCTGCTGGTCTTCGGCGACGGCGAGACCGGCAAGACCAACGCCCTGCGGCTGGCCATCCGCGCCATCACCGCCCGCTACCGCCCGGAGGAGGCCAAGATCCTCCTGGCCGACCCCGGGCGCGGGCTCCTCAAGGACGTGCCGGAGGATTACCGGGTCGGCTACGTCGTCGACAACGACGCGCTCGGCAGACTCGCCGACAGCGCCGCCGTGTCGGTGGCCAAGCGGCAGCCCGGCGCCGACGTCAGCCCCGAACAGCTGGAGAAGCGGGACTGGTGGACCGGGCCGCTGCTGTTCGTCCTCGTCGACGACTACGACCTGTTCACCGGAGCGCCCGGCACACCCTCGCCGATGATGCCGCTGGTGCCGCTGCTGGCCCAGGGCGCCCACATCGGACTGCACCTCGTCGTCGCCCGTTCCACCTCCGGAGCCATGCGGTCCGTCATGGACCCGCTGATCCGCCGCATGTGGGAACTGGGCAACCCCGCGCTGCTGTTCTCCTACCCCAAGGAGGAGGGCAAGTTCATCGGCGAGGCCAAGCCGCGCACCCTGCCCGCCGGCCGCGCCCAGCTCGTCACCCGACGCACCCTCAGGCTCGTCCAGACCGGCCTGGTGCCGGCCGCCTCCGCCCCCACAGGAACACCATGACCAACGCCGCACCCGCTCCCGCCCGGGCCACCGAGGTCTGCCGCCTCACCGTCGAGGCACCGGACGGACGCGCCGACCTCGCCGTCCCCGTCACCACCACCGTCTCCGACCTTCTGGTGGTCCTGCTGTCCCACGCCGCCGTGGGTGCCGCACCGCAGGACGCCCGCTGGGTACTGCAGCGGCTCGGCGAGGAGCCCCTCGATCCCGCGTGGACCGTCGAGAGCGCCGGACTGCGCGAGGGCGACGTGCTGCACCTGCGGCCCGCCGACGCGGCCCTGCCGGCCCTGCACTTCGACGACATGGCCGACGGCGTCGCCCACGCCGTCGGCGCCGGACCCGGCCGCTGGCGGCCCGAACTCACCCGCGGCCTGTCCCTGACGCTGGCCTGCCTGACCCTGGTCGCCCTGGCCGCCGCGCTGCTCGGTGCGGGACCGGGCCCCCGCACCGCGGCCGTCGCCGCCGCCCTCGCACTGGTACTGGCCGCCGGGTGCGCCGCGGGCGGCCGTATGCGCGCCGACCGGGGCAGCGTCCTGGTCGCCGGGGTCGGTTCGTTCGGCTTCGCCGCCCTGGCCGGGACCACCCTGCCCCACAACCCCTCCGGCGGATTCGCCCCCGGCCTCACCGGGGTGCTCGTCGGCGCCGTCTTCGTGCTCGCGCTGGCCGGCGTACTGCTCGCGCTGGACGCGCTGCCCCTGGTGGTGCCGGGAACCGTCCTGCTCACGGCGGTCGCCGCCGCGGCCGGAGCGGGCCTCGCCGAGGGCGCCGGTCTGCACGGCTTCCAAGCCGCCTCGGCCGTCGCGGTCGCCCTGTTCGTGCTCGGGCACCTCGCCCCACGACTCGCCCTGCGCACCGCCCGGCTGCGCGTGCCCCGACTGCCGCACGACGCCGAGGAACTCCAACTGGACATCGAGCCCGAACCCGGGACGGCGGTGACCCGCCGGGTCGCCGTCGCCACCGCCTGCCTCGACATCATCAGCGTGTCCTCCGCGCTGGTGTGGGCGGTCGCGCTCTGGCTGCTCGTCGACCGTGAGAAGGGCTGGCCGGGCTGGGTACTTCCCCTCGCCCTCAGCCTCGCCGTCCTGCTGCGTGCGCGCGCCGGCAACGGCACCCTGCAGCGCGTTCCGGCCGTGGTCGCCGGCGCCTACGGCCTGGGCCTCGTGCTCGTCGTGCGCGTCGCGCCCACCGGCTTCCTCGGCAGGGCCGCCGTACTCGCGATCCTGCTGGCCGCCGCGTCGGCGCTGCTCGTGGGCGCCTGGCGACTGCCGCGCGCTCGGCTGCTGCCGGTGTGGGGGCACCTCGGCGACCTCCTGGAGACCGTCACGGCCATCACCCTGCTGCCGCTGCTGCTCCAGGTGCTCCACGCGTACGCGTACTTCCGCGGCCTCGCGGGCTAGGGGCGACTCGCATGCAGACGCGACGCGATCACGTACAGGCCTACCAGTTCGCGATGGGCCGCCTCGCCTCCGCCCTGGTCAGCGGAGACCCCGGCCGGGGTGACAGCCCCACCCGACGGTCCGCCCTCGGCTCCGTCTTCGGAGTGGGCCTGGTGGTGCTGCTGTGCGCCGGGTTCGGCGTGTACGGGCTGATCTCGCCCGTGGCCAAGGACGATTGGCGCAAGGACGGCGCCGTGGTCCTGGAGGAGGACACCGGCACCCGCTACGTCTACGCCGACGGTGTACTCCGCCCGATCCGCAACTACGCCTCCGCGCTGCTCATCGCGGGCGAGCGGACCAAGCCCGAGACGGTGTCCGCCAAGTCCCTGGCCGGCGTCCCGCACAGCACACCGGTCGGCATCGAGGGTGCCCCGGACACCGTGCCCGAGGCCTCCGCACTGGCCGTCGGCGCCTGGGCACGCTGCCTGGCGGGAGCGGGGCCGACGGGCAAGGGGACGGCAGGAAAGGCCGCCGCCGCGGCGGGGCAGACCCTGGTCTTCGGCAGCCGCGCCGCCCGGCTCGCCCCGCTGCCCGACGACCGGCAGGTGCTGCTCACCGGTCCCAAGGGCGTGCGCTACCTGCTGCTGCGCGGCGTCAAGTACCCGGTCCCCGGCGACGCGACGCTCGTCGCCCTCGGACTGGACGACCAGGCGGCCCTGCACGCCACCGCCGACTGGCTGGCCGACCTGCCCACCGGCGCCGCCCTCGCCGCGCCGACCCCGGCCGACGCCGGAAAGCCCGCCGGTGAGGTCGCCGGCCACAGCGCCGTGGTCGGCGAGGTGTTCCGCACCAGCACCGGCACCACCGAGCACTACTACCTGATGCGTTCCGACGGGCTCGCCCTCGTCAACGCCACCGAATACGCCCTGCTGGCAGCCCGTCCCGGCGCACCCGCGCCACGGCAGGTCGGGCAGACGGACATCGCGGCCGCCCCGGTCTCGGCCGACCGCTCGACCGGCCGTGTCCCCGACCTGTCCGCCGTCCGCGCCCTGGACGGCGACACCGTATGCGTGACGTCCACCGGCGGCCGGGCCCGCATCACCGTCGGGGCCCCCGGCCGCGGCGGGATCGTCCTGCTGCCGGGAGGAGGCGTCCTGGCCGTACCGGGCGGCGGCAGAACCGAGTACCTGATCACCGAACAGGGCCTGAAGTACCGGATCGCCGACGAAGCCGCCGCGCGCGCCCTCGGATTCGACACGAGCAGGCGCCGACTGACCCTTCCCGCGGGCGTCCTCGCCCTCGTCCCCGACGGCCCGGTACTCAGCCGTACCGCGGCGGCGAAGGGATGAGCCCTATGGGAGGGCTGCGCCTGCGGTCGACGCCCGTCGGGAACGTCCTGCTGATCCACCCCAAGGGCCGCTTCGACGACCGGGCAGCCGCCTTCGCCGGAGGGCTCGCCGAGGACCCCCGGCGCACCCTCGTCGTGGTGGACCTGCCCGCCGACGTCCTCGCCGCCCAGTGGCAGGCGGTGGCCCGACTGCTGTCGCCCGCCCGCTACGGCGACCTGCGGCTCGTCTTCGGCCGCGGCAGCGGCGACGACATCCGTACGGCGGCCCGTCTGATCGCCGGGCGGCTCGGACGCGAGGTGCTCGCCCCCGACGGCACCATCGTCCCGACCGCCGGCGGAGGGCTGTTCGTGCCCGGCGACGAGGGTGCCGCCTGGCTGCGGTTCCGGCCGGACCGCGACCCCGAGCCGGAGTCACAGCGCTTCCCCAAGCCGGACTGGGGGTTCTCCGTGCCGACCCGTACCCGGCCGGTCGGCGCGGACACCGTCGTACGGCCCGTCCCGGCCGGCGTATGGCTGCACCACGCCGACCGCGACCCGCTCGCCGCCCACCACCGGCGCGAGGTCGAGGCGGCGTCCACCGACATCCACCTCCTGAAGGTCGTCCTCGGCAGCCCCGGCACCCCACCCCTGCCTCTCGACGACGTGGCCGCCTATTGGCAGACGGTGCTCCCCGGCGCCCGCGCCGCCGTCCGCTTCGTGGTGTACGGCACCCTGGACGCCCCCGGCGACCTCGCACCCGGCCAGGCCCTCGCCGACGCCCTCGACCATGAGGTCGTCCTGTCCGTGGGCCTGAACCGCCAGTCCGGCGCGACGACTTACGTGCCGGCGCCGGGTGCACTGAGGCCGTCCTCGGCACCGCCGACACATGTGCCGCTCGGCGAAGTCACGGCACCCGACGTCGTATCGGTCACGCTGACGGCGAGTGAAGCGGCGCCGGTACCCGTGCCGGTGAGTGAGCCGTTCGGTCTGGGTGGCGCCTCCGTCGCCGAACCGTCCCGGCCCCACATCCGGACAGAATCAGCGGTGGGTGCCGCCCCGGCCGAGTCCGGTGCGCAGGCTCACGCCGTTGAGGGAGGCCCGACACTCACCCCGAGGGCCTTGACGCCCGTCGTCTCGACGCCGACTGTGCCCGCGCCCGGCAGCCTCGGCGCCGGGCGGCACGAGGAGCATGCGGCAGGCCTTTCCGAGGCGCGCACCGCCGCAGCCACGGACGTGCCGTCGACGGTCACAGTGGAGGAGGGCGGCAACGCGGCCGACCCAGACCCGCAGGCGGCCCCTGCTTCGACGAGTACTCCGGTCTCCGCCGATCCCGCCCCCCAGCACACGGCCGCCCCTGACCTCGATCCAGGTCCTCACCACACCGCCGTCCCTGACCTCCATCCGAGCCCTCACCACACCCCCGGGCCGCCGTCGGCGCGACCCCTCGTGCGGGCCCCCGCGCCCCGATTTCGGCTGGAGTCCGCCGCACCTGGGCCGGGGACGGTGGAAACGATCCCGGCGCCGGACCCGGGCTTGTCGGCAGCCGGCTCCTCGGCCCGGGACGCGGACAGCGCCGGAGCGCCCTCGGCACCCGTCGGGGTACGAGTGCAACCCGTCCCGAAGGCGTCGGCCTGCGCCCTGCCTCCGGAGCGCGGCATCGCGCAGGAGCGGGACTGGGTGCGCCGCACGTTCAGCGAGCAGTTCAACGCCGTGGCCGGCTCCGTCTCACGGGTGATGTCCGAATCGCCGGGCCTGCGCGGCCGGTCCAGGGCCGAGGCGGCCGACGCGCTGACCGAACTGGTCGCCGTCCGCCTGTACCTGTCCGGCGACAGCCGTCGGGCCGACGCCGCCGTGCGCGCGGCCACGGCCGGACCGCACGTGCCGCTGGCCCGCTGCGTGACCGCGGGACTGCGCCGCCTGCCCTCCTATCGCGGGCCGGCCCTGCTGCGCACGCGGCTCACCCAGGCGGAACGCTCCTGGTACCGCCCGGGCAGACCGGTCACCGAGTGGGCCTTCTGCCACGCCCGTACGGCCCTGCACCCGGGTCCTCGCGGCAGCGACGCGCTGGACGTCCTGATCTGGTCGATGACCGCGCGCCGCACCAGTTCGCTGGACCCCGCCGTGCCCGACCGGGTGGTGTTCCTGCCCGGCACCGTCTTCACGGTGCTGCGCGCCGACGAATCCGTCGTACTGCTGCGGGAGTTGTCGCCGTCGGAGACCGGCGAGCACGGCCGCACCGATACGCAGCGGGCGAAGCTCGACGAGATCGCGGTGAAGGGGCTGGAGAAGATCCTTGACGCCCTGGAGCGGGCCGGCACCGACGCCGCCGCCGAGAACGCCGACCCGCCCGGACTGATCGTGACCCCCCGTGCGGTCGTCACAGAAGGAGCCAAGCCGTGAGCAGGCAGGTCCTGATGGTCTCCCCGGACCGGCCGGGTGCCCACCGTACGATCGCCGGCGCACTGGCCGAGGCCGCTGAGGGGGCGCTGATCACCATCGGCCCGGGCCGGTACGAGGAGTCCCTGGACATCGTCAGACCCGTCAGCCTGGCCGCCGAGAGGGGCGACGGGACCGTACGGGTGCACGCGTCCTCGGGGAGCACGGTCGTGGTGGACGCGGAGGCCGTCCAACTGTCCGGGCTCGTTTTGTCGGGCGCGGACCGCGACGCCCCGGTCCTCGACCTGCGGCGCGGGCAGTCGGCGCTGGACGGCTGCCGGATCGAGGGGGAGGCCTGGACGGCCGTACTGGCCTGGAACGAGGGCACCCTTGCCGCCCGCGGCTGCCAGGTGACCAACCCGCACGGCGCGGGCGTCGTCGTCACCTCGCGCGGCGCCAACGTCCTGGCCGACACGGAGGTCTCCGAAGCAGGGTCCTCCGCGGTCGTGGTCGCCGAGCACGGCCGCCTCGACATCCGGGACTGCCGGCTGAGCCGTCCCCGGGGCAACGGTGTCTGCGTCAACGGTGCCGCCTCCGCGACCGTCGAGAGCACCACGATCACCGGCAGCGGCAAGCCGGCCGTCGCCGTGGAGCAGGAGGCGCGCGCCGCCCTGCTGAAGGTCACGGTGACCGGCAGCACCGCCCTGGACGCCTACCTCACCAGCCGGGGCGAGACCACCCTCACCACGTGCGCCTTCTCGGGTTCGGGCGGCCAGTCCGTGCACATCGCCGAGGGCGCCAGCCCGCGTCTGCGGGACTGCACGGTCACCGCCGCGGCGGGCACCGGTGTCCACGTCGCCGGGGGCGCGCGGCCTCGCCTGGAGGACTGCGAGATCACCGGCGCCCCGGTCGGGCTCCACGTCACCGGCGCGGCGACGGTCGTCACGGTGGCTGGACTGGTCGTCAAGGACTCCGCAACCGCCGCCGTGCAGGCCGACGACTCGGGTACCGCCGAGCTGGAGCGGCTCGTCGTCAACGGCGCCGAAGGCGCCGCGATCAGGGCGCAAGGCGGTGCCCGGCTGTCCGTACGAGACGCCCGGATCGGCATGGACGGCGGCGGACACGGTCTGTGGCTCGCCGGGTCGGCGAGCGCATTCGTCGCGGGTTCCGTGCTGCGCGGGTGCCGGACGATCGTCGGTGAGGACGCCGAACTGACGGCACACGACAGCGAGTTCGCCGACTCGCCCGGGGATGCCGTGCAGGTCCTGGCGGGCGGCTCCCTCACGGCCGTCGGATGCCGGATGAGCGGTGCGCACGGACGGGGCGTCAACGCCCACGACGGCGCCCTCACCGACCTCGCCAACTGCGTGGTCCAGGACGACGCGGGCGACGACCCGGCGGAGCAGGGCCGCGACGAGGCACGAGAGGACGATGACCCGTCCGGGCACAGAGCCGCCGCGACGGGGACCGGTTCCGGGCCGCTGGCCGAACTGGAGGCGCTGGTCGGGCTGGAGAGTGTCAAGCACGAGGTCACCGGGCTGATCAACCTCAACAAGATGGCGCGGCGGCGTACCGAGATGGGCCTGCCCATGCCGCCGATCAGCCGGCACCTGGTCTTCGCCGGCCCGCCGGGCACCGGCAAGACCACCGTGGCCAGGCTGTACGGGGCGGTGCTCGCCGAACTCGGCATCCTCACCCAGGGCCACATCGTGGAGGTGGCCCGCGCCGACCTGGTCGCCCAGATCATCGGCGGGACCGCCATCAAGACCACGGAGGTCTTCAACCGGGCGCTGGGCGGGGTGCTCTTCATCGACGAGGCCTACACCCTGACCAACCAGTCGCGCGGCACCGGCCCCGACTTCGGCCAGGAGGCGGTGGAGACCCTGATGAAACTCATGGAGGACCATCGCGACGAGATCGTCGTCATCGCGGCCGGCTACTCCGAGCACATGGACCGCTTCCTCGCCTCCAACCCGGGCATGGCCTCCCGTTTCGCCCGCACGGTCGAGTTCCCCAACTACGAGCCGGAGGAACTGGTCACCATCGTCAGGGGCCTGTGCGCCAAGCACTACTACGAGCTGTCCGACGGCGCGGTGGACGCGCTCAGCCGCTGGTTCGAGGACGTGCCCAAGGGCCCGACCTTCGGCAACGGCCGTGTCGCCCGGCAGGTCTTCGAAACGATGATCAGCACCCAGGCCTCCCGGCTCGCCCTGCACCCGCCGGGACACGACAGCGAACTGAGCCTGCTGACAGCCGCCGACATCACGCCTGCGCCGCAACAGCCCGCGGCGGCCTCGGTCAACTCCTCACCATCCCCGGCCGTTTCGGACATCGGCACGGCCGCGACCCGACGTCCTGAGCCGGAACCCCAGGGGACGGTCCGGGGGCGAGAGGCGGTGCACGATCGTCCTTCCGCGGTGCCCCCACCCGCCCCACCCTCACCGGTGCCTCCCGCCGGCCCCGAGCCCGCCGCGCTCCCCACCTCGGCCCTCCGTCACCTCGCGGCCCTCAGCGGACTGCGCCCGGTGACCGACGCACTCGTGGCGCGCCTGGAGACCCTGGTCCGGCTGGGCCAGGGCACCGCCGGGCTCGCCGACGTCGTCCTGGAGGGCCCGCCCGGCAGCGGTCGCCGCGCCGTGGCCACCGCCTACGGCAGGACTCTCGCGGAACTCGGCCTCATCCCCTCCGGCGGACTCACCCACGTGCCGCTCTCCACCGTCCCGGCCCGCTGGGAGCCCCAGCCGCACACGTTTCTCGCCGACGCCTTCCGAAGCGCGTCAGGAGGGCTGCTGTTGGTGGAGGCCGACCCGGCCTTCGAGTCCCGTCCGGACACCGAACGCCGCGCGGTCCTCGACGCGTTGACCGCTCACAGTGCGGCGCGCGATGTGGACGGCGCCGTGCTCGCGTTGTCGGGAAGTGCCCCGCGGCTCATGGAACTGCTGGGCACTCGCACCGACCTGGCCGCCTCCTTCGCCGACTACCTGCGACTGCCCGCCTGGACCGGCGCGGGGCTCGCCGAACTGACCCGGAGACGGCTGACGGTCCTGGGCTTCGACATACCCGACGACGTCCGCGCGGTGCTCGCCTGCCAGGACCCATCCCACGGCGCCCATGGCGCCCACCGACTGGCCGACCGCATCGCCGCCCGCGCGAGCGGCCCCGTACTCGCCCCGGGAGACCTCGCCGACGAACTCCCGCTGCACGACGCACTGGTGGCCTCCTGATGAGCGAACGGGCACGGATCGGCGGCCGGTCGGGCAGCAAGCCCGCCGTCCGGCGCCCGGCGAACCCCGGCCCGGGACACCATCACGAACGACGATCACGAATCACTCGCCACGAGAGGAGCGGCCATGGCCGGCAACACGAACACATCGGTGGACACCTCGGGCATGCGCATTGCCCAGGGCAGTTTCCAGACCGCCCTGGACGAGGTCAACAACACGTACACCCAGATGCAGAGCCAGATCGAGGCGCTGCGCGCCAGCTGGACCGGTGACGCCTCCACCACCTTCCAGAGCGCCATGGACACCTGGCTCACCGACTTCGGCACGGTGAAGCAGCAGCTGGATCTGATGCTGCAGAAGCTCCAGGCCAACACCGGGAGCTACGACACCACGCACCACAACACCAGCGACGTGGCGAACCAGCTTCACAAGAGCATGTCCAGTCCGCTGCCCGGCTTCTGACCGTCCGTCACCACACCACACGAGGAGCGATCCATGCCTACGTACACCGTCAACATGAACCAGGTCGAGTACGTGGTCGGTGAGATGACCGCGATCAGTGGGAAGATCCAGGCGGCGCTGACCGAGCTGGACGACAGCGCCAAGGTGCACCTGAGCGAGTGGACCAGCGACGCCCGCGCCACCTACGACGTGGCGAAGGCCAAGTGGGACGCCGCCGCTGCCGACATGGTGACCCAGGCCCAGAACGCCACCAATGCCCTCGGCCAGATCAACGAGTCCTACTACGCGGGCGAACGGCACGGCGTGAGCCTCTGGGACCAGTGACATGACGGACGGCATCAGCGCCCAGAACAACAACGACAACGGCAGCAGCAACAACAGCTCCACCACGTCCACCACGTCCACCGGGGACCACCACTACCACGGTGGCACCGACGTCCTGCACGTCCCGGGCATCCTCAGCGACCTGCATCCCTTCGTGCCCCCGCCGGTGCCCGGCGGCGACGGGCACAACGGCACCTCGATCAGCACGCCGTCGATGGACCTGTTCGCCTCCAACATCGACCTGCTGATCCAGCCGGTGCGCAATGTCGCCACCGCTCTGAACGACGTGGCCGTCGCGCCGGGCGCGTTCTACCACGCCAACAAGATGCGCGCGACGGTGAACGGCGCGAACGCGGACGGCGGTCTGAAGAAGAGTTACGGCGACGCCCTCTCGGCGCTGATCCGCGGCCTGACCGACCTCCGGGACGGCGTGCAGGCGCTGAGCCGGAAGTACGGCACGACCGAGGAGGCCAACAACATGACCGCGAGCGACCTCGCGGATGCCTTCACGACGACCACCGCCGACTTCAACACGATGATGACGTCCAACGGCGGCAGCGCCATGACCCCCACCGGCAGCGGCAATACCAGCACCAACAACACGAACACGAACACCACGCACGCCTAGGCGCGGATCGGGCGGGCGTCGGAACGCCGGCTTCATGGAAGGGCGAGAGTGCCGGACTACAACAGCGGCGGCTTCCACCAGGGGAGCGACGGGGCCATCTTCGGCAACCCCGACGCGTCGTCGGACGGAACCGTCACCGACTACGACAACTGGGACTGGAAGCAGATCAAGGCGGCCGTCTACGGGATGTCCTCCGGAGTCGCGACCGACGCCAACATCGCCCACGCCCGGTCCATCGCCAACCCGCAGTCGCTGCTGGACGCCGCCAACGCCTTCTTCCACGTCCAGCGGACCCTGGAGGGCGTCACGAAGAGCCTGGTCGACCAGGCCAAGGCGCTCGCGGGCGACAACGGGCCGTGGGGCGGCAGCGCGGCGGACGCCTTCCTCGACATGATGAACAACTTCTCCCGCCAGGTGAAGGCCAACGCCGACGTCCTGTCCGGGGGTTCGACCGGCGACCACTCCATTCCCCACCAACTCGCCAACAACGCCATCTCCTTCCAGAGCGCGCAGAACAAGCTCGCGGAGATCGACGTCTGGTATGCCGACCAGGCGCGAGCGATGGGCGTCACCCCGATGTCCGACGGACTCATCCCCATCAGCCAGAAGCCCGAACTGGTCGCGATGATGACCGAGGACATGCGCGCCGTACTGAAGAACCTCGCGCACTCCTATCAGGTCACGACCGACGCGATCATCAACCCCACCCCCGTGACCTCGCCGACGAACAACCCCAACGGGCCGGACGACACCGGCAACAACGACAATTTCCCCGACCTGAATTCCGGCCCCGACGGGTCGAACGACGGGATCGGCGACGGCATCGGCGGCACCGGGAACCTCTCGGATCTCTCAGGGTTCCCCGACACCGGCCTCGACGGCGCCACGGGCCCGGGCGACGGCATCGGCGGCGTCGGGGACCTCGCCGGCCTGGACGCTTCCGGCGGCGCGACGCCCTACCCGGGCGACCTGTCCGGACTGGACGGCGCGGGCCTCGATCCCACCGGCTTCGGTGACACCGGCCTCGATCCGATCGGCTTCGGAGACACCGGTCTCGACGGGTTCGACCCTTCGGCCATCGACAGCGCGCTCAACCCCGTTGCCTTCCCGGGGCTCGGCGGCCTTGCGGGTCTGGGCGGCCGCGGGCTCGGGACCGGCGAGGAGGCCGCCCTGGACGGCCTGTCCACGGCCGACCCGGCCGCCTTCGGCGACACCGGGCTCGACGAGGGCGTCGGTGCCGGTCTGACCGACGGCCTGGGCAGCGGCCTCACCGACGGCCTCGCCTCCGGTTCGCCCGCGCAACTGGCGACGTCCTCCGGGATGCCGTACATGCCGGGGATGGGCGGTACGGGGGCCGGCGGCGCCGGTCCGACGGCCGAGCCCACGGACGCGTCCGGACTGCTCGATGCGAGCGCAGACCCCTGGGAGGGCGAGGAGCTCCCCGTGGACGAGGTCGGTTCGGAGGAGGGCGCGGCGGCGGGTGGCGAGGGTCTGGGTACCGCCGGGATGCCGTTCATGCCGGGTATGGGCGCGGTCGGTGCGACGGGCGCGGGCCGGGACGCCGCGAACGAACGCAGCGACGCCTCCGGGCTGTTCGAGGCCAGCGCCGAGCCCTGGAGCGTCGAGTCGGAGGACGGCGGCGACGAGGTGGGCTCGCTCGCGGGGGCCCTGCCCGGTGTGCCCTACCTGCCGGGGTTCGACGGGACGGCACCGCAGGCCCGCGCCACCGCGGGCCGCACGGCCGACACCGCCGGCGAGCGCGGGCGGCCGGTACCCGACGAAGAGGCCGCGGCCCCCGAGACCGTGACGGTCACCGGCGCCACCACCTCCGCGCCCGCCCCGATGGCCGTCGGCTCCGACGGAGCGCCGCTGCCCGCGCAGGACGACGGCTCCGTGATCCGGCAGCCGACGGCCGACGACGGCGAGGAGGACTTCGCGGCCTGGGAGGCCGGAGCCGGTGCGTTCGTCCCCCTGCTGTGGGCCCTGCCCGGTGCGGGCGAGGCGGAGACGGACGCGAGGACGGACGCCGACGGCGAGGCGTCCGAGCCGTACACCACCTGGCAACCGGACCGCGCCGCCTCGGCACTGCCGAGCGGCGCGAACGCGGGCGTCCCCGCCATGGCGCTCTGCGGCGACGGGGGACCCGAGCCCGAGGAACCCGAAGCGTCCGAAGAGGCCGAGGAGCCGGAGGAGGAGCCGGCGGTCCGTGGCATCGCGGACCTGCTGGTCCAGGACGAGAGCACCTGGGGCACCGTCCCCGGCGACTCCACCGCCACCTTCTGACCTGCCGTCCGCCTCCGCCACCACCGTCCGAGAGGAGAGGGGTTCCCATGCCCGGTCCGTACGACCAGCAGATCGAGGACCTGCTGGCCCAGTACCGCCGCCAGCGCGACGCAGCAGCCGAAACCCGGCGCAAAATCAACGAGACCACGGCGACCGTGACCGCCCCGCGGCAGACGGTGAAGATCACGGTCGGCGCCCAGGGAGAGGTCACCGCCGTCGAGTTCCCCACCGGCGCCTACCGCAGGATGGCACCCCGCGAACTGGCCGACGTGCTGCTCACCACTCTCCAGCAGGCCAGAGCCGAGGCACTGCGGAGCGTCGCCGGGGTGCTGGCCGACGGCCTTCCACCCGGCGTGACCGTGCCCGACCTGCTCCAGGGCCGCATCGATCCCGACGCCGTGCTGCCCGAGGACCCTGCCATGCCCGACCCCGTACGCGACTACGTCGACCACGGCCTCCAAGGGGAGAACCATGAGTGACGGCACTTTCTCCGTCGACACCGAGCAGCTCGACCAGGCCGCGCCGCAGGTGCAGGAACTGGCCGCCCGGATCAGGTCCATCGCGACCAAGCTGAACGGCCGCCTCGAAGCCCTCGGCCCCTGCTGGGGCGACGACGAGAGCGGCCGGCAGTTCCTGGAGCAGTACGCCGAGCCGAAGCGGCAGCTCAATGCCGGCATCACCGGTGCGGGCACCGTCCTCGACAGCACGGTCGACGGGATCCGGACGATGGCGAAGGGGTTCCGGCAGACCGAGGAGCAGAACGTGGAGACGCTGCGGGCCATCACGCCCACCGACTCCGCGACGGCGCACGCCGCATCGACGCACCACGCGCGGCGCTGACCCCGCAATCGGTGCGGAACACGGCATGACGGAACACGGCTCGACAGAGGAACACGGCACCGGATGAGCGTCGAGATGCCCCCCGAGCTGGCCTGGGTCGCCCGGCTGGCGGTCGGGCAGGCCTGGCCGAAGGGCAACGAGGACGACCTGCACGCACTCGGCCAGGCGTGGCATGATGCCGCGCAGGAGCTGAAGGGAATCAGCGGCCAGATCGGCGCGTCCGGCAACGGGGTCCTGGAGAGCGTCGGCGGGCAGGTCGCGGACGAGTTCCGCGGTTTCGTCACCCAACTCGAGGCGAGCCTGCCGGAGATGGCGGAATCCGCCGGCCAGCTGGGAAAGCTCGGCAAGCACACCGCCGTCCAGGTCGAGTACGCCAAGTACATGATCCTCGGGCAGCTCATCCTGCTGGCCGCCCAGATCGCCGAATGGGCGTTCTTCGCGCCCGAGGTCATCCCGGTGGCCATCACCGGGGCCCGCCTCGCGGTGAAGATGATCCTGCGCCGCCTGCTCATCTCCGTCGCCACCGGTGTCGCCCTCAACGTCGGCCTCGACGTGGCCGTCCAGACCATCCAGTTCCTCAAGGGCGACCGCACCGAGTGGTCCACGGAGAACACCGTGTCCGCCGTCGTGTCGGGTGCGATCGGCGGGGCCATGGGCGGCCTCTTCTTCGGCGCGGGCAGCGTCCTCGCACCGAAGTTCGCCCACTCGCTGCTCGGCAAGGGCATCCTCGGCGCGGCCACCGGCATCAGCACCGCCGGGATCATGTACGGCATCTACCACAGCGGAGAGGACGAGTTCGGCACTTCCATCAGCGCGGGCGCGCTGGGGGCGCTGGGCGGCGGCGGCAAGCGCCGCTTCGGCGGCAAGGGTGACGCGTTCAAGGTGGACCCCGTCCATGTGAACGTGCCCGACGCGCTCACGTTCGACGTGCCCGGAGTGGTGTCGACGGTCAAGACGGAAACAGCCGGCACGGACACCTTCAAGGAACTTTCGGACGGCACGACGACGGGCGGCACGAACGCGACCGGGCACGCGCCGCGTGCCGAGACGGCGACAGCCACCAGGTCGGGTACCGATACCCGTACCACGGATACAAGTGCTGCGCGTACTTCGGTCGTGCGCGAGTCCACCGGCGGCGCGTCCGCTGCGCACGCCGCCCAGCACGACAGTGGTCTGCCGGGCTTCACAACCACCCTGTCCGAGGCCCCGCGTCAGGTGGCCATGGGCCAGAGCGCTAGTGGGACCTCCGGGAGCGTCGGCCGCAGCTCCACTCCACTCGGGGCCGGTACCGCGACCGGTGCGAGCGCCGCCCCGCGCCCATCGGGGGCGGCTTCGGCCGTGGGAGGCACCGAGACCGGTCCCCGTGCCGGCACCTCGGCGGGAGCCGCACCGCTCACGTCGGGCCGACAGACCTCGACCCCGGCACCGTCCTCGTCGACCCCCGTCGACCGTGCCGCCGTGCCCGTGAGCCGTCCGGCCACCACGGGTGGACCCGACACGGGCCCGTCCGTCACAGCCGCCCGGCCCTCCACCGAGGCCGTCGGTGAGCCCGCCCCGCTGCGGACCGACACCACACAGGCCCCGCGTCCGCAGACGGCGACGGCAGCGGGGGCCGTGACAGCCACGGCCTCGGGGACCGCGACCACGCAGCACACCGCCAACGCCGGTCATCCGCACGGTGGTGACGATCCGGGCGGCGACGGCCCCGTCCGAGCTCCTGCTCCCCGCATGCGCCTCGACCGCACCCCCCGGATCGTCGTGCGCTCCACTTTCGAGGCCCGCCGGTTCGTGCACCAGGGCGAGCCGGTCACCGACCTGACCGTCAGGATCGCCTTCCGCAACGGTGGCTCGGGGCACGACACGGAGGCCGTGTGGGCCAAGGTGACGACCGGAGTCGAGCAGTTCCTCAACGCACCGAAGTACCGCCTGCCGGGACAGGATCACCGGCCCGGTGCCGGTGACCGGCTGCATGTCACCGTGGTCCGCGCAAGGCCGGGCGAGGAGGCGCACCTGACGGTCGATCTCGTCGGCCGTGACGGGGTCATGGACCAGCGCAGGTGGCGGGCGAACGGGGAACCCATCGAGTACGCGCACGAGTTGACCCACCAGGTGCTCGGTCTGCGGGACGAGTACCGTGACGATGCCGTTCCGCACCGCCCCCATGCCGAGGGCAGTCTGCTGGGCGACTTCCACACCGACTCACCGGACGGGCTGGCCAGGGGCGGTCTGCGCGAGCGTCATCTGCAGTTGGTCGCCGCCGTCGTGGGCGACCTCCATCGCGAGGACCCGGGACTTCCGCACGACACCGAGTGGGAGCAGGCCCGCCTCGCCGCGACCCCCCACAAGCGAAGCCACACCTGGGTCGACCCTGTCTCCGACCCGTCGCGCTACGAGCAGCGCGACGGCTCCGCGCGCGAGACGTCGACGCTCACGGACCCACGCATGCTCTCTGCCGGCCGGTCCGATTCCGACGAGTCGGAGCCGGAGTCGGACTGGGAGGCGGATACCTACACGCCGCCTCGTCCTGGCCGCGCGGCCGCCTTGACTCCATTCCACTCGACGGCATCGGCCCACATCACCGACACGCAGCAACCCGGCAACGGAACACACGCCGAAGAGCCGGCCCCGGACGGCCGCGGGACGCCTGAGTCCCCCAATCAGTCCGAGGACCGGTCGGGGTACACCGATACGGCCGGACACGAGACGGCCGAGGAAGGAGCGAATGTCCCCGCCCCGGTCGTGCCTCTGCTCGAAGCGCTGCCGCCCGGGACATTCGAGGCGCGAACGCTATGGGGGGACGACTCCTTCGACACCTTCGGGGTGGCTGTAAGACGGCCCGCCGGCTGGATCGAGACGCATCCGGTGGCCTACTTCCATGAAAAGGAGGGCGAAGGAACCCCACAGAACAATGATCTTCTTTGGGCGCACCGCGTTGATGCCTACAAGGCCAGGGCGAAGGCGGCCGCGCACCGGCTTCATCTCATCGTCGAGCGAGCGAAGGAAACAGTCAGCGCGAAGGAGGCGAGCGATCAGGAACGAGCGCGGGCCCAGAAGCTGCTGAAGACGGAGTCGGCAATGGCCGAGGACGGCTGGCTGCCCGAGTACCGCAGTGAGTTCCTTCACCTCCAGATGCTGATGGGGGAAAGTGACTTTCTGGACGCCCTGCCGCGCGAGTTGGTCGTCAACGACCGTTGGCACGTCGGTCCCGAAGACGAGCCCGGCACCACGACGCCGTGGGCCCTGGTCGACCCGGAGAATCCGACGGGTTCGATCGGCGGTTCGTTGCGCGGACCTGACGGAGTGTCGACACGGTTCCACGACTGGCTGAACGGCATCGGTGGCCACAGTGATTGGCTGGCGGACTGGGCCACGGACCAGTCCTCCGGCTCCATCACCGCCGAGGCACTGCGCTTCAAAGTGATGATGAGCCACTTCCGTCCGGCGAAGACCCCGGAGGGCTTCTACTGGCATCGCCTCGACCACCCGGACCTCAGGAACGACGTCGTGCCGGCAAGGAGCCGCCATGAGGATGACACACCGGTCACGAACTTCCACTCGTCCTACGTGCGGAGCATGGCAGCCCAGCACGTCTTCACCCACGAGATCCTGACCCGGGTGAAAATGCCCAACGTCGATCCGGTCGAAGGCGTCGTTCATCTTCTGCGTCTGGAAAAGCGATCCTTGGTGCAGGAGTCGAACGAGGGTGTAGCCCTGGAAGTCGGCAAACCGATAAAGCTGCAGCGCGGACCTGCGGAGTCGTTCAGTCTCCTGGCGCCGTACAAGGACCCGAAGGACACCGTCAACCACACCTTGGGGCCGTTTTGGGTCACCACTCAGAAGATTCCGCTGCACCAGGTCTTCGGCACGTACCTGCAGACCAGAGCGGGGGAACTACCCGAGCACACTCTCTTCCTGTCCGAGACCGAGAACGAGTTCCTCGCACTGTCCGACCGTGCCGAAGTCGTCTACCACGGCACGGACACGCCCCCGCCGCTCGCCGTGGTCCGGGAGGCGTCCGCTCCGCACCCCGACGAAGCCGCCCCTCGTGCCCCCGTATCGGGCGGCAGCGGTCGACAGACAGGCACCTCGGACACCCATCACCAGACGCACCCCGGTACGGACACGACTGCGGAGACGCCCGCGGAGACGCCCGCGGAGACGCCCGCGGAGACGCCCGCCTCCTCATCCGAGAACGCCTCTTCACGGGTGGTGGCCCCGGCCGTGGCTCGGTCGCAGTACGGGATGCCGGAGAAGAACTTCGACAAGTTCAGGGACGTGGCGCGGACGAAGAACCTCGTCATCGACGTCCGGCCGACCAATACGGCCGCACCGAAATGGCTCGATGAGGGGAAGCTGCCGAAGCCCAAGGACATCAAGGCGAAGTCCATCAACGACCTGGACGTGCGGCTGGGCGCCAAGGCCGAACACGTCGGCCTGATCGGGTACTTCAAGCCGCTACGGCCCGAACGGGGAAACCTCGACGACAGAACCTGGGAACAACTCGAGAAGCGGTTCGCCCAGCGCGCGCAGGAGTTCGAGACCCTGGCGCCGGTGATGGCCGACCTCCAGGCGCAGGGAAGGTTCAAGGTCGAGAACGGCCTGGTGTACGGCCGGGACAGCCAGCACGAATGGAAGGAGATCACCGGCGACCACGACGTCTTCGACATCAGCACACCGGGCGGCACCCGGCTGAAGGGGGACCCGTACCACGAGGTCGTCAACACGATGATGGCCGGCGACATGGCCGTCATGCACGGCGCGCACATGGACTGGGAGCCGTCCACGCCCTTCAGCAAGGGCATCTTCAGCAAGATCGTCGAGTCGCACCAGGAGGGCGGCGAGCCCCTGCTGCGTTTCCGGCCCGACGTGAACGACGCCGAACTCGTCTACGCCTCACGGGAATTCCCCTTCCCGAACCCAGCACTCGCAGAGCCGGAACCCGGCACCGCCGCCCAGCAGCGACCCCCGCACGCCGACTCGCCTCCGCCGCAACCGCAGACCCCGCAGGAGCCGCAGACCCCTCAGGTGCCGGAGGAGCCGCGCGATCCTGCCATGCCGTTGCCGGAACCACCGTCAGTAGAACCGCTCGTTCAGCAACAACCGTCGGCCGAAAGGCTGCGCGAGCAAACACCGTTGGCCGACCGGCCTGCCGATGACTCGTCATCGGCCGAAGCCAAAGCCGAGCAGCCGCCGTCGGTCGAACCGAGAGTCAAGCAGCCGACGTCGGCCGAAGTCGAAACCGAACAGCCGCCGTCGGCTGAACCATCGGCCGAGCGCCCGCCGTCGGTCGAGCCCCCAGCCGAGCACTCGCCGTCAGTCGAACTGCCGGCCAAGCACTCGCCGTCAGTCGAACCCCCAGCCGAAGAACCGCCCTCGGCCGAGCCGCCCGCCCAGCAACCCCCCTCCGCCGGCCCGCCCCAGCAGCTCCGCGGCCGCTACCAGCGCTCGTTGGCCGGGATCCGAATCACCAACGCCCCTAGCCCCGAGGCCCTGCGCGCCCGGCTGCTGGCGATGCTGCCCCCCGCGCATGCCGAGGACCGTCAGGTCGTCCAGACGCTCGACCTGGAGTTCGATCCGGCCACCTTCCGGGCCAGGCACGAGGAGATGGTCAACGGCGGCCACCGCTTCCAACTCCGGGTGAACGGCGTCCTGCACGACGTCGAACTCACCGCCCGCCCGGCGGAGTGGCGCCTGCGCGGGAAACAGGCGTCCGACGCGGAGAAGGCCGACAAGGGGTTCGAACGGTCCGCCGAGGCCAAGCGCGAGGCCGAACCGAAGAAGACCTCACTCACCACCTCCGAGGCGGGCCTCGACCTGGCCCCCACCGTGATCCGGCCGGACGCGAGCCACCCCGACCGGCTTGCCGTGATCACCCCGTCGGTCAAGGCGGGCGGAGCCACGCACACGACCGACACCTCGGTGAAGGAAGCCGTCGAGACGGGTACGAAGACCTCTCTCACCGGCCCCACCGACACCTATGTCTCGGAGTTCACCTACCGCGTCGCCGTGATCGGTCCCGACGGAATCCGGCGGCCCGATCCGGCCCGTGAGGCGCTCGTGGGTGAGGTGATCGCCGAGGTCACCCGCCCGGTCACGGACCGGCCCGACGGGGTGCCTGCCCGGTGGAACGGCTGGGAGAGTGACGGCCCGGGCCGCGCGGAGGGCCGCCCGCTCGACGTGACAGGGTTGAGCGTCCTGCACGACGACGTGTTCCGCCACCTTCCGCGCGAGGAACGCCCGGACGGCACCGCGCACAAGGACATCCTGGAATTCCTGTCCCCGAGGAACGTCATCGACGGCTTCGAGCACGCCGCCGGCTGGGGCCTGACGTCCAAGCGGCTGGACCTCTCCGACGGCGGTCACGCCTGGCTCCGGCTCACCCTCGTACCCGGGACGTCCGTCCACGAGGGCACGGTCTCCGACAAGGACTCCTTCACCAGCAAGGAGACCGGCGAGCACGGCGCCGGCCGGACCGACACCGCCAGTTGGGGCCTCGGCCTGAACGGCGGCGGCGCGCGGCGGGTGCGGCAGAGCCGTACGACCGACGAGTCGACCTGGCTGACCGTGACCGGCGGCTACTCCTACGCGCGCAGTCAAGCCCACCAGGAGAAGGGCAAGCAGACCTTCTCCGTGGAGCACAGCCTGGAGCGGGCGGGCACGGGCGACCTGGTCAGAACGGAAGTAGAGTTCCGCGTCGAGGTCCTGCGTGAGCACCTGTCGCCAGGGTCGGACGGCCTGCACGAGGTCCGCCCGGTGCCCGACCCCGGGCCCGCGCCCGGCGAGCGCCCCCGCGACGAGGAGAACCCGCCCGCCCGCCGCACCGGCGAGGTCATCCGTCTCCGCCCCCACCCGGCCGCACCCCCCGACGCCGCCGCGCATGACGCCGCCTCGTCGGCAGCGGACCCCGGCGGCACTCGTCACGCCCCCGATGACCTGCGTGCCCCGCTGACCGCCCAGCGCACCGCCTTCGTCGACGTCCCGGGCTCGACGGAACTGGAGCGGCACGTCACCGACCGGTTGCGCGAGCTGGCCCCCGGCATCCTGCCGCCGCCCGACGGGGCGGCGGGCCGCGTCACCCCGCAGGCCATGGAGAACCAGCGTCTGCTGCGCGCCCGGCTGTCGCCGTCCGGCCTGCGCGGCGACGGCGGACGGCTCCTCGCCGGCACCTTCCGGATCACGCTGGACGCCTCCCACCTGCCGGGACTGCCCGGCCGTAGCTACGACGTGGTGGTCGGGGCGGACATCGGGGCGGGCCGGCACGACGGGGCCGTGGCGACCACGGTGAAGAACACGGTGTCCCGGGGCCACACGTCCGAGAAGGGCGTGAGCCGAGGGGGCAAGCACACCCTCGGCGTCAGCGGCACCGTGCGCAGCGCGCTCAACCCGCAGGACAGCGTGCGGGCGTTCGGGCTCGGCGGCGTCGACGGCTCGTACGCCCCGACCCGGCAGACCGTCGCAGGCGGAGAGACGCAGGCCAAGCGCACCTTCCAGCACAAGGGGCAGGCGGACGCGTTCAGTTACCCGGTCGGCTACCGCGTCCTGGTCGGGCCGCACCGGGAGGGCGACCCGCCGAGTGCCCTGCCCGCCGGTCCCGCTGCCGACGGCGGGACCGCGGGGGCTGTACGGGACGTGGTCCTCACCGAGGGCGACCGGCTGCGGGTGGAGGTGCGGCGTCCGGAGGTCTCCACGTCGGTGCCCCAGTTCATGCGCCCCGGCCGGTTGTCGCAGCTGCACTCCGTCACCCATGTCGGCGACGAGGCCGGTTTCCGGAGTCAGGCACGGACCGCCTTGAGGAACGCGTACGACTCCCGCCGGGCTGACAGCGAACCACCGCGCGTACCCGAACTCGCCGACGCCGTCGACGCGTTGGTCGGCCGGGCCCAGCTCCCCGGGCTGGTCTCCGCCTCGCACGTGGGCTGGGTGAACACCCTCGACCGGCACGTCGGCGACGGCCGCCACCCCGACACCGTCGGCCTGTCGGTGCGCACCCGGCTGATCGACCTGACCTACCAGGAGACCCTGTCGGGGGACGGCACGCTCGACCTGGAGCTGAAGGCGAGCGCCGCCACCACGCTCGCCGACCAGACGTCCTGGTCGCTCAAGGGCAACGTCGGCCCGGACTTCGGCCGGTTCCCCGAGACCGCGACCGGCGCCCTGACCACCAGCTACCAATTGCGCGGCGGCATCAGGGCGAAAGCCGGCGGACAGTGGGACGACGCCGACACCGTCAAACAGCAGACGACCACTTCCCGCAAGGTCAGCCACACCGGCACATGGCACGTCTACCGCGCCACCGCCGAGGTGAGCATGGCCGGGAGGATCACCGACGCCGCCGGGACGCCCCACCTCGGCCGCCCGGTCCGCCACGACCACGAGCTGCTCGTCCTCGTGTCCGACGAGGACGCGACTCTCCTGGAGATCGGGGATGCCGCCGTCGCGACGGCCCGCCCCCCGGAGCTCCGGGCCACCCTGCTGGACCAGGGAATCTCGGGCGGCGTCCTGGTGAACCTCCGCGACACCGACCTCGTCCTGCGGGAGATCGACCAGCAGTTGCGCGGACCCAACGCCGAGACGGTCCCCGTGGCCGCGCTGCCCTTCGCCGACACCTACGCCCCCGACGCCCTCGCCGCCCGCTACGACGAACTCGTCGGACCCGGCGTGCTCGACCGTCACGTCGAGGTGACCCGCGCCGGACGCGTCGTCACCGAGGTGCTGGTGCGCGGCGTCCCCAACGAGTGGAAGGACCAAGGCTTCCGTTCGGACCGTCCGCTCACCCGTGACGTCAGCGCCGCCGACACGGTCAAGGGCAAGGCGGGTGGCAAGAGGTCGGCCGGCATCGAGGGCAACCTGCGGGCCGCGGTCCGTCCCCCGGTGGCCCACCTGAACTCGGCCTCCCTGACGCCGGGCGCCGCGTTCGAGGGCAGCCGCGGTGACAGCGCCGAGTCCGGCGTGACGACCACGGTCGGGCACAAGACGTCCGGGTTCGGCGACGATCACGCCCGGTTCACCACCGATCTGAGCTACGAGGTGACAGTCACCCGGCGCACCGAGACCGGCCGTTTCGTGCACCTGCCGAAGGACCCGGCGACCGTCGGGCCGGCCAGGGTCACCGCCTGGGTGCCCCTGTCCCTCACCGAGAGCGCGACCGCCGCAGCGCACCCGCAGGTGCCGGACGACCCCGGCCGGCCGGCCCCCCACCCGGCGCCGTCGGCAAACCACCCGTTCGACATCGAGCTCGCCCGCACGGACCTGCGGCGGCGTGCCGAGCACGCCGCATGGCAGAACCAACTCGGCGCGGCGCACGACCTGGTCGGCTTCGACCGCACCAGGGATCTGCACGATGCCGCCGTCCAGGTTCAGTTGACACCGCGCCGCTGGGGCGACGGGCTGCTCGAACTCATCGGCGAGCAGTACTCGTGGGCCCTCGCCCGCGGCTCCGCATTCGGCCGGTGGGCCGTGCGATCGACTCTGCCCGCACACCTCGCGGCAACCGTCGCCCGCTTCCTGGACACCTTCTCGGCCGATCCCCGACTCGACAGCCGACCCAGCTTCAGCCGGGAGCAACGCCTCACCCTGGAAGAGCAGTTCGCGATCAGGCAGACGTTCTCGGGGCAGTCCCTGCCCGCCCTGTTCCACCGGCTGGCCGACGAAGGCCACGTCCACCGGGTGCCGGGCACCTCCCTGGCCCTGTCGATGCAGGCCATCGGCCCCGCCGAGGCAGTGTCCCGTCGTGACGCGGCCGACGACGAATTGACCGTCACCGTCAAGGACGAGGCCGGCACCACCGCCACCGACGCCGCCAACTGGACCGTCTCCCCGCTCGACTTCTCCGCCCTCACCGAGGATCCGGTCGTCACCATCCCGCTGAACACCGGCCGCATGACCCGCGACCAGTCCTACGACGTGGCGCGCCCCGTCACCCGAGCACCCGGCACACCCGGCCGGCCCACCCCCGACACCGACCTGCCGCACGGCAGGACGGCCACGGAACCCGGCAAGGTCAAGGTCACCGATCCGGCCTTCCTGATGCGGCAGCCCGTCAGGATCACCGTCCGCCGCCACGACGACGCAACCGGCAACGGCGCACCCCGGTTCGTCACCGGTCACGTCTTCCACTGGTCCACGACGCCCGCGGCCGACCCGCCGTCCGCGCCCCCGCCCCGCCCCTCCGCGCCCGCGGCCGAACGCGCCGAACACCCCGCGCCTCCCCGTCCCCTGCGCGCCCCCGCGGCCGCCCCACGCTCATCCGGCCCCTTCGCCGACGAGATCGCCCCCCGAGCCCCCCGATCCGGGATCGGCGCGGCCGGCACGGCGACTGCGGCCATCGACACCGCGATCGGCGAGCACCCTGCCGCGGCCGCCTCCGCCCCGCTCACCCATGGCGTGGCGTTCGACGCCGAAGACTCCACCACGCCCGGCCCCCGGGAGGTCGCCGCCATCGACGCGCTGGCCGCCGAACTGGCGCGCGAAGCGGTACGACGTGTCGCTGTCGGCCTCCCGCTGCCGGAGGTGCTGGTCACCGGGCACGGAACCGCGGCCGTATCGGGGCAGCCGCACTTCGGCAGGGCGGTGCGGCTCGGCGCCGAACGGGCCGACGGCGTCCGGGACGTCATGGCGCACCGCCTCGACGCCCACCTGCGGGACCTGGCCTCCACACTCACCTCCGAGGCGTTCACGATCACGACCGAGTCCCGTGGCCCGGACCTCCCGCACGGTACGGACCCCGCCCACGACACACCGGAGGCCCGCCGCCGCGCGACCATCAACGTCATCCACCGTCCGGACCCGGGCCCACAGCCGCCGACGCCCGACAGCCGCCCGCCCGTGCGCCCCGAGCAATGGCGTGCGCGCCGCGTCCACGCCGTCTGGGCCGTGCTGCGGACCGAGCGGTACGACCCCGCACGCGACCCGGCGGCCGATCGTCCCGCGCCCGGCCTGCTCGCCGGCCGCGACGTCGTGATCCGTGCCGCGATCGCCAGGATCCAGGCGGACGACGGACGCTGGGTGCGCAATCTGTCCCTCCACCTGCCGGTGCGCTTCGGCGAGGGTTTCACGGCCACGGACCTCGGCGCCTACCGTGAGCGTCTCCAGACACTGCTGGACACGTACGTCAACGACGGCCGCCGGCTGCCCGGTTCGGGCGATCAGCTGCACATCGACGTGGAGCTGGCGCACCGCCCGGACCACCCGGAGGCGGTCGAGATCAGCCGGAGCGAGCGACCGGTGCGAGCGTGGGATCAGTTCACCTTCCCGCTGGGCACGCACGAGGGCATCCGCGACGACGCCCGCGCGCTGCACGAGATGCTGCACTACGCGGGCCTCCCGGACCGCTACCACGACGCCACGACGCTCTTCCGCCGCCTGGAACGGCAGAGCGAGCGAAGCGGTCTCATGGCCGACATCGACACCATCGACGTACCCGACACCTATCTCCGGACCATCGCGGAGGCCACCGACTCCGGCCCGGTCCTGCGCGACCTGCCCTACACAGGCGAGGCGAAGCCGACGGTCACGGCGCCGGGACTGACCGGCGCCGCCGCCCGCGACGCCCTGTTGACGGCCGACCCGCAGACCGGTTCCGCACCCGTGCGTCCCCCCGCCGCCGCGCCCTTCGCCGGGCATGACCAGGAGTACGTCGACAATCTGATCCGCCGGGTGCTTCATCCGGAGACGGAGATGGAACACGGCCGCAACTGGGCGGGTCCCGGCCGGGCTCTGCTCGACGCCACGAGCTACGGCGTCCTGCATGCCGACGGGCGGCGGACCGTGCACGAGGTGCCCTGGACCGACGCCTACATCGTCATGGCCCGCGCCGGTGAGGACCACATCACCCTGGAGACCCCGGACGGCAAGATCCGGCTGACCGAGGCAGAGGACTTCGCCGCCCTGCTGCAGGACGACCCGAGGCTGCCGGCACACGCCGACATCGTGCTGGCGGTGCGCGGACTGCCGCAGGACGCCCTCGGCCTGCCCCAGGCCGTGTTCCGGGCGACGGGAAGACGGGTGTGGACACCGTCGGCGGGCACTCTGCGGATGGTTTCCTCGCGCCGCGACCACCGTAAGATCGAGCGTTTCGACCTGATCGGCACCGACCCCCGCTGGGCCCCGACCACCTCGGAAGCGGGCCCCGACCACTTCGCGCACCTGCGGGCCGAGCATCTGCTCACCGACCAGTACAGGGTGGCGACCGCCGACGATCAGGCGGTGCTCTTCCGCCGGTTGCCGGCCACCCAGTACGCGATATTCCCTCACGGGTCCCGGCCCGATCCCGACACCCCCGGACTGATCCTGCCCATGCAGGAACTCGACGTGGTGCCGGTCCGCGCCATGCCGAAGATCCGGCTCTCGCAGGACCGCACCCTCGCCATCGACGGCGGCGGACTCAGCCAGCACGCCTACGCCACGGAGCGCGCCGTCGACGAGGCCAACGCCAAGCTGGCCGCGGCCGGGAGCAAGGTCCGGCTCACCGCCGATCCCGAGGTCACCGTGACCTTCGAGCGGGAGGACGGCCTGCCCACCCCACCGCTCCTGCGGATCACCCCGGAGTTCCTGACCAGCTCCAAGAGATCCGAGGAGGAGGCCTGCCGGGATTTCGCGCAGATGGTCTCAGGTCAGGTCAGGGCGTCCCACGTGGTGTTCCGGGTGCCCGAAGAGCGGGTCGCGACCGCGCAGGTCAGCGCCCTGGACACGGCGGAGGTCACCGGTACGCACCACCTCGCCGAGTCCCTCGCCCGCGTAGCCGACGGCGCCCTCGACCCCGCCGCCACCGGCCCGGCCTGGGCCGCCGCCCAGACCGCCCGGGACGACCGGGGCGTCGGCGGTCAGGGCGGCTCACCCACGCCCGGCAGGGAGTACGGCAGCGCGCTCAGCTACCAACGGGTGGACGACCCGCGCCGGTACGCCCTGGCGCAGTCGGCCCGCCGGACCGGGATCAACGAAGCGGCGTGGGCCCAGGTGGGGGAGGGCTATCTCGTGCAGTCCATCAACGCCGCCGACGCCGACGGCAAGCCCACACTCGCGGTCAACTACGCCAAACCCACAAGGAGCAACGCCTCGCACTTCGGATACCACTTCGCGTCCGTCGTGCTGGCCAGCGAGGACGGCCAGGCGCAGATCACCCTGGAGAACCACGCCCGGGTCAGCAGGACCCGGCAGGAGATGAGCCAGGCGGTCGAGCTGAACCTGAGGAGTTCCGCCGCCAGACTGCGCGCACTGGCCGCCGCGCTGAACGATCGCGCGCGCTTCGCGGAGCGGGTGGAGGCGTCCGAGGAGCACCAGAACACGCTGAAGGCCAGGGCCCGGCTCGCCGACCGGCTGGTCGCGGCCCGGGAGGCCCGCGACCGCGGCGCGCCCGAGGAGGAGCAGGAGCGGACCTTCCAGCAGGCGGCCACGGCCATGCTGCGCGCGGCGCCCATGATCGACGGCAAGGCCCAGTGGTACTTCCGCAGCTACAGCACGCGCCCGGGGGAGTCGATGCACGAATCCCACGCGGAACTGCTGTCCGACCACTTCTCGGCCGAGGCGAACCCGCTCACCCTGGTCGTCCTGCACGGTCACGGTGTGTCCGCTCCCGAGCACCGGTTCATCCCCTTCGAGGCGTCCGGCGCCATGGCGGACAGTGCCGGCTTCAAACTCGACCACCTGGCCGAACAGCTCGTCCGCTCCGGTCTGTGGAACCTCGCCCACGACCTGCCTCTGCCGACGGTACGGCTGACCGGACACAGTGGGGGCACGGAGCCGCATCTGGACCTGAAGCTCACCAGGGACATGGCCGCCACAATCCGCGACGAACTGCACCTGCGCATCGCCGACCTGCTGCGCCGGCGCGGCTCCGACACCGCCCCCGAGGCCTTCCGCATCTTCATCGGCTCCGGTCTCCAACGCCACGACGGCCGCGGCCGCGGGCCCGAGGTCACCTTCGAGGTCGACGAAAGGCGTGCCACCGGGGACGACCACGCCAGCACTGCGACGACTTGACCCCGAGGCCGGACACGCACCCGGCTGTCACGCTCGACGGCACCGCGGACGGCACCGCGGACCCGGGAACGGGGCTTCCCCGCCGGTCACCGGACCGGACGATCACCTGTCGAGCGCGGCACTGTGGATCGCTCTGCGCTGGCTCGCTGTGGTGTCACCCCAGATACCGTCCGTCTCGCCGTGACGGATGGCCCAGTCCCGGCAGTCGAGCAGCACCGGGCACCGCCGGCACACCGCCCGAGCGCGCGCTGTTGCGCGGTCCGTCTCGGCCAGCGGGAAGAACAGCTCGGGGTCCTCACCGACGCACAGCGCCTGCAGGCGCCAGGCAGAGTGTTGATACTCGAGCCAGGGTGAACGCCTCATACCGCACCTCCGCGGTCTCATCAGGGCACAGGTCTGATCGCGACATAAGCCGCGATCCCGGCAGAGGTGGTCGGAATCCTATGTCACACGCCGACGAAAGGCTATAGCGTGCATTCTCGACATCGTGGCTGTGGTGGACGCTGAGTCTCCTCCCAGCGAGGGCGCAGTCCGCTGGGCGGAACCCCGAGTGACAGCACCTGTCGGCGAAACCAGACTGCGCGGTGCGCGGCGGGCCGATGGATGCATCCGCATGATTCGCGCCCGTGCGCTGCACATGACCGACACGTCAGGACACGAGTCGAACGCGCGGGGGTGCGATGTCGGCAGCGAGCAGGGACGACTTATCGATCTGTGTGGGCCGTGAAGAGGAACTACGTGTGCTGAAGGAGGCGTTGGACGGGGCGCGAGACGGACACGGTACGACGGTCCTGCTGACCGGTGAGGACGGCATCGGCAAGACCAGGCTGGTGCGGGAGGCGGTGGAGATCGCCCGCGGCCGGGAGATGCGCGTGCTGCTCGGCCGGGGCAGTCCGGCCAGCCCCGTCGTGGCATTGCGGCCCTTCAGCGAGGCCCTGGCCTGTCTCTTCCGCGAGCTCTCGCGCGAGGGCGGAGGACCGGGCATCGGGACGCTGGGGCCGTATCGCACCGCACTGAGCCGTGTCGTGCCCGAGTACGAGCACTCTGGGCCGCCCACCGGGCCGCAGGACTCGCCTGTGGTCCTCGGCGAGTCGGTGCTGCGTCTGCTGTCCGTGGTCGGAGCGGGTTCGGGGAGCCTGCTCGTCCTGGAGGACCTGCACGACACCGATCCGGCGACGCTGGCCGTGGTGGAATACCTGGCGGACAACATCGCAGGTCAGGGCAGCGTTCTGGCGGTGACTTTCCGGTCCGGCTCGGGCGCGCCGGAGGACCTCGCCCGGACCCTGGCACGGCGTCGCGCCGGCACACTGCTGACCCTGGGCGCGCTGAGCCGGGCCGAGGTGGCGCGGCTCGCGGCGTCGTGCCTGGACATCGCCGTCGACAGGGTGCCGTACGACGTCGTGGAGCGGCTGTACCGGGACAGCAGCGGAAACCCTTTCGTCGCAGAGGAGTTGCTGCGCACCTTGGTCGACACCGGCGGGCTCGTGACCGGCCCGCAGGGGTGCCGGCTGTTGGCAGGAGTGCCTGGCCCCGTGCCTGCGGCGGTCGAGCACAGCATCGCGCGGCGGGCGGCACGGCTGGGCCCCGAAGGACACCGGCTGCTGTCCGCCGCGGCGGTGATCGGAGAAAGGTTCCCGGTGTCGGTGCTGCGCCAGGCCTGGGGGCTGTCCGAGGCGCAGCTGTTCGCGCGGCTGCGCGCGGCGGATGCGGCCGGGCTGATCACGCCGGACGGCCCTGCCGGCGGGTGGTACGGCTTTCGCGGTGCGCTGACCGCGCCGGCGCTGTTGGCGCGGCTCACCCCGGCGGACCGGGCCGCGCTCGCCCGCCGTACCGCCGAGGCGGCGGCCGAACTGCATCCGGGGCTGCCCGGCCGGTGGTGCTCCTTCGCCGCCGGACTGCGGCTCTCCGCCGGCGACCGGCCGGGAGCGGCGTCCTTGTTCGCCACCGCCGGGCGCCGGGCCCTGTCGGCGGGGCGGATCTCCATCGCCGTAGAACTGCTGGAGCGGGCGTGGGAGTTGCTCGGCGAGGGCGACGAACCGCGGGTCCGGGTCGATGTCCTCGACGAGCTGCTGGTCGCGCTGGCGGAGAATGGACGGATTGACCGTGGGCTTCGACTCGCGCCCACGCTCGACGAGTTGGAGGGACTCGGGGTGGCGGGGGTGCATGTGGCCCGGCTGCACACGCGGCTGGCCTGGCTGTGGCACGCCCACGGTCAGTCGATGGCCGCGCTGGCCCAAGTACGCGCCGGGCGCAGCGCGTTGGGCCCGGGTGCGGAGGACCGGCACACGGCCGGACTCGACGCGGTCGAGGCTCAGTTGACCATCCACACCGCCCCGTCGACGGCCGCTCGGCTCGCCGAGCAGGCCACGGTCAAGGCCGAGCGCACCGGGTTGCCGGCCGTCGCCTGCAGGGCCTGGCGGGTACGGGGTCAACTGGCTCTGCAGCAGGGCTCGCAGGAGGCGGCGTACTGCTTCACCCGGATGCGGACTCTCGCCGAGGCGCATGAGCTGCCCCTGTGGCGGATTCACGCCATGCTGCACCTGGCAGCACAGCGTTGGTTGGTGGACGGCGAGCGCGACGCGCTGCTCCGAGTGCGTCGACAGGCCCGGGACGTCGGGGCGCGGGCGGTGCGGACCTCCGCCGATCTCATGCTCGGGCTGGACCACGTGGTGCGGGGCGAGTACGCGCAGGCGCAGCAGCTCACCGAGGCCTACCGGGCGCGGGAGGAGCGGTCGAAGCTCACCGGCGAGGACGCGCACTGTCTGGTGGCGGTACGGGCCATCGGCGCGGCCCACCAGGGCAGGCACGCCCCGCTGGAAGTGCTTCTGGGCGCGGGCGGATCACCCTCGTCGTGGGCGTCGCTGGCCCAGGGCCTGGGCGGCGTCGTCCGGGCGCTGCTGGAGGAGGACCGCGAGCTGGCCCGGCTGACCCTGAAGCGGGCGGCGGCCGACGATGCCGTACGCCCGGCGCCGTACCCCCTGACCGGACAGTACGGGCTGGCCGTCCTCCTGGAGGCGCTGGACGCGGATCCCGACCCCCTGGGTGGGGCGGAGCCGGGTGAAGCCGGACGACTTCGCTGGAACCGGCAGTTCGTGGTGCTGGCCCGGGCCGTCCGGCTGGGGCGGCAGGGGCGGGGCGACGAAGCGGCCGATGCCGTGTCGGAGGCCCGGGCGCTGGCGAAGCCGTATCCGCCGGCCGCGCATCTGGGGCTGCGCCTGGTCGCCGAGGCCGCGCAGACGGACGGCTGGGGCGATCCAGTGCTCTGGCTGCGCGAGGCCGAACAGTACTTTCACGGGGCGGGAGTCGAGGCCGTCGCCGGGGCGTGCCGCAATCTGCTGCGACGTGCAGGTGCGGTGGTGCCCCGTCGCACCGGCCCCAACGGGCCGGTGGTCCCGGAGCCGCTCCGTCTGCTGGGTGTCACGCCACGGGAGTACGAGGTGCTGCGCCTGCTGGCCGACCGACTCGACAACCGCACGCTGGCCGCACGGCTGTTCATCTCGCCGCGCACGGTCGAGAAGCATGTCGCCAGCCTGATCAGCAAGACCGATCAGGGCAACCGGGCGGCGCTCAACGCGTATGCGGCTCGGCTGCGTCAGGTCGACGGATGACGACTGTCTGAGACAGGGGCGACGGCGGTCCTCAGCCGTCCGTCGGCCCCTCGTCCCGCCCGTCGACCACCTCGTCCACCTCGTCCGCCAGTGTCTTCTCCAGCCAGGCGACGACCGTCGAGGCCGTCTCGTCCGGTGCGGGCATCGTGATGCCGACCGCGTTCTCCCGTCGCCACAGCTCGAAGACCACCCGCTCCTGCGGCTCGACGACCGTATGACCGTCGGTCCGCAGTGTGGCGACATGGCGTCGCACGGGCTCCTTGGTCCACATGGCGCGGTTCATGTTCGGGAAGAACAGCACCGGGCGTTCGACGGCCAACAGGGCGGTCTGGGCCGGCGTCGCGGCCAGCCCGAGGGCCGCGGACGCGAGCGTGTTCGCGGTGGCCGGCAGCACGATGACGGCCGCGGAGCGCCTCGCGAACTCGACCGGGTTCAGGGCGGGATCATCGCTGGTGTAGCACTCGTCGGCGTGCCAGGCGACGAGTTGGGGCTGGACGAAGCGGGCGGCGTCGGCGGTGAGCAGGACCCGCAGGCCGAGGTCGATCTCCTGGCGCAACCACGTCAGGTACTGGGGCAGTTGGCTCGCCGCGCTGGACCCGCAGGCGATGACCGAGAGGGCGTCGTCTCGCATGCCCTTCACCCTGCGACGCCGCTTCCGCGTCCCGCATGGGGGTGCGGCCCCCATTCGTGGCCGTCGGCGGGCGGCCGAAGACGGGGGTCGTACCCCCATGCGCCGGCGACAGGTCGGGAGCCAGTGTGGGTGGCCGAGCCGCCCACCCGGCGGTGCTCCGCAGGATCGCCACCAGGTACCGGGGGAGGTGAAACCCATGAAGAAGATCACCGTTCGCAAGACCGGCTCCATCAAGCTCACGTCGTCCGCGTCGGCCTACACGTTCGTCGGCTGCTGACGCCGCCTGTCCGCACCCCTGTCCGCCGTGCCCCGGCGGCCGGGGGTGCGGCTCCTTCCGCAACGTAGCGCCGAGGAGGTCCGCGACGCCCATGCCGGCCATCGAATTCCACCCGTTGACCTTCGTCGACGAACGCGACGGCGTCGTGGTGGGACGCCCCGACACCGAGTCCTACGCCGTGCTGCCCCACGACGGCGCGGCCCTGCTGCGCCGGCTCGCCGCCGGCCACCCGGCCGACGAGGCGGCCCGGTGGTATCTGGGGGAGTTCGGTGAGCGCGTCGACATCGGCGACTTCGTCTCCACCCTGCGCGAGTTGGGCTTCGTCAGGGAGGGGCCGCAGCCGGCTGCCGTGCCGTCTCGGCTGCGGATGCTGCGGCTCGGCGCGTGGACGTTCTCCCCCGCGGCCTGGATCGCCTATACGGCGCTGGTCGTGACCTGCGTGGCCATGATGGTGACGCATCCTCGGGTACGGCCCCACGCGGACGCCGTGTTCTTCACACCGTCCCTCGTGGCGGTCCAACTGGTGCTGGCCCTGGCCCAGTTGCCGGCCGTCTCCTGGCACGAGTTCTTCCATGTCCTGGCCGGCCGCCGACTGGGGCTGCCCACGCGGCTGTCGGTGAGCCGGCGGCTGTTCTTCGTCGTGGTGGAGGCTCACCTCGACGGGCTGTACAGCGTTCCGCGCAAGAAGCGCTATCTGCCGTTCCTCGCGGGCATGCTCGCCGACGTCCTGCTGTTCAGCGGCCTCACCCTGGTGGGTGCCGCAGGATCGGGCTGGGCCTGCCGGTTGGCACTCGCCATCGCGTACACCGTTCTGCTGCGGCTCGTCTGGCAGTTCTACGTCTTCCTGCGCACCGACCTGTACTACGTGTTCACCACCCTCCTGGGCTGCGACGACCTGCACGGCGCCACCTCCGCCTACCTCCGGCGCAAGGCGCACCGGTTGCCGGGCCTGCGGCGCCTCACCGCCGATGCCGACGGCAACAGCGACACCGGCGCCGACTCCGCGTGGTCGGAGCGCGACCGCCGGATGGCGCCCTCATTCGCGCTGATCACCGTCGGAGGCGTCGGGTTCCTCGTGGCGACCGCCGTACTCGCCCTCGTCCCCCTGCTGGTGGGCTTCGTGACAAGGCTCGGCCCCGCGCTGGCGCACGGCACGGCGGACGGCGGCCGCTTCTGGGACTCCGCCACATCGGTCGGCCTGTTCGCCGCCGAGTTCACGCTCCTGATCCTGGTCGCTCGCCGCGAGGCGTCGCAGTCCGGTACCGACTCACGTTGAAGGAAGGCCCCATGAACACCCACCTGTGGCGCTCCGGCCCCCACGGACCAGGCGACGGACCGGCCGAGGTGACGGTCGGCTGTCACCGCCGGCTGCGCGGTCCGTACACCGGCGCTGGATCACTGGTCCGGGCGTTGGTCCCGGGCGTGTACGCGCGCTGGCCCGAGCTGGTGAAGGCGCACGCCATCGAGATCCTCTCGACGGCTCCGGAACTGAAGGACCGCATCGGTGCCGCGCCGGAGACCCTCACCTCCTTGGCCGTCCCCGAGGAGCGCACCCGTATCTACGCCGCCGCACGCACACGCCGACTCGCCCACGGGTTGGTCGAGTTCCTCCACTCGTACACGAATCTGCGGGGATCGGGGACGCTCAGCCTGTGCTTCACGGACGTCGACGAGGCCGACCACACCGACCAGGAATTCCTGGCCATCCTGCTCCGGCGCACCCACGGCATGCCGATCTCGGTCACCGTCGGCAGCCGGGGCGGTGACCTGCCGGACGAGCTGACCTCGGCCCTCGCGCGGTACGCGACCCGCATCACCCCTGCCGGCAACGCGTCCGCCACCCCGGCGCGCCGTGACCAGGGTGAGCTGCTGCACACGTACATCTCCTCGGACGGCACCTGCGACGACCCCGACGCGCTGGCCGCCTACGAAGCGGCCGAAGCGGGCCTGCGCGCCAGGCGGCACGACGAACGCGCCGCCGTGCTGCTGCGCGAGGGCGACTGGAGCCTGCGTCTCGGTGCCGTCCCGTACCACCTGGAACGGGGAACCGACCCCGCCGGAGCCGGTGGCGAGGCCCTGCACGAAGCCGTCTACTACGCCGCGGGCCTGGGCCTGTGGCACGCCGTGCTCGACTACGGCACTCGCGCCAGGGCCGTCATCGATCCCGAACAAGCCGAACGCTACTGGGACTTCAGCGGCAAGATGTCCTCGGCACTGGCGCTGCTGGGGCGCACGCGCGAGGCCGAGGAACTGTATCTGGAGGTGCGGGCCCGCTACGCCCTGCCCATGGCGCAGATGTTCACCGGCTACGCCCTGGCCATGCTCTACACCCGCATGCACCCGCCGGAACTGCGCGACCACCAGCTGGCCAAGAGCTACCTCAGCAACACGATCACCCTGGCCTCCCTGCTGCCCGAGGCCGAACAGCGCAGCTTCCACTCGGTCTTCCAGCGCAACGGCATGGCCCTGGTCGAGATGCACCTCGGCAACCTGCCCGAGGCCCTTCGCCTGGTGGACACGGGACTGAAGCGCCTGGACGCGGAGCTGCCGGCCGACCGGCACCGGCTGCACCGCTCCGTCCTGGTCCACAACCGGGGCCGGGTCCTGGCGGCGCTGGGCCGGCTCGAGGACGCGCTGGCGGACCTGACGACGGTGATCGCCCTCGACCCCAACTACCCCGACTACTACTTCGACCGGGCCGAGCTGCTGCACAAGCTGGGGGAGGATTCGGCCGCCCTGGCGGACTACGACACCGCGATCTCGCTCAGCCCCCCGTTCTGGGAAGTCCACTTCAACAGGGCCGACCTGCTGGCCTCGATGGGCGACGCGGAGGGTGCGATCGCCGACCTGCGGCGCGTGGTGGAACTCGAACCGGCCGAGCTCGACGCCCGCGTCAACCTCATCGGCCTGCTTCTGGAGACCGGGCAGGCCAAGGCGGTGGAGCCGCTGCTGGCCGAGGGCCTGCGGCTGGCTCCCGACGAGGCGCGGCTGCTGCAGGTGCGGGGCCAACTGGCCTGGGAGGCCGGTTCGGCCGAGGCCGCTCGTCATGACTTCGACCTGGCCCTGGCCGGCGACCCCGGCTGCGTCGCGGCCCTGGCAGGCCGTGCGGCGCTCGCCTTCGACTCCGGAGATGTCGAAACGGCACTGCGCGACCTGACCCGTGCCGTCGAGCTCCGACCGACCGACCCCGACCTTCGCTACAACCGCGGCTACGTGCACCAGGCCGCGGAACGGTGGCGGGCCGCGGTCGACGACTACACGCTCGCGCTCGACCTGCCCGGCGCCGACCAGGCCGAGCTGCTGCGTCAACGCGCCCAGTGCTACGGCGAGTTGGGCGACCATGAGGCGGAACGGGCCGACCTTGACGCGGCTCGCTCGGTGACCGGCTCGGCGATGTCGGCCGGTGCGGCATGAGCCGCCTCCCCCTGCGGCAGGACGCGACCGCGGCGCCATCCGCTCTCGACGAGCCGGATACTCCCCATGGTCCCGATGATCCCCACAGCTCGGACCGGTTCCACCGGTTCATGCGGACGTGGGCCACCGGCATCACCGTGGTCACCAGCCGACGTCAAGGGCGGTCGGTGGGCTGCACCGTGACCGCGTTCACCTCGGTGTCGCTCCAGCCGGCCCTGCTCCTGGTCTGCCTGGCCGACGGCAGCCGCACCCTCGCGACGCTCCGCGCGAGGGGCGTGTTCGCGGTCAACGTGCTCGGCGGCGACCAGACCGCGCTCGCCGGTCACTTCGCCACCGCGCCGGGCGACCGGTTCGCCACTGTCCCCCACCACCTCGTCGACGGCGTACCCCTGCTGGACGCGGCGCTGGCCACGGCCGTGTGCCGGGTGGAGCACGACTGGCCCGTGGCCGACCACACGCTGGTGCTCGGCCGGCCGAGCCACTACGGCGCTCTCCGCAAGGTGCCGCCCCTGATCCGCTTCGACGGCGCCAGCGGCCGGCTCGGCACCTTCACCTGAGCGCCCGGAGACGACCGCGATGCTCGGCCCGGCCCCTGGTCAGTTCTTGCCGGGAAGGGTGAGGAACCCCTCCGCCCGGGCGCTCGCCAGTCCGATCCGGGGAATGTCGCTGCTCCTCGCGAAGAGCAGGTAGCGGGGTTCCCATATCGGGCGGTACTTGGCGTTCGCGCGGTACAGGGACTCGATCTGCCACCAGCGGGAGAAGAACGTGAGCGTGGCGTGCCAGAGGCGCAGGACCGGTCCCGCGCCGAGTCGGGAGCCGCGTTCGAAGACCGAGCGGAACATCGCGAAGTTCAGGGAGACGCGGCGGATGTCCAGTTCGGCGGCGCGCAGGAGGAGTTCGACGACCATGAACTCCATCAGCCCGTTCTCGCAGGCGCGATCGCGGCGCATCAGGTCCAGGGACAGGCCGTGCTCCCCCCAGGGCACGAAGCTCAGCAGGGCCCGGGGGACGTCGTCGGCGTCGCGGCATTCCAGCATCACGCAACGCCCGTCGGACGGGTCGCCGAGGCGGCCCAGGGCCATGGAGAAGCCGCGTTCGGTGGCGCCGTCGCGCCAGTGGTCGGCGCGGTCGATGAGCAGCGCCATCTCGTCGGCCGGAATGTCCTCGTGGCGGCGGATGCGGACCGTGTAGCCGGCCCGGCGGACCCGGTTGTGGGCCTGCCGTACGACACGCATCGCGCGGCCTTCGAGGGTGAAGTCGGCGATGTCGACGATGGCCTCGTCGCCGAGTTCCAGGGCGTCCAGGCCGTGGCGGGCGTAGATCGTGCCCGCCTCTTCGCTCGCGCCCATCACCGCGGGCGTCCAGGCGTGCTGGCGGGCCTCGGTCAGCCAGGCGTCGATCGCTCCGGGCCAGGCCTCCGGGTCGCCGATCGGGTCGCCGGAGGCCAGGCTGACGCCGCCCACGACGCGGTAGGTGACCGCAGCCTTGCCGGTCGGGGAGAAGATCGCCGCCTTGTCGCGGCGCAGGGCGAAGTAGCCGAGCGAGTCGCGGGCTCCGTGCTTGTCCAGCAGGGCATGGAGCCGTTCCTCGTCCTCGGGGCCGAGCAGGCGGCGGCCGCGCGGGGAACGGAAGAGGGCGTACAGGACCAGGCAGAAGGCCGCCGCGAGGAGGATGTTGATGATGATGTCGGTCCAGCGGGGAGCGTGGACCGTGGAGACGCGGTCGGCGAGCGGGCCGACGCTGACGCCGCGCAGGAGCGTGTAGCCGAGCTCGTCGGCGAGGGTGGCCCCCGGGATCGTGTTCGTCGCGTGCACGAGGAGGGTGCCCAGGCCGCCGGTGACCACCAGGCCGCCCACGCCGACGGCCAGTGCCAGCTTCGGGTTGGAGGGGTCGCCCACCGCGTGGAACTCGCGCCGGCTGATCAGCAGCGCGGCGACGAACAGACCGGTGAGGGCGGCGGAGAGCCAGTTGAAGGCGTGGGCACGGTACTCGTGCTGGGTGAGCGCGAGGACGTACAGCACGAACAGGGGAGCGGACAGGGCGAGGTTGACGACCCAGGCCGCCCGTTTGCGGCGGCGCATCACCAGCACGAAGAAGATCGCCAGGGCAGCGGAGATCAGACCCGCGGTGGCCAGGTACGGCGTGAAGAACTGGCCGGAGTGGTGGGCGTGCTGCCGGTGCAGGTGCAGGGTGATACGGCCGTTGTTGTGCTCGTAGACCTCTTGCCGGAACGGGAGCGACATCACCGCCACTATGTTCAGTACGGCGATCACCCGCAGGTACCAGACGGTGGCGTCTGCGGCCCGTCGGCGCAGGCGGCTCGGCTGAGTGCCGGGGGTGCGCTGCGCGGCGGTCGGGCGCGGGGGTATCAGGGCGGACTGCTGTGAGGCCATGGTGAGCGACTACCTTGATGGCGGCTGGGGGGACGACGGCGGGGGAGTTGACCCTACACTCTGTAGGATATCGGTGCAGGTAAGGAAGGGGTTCGGCCCGAGTGCGGGAAACGGTGTGAATCCGGGGAGCGTGAAGTTACCGCTGTGCCCGCTCCACCCGCCAGCGCGCCGCCAGGATCCACGCCAGATTACCGATCGCCGTTCCCGCCACCACCGCCGCGACTATCACCCCGCCGGTGGCCAGCCCGTCGCTGAACAGGTGCGGGCGCCGGTCGAGGCTGTGCAGGCCGAAGCCGGACAGCTCGTACACGCCCTCCATCGTGATGAGCAGGCTCACGATCAGCACCGCCACCGTGGGGGCGACACTGCGGCGGGCCTCCTGCGTGTCCGTGCCCTGCATGAGTACCCCCGATGAGTTGACGATCCGGCGCGGCCGATGGGGCCCTACAATACGTAGGGCTCGGCCGTTCCGTTCGCCATGGGGTCCAGGAAGGCGCCGAGAGCGGCGTCAGCAGGCTGCAGCCGGTCCCGGCCCCCTCGGGTGCCACCGCAGGCATGATGTGGCCCATGACTCACACCGCTCGCCGTATGTTCGAGCTCCTGGAGCCGATCTGCCTCGTCACCTTCTTCGCCGACGAGTGCAACGAGGAACTGGCGGCGCTGGGCCACCGCACCTACTGGGACGGGTACTTCGCCAGCCGCGCCGCGCCACTGGGGCGGGTCCCCGCGGAGGTCGTCCACGCCGCCTTCTACAGCTTCGCCGACGGTGAGGTGGCGCGGCACATCCCGAGCGCATGGGAGACGATCCCGCCCGAAGCGTCCGTCGCCGCGCGGGAGCGAGGCAGCGCGGCCTCTCTCCGACGGATCCTCGGCGACGGGACGGCCGGCTCCCGGGGCCTGGCGCGCGCCGCCGATCTGACCACCAAAGCCGCCATGAGCGCGCCCATGGAAGGCCGGGTGATGTACGCGGGGATGCGCACCCTCCCGGTGCCGAGCGACCCGGTCGCCCGGCTGTGGCACTCCGCGACCATGCTGCGCGAGCACCGCGGTGACGGGCACGTCGCCGCACTCGTCGGCGCGCGCATCGGCGGAACCGAGGCCCACGTACTCTCCGCGCTGGCCCAGGGCATCCACCCTGCGGAGTCGTTCGGGCGCCTGCACCACCTGCCGAAGGCACGGCTGGCCGCGGTGATGAACGGCTTGCGCGAGCGCGGGCTCGTCGACGCCGACGGCCGGTTCACCGACGCCGGCCGTGCGACCGGACAGCGCATCGAAGCCCTGACCGACGAACTCGCCGCCCCGCCGTACGACGCCCTGTCGCCCGCGGAGCTCGACGAACTGGTCACCGAGCTCGAACCCATCACCGCGACATTGGTGGCGGCGGGCTCGCGGTGAGCCTCCGCCGTAACGGCATGTGGACCGACTGCATTCACCGGTCCAGAAGTCGTGTCCGCCAGTGGATGAGGCCTTGCGACAGGTCGCTGGTGCCGGGAGGAAGCCTGAGCAGGGTGGTGTCGATGTAGTGGAGGTAGAGCGGAACGAGGTCGGTGCGGAGGAGTTCGGTGAGGTGCACCGCCGGGTCAGGCTGGCCGTGGCGGGCGCGCGTCGCGGCTCGGACGAGGTCCTCGGCCACCGGTGAGGGGTGTGCGAGGTGGTGGCGGATGGCGTCGTCGGTGGATCCGCAGTCCGCGGTCGCGGCGGTGTAGAGGAACCTCAGGGGCAGCAGGACCGCCTTGGTGAACCGTCTGACGTCGCTCGCCAGGCGTTCGGGGTGATGGAACTCGGCCAGGACGGGGTCCGGCGCGAGCATCCGCAGCGCGAACCGGACGCTGTCGGTCACCAGCGTGTCGACGCCAGGCTGTCGGACGTCCTGGCGTACGTCCGCGCCCAGGAGCAATGTGCCGCTGTTCTTGAGGTCGAGCCGGTCGACGGCTGGGAACCTGCCGTCTTCGCGGTCCGTACGCAGAGCGGGCAAGGAGTTCCAGAACACCGACAGCCGTTGGTGGGAGCTGTCGCGCTCCTGGAGTTCGAGGGTCACACGGTGGACGGTCCGATCGTCGTCGTGGTGGCGGCCCGTCAGGACCAGCGCGAGGTCGATGTCGCTGACGGCGGGTGCGAACCCTCCGTGCGCGAGGCTTCCCAGGGCGTAGGCAGCGACGAGGCGGTCGGTGAAGGTCCGCTGGAACAGCCTCGCGCCGTCTTCGGCGATCCTGGTGGCGGAGTCGGTGTCGAGACTCCGCTGGGGGAGCGTGTTCATGCCCGTACGGCGGTGTCGCGGCGGGCGAGTTCGGCGATCCGGTCGGAGACCATGGTGATGATCTGCCAGGCGTGGTCGAGGAGTTCGGTGACCTCGCCGAGCCGCCAGTCCTGGCGCTCGGCGAGCAGGCGGTAGCCCATCTCGATGTGTTCCTCGTCCGCCTCGTCGTGCAGGGCGAAGTAGGCGTTGCCGGGGAATGCCAGGGAGCCGGCGTTGCTGAAGGTGAGGCTCCCGGCCTCCAGCACGAGGTGGGCCAGCACGACACGGTGCAGTCCGGGCAGGGTGCGGAACTGGTCGACGAACCAGGCGGCTCCGGCTTCGACGACGGGGTCCCATCCGGCGGTCCGGTCGGTGTGGTGGCTGTCCGCCAGGATGTCGTTGTGGCCGACCTCCTCCTGCTGGTGCTGCAGGGCGAGTTCCTTGAGCTGGGGGTCGGTCTCGAACGCCGCCCGCACACTGATCATCCGCTGGAACGCGTCCGACCACGGTGCCACATGGGCCAGTACGGCGTCCTTGGTGGCCGCCGGTGTCGTCGGGTCCTCCAGCAGGACGATCAGGTCGCTGATGCGGTACGCGCGGACGTGCTCCTCGTTCCTGTCGACGACTTCCCGGAGGGGCGCGGGCATGGTGGTCATAGGGAGTCGTCCTCCTGGAGGGTGTGCCGGGATGGCTGTGGCGGCGGGCCGGGCTGGGCGGGGTGTGGGGGGTAGACCGGAAACCTGAAGTAGACGGACACGTCGCCGTCGTGGCCCAGCGAGCGGTAGCTGACCAGCTCCTGCAGCCCCCGGCTCCGGTTCAGGGGCCGTGGCGCCAGGGCGTGCAGCAGGGCCTGGTGACGTCGTGGGTCGAGGCCCTCGTGCGCCATCAACGCGCCGATCCTGTCCGCGGCTTCCTCATCGGACGCGGTGAACGTGGACACCCGGAGATAGGTGGTCGACTCGTCGGCGCAGGAGGCGTCCGGCCGGAAGGCGAGGCAGGTCAGTGGGGCCTCTCCGGCGGCTTCGGGGTCCGTACCGAGCAGAGCGCGGAAAGCCGAGCGGGCCCTGTCCGGATCATGGGTCCGGGCGAGGGAGGCCATCTGCTCCAGTACGGCGACGCTGCCGGTGTGGTTGCGGTAGTAGACCTTGGCCCGGGCCCGCGCGCCGGCGTCCAGGTCGAGGGCGAAGAACTCCAGCTCGCGCTCGACTCCGTCCGCCTGTGTCGCTCGGGTCACCCGCGCTGAGGTGTCGGCCCAGGCGGTGCCCATGGCGAGACGTGCCATCGCCTCGCCCACCAGGGCGTGACGCTCCGTCAACTCCACGGCGTACAGCCCGAAATAGATCTTGAAGGCAGGAGGGCGGCCGGGCTTCCAGGCCAGGGAGTGCCACACGGGGATGGGCGCTGTCTCGTGACCCGCGCCCGGCGCGAACATGTCGGCCACTTTCCCGTAGCGGTCCAGGCAGACCAGTGGCTCCCCGGCCAACCGGTCCGTCAGCACCGCCGCGGCGGCTCGATTGGAGGCTGCGGTGATGGGCCGGGAGTTGCCGAGCGCCTCGAACAAGATGCGCAACTCCGGCCGCCCCCGGGACCACTTCACCGACATCTCCGCGGGGAAGCCGTCGTCTGCGACGTACGAGGGGAACGGCGGCGCCTGCCCGACGGGCAGATCGGCCCACGGCCGAAGAAGATCCCGCACCTGGTCCGTCACGGGCCCGCTGAGGGACTGCGGCAGGCCGAGCCCGTCGCACATCTCGCTCCAGCGCTCGCCCAGGAACCCACCGATGGAACGCCCTTCGCCCGAGAAGATGCTGTCCATTCACCCGTCCCTTCTCCGAGCGTGGCCGGGGGATGTCACAGGCCTTGCCGGCGTCCCGCGGAACAAGCACACGCGAACCGTTTAACCGCCGGTGCCGACAGCCCTCGCCGCGCCCGACGCGATCACCACTCTCCAGTCGCCCGAGCGCACGGACCATCTTTTCGACGAGCTTCGAAAGGGTGGCGCTGGACGGGGAGCGACGGGCTCGGTGGGTCTTTGCTCGGTGCTGTTGCGGGGCCCTGGGGGTGGCGCAGCGACCTGCCGGGCACGCTCGGCGTGCGGCTGCGAAGGCTTACCCGGCCGACCAGGTCGACGTGACGTCCGAGTCGCCGCTGGGCGCGTCGGCTTCCCGCCTGGTCACCTCGCGACCAGCCGCGTGGGTCACTGCATGAGGCCGGCCGCTCAGGCAGGGTCGTCGGGAAGCGGGCGCCGTGCGACCTCGTGGGCGTCGGCCGTCGGTACGCCCAGCATGAGCAGGACCATCTCGGCCAGGTTCGCCGCGGCCTCGTCGCCGTCGAGGTCGGGGCGGGCGAATCGGAGTTCCACCAGGGACAGCAGGGTTCCGCCGAGGGCGGAGAGGGCGACCGCGGGGTCCACGGCGGTGAAGCGGCCGGAGGCCATGCCGACCTCGAGGTCACGGACCGCCCTGCGGGCCAGGCCGTTGTCGGAGTGGATGTAACCGAGGCCGCGACGGCGCAGGACCTGCATCAGTTCCGGGTGGGTGTCGGCCATGCGGGCGCTGAGGCGGAAGCCCGCGGCGACGAGTTCCGCCGGGTCGTCGAGCCCCGTGAGGCGTTCGTCGAAGCTCTGGCCGAACTCCTCCAGGGCATCGATCACCGCCGCTTCGAACAGCTCGGACTTCGACTCGAAGTGGTTGTAGAAGGAGCCGAAGCCGACGTCGGCGCGCTCGGCGATCGCCTGGATGCTGACGCCGGTGTCCCCGGTCTCGGCGAGGATCTGCCGGGCGGCGCCGATGAGCGCCCGACGGGTCTCGGCGCGCCGCCGCTCGAAGCGGTTGCTGGGCGGGGCTGACGTAGGCATGCGGCGAGTCTAACCGCGCGGACGATGGCGGTCACATCTCTGATGCATTCATCAACTCACTCGGCCGAGGCCTTGACGAGGGAACTGTCAAAGTTGATGATTCCCTCATTAAGGCGATGTTGCTCGGAGGGCACCATGTCTGAAACCCGCGTCGACGGGCCCGATGCCAGGACGGCCCACCAGGACCTGCACAGCGAAGACGGTGCGCTGCGAGGGGAGCACCCCGGCCGGTCCCGGAACCCGGTGATCAAGGTCGCCGACCTGGCCTGGCTGGAGTTCGAGAAGCCCGACCTGGACCGCGCCGAAGTGTTCGCCCGCGATTTCGGGTTCGGTGTCGCGGCGCGCACGGAGCGTGAGCTGTGGCTGCGCGGCACCTTCGCGGGCTCGCCCTGCATGGTGATCCGGCGCGGGCGCACCTCCCGCTTCATCGGCCCGGCGTTCCGCGCCGCGGAGCGGGCCGACCTGGACCGCCTGGCCCGGGCCGCCGGGGCCGACGTGCGCGAGGCGGACGTACCCGGCGGCGGCCAGGCGGTCGACCTGCTCGACCCCTCGGGCTTCCCGGTGCGCGTGGTGCACTGCGGCGAGCAGCTGCCGGCGCTTCCCGAACAGCAGCCGCTGCTGTTCAACTTCGGCACCGGTCCCCGCCGTACGAACGCAACGCAGCGCCCGCCCCGCGAGCCGTCGCGCATTCAGCGCCTGGGCCACGTGGTGCTGGAGACGCGGGTGTTCGGCCGTGCCCTGAACTGGTACCTGGACACCCTGGGGATGATCGTCTCCGACTTCCTGTTCCTGGACGGGCAGCGCGACCGAGGCCCGACCATGGCGTTCATCCGCTGCGACCTCGGCAGTGTGCCGTCCGACCACCACACGCTGGCGATGCATCTGGGACCCGGCACCGGCTACGTCCACTCCGCCTACCAGGTCACCGACCTCGACTCGATCGCCGCCGGTGGCGAGTACCTCAAGGAGCGGGGCTACCAACGCAGTTGGGGCATCGGCCGGCACATCCAGGGCAGCCAGCTGTTCGACTACTGGCGCGACCCCGACCGTTTCATGCTGGAGCACTTCGCCGACGGCGACTTGTTCTCCAGCGACGTCGAACCCGGCTGGGCGCCGATGTCGACGAGCGGCCTGGCCCAGTGGGGCCCGCCCGCCACCCGCGACTTCCTCGGCGCGAACCCCTCCCCGCAGCGGATCCGCGACGTCATCGAGGCCCTGCGCGGCGACAACGAGATGGACCCCGCGCGCCTGCTGGGCCTGCTCAAGGCCACCAGGTCCTGACCACCGACCCCTCCCTCTCGCAAAGGCACCGACATGAGCACCAACGTCCTCCGCACCGCCGACGGCTGGTGGGTGATCCTCCCCCGAGCCCTCGACTCCGCTCGAGCAGGGGGAACCCCCGTCGACCGGGCCGTCCCCGTCCACACCAAAGCCGTCACCACCGCCGAGCTGATCGCCGACCGGGATGCCGTACGCGAAGCCGCTCTCGCCGGCGACCCGGGCACGCCCGTCGCCGACCTGGACGTCCTCTCGCCGGTTACCACCCCTTGCCGGGTCGTCGCACAGATGGTCAACTACCGCAGCCACGCCCGCGATTCGGGCTTCGCCGGCGACATCCCGCCCGCCTTCTTCCGCAAGGCGTCCGGCTCGGTCAGCGGACCCGGCGACGCCGTCGTACGGCCCTCCCACGTGAAGTTCCTCGACTACGAGATCGAACTCGGCCTCGTCATGGGCGCACCCCTGCCCATCGGCGCCGTGGTCGAGGAGCGGGACCTGCCGTCGTACGTCGCCGGGCTGGTCATCACCAACGACGTCAGCGCCCGCGACGTCCAGCTGACCAAGACCCAGTTCTACGAGAGCAAGTCGTACCCGACCTTCACACCGACCGGCCCGTACCTCGCCCTGCTGGAGCCGGAGGACTTCACCCATCTCCTGGACCTGCGGCTGCGGTTGTCCGTCAACGGCGAACTGCGCCAGGACCGCACCCTGACCGACATGATCGTCCGTCCGGCGCAGGCCCTGACCCTGCTGGCCCGCTTCCAGACCCTCGACCCCGGCGACCTGCTGCTGACGGGCACACCCGGCGGCACGGCGCTGAAGGCTCCGCCGAAGCCGGTCGAGAAGATCGGCGCCCTCCTGCCACCCGCGGTGAAGTGGAAGGCGTTCTTCAAGTCACAGGCGAAGAACCCGCATTACCTGCGTTCCGGAGACGTGATCACGGCGACGATCGCGACCCCGGACGGCCGAATCGACCTCGGCGAGCAGCGAACCCCCGTCACGGACGCCCGATAAGAACCTGAAGTGAGCCGCACATGACCGTCGAACGCAGCGGGCCAGGCGCACCCGTCGTGATCATCGGCGCCGGGCCGGTGGGCGTGATGGCAGCCCTCCTCCTCGCCCGGCGCGGAGTCCGTACTGTCGTCCTGGAACGCCACCAGGATGTCTACCCCCTGCCCCGTGCCGTCGCCACCGACGACGAGGTCCGCAGGATTCTCCAGGCCGCCGGCGTGGGGGAGGAGTTCGCCACGATCGCCCGCCCGTCGAACGGGCTGCGGCTGCTGGACGCCCGCCACCGGGTGAGGGCCGAGATCCGCCGCACCGGGCACGGTCATCACGGCTACCCGCAGACCAGCATGTTCGACCAGCCCGAACTCGAACGGCTGCTGCGCGACGCCCTCGCCCGGCACCCTGAGTGCGAACTGCGTGGCGGAGTGGAGGTCACCGGCGTCGGACCGGACACCGCCGCTCCCGTACGGGTGGTTTACCGCGACGAGGAGGGCGAGCACCAGCTGTGGGCCGATGCGGTCCTCGGCTGCGACGGGGCGAACAGCCTCACCCGGGACGCCATCGGCGCCGTCTGGGAGGACCTGCGCTTCGAGGAACGCTGGAACGTCATCGACGTCCGGACGAAAGCCGACGTCCGCTGCTGGGAAGGCGTCGACCAGGTCTGCGACCCGCGCCGCCCGGCGACCTTCATGCGCGTCGGGGAGGACCGCTACCGCTGGGAGTTCCGGCTCGGAGACGGTGACGAACCGCTCCGCGAGCTGATCGCCCCGTGGCTTCCGCCGTCCTACGACGGGGACTTCGAGGTCGTTCGCGAGACGCAGTACACCTTCCGGGCCCGCACCGCCGACCGGTGGCGCAGCGGCCGCGTCTTCCTCCTCGGTGACGCCGCCCACCTCACCCCTCCGTTCATCGGACAGGGCCTGTGCGCGGGACTGCGGGACGCCCACAACCTCACTTGGAAGCTCGCGCGCGTTCTGCAACAAGGCGCAGACGAGCGGCTGTTGGATACGTACGAGAGCGAACGCAAGCCGCACGCCAGGCACATGATCCGGCTCGCCGTCGCCATGGGCTGGGCCATGACCGGCGGACAGGACGGCGCGGCCGCCCTGCGCCGCGGGCTCCTGGCGGCGGCCTGTCGCATACCCGGCCTGACCGCGATGGCCGGCCGCGATCTCAGCCCGCCCCTGACCGCCGGGCCCCTCGTCCGACGCGGCCCCCGCAGAGGCCTGGCGGGCTCCCACTGCCCGCAGCCGTGGGTCACCGCCGACGGACGGCGTACGCGCCTCGACGACGTGCTCGGCGACTCCTTCGCCGTGCTCACCGCCGCCGAACCCTGGCCCTCGCTCAACGCCGTCGCCCACGGTCTCGGCATCCGCGCCATACCCGTCGGCGACCTCGGCGACGAGGGCACACTCGCCGCCTGGCTGCGCGCCGGCCGCGCGGACGCCGTCCTGCTGCGCCCCGACCGCGTCGTCATGGACGTCGTGCCGGCCGGCGGCCGGGACTTCACCGGCACCGCCACCTGGGCGTCCGTCCTGCACACCAGGCCCCGCCTGTTCCCACCCGAACCGACCGCACACCCGCTGAGGAGCGCCACACGATGATCGTGCCTTTCGCGACACCGGATCCGCAGACCGTCGCCGACAGCAACCTGACGGACTTCGCCCGTCATGCCGGGATGGACGGCGCCGACTACGCGACACTGCACCGCTGGTCGGTCACCGATCTGGAAGGCTTCTGGGGCGCGGTGTGGGAGTACTTCGACATCGACGCGGACACCTCGTACGAGCATGTGCTCGCCGAGGAGACCATGCCGGGCGCCCGCTGGTTCACCGGCGCCACCCTCAACTACGCCCACCACGCCCTGCGCAACCTCGCCGACGACGCCGTGGCGGTCATCGCCCTCGACGAGACCGGCTCCTGCTACGAGGTGACCGCCGGCCGTCTGCGCTCGCAGGTCGCCTCCGTCGCCGCGACCCTGCGTGACCTGGGCGTCGGCAAGGGCGACCGGGTGGTGGGCTATCTGCCCAACACCCCGCACGCGGTCGTCGCGTTCCTCGCCGCCGCGAGCCTGGGCGCCGTGTGGTCGGTGTGCGGACAGGACTACGCCCCCAAGGCCGCCGCCGACCGCTTCGCCCAGCTCCGGCCCACGGTCCTGATCGCCGCCGACGGCTACCTGTTCAACGGCACCACCCACGACCGCCGCGACGCCGCCCGCGAACTCGCCCTGGCACTGCCGACGTTGAAGGCGACGCTGTTGGTGGACCACACGGGCCTGCCGCGGCCGGCACAGCCTTACCCGTCGCTGGTGATCCCGTGGGAGGACGCGGCCACCCGCACCGAACAACTCGCCTTTATCCCGGTGGAGTTCGACCATCCGCTGTGGGTGGTCTTCTCCTCCGGCACCACCGGTCTGCCCAAGGGCATCGTTCACGGCCACGGCGGAGTCCTGCTGGAGCACCTGAAGACTCTCGCTCTGCACTCCGACCTCGGCCCCGGCGACCGTCTGCTGTGGTACACCACCACCCACTGGATGATGTGGAACCTGGTCGCCTCGACCTTGCTGACGGGCGCCACGACGTGCACGTACGACGGCAGCCCGGCGCCCCTCGCCGAGCCCGACGTCCTGTGGAAGCTGGCCGCACGCCACCAGGTGACCGTCTTCGGCACCAGTCCCCAATACCTGCTGGGCATGGCCAAGTTCGGCATCGACCCCGCGGTTCACGACCTGTCGTCGATCCGCGTCGTCGGCTGCACCGGCTCCGCCCTGCCCGCCTCCGCCTACCCCTGGGTCCGCGACCACGTCGGCGAACGCGTACTGCTGGCGTCCATCAGCGGCGGCACGGACGTCGTCTCCGGCTTCGCGGGCAGCGCGCCCAACACCCCCGTCTGGGCGGGCGAGTTGTCCGCACCGCACCTCGGAGTGGCGCTGGCCGCGTACGACACCGAGGGCCGGCCGGTGGTGGACCAGGTCGGCGAACTGGTCGTCACCCGCCCCATGCCGTCGATGCCGCTGTACTTCTGGAACGACCCCGACGGCACCCGCTACCGCGACGCCTACTTCTCCTCCTACCCCGGCGTGTGGCGACACGGCGACTGGATCACCCTCACGTCACACGGCTCGGTCATCGTCCACGGCCGTTCCGACTCCACGCTGAACCGCAACGGCGTACGACTGGGCAGCGCCGACATCCACGACGTCGTCGAACGCCTTCCGGAGGTCACGGAAGCGCTGGTCATCGGCGCGGAGGAACCCGACGGCGGCTACTGGATGCCCTTGTTCGTCGTCCTGGCCGCCGGGGTGACCCTGGACGACCCCCTCAGGGAGAAGATCAGGGAAGCGATCCGGAGCGGAGCCTCACCCCGACACGTCCCCGACGAGATCCTCGAAGTGCCCGGCATCCCGCACACCCGTACCGGCAAGAAACTCGAAGTCCCCGTCAAACGTCTCCTCCAGGGCGCCCCGATAGAGCAGGTCGTCAACCGCGGGGCTGTCGACGCGCCCGACCTCATCGACCACTACGCCCGGCTGGGCGCCGAACACCGGGAGCGGCCGTCCACTCACGGCCCCCGCCACTGAGACACGGTCCCGCTCCGCCCGCCACGGCGCTGTCGGGAAGGCTCTCGATGCGCTCGAACTCATTCCGGCCTTGACCCGCCCGCCAGCCCTTCGATGACCCTCAGCGCCGCGTACGAGCGTTGGACGGCTCGATGAGGCGATCGCCGGAAAGCCGCGTACCCGCCTGCTTGATGAGCTTCAGCACGGGGGAGACCTCCATGCTCTGCAGTCCGGCCAGGGACCCGATGCGATCGGAGGTGAACTCGAACAGTTCGTCGAGGTCCCGGCAGTGCCCGACGGCGTGCAGGTTCCAGGGCCCGGAGACGGCCGCCGCGAAGGCGATCTCGGGTTCCTGCGCGAGTGTGCGGCCCGCGCTCTTCACCGCCGACGGGTGCACGCGCAGCCAGAGGTTCGCGCGAGCGTTGTAGCCCAGGGCCGCCGCGGCGGTCTCCACGTCGATATGGACGACGCGGTGCTGCAGCAGAGCATCGAGCCGTCGCGAGACGCGTCCCGGTGTGAGGCCGGCGGCCGCGGCGAGATCGACGAGACTGGCGCGGCCGTCGACAGCCAGCGCATCGAGCATCTTCTCGTCCTCGGGAGTGAGCAGCAGCGGCTCGCGAGCGACGACCGGAGACTCGGTGAAGGGAGGCCGACCGCCGCCCAGCGCTGCTTCCTCCTCCGGTGACAGCGTGCCCCGCAGAGCCGACCAGTAGTGGCCACGGCCGCCGAGGAACTGGCGGAGCATCGCGAAGGCGTTGATGTCGATCACCGCGGCCGTACGGGGAAGCCGCTGCCCGAGAAGGTCCTCGCGTTGTTCCCGCGTCCGGGACTGTGTCGCACAGGTGATCTCGCAGCCGGCCGCGCTCAGGGCGACCCAGTTGACGTCGTCCCGCTTGGCGAGCGCGTCGGCGATCGCGGCGACACTGCCGGGCCGGCAGCGCAGTCGCACCAGCCACCTGCTCTGTCCCAGCGCACCTGGATTGACCACGCCGGCCACGCGCAGGACGCCGTCGGCGCGCAGGCGGCGATACCGGCGGTTGACGGCGCCCTCGGTCATGCCCAGAGCGGTTGCGATCGCGGCGAACGAAGCCCGCGGAGCGATCTGCAGCGCTCGAATGATTCGCACATCATCGGGGTGTACAGCAGCGGATTCCGTCATCAGTGCCCTTGTCACGACGGCAATCGTACAAATGAGGGGTCGCAGCTCGCCCGTGATGCGGCGCGGACGAAACACTGAAGCGCACGGGTCGAGGGGGCCGCAGTGGCGGGAACCGCCCTGTACCGGCCCGGGCCTTCGAGCCCGCCCGACCCGCTCGAACGGAGTCACATCACTCGCAGAACGGAGATGACGCCGGATGTCATCGACTGGGACCGAACAACACCCATCGGAAGCTCTCATCGTCGGCGCCTCGCGGGGCCTGGGCCACGCGATGGCCGCGGAGCTCCTCGACAGGGGCTGGAACGTCATCGGCACTGTGCGCGACACCACCGCCCGAACGCCGTTGCACGACCTCGCCGACCGCGCCGACGGGCGGGTGACCATCGAGCAGCTCGACATCAACGACCCCGGGCGCCTGCCCCTGCTGCACGAACGTCTGGCGCACCGCCGGCTCGACGTGCTCTTCGTCAACGCGGGCACCACCAACAGTCACCAGACGCCCATCGGTGCGGTCACGACGGCCGACTTCATCGACGTGATGGTCACCAACGCGCTCAGCCCCATGCGCGTCATCGAAGCCCTTGAGGACCTGGTGACCCCGGCCGGACTCATCGGGGCGATGTCGTCGGGGCAGGGCAGCATCACGAACAACACGAGCGGCGGCCGCGAGCTCTACCGAGGCAGCAAAGCGGCCCTGAACATGTTCCTGCGGAGCTTCGCCGCCCGGCAAGGTGAGACGCGGCGTGCCTTCGTCCTCATGGCGCCGGGCTGGATCCGCACCGCCCTGGGGGGTCCGGAGGCGCCGTTCACCATCGAGGAGAGCGTGCCCATGCTGGTGGACGTCCTGCTCTCCCGGCTGGGCACGCCCGGCCTGGCGTATCTGGACCGCTTCGGCAAGACCGTACCTTGGTGAATCCCGCCCTGGCTGCCGATGAGTTTCTCCGTGGTCCCCGGTCATAGACGATGGTTGGTGCGCGCAGCCGCGACCGTGAGGGAAGGGCGCACCGGCCGACCTGTTGAGATCCGGACACGAGACACCGAGGAACTGTGATGCGAACCCTGATCAGCACCGCTTTCATCTCGCTCGACGGCGTCGTGGAGGCCCCGGGAGGCGAGCCCGGTTACCGCAACGCCGGGTGGACCTTCAAGGACGTCGAGTTCCTCCCCGAGGCGTTCGAGATCAAGGGGCGGGAGCAGGAGGAAGCCACCGCGATGCTGCTGGGCCGGACCAGCTACGAGGCGTTCAGCCCGGTGTGGCCGGACATGGAGGAGTTCGCCGACTACAAGGTGATGCCGAAGTACGTCGTCTCCACCACGCTCACCGAGGGCGACCTGGTGTCGAACTGGGGCAGTACGACGATCCTGCGCTCGCTCGACGACGTCGCCGCGCTGAAGGAGACCGAGGGCGGCCCCATCATCGTCCACGGCAGTGCCTCCCTCAACCAGGCCCTCTCCGACGCCGGCCTGATCGACCGATACCACCTGCTCGTCTTCCCGCTCCTTCTCGGGGCGGGCAAGCGCCTGTTCAGCACGACGGACAAGGACACTCAGAAGCTCAAGCTGGTCGAGCACGAGGCCTACGCCAACGGCCTGCAGAAGAACGTCTTCGACGTCGTCCGCTGACAAGGCGGCTTCCCCCGCTCCGCCGTCGCGTCGGCTTCGGATCGACAGATCGCGTCGCAGGCTGGGCGGGATGACGAGGAGCGCCCACGGCGCGAGCTACGCCCGCGCCGTGCTCCTCGGAAAAGGTCCCCGTCTCGCAACGGGCGTCACCGACGTGCCACAGCCCGCCCGGAGCCCACAACTCGCGCCGGGCCACGCCTGTCGAACCCCCCGTCGGCCACAAAGACCAGCCGACTGACAGGGCATCAACACCCAACGGGGGAACAAGACATGAGCATCTCCGCACGCGCCCGCCGCAGCGCGGCCACGACCGCCGTCGCGGCGGCCTCCTTCCTGCTGCTGGCGGGAGCGGGCATCCTGGCTGCGCCGAGCGCCTTCGCGGGTGTCCCCGGCGGCACCTCCGCCGCCGACCGCAACAACGACTTCAACGGCGACGGTTACAACGACGTGCTCACCGGCGTCCCGGACGGCACCGTCGACGGCAAGGAGGGCGCCGGATACATCACCGTCCAGTACGGCGCCCCCAACGGCATCGGCACGAACACAACCGTGCCCCGGGGCGACGTCCAGCTCGTCAGCCAGTCGACCAAGGGCGTACCCGGAACATCCGAGATGGGTGACCGCTTCGGCCAGGCGGTCGCCAGCGGCGACCTCGACGGCGACGGCTACGACGACGCGGTCATCGGCACGCCTGGAGAGGACGAGGGAACGGTGGAGGACGCGGGCCGGGTGACCGTCCTGTACGGGTCCGAGGAAGGACTGGGCGTCGAGCGCACGGCCACCGTCGCCGCCGCCAAGCCCACCGCGGGGGCCCGGTTCGGTCTGGCGGTGGCCGCTGCCAGGTTCTCCGGCGACATCGACGCCGACCAGATGGTCGTCCTCGACCAGACGACGGGCCTGAATGTGGTCACGTACCACGCGGGTGTCCTGCGCCAGGTCGGCGCTCCGAAGTCCACCGGACACCGCCTCCAGGCGGCCTACCTGACCACCGGCGACTACGACCACAACGGCTTCGCCGACCTCGTCGTCTCCGGCTACAGCCCCGACGACGACTACACCAAGGGCTGGTCCGCCTACTACGCTGGCGGAACACAGGGCCTGAGCTACCGCAGCGACCTGCACGGAGGCCTGGGCACCGCCTCCGGCGACATCAACGGTGACGGCTACGACGACCTCGTCGTCGGCCAACTCAGCGGCGTCGACGACACCGTGGCGGACCCGAACGCGTCCGGCGGTGTGGTGGGCGTGTACTACGGAGGTCAGAACGGCCCGGCCGGCACCGGGTCCGGCGCCGCCCCGCAGTGGTGGTCGCAGAACTCCCCGGGCGTGCCCGGCGCGGGAGAACAGCACGACTCCTGGGGCAACGACGTGTCCGTCGCCGACGTCGACGGCGACGGGTATGCGGATGTGGCCATCGGCGCGCCCGGCGAGGACGCGGACGGTGAGGCCGGCGCGGGAGCGGTGTGGCTGATGCGCGGCTCACGGACGGGCCTGACGGCCACCGGCGCCCTGTACTTCGACCAGAACACCCCTGGTGTCCCGGGCACCGCGGAGGCCGGTGACGAGTGGGGTGCCCAGGTGCGGCTGGTGGACACCGACGGCGACGGCCGGGCCGAGCTGGTGGCCGGTGCGCCGGAGGAGAACGCGGGTGACGGGGCGGTGTGGCTGCTGCCCGCGAGCGGCGACGGCCTGCTCGCCGCCGGCTCCCGCTCCTACGGTGCCGCCGCCCTCGGCGGCAACGCGCACGGCGCCCACTTCGGTTCGGTGATCGACGAGTAGTCGTCCGCGCCGGGTGGGTCGGCGGTGTCGCAGCCGTGGTGAGGGCTGGTCTCGGCGGACAACGGCGCCGGCCCGCTACCGATGGCGGAAGCGGTCAACGGGCAGCCCATGCAAGCCCGTTGACCGCCCCACCTGTGCCGCTGAACGGCACTTCACGTGACTGTGCACCGTGCGGGCGACGATTTCTCGGTGCCGACGGCGAAGGCGGACAGGAGGGTGGCAGTGGTGAGGCTGCCCCAGAGGGCGGCCGGGCCGAGCGGCGCGAGGGCGGTGATGATCGCCGGGGAGACGGCGAGACCGAAGCCCGTGGAGAGTTGGAAGCGCGCGAGAGCGCGCCCCAGGACATGGGCCGGCGCCAGAGCGGTGACGAGCGCGGTGGCGCTGCCGGCGTAGAGGATCTCGCCGATCGTGCAGACCACCGACACGGCGGCCACTGCCGGTGCGGCCCAGCCGTGGCCGAGCGGGGTGACCGCGAGGAATCCCAGATAGGACGCGGCCAGCACCAGGCCGGAAAGGGCCAGGACGGTGCGCCGGGAGAAGCGGGACATGACGACGGTGACGGGCACCTGCAAGGTGACGACCAGCACCGTGTTGGCGACGAAGACGGCTGCCGACCACACCGGGGAGGCGTGCAACTGCGTCACCAGGACCAAGGGGAGCGCGATCTCGGGGACGTTGAGGCAGAAGACGTAGATCACGTTGGCGGCAAGGAGCGCGGACATGCGGGGTGCTGACTCGTCGCGCCGGCCCGTGACCGAGGCGGCGTGCGCCGGACGGGCGTGTACATGGACCGACCACGCCAGGGCGGCCGCGGCGAGGTAGGCGAGGCCCGTGACGGCGGCCAGGCCGCGCAGTGCGCCGGTCCCGCCCGCCAGACAGACGGTGGCGAGAAGCGCTCCGACGCCCAGGCCGGCGTTGCGCAGTGCGCGGGCTCCCGCGAGGGCGGTGTCGCGTTCGCGGCCCTGGGCGACCGTCGCCACGAGCGCGGCGTGGGCGGCGGGCCATGCCTGGTTGCCGATGCCGAGGAAGAGCGCCGCCGTCGCGAACGGCCGGACGTGCCCGGCCGGGGCGGCCAGCAACAGCGCAACGCCCAGTACGCGCACCAGCATTGACGCCGCCACGACCGTGCTGCGTGCGCCGCGGTCCAGCCATCGGCCCACCGCGGGCATGCAGACCAGACCCGCGACGATGCCGACCGTCATGGCGGTGCCGGTGACCGGTGCGGACAGCCTGAGCACCGTCACGCCGTAGAGCAGCAGGAAGGGCCGCAGCAGGCCGGTGCCGAGCGCGTCCACGGCCAGGGCGCCGACATAGCGGGGGCCTCCGGAGGCGCGGACGAGGGCGCGAGGTCGGACTCGGGTGAGGGTTGCCATGGCGCAGACGGTGCGTCCGGCTGTCGGGGTACGGCACGTGGGTTGACGTACATCGTCAATCGGCGACGTCGGCGGACGTCGGGGCGGTGATGATGAGGGGATGACGCTGAGGATCGACATCAGCGGTCTGCCGTCCGAGCGCGTGCGGTTCGCTGCCTCCCCGCTGGCCGAGCTGACCGCGATGCTGCACGTGCTGGCCGAACCGGGCCACCATCCGCAGTTCGCCGGCTGGGCCGCGGACGTCTGGGCCGGCCTGCGGCCCGAGCTGGCCGAGCGGCTGCGGGAGGCGGAATTCCTCTGGCGTTCCTCTCAGGCCGACTTCCTGATCCCGGGACGGCCTCGGTCGACGCTGGCCGAGGAGCTGGACGACGTGGACCGGATCGACGACGAGACGTACGTGACCGCCGCGCTGGTCACCACCTGCGGCAGCAACCGGTTGCACTTCCCCGGCAGGTCGCCGCTCTCCGACGCGACCGCGCGCGAGCGGGCCCTGGACGTGGCCCAGGCCCGCGGCGCACTGCAGGAGGCCTTCGCGGAACGGCTGCTCGCCGATCCGGCCTCGGTTCGGGCACGGGTGCGCCGCACCCTCGAGGAATGCGCCGAGGCCTTCTTCGACGCCGCCTGGGCGGACGTGGCGGTGCAGCTCGCGACCGATCTGCGCCTGAAGAACGAACTGCTCAGGCGGCAGAGCCTCGGGGTGGCACTCGCCTCGGTCTCCGGCGCGGTCACGCTGGCGCCCGACGGTGACTGCATCGTCGTGGACAAGGTGCAGGACAAGGCGACCGCGGCGCACGGCGCCGGGGTCACCTTCATCCCGAGTGTCTTCGGCCGCCCGCACCTGGTGGCCGTTCACGCCCCCGGGTGGCATCCGGTGGTGCAGTACCCCGTGGCCGAGCCGATTCCGGCGGAGCCCGTGTCTTTGGAGACGGTCACCCTGCGGCTGGAGGCGCTCGCGCATCCGGTACGGCTGCGGCTGCTGCGCACCCTGGCCCGCGGCCCGCACTCCACCGCCGAGCTGGCCCATTTCTGGGAACTCTCGCCCCCGGAGGTGTCCCGCCACCTCGCCGTCCTGCGGCGCGCGGGCCTTCTGACGGCGCGGCGTCAGGGCCGGTACGTCCGCTACACCCTCAATCTGACCGACGTGACCTCGCTGGGCGCCGACCTGCTGGCGGCCGTACTGCGCTGAGCGGGCCTGCCGCGCGCGGCCCCTCGGTGCGCGGAGGCATCACCAGGGCAGGTCGACGACGACGGGCCGGTGGTCCGACACCGGCATGCGCGGGGCGCTCGCAGCCACCGGCGCGCACCGGCTTGCCGCGGAGACGAGCACATGGTCGAACTGGACCACAGGACGGTGTGAGGGATACGTCCGAACACGGGCCAGGTCCCGCCAGCCGCCCGGCCCCGTCGACCGACGTGCGCGGCCGGCCACGGGGGCGGCCATCTCGGCGGTCCTGAGCACGAGCCTGGGTATCGGTCCGATCAGGTTGAAGTCACCCAGCAGGACGTGCGGGCGAGGCAGGTCGGCGATCCAGTCCCGTAGGGCGAGCAGTTGCCTAATGTTCCACCCGGGCACGAACGACAGATGCACCGCCACGACCGTCAACGGCCCACGCTCCGCGCTGAGTACGGCGGCCAGGGCGGTGCGTGGCTGGTCGCGGGAGACCGTGAGTCCGGGCCTCCCGGGCACTCGCAGCGGCATGGCCAAGGGAGCCGGCGCGAACCGCCTGGCCCGCCATTCCCGAACCGGCAGCCTGGACAGCAGCGCGATGCCGTGCGACGGCACGGCATCCTGCGCCGGCGCGTCGTCCGGACCGTGGACCCGTAGCCCCGGCGCGGAAGGGTCGAGCACCCACCCCTTGCCCGGCACGGCCTGGCCGTGGACAGCCGACGCGTACCGCCACTCCCGCGCGCCCGCTGCTTCGGCGGCGACGTGCGCCTGGTCCACATACCCCGACCGTTCCTGGAAACGGTCGACCTCCTGTAGTGCCAGGACGTCGGCGCCCAGTGCCGCGACGGCGTCAGCCAGCGGACGCCCGGCCTGCGTGGGCGGGACGGAAACGGGCCGGCCGTCCTGAAGCGTCCGGCCGTGCAACACATTGAAGGTCGCGAACCGCATCGAAGAGCACGGTACGTGGCGCACGGCACGGCTGCACACCTGTTGGGGCACTCACTTCCAGGCGCGGGCGAGGAAGTCGGCCATCAGGGGCGCGATGTCCGGCAGGTGCGTCTCGAGGGCGAAGTGGCCGGTGTCGAAGAGGTGGAGTTCGGCGTCGGGGAGGTCGCGGAGGTAGGCGTGGGCGCCGGGTTCGATGAAGAAGGGGTCGCCGGTGCCCCAGAGGACGAGCGCGGGCGGGGTGTGCCGGCGTAGCCACGCCTGCCAGTGACCGTAGCGCTCGACGTTGGTGTGGTAGTCGAAGATCAGTGACCGCTGGGCGTCCTTGCGGCCCGGCTGATCGAGGAAGTGCTGGTCGAGGGTCCAGCCGTCCGGCGCGACGAGGTCCGGGTCGGCGACACCGGTCTCGTACTGGCCGCGGGTGCCGGCGAGGGTGAGTACGTCGTCGATGGTGTCCTGGGCGCCGGGTGTGTCGGGGGTCAGTTCGACAAGGCCGCGTGCCATGTCCGAGAGACCTTCCTCGTAGGCGTTGGCGTTCTGCACGACCAGGCCCGCGATCCACTCGGGATGGCGCTCGGCGATGCGGAAGCCGACGGGGGCGCCGAAGTCGAAGACGTACATCACGAACCGCCCGAGGCCGAGGCTCTGGACGAAGCCTTCGGTGATGTCGGCGAGCCGGTCGAAGGTGTACTCGAAGCCGTCCGGTGTCCGGGTGTGGCCGAAGCCGGGATAGTCCGGGGCGATCAGCCGGTAGTGCGAGCCGAGGGTGTCGATGAGGCGTCGGAACTGGTGGGAGGCGGACGGGAATCCGTGCAGGAGAAGGAGGACGGGTGCGTCGGCGCGGTCGGGGACGGATTCGCGGTAGAAGACGCGGACATCGTCGATCTCCACGTGGCGGTGGACCGTGCGAGCGATGACACCAAGCATGTCTAATCCTTTGTTCGCCCTGTTATGCATTAGGTTGTAGTCGAAGGCGATCTAATGTGTCAAGGGTGTGGTGTAGCATTAGTCGCATGAGTGATCTCGTGCCGCTGACCGGAGAGCCGCTGGCGCTGGACCTGGTCAACACCCGCCCGTCCACCGGCGATCTGCTGGCCTCACCGGACGGCCTGCGGGATTGGTGGACACTGCAGGCCGCCCGCCTCCCGGACGAGGTGCCGCAGGAGATCGGCGCCGAAGACCTGGCCGCCGTACGCGCCGTACGAGAGCACACCGCCCGCGCCCTGGACCACGTCCGCAGGGGCGAAGAACCCCTGGCAGCCGACCTGCGGGCACTCAACCGGGCCCAGCGCGCCGCACCGGCGATCAGCGAACTGGGCTGGACCGGATCGGCCGTGGCCCTCGTCCGCCGACGCGAAGGCTCACCGGGCCGACGGCTTGCGGCCTGCCTCGCCGAAGCCGCCGCCGACCTGCTCGTCGATCCCGCAGTGGCGACGATCCGTGAATGCGAGGCAGACGACTGCGTGATGCTGTTCCTGCCCACCCATCCACGCCGCCGCTGGTGTTCGGCCGCCCGCTGCGGCAACCGTATGCGCGTCGCGCGGCACTATCAGCGGCACAAGGCCGGGGAGCCGCAGCGCCCGGAGGTCCGGTAGCCGGCTCAATCGCGGCCGTACGCGCGCGGCTTGGCGCGTGAGGTGAATCCGTACGTGTACTGAGGCGCCGCGCCCCGGGGCGTCAGCCGTGATCCCGTCTCAGCAGGTCGAGCCCCGCGGGACGAACTCCAGGCGGGTGTGTTCCTTCACGGCAAGCGCCTGGTGGTAGGTCGCGCTGCTGACCCGGAACCAGACGTCGTCCTTGGTCTTGTCGCCGCCGACGTCGTCCAGGCGCACGCACCACCGTTCCGGCCGGACGACCCGGCGGTAGGTTTCCGTGCCGGTGCGGACGTTCTTGCAGGTCCGAGTCCGCTCGGTGGTGTACCAGGTGCGGGTCTTCCTCTTGGTGCCCGTGCCCGAACTGGTCGTGTGCCTGACCCTTCTGGTGCTGGACGTGCACTTCTTGACCATGTGCGGCCGAGTCGCCTTCACCGTCCTCACCGAGAGATGGCGGACCGTGTCCCGCAGGCCGGAGACCGAGTCGCTCCGCGGAGTGGTCTCCCGAGCGGAACCGTCGCTGCTGTAGGTGATCGTGCCACTCGGCGGTTCGGCGCCGGACTGTCCGCCTCCGCAAGCGGCGAGCCCGGCTATGAGCATCGCCGTTGCTCCGGCGACCATCAGTCTTCGCGTGTTCAGCATGTCTCCCTGCCAGGTCACCGGGTACGGCGAGTGATCGTCTGCGCCGTGGCAACGGCAGCGTAGACGATCACCTGCCGACGGGGGCGACCGGCAGGGGCCACCTTCTGTTCGGTCTGCTCAGTCTCGGTCGGGCAGCACCGTGTCGGACGGGTCCAGGTGGAGGTGATGTTCGAGCCTTGCCCGCAGTGCCTCGGTGTCCCGGTGGTCGAGTTTCTCGAAGAGGGCCAGGGAGCGGGTCCAGGCGTCGCGGGCGTCGCGCGGATTGCGCGCCGCGTAGTGGGTGTCGCCGAGGTGGGCGAGGATGTCCGCCTCGTAGTAGAGGTCGCCGATGTGGTGGAAGAGCGCCGCGGCCTTCTCGTAGCAGGCGGCGGCCTCGCCGTGTTCGCCGAGGTGGTGGTGTGCGACGCCGAGCGTGTCCCAGGTGTGGGCCTCGCCGGAGACATGGCCGGTGTCGCCGATGAGGGCCAGCGCCTGTTCGCAGTGGTCGATGGCGTGCCGGTACTCGCCCAGCTGCACGTGGTCCCACCCGACGTTGTTGAGTGCCAGGGCCTGCCAGGCGCGGTCCCCGGCGGCCCGGAAACCCCGCACGGCCTGCTGCGAGCACTGCAGCCCCTCGGCGACCCGGCCCTGCTGGGTGGAGACCCTGCCGAGTGCGAGGTGGGTGTGGGCGGCGCCCAGCTGGTCTCCGATCTGCTGGTAGAGGTGCGCGGCGCGCTCGAGGTGGGTGCGGGCCTCGGCGGGACGGCCGAGGGTCGATTCGGCGTTGCCGATGTTGCGGTGGGCGCATGCCTGGCCCGCCTTGTCGTCGGCCCGGCGGGCGGCGGCCAGCCCGGACATGTGAGTGCCGGCCCAGTCGGACCACAGCACCTTCCGCTGGTGATACGGCGTCAGCGCCGCCGCGAGCTGCCAGACGTGGACGTCGAAGCCTTCCTGGGCCGCCTGGTCGACAGCGGCGAGGAGCACCGGGTGCTCGGCCGTGAACCAGGCCATGGCCCGCTCGCGGTCGGCCGGTTCTTCGGGGGTCACCTCGGGCTGGGCGGGGGAGGGGAGGACGGGATCCGCGGGCGGCCCGAGGAGGCGCTGGGCGTGCAGGGCGCTGAACAGGTAGTGGTCGAGGACGCGGTGTGTCGCCTGGCGGCGGTCGGCGTCGCCGTCCTCGGTGCGGGCGAGCTCGGCGGCGTAGGCGCGGAGCAGGTCGTGCGAGGCGTAGCGGCTGGGCAGGTGCTCGGTGAGCAGATGCGTTCGGGTCAGTTCGGCCAGCGGGGCTCGTACCTGTGTGGGCGGCACGCCGGCCAGGCTCGCGGCGGCCGCGGCCGAGATGTCCGGCCCGTGATGCAGGCCGAGCAGCCGGAACAGCCGTTGGGCGGCGGGGCTGAGGGACGCGTAGGACCAGGAGAACACCGCCCGTACCCGCGTGGCGGAATCGCCGGCGTCGAGGGCGTCCAGGCGGCTGCCGTTCTCGCGGAGTTCGTCGGCGAGGGTGGCGAGGGGGATACGGGGCTCGGCGGCGGCACGGGCGGCGAGGACGGCGAGAGCCAGCGGCAGACCGGCGCACCGTGCCACGATCTCCTCGACGGCGTCGGGCTCGGCCGTGATCCGGCCGGCGTCGAGGCGGTCGGCCAGCAGGGACCGGGACTCGTCCGGGGAGAGCACGTCGACGGAGAGCAGGCGCGCGCCTTCGACGGCCGCCAGGCTGGTGAGTCGGTTGCGGCTGGTGACCAGCGCCAGACAGCCGGGTGTGCCAGGAAGCAGCGGCCTGACCTGCTCGGCGTCCCGTGCGTTGTCGAGCACGATCAGCACCCGCCGGTCTGCCAGCAGGCTTCGGTAGAGGGCCGCCTGTGCTTCCAGGCTCGGGGGGATCCGGGCGGCGGGCACCGCGAAGGCGTCGAGGAATCCGCGTACCGCCTCCGCCGGGTCCACTACGGTCCCGCCGGGATCGAAGCCCCGGAGGTTGACGTAGAGCTGCCCGTCGGGGAAGAACTTCCGTACCCGGTGCGCCCAGTGCACCGCCAGCGTGGTCTTGCCCACGCCGGCCGTGCCCGACACGGCCGAGACGACCACCGGAGCCGGCGGCCGGGCGCTCTCCAAGAGCGCGTCGAGTTCAGCGAGTTCCTCGTGCCGACCCGTGAAACCGCGCACGGCGACGGGGAGTTGTGCCGGGACGGTGCCCTGCCGCGGTTTGGGAGGCGGCGGTGGTGCCGGCACGGGTTGCTGCGGTGGGGCGGAAGGAGGGAGGTTCCCTCGCAGGATGGCCTGGTGGGTCTCGCGCAGTGCCGACCCGGGATCCGTACCCAGTTCGTCCGCCAGCCGGTGCCGCATGGAGGCGTAGCACTGCAGGGCTTCGGCATCGCGCCCGCTGTCGTGCAGGGCCCGCATCAGCGCCTCTGCCAGAGGCTCGACCAGGGGAAAGTCGTCGAGGAGGGTGGACAGCGGTCCGATCGTCGCCGCGGGGGCGCCGAGGCGTGCCTGGACGCGGGCCCATTCGATGGTCGCGTCCACCTGCTCCCGCCGCCAGGCCTGCCGCATCTGCCCGGCCCACGGGCCGTCCAGACCGCTGAGCGGCTCGCCCCGCCACAGTCCGAGCGCCTCACCGAGCAGTGCCGCCCGCTCGCTGTCCGGAACGCGGGCGTCGCGGGCCCGGTCGATCAGCTGCCGGAAGCGGTGTACGTCGACCTGCTGCCGGTCGGCCTGCAGGACGTATCCGTCCGACCGGCGGGTCAGCCGCACCGCCTCGCGCGAGGTGTCGGACATGCGGTCGCAGGCGTGCCGGATACGCGTGATGTGGGCGTAGAGCGAACGCCGGGCGCCTTCCGGGGGATCGGTGCCCCAGACCCGGCCGACCAGTACGTCCACTCCCACCGGTCGGCCCGTGTCCACGGCCAACGCGGCCAGGACGGTGCGCCGTTGGGGCGGCCCGATGTCCACCATCATGTCTCCCACGGCCAGTTCGACCGGGCCGAGTAATCGCAGTCGCACCATGCCATCCCCTCAGAACGTGCACCGTTCCCGCAGATTCTGCTCACAACCGCGGGAGAGGAACAGCCTGATCGGCCAAGCGACATCGCCTGCTTGTTCGCGGGGCCCGGAACGACTGTCGAGCTGGCATCCGCCACACGCGTCGTGGGCGAGCGATGAATCGGTACGGCGGAACGGGTCTACCCCGGCATGACTCGAATCATCGATGACATCTCGCTCCCGCTCGACGGCATTGTCACCGAGCCGGCACCTGGCCAGGACCGCGGGGGCACCGCCGTCCTCGGCCGTCCGCACCGGCGAAGCGCCGGGCACCCCGGCGCAGCGGAACGTGATCCCGGCATCGACCGAGACGCATTCGACGTACGACGTCTGCGGGTGAGCCGATGACCACTGTCAACGTCAATGGGATCACGCTCGGCGTCGAGTCGTTCGGTGACGACGACGCGCCACTCGTCCTGCTCGCGGGCGGGACCACGATGCTCTCCTGGCCCGACGCCCTCTGCGAGCGCCTCGCCGCGGGTGGACGCCATGTCGTGCGCTACGACCTGCGCGACAGCGGCGAGTCGACGATGACGGATCCAGAGGCGCCCGCCTACATCCTCCGCGACCTGGCCGCCGACGCAGTGGCCCTTGCCGACCTGCTCGGCGAGGGGCCTGCGCATCTCGCGGGGATCGGAGTCGGCGGGATGGTCGCCCAGGTGGCCGTGCTCGATCACCCGGGCGCGTTCTCGGCCCTCACCCTGGTCGGCACCCGCCCGGTTGCCCCCGGACCGCCCGACGATGACCTCCCCGACCATGACCGGGCGACGATGGGGCGGTTGTTCACGCGTCCGATGCCCGACTGGGCCGACCGCGCAGCGGTCACGGAGTTCGCCGCCGGCGGTGCGGAGATCCTCGGCGACGACCCCATAGCCGCACGGGCGATCGCTGGGCGTATCTGGGACCGCACGCCTGGCACCGCGGCCCCGGTGCAGATGGCCAACCAGATGGGCATGGTGTTCTCCAGGCTCGACTGCCAACCCCGTTGGCGCGAGCGCCTGCCCGAGATCGAGGTCCCCACGCTCGTCGTCCACGGCCGCCGCGACCGGTTCTTCCCCATCGGCAACGGAGAGGCGATCGCCCGCGAGATCCTCGGGGCACGGTTCCTCGCCCTCGAAGAGGTCGCCACAAGGATCCCCGACGAGGCGCTGGGCCAGGTCACCGACGCGATGCTTTCGCTTGGACAGAGGGCGGAAGCCTGCGATCGGTACGGCTCCATCGTGCGCCGGACTCCGTAGGACGACTGCGTGCGTCGGCCGACTCGCGCGTGGATCTTCAGGGGCGCAGGACGACCTTTCCGGACACGGTGCCCGACTCGGCCAGTCGCATCGCCTCGGCGGCCTGGGCGAGGGGCAGTTCGGCGGCGATCTGGGGGGTGATCTCGCCGCGCTGCAGGGCGTTGAACACCTCGGTGAGGTCGGTGCGCAGGCGGGCGCGGAAGCGGCCGGCGGTGAGGGCGCGGCCGGCCCAGACATTGAAGAAGTAGGCGTGGCGGCGGTTGGGCAGGGTGTTCCACAGCCATACGCGGCCGAGCAGCTTGAGTACGGGCCACTGCTTGGAGCCCTCGTCGTCCCGGGTGGAGGCGCTGCCGTAGGAGACGAGCGTGCCGCCGGGCGCGAGCAGGCGCCAGGAGTCGACGATGCTGCGGCCGCCGACGTGGTCGAAGACTGCGTCCACACCGGCCGGGGCGAGTTGGCGGACGCGGTCGGGGATGTTCTCGGTGCGGTAGTCGATCGGGGTCACCCCTCGTTCCCGCAGGGCGGTGTGGTGGCGCGCGGAGGCTGTGCCGATCACCTTCGCTCCGGCGGCCTGGGCGAGCTGGACGAGTACGGAACCGACGCCGCCGTTGGCGCCGTGCACCAGGACGGTCTGCCCTGCGCGGACGTGAGCCTTGCGGTGCAGCATCTGCCACGCCGTGATGCCGTTGATCACCACGGTCTCGGCCTCCGCCGCACTGATCCCCTGCGGGACCGGCACGACGTCGGCGGCGTCGACGACCACGTGGCTGGCCCAGCCGCCGACCTTGAGCAGTGCGGCCATCCGGGTGCCGGCCAGAGCGGGATCGACACCGTCCCCGGTCTGCGAAACGGTGCCGACCAGGTCGTAACCGGGGACGAACGGGAAGGGCGGCTGGTCGTAGTAGCGGCCTCGGCGCATCTGCTGCTCGGCGAAGGAGACTCCGGTCGCCTCCATGCGGATGACGACCTGGCCCGCTCCGGCGACCGGAGCGACGACCTGGCGTACCTCAAGCCCCTCCGGCTCGACCTTGCCCGGCAGTACGACCTCGACCCGTGTTCCAGCGTTCATGACGACCTCCATCGATCCCTCACCAGTTAGTGGCTGATGCGTTCGTTAGAAGTTATAACCGCACCTCCGCGTGACAGTCAAGAACGTTCGTAATAGGGTCTAACTCAAGAGAGTGTGGCGGGAAGAACTCCCCCCGTCCGGCTCCCTCGGAGCCGGTGACCAGATGACAGAAGGGACGCGCACGTGACTGTGGCGGGCAAGGAGACACCACGCGAGCGCTACCGGGCGCAGCTACGGGCCGAGGTGAAGGAGCGCGCCTGGGAGCAGATCGCCGCCGCCGGGGCTCCGGGACTGTCCCTCAACGCCATCGCCAAGCAGATGGGCATGAGTGGCCCCGCGCTCTACCGGTACTTCGCGGGCCGGGACGAACTGATCACCGAGCTGATCCGGGACGCCTACCGCAGTCTCGCCGACACCGTGCGCGCCGCGGCCGTCCCGGGTGCGGATCTCGCACAACTCGGGCGCGCGATGCGGGCGTGGGCGCTGGACGACCCCCAGCGGTACTTCCTCATCTACGGCACACCGGTGCCCGGCTACCACGCTCCCGACGACATCACCGAGATCGCCTCAGAGATCATGCAGTGCCTTCTGGAGGCCGCCGAGTCCGATGGCGCCGCGGCGGGTGCCGGTGCGGACACCCCGGTCGACGCCCCGCTCCTGACCCACCTCGCCGAACACCGGCAATGGGCGGCCGGCCATCCCGCGTCACCGCCCGCCCTGCGCCGCGCCCTGCTCTTCTGGACTCGCCTGCACGGCATCCTCTCCCTGGAGCTGGCAGGCCACTTCACCGGCATGGAATTCGACCCGGGCGAGCTGTTCGAGAACGAACTTCGCCATCTGACTCGGTGAAAAGTGGCCCCGCGCAGCCACGAAAGGCGTGCGCGGGGCCTGCGTCGTCGGCGTCGGTCAGGTCATGCCTTCCCCGAGGTGACGACCCACCTCCCGTGGCCCCAGTTGCCGACCTTCTCGTAGCCGGAGCGGAAGGAGCCCAGCCAGTCCAGCGTCAGGCCGGCCTCGGCCGTGGACTTGACCGGGGTGTAGCTGGAGGGGGAGTCGGGCGAACCGCCCGTGGTGTCCTTCGCGACGTAGGGGAAGGGGTAGGTCGGGCGGGAGGAGGTGGTCTTGCCGCTGCTGTCGACCGCCTTGGTCAGCAGGCTGTCCGGTGCCTGGTCCTTGGTGACCCAGTCGACGATCGCGCTCAGCGCGTCCAGCTTGTCCGGGCCCTGGCCGCCGCCGCAGTGGGCGACGCCCGGGAGCAGGAACAGCCGGGCGAAGCCGCTGGTGGCCGCCGCTCCACCCATGGCGTTCTGTACGGCCTTGTAGTACGCCATGGTGCCCACGGCCGGGATGTGCTGGTCGCCCAGTCCGTGCCAGAGGATCCGCTTGCCGCCGGCCTTCTTGAAGGCGTTCAGATCGGGGTCGGTGGCATCGTACAGGCCCTCGTTGGGTCGCATGATCTTCTTGAAGGAGGCCGACGTGAACTTCACGTCCCTGTAATTGAGTTCGGGGTGCGGCTCGTCGAAGACCTGGTAGCGGATGGTCTCCTTGACGAAGTTCTGGTCACCGGTGGTGCCGGTTGCCGTCGTGGGAACGATGATGCCGGCCCAGTTCAGTTCCGAGCCGCGCAACTGGTAGCCCGGGTAGAGCAGTTGGCCGTGTTCGTCGGTCGGTCCCGCGTAGATGCGGCGCAGGGTGGTGACCTGGTCGGCGGTCAGGCAGAAGTCGGCGGCCGTCGAGGTCTGTCCGGCCCGGCACTTGATGCTGGCCGGGTCCCAGGTGCAGCTCAGCGGATCGGTGATGATCCCGTCGGCGGGTGCGCCGCAGCCCTTGAGGACCGCCTCGTGCAGCGGGGCGAGGTCGGCGGTGGTGATCGTGGCCGGGCCGCCGTCGAGGAAGACGGACTGGGCGGTCCAGGCGTGCGAGAAGGTGTTGAGCGCGTGAAGTTGTCGGCCGGGGCGCCGGCGACGATGCCGTCGAAGTCGGTCGGGTAGCGCTGTGCCTCGGTCAGGGCCTGGTGGCCGCCCTGGGAGCAGCCGTCGAAGTAGGAGTGGGTCGCCGGGCGGCCGTAGTAGTGCTTGAGGAGGACCTTGGCGACCTGGGCGAGCAGGTGGTCCGACTTGTACCCGAAGTCGGCGCGCAGGGTCGGGTCGGTGGAGAACAGTCCGCCGCCCTGGGAGTGGCCCTCGTCGCTGGAGGCGACCGCGAAGGCGCCGTCGGTCAGCGGGACGCAGCCGTAGGAGGCGGCGGCACCGGCGGTGCTGACGCTGCCGCACAGTCCGCCGCAGCCGAGCTGCAGATAGTCGGCCTGCCAGCCGGTCTGCGGCAGGCGCAGCTCGAAGTGGATCTGCGGGGCGATCACGCCCTTGACGTCACAGTAGGCCCAGTTGCCCAGGGTGCTGCCGTCGGCGGCCACTTCGGTCGCCGAGGTGACCTCGAACGGTACGCCGGGCACGGCGGCCGCCAGGTCGAGCGCGCCGACCCCGGAACAGGACATGGCCGGCTCGATCCCGGAAGCGGTGCTGCTCGTGGTCACCCCCGTGGCCGAGCCGGATGTCGGCGCGCTGCCGGCCGCCGCGGCGGCGAGGGCGATGCCCGCCCCGGTCACGAGAGCGAGGGCGGCGGCCAGGGCGGTCATGAAGGAGGCCGACGACCACCGGCACCATCGGGAAAGCATGCGCATGCTCGATCTCCGTTCGATCGCCTCGATCGCTGAACCGAGGTGAGTGACCGTCAAAACGGCGTGCGTGGAAGGCCGTTCGGCCTGCCCGTCCCGAGCACACCGCAGCCCACGTGCGGCTCACCCGTCCCCTTGTCGACTGCGGCTTTTCAGGGCGGTACGGCGAGGAACGTAGCCCCGCGGTCGGCGGCCGCGCAAGGTCGTCAACGAAATTGTTGACGATTATTGCTGCGTAGCATGAGACGGCTGATGTGAAGGTCGCTGGTTCCAAGGGGTGAAAGTGGCCCCGAGGTGTGGCCTGCCTCCCGCTCGCGGATGCCGGTGAACGTTGCCTGTTGAAAGAATGCACGGGTGCAGCCACTGCCGGTTCCCTGTCCCGCTCGCCTCATCCCGGACGCCACGGGTGCCGGGGCCTTCCGGGACGCGTATCGCGAGGCCATGGCGCGCAACGCCGTATTCGTGGCCATCGAGTCCGAGGCGCCCCGACAGTGGACCGTGAAGGCGGACACTCTCACCGCCGGCGCGGACCACACGGTGGCCGACGCCGTCAACGATGCCATTCGGGCCGCGATCCTCCGCCTGGTCCGCAACCGCGAGGCCGATTTCGGCGCCTACACGGGACCGGTCTACTTCATGATGCACGGGGTGCGGAGCGAGGAGCGGGCCCGCGAACTCGCCGCCGCGATCCATGCCGCCCTCTATGGGGACCTGGAGCCTCTGGCCCGCGCCGTTCCTTCGACACCCTGACGCGCACGCCCTTGTCTCGGCGGCATACGGGCATGCGCGGAGCTTGCCGCCAGACGGGCGTCCCTATGGCTTACCGCGAGACGGGTGTCCCTAAAGCTCACCGCGAGACGGGCGTCCCTACAGCTCCGCGAGGCGGCCGCGCGCACGGCCCACCGCAAATACGACGCCGTGATCTACGGCGCCCATGAACTGCCCGTCACCTGGTGACGGTGCGCACCGCGCCGGTCACAGTGGGCGTTGCCGCTGTGACAGGGGATGCCTGCCGTTCCCGGCCCCCCTGCATGCTCGGTGATCGGAGGGGCACTAGGGAGCAGACGAGCGCGGCTGCCCTCCGGCTGCGCGGGGGAGGGTGAGGTATGCGCATCTGGCAGGAGAACACGGAAGTCGGCGCGCGGCCGGGGCAGACGGCGCCTCTGGGAGCCACCTTCGACGGCGCGGGCACGAACTTCGCGGTGTTCTCCGAGGTGGCCGAGCGCGTCGAGCTGTGCCTGTTCGACGAGGACGGTTCGGAGGAACGCGTCGCCCTGAAGGAAGTGGACGGCTTCGTCCACCACATCTACTTGCCGGACGTCGGCCCGGGCCGACGGTACGGGTTCCGGGTGCATGGGGCGTACCGGCCCGAGTCCGGTGAGCGCTGCAACCCGAACAAACTGCTGCTCGACCCCTACGCCAAGGCGATCGAAGGCCAGGTCGAGTGGAACGAGGCGCTGTTTCCCTACCACTTCCAGGACATCGACCGCTACAACGACCTGGACTCCGCCCCGTACATGCCGAAGTCGGTCGTGGTGAATCCGTACTTCGACTGGGGGAGTGACCACCCGCCGCGGACTCCGTACCACGAGACCGTGATCTACGAAGCCCATGTGAAGGGCATGACGATCACCCACCCGGCGATACCCGAGTCGATTCGCGGCACCTACGCGGGGCTGGCCCACCCGGCCATGATCGACTACTTCGTCAAGCTCGGCGTCACCGCGGTGGAGCTGATGCCGGTGCACCAGTTCGTGCAGGACCACGCCCTGGTGGAGAGGGGCCTGTCGAACTACTGGGGATACAACACCATCGGCTTCTTCGCCCCGCACAACGCCTACGGCTCCTCGGGCCAGCGGGGCGAGCAGGTCCAGGAGTTCCGGGCCATGGTGAAGGCCCTGCACGAGGCCGGTATCGAGGTGATACTGGACGTCGTCTACAACCACACCGCCGAGGGCAACCATCTCGGGCCGGTGCTGTCACTGCGCGGACTGGACAACGCGGCCTACTACCGGCTCTCCCCGGAGGACCCGCGCTACTACTGGGACACCACCGGTACGGGCAACAGCCTGCGGATGAACCACCCGCACACCCTTCAGCTCATCATGGACTCACTGCGGTACTGGGTGACCGAGATGCACGTCGACGGCTTCCGCTTCGACCTGGCCGCCACCCTGGCCCGCCAGTTCCACGAGGTGGACCGGCTGTCGTCGTTCTTCGACCTCGTACACCAGGACCCGGTCATCTCCCAGGTGAAACTCATCGCCGAGCCGTGGGACGTCGGCGAGGGCGGCTACCAGGTCGGCAACTTCCCGCCGCTGTGGACCGAATGGAACGGCAAGTACCGCGACACCGTACGTGACCTGTGGCGGGGCGAGGGCGGCACGCTGGGAGAGTTCGCCTCCCGTCTGACCGGCTCCGCCGACCTGTACCAGAGCGACGGCCGCCGGCCCTTCGCCTCGGTCAACTTCGTCACCGCGCACGACGGTTTCACCCTGCGCGACCTGGTCTCGTACGACGGCAAGCACAACGAGGCCAACGGCGAGGACAACCGCGACGGCGAGGATCACAACCGCTCCTGGAACTGCGGCGTCGAGGGCCCCACCAAGGACCGCGGTGTCCTCGCGCTCCGCGCCCGCCAGCAGCGCAACCTGCTGGCCACCCTGCTGCTCTCCCAGGGTGTCCCCATGATCTCCCACGGCGACGAACTCGGCCGTACCCAGCAGGGCAACAACAACGCGTACTGCCAGGACAACGAGCTGACGTGGATCGACTGGGAGAAGGCCGCGGAGGGGAGCGAACTGCTTGACTTCACCCGCATGTTGATCGCCCTGCGCCGCGACCACCCCGTCTTCCGTCGGCGGCGCTTCTTCAAGGGGCGCGTCCCGCGAGGGAGCGAGACAGCGTCGAAGGACATCGGCTGGTTCACCCCCGGTGGGCAGGAGATGACCGACGACGACTGGGACACCGGGTTCGCGCGTTCCCTCATGGTGCACCTCAACGGCAAGGCCATCACCGAACCGGATCTGCGGGGCCTGCCCGTGCAGGACGACTCCTTCCTGCTGCTGGTCAACGCCCACAGCCAGGCCCTCACCTTCGCGGTGCCCGACGAACTCGGCCCCTGGTGGGCGGTCGAGGTGGACACGGCCATCCCGTACACCGAGTTCAGGCCGCTGATCAAGGCGGGCAGCGACGTGGAGGTCGAGGCCCGGTCGCTGCTCGTCCTGCGCGGCCACGAGGATGCCTAGGCCCGGCGGGTGAGGTCCTGCATGGTTCCGTAGCGGCCGGCGGTGGCAGGGCCGACCGGACTCGGGGCACGCGTCAGGTCGTCAGGGCCTGGTGCAGGGTCGGGCAGCAGTCGATGACGGTGTCGATGCCGACGATCTGCAGGACGCGGAGCACGGAGGCGGTGGGTGCGGCCAGCCGCAGCCAACCGCCCTCCTCGGCAAGGGTGTTGTGGGTGGAGATGAAGATGTTGATGCCCGTGGAGTCCAGGAACGTGACGTGTTCGAGGTCGACCACGACGCGCAGGCGAGGGGCATCCGGCCGCGGCAGGGCCTGGCGCAGCACCTGGGCGGTGTCGCGGTCGATCTCTCCCACGAGAGTGATCACATGGATGCCGTCGATGACGGTGGGGGTGGCCGACAGCCGGCCGGGGCGCCCAGTGGGGTCGACGTCGGTCATTTCTCCCTCGAACAAGACGTTGGAACTGGCACACTGAAGCGTTGGCCCGAGCTGCTGTGTGAAGGATACGTGTGACACGTGTGCGTGGCGCAGCCATCGGTAGCAGCGGGACGACTCGCGATTCTGCGCAGGATCAGCGGCGTTGAAGACAGCGGTCATGGATCTCGCTGTGAGGAAGGGGAAGACCACGGCGTCGGAGCAGGGGCCGGAGACGAGCGTCGCGCTGGACGGTGACGGAACGTGTATCGCCCGGGCCCGACATCTGGCCGCGGACTTTCTCAACCGCCAGGCCGGGCACGCCGTGGCGGTCTCCGCGCGCGCGGGGGAAGTGGTCCAGCTGGTGGTGAGCGAGTTGGTCACCAACGCCTACAAGTACGCACCCGGCCCGGTCATGATGGTGCTGAGGATCACCGGCGAGGCGGTGGAGGTCCAGGTGTGGGATTCCCACCCGGGGCTGCCGGAGGCCCGGACCGCTGACGCCGACCGGGTGGGCCAGCACGGCCTGGAGATCGTGAAAGCCCTGGCAGTGGGCTTCGAGGCCCGGCAGGTGACGGCCGGCAAGTGCATCAGCGTTCGTATCGCCCTGACGGACGGCCAGGGGTGAAGTCGCCACTTGGGGGCATTCGGGAGAAGACACGTCAGGCAACTTCGGGAGGTACGGCATGCTCGCCATCGGCATCATCCTGCTGGTCATCGGCTTCCTCACCGGCGTCTCGATCCTGTGGACCCTCGGCCTCATCCTGACCGTGGTCGGCGCCGTCCTTTGGATCATGGGTTCCACGGGCCACGCGGTCGCCGGCCGACGCCACTATTGGTGACGCGAGCCGAGAAACCCGGGCCTGTGGCCCGTCGCAGTGCGAGAGCCCCGGGAGGAGAAGCAGCCTCCCGGGGCTCTCGCGACACACAAGCGCACAGCACGTTCGTGGAGCGGGTCGGTTCGCCGTATGGCGGGCGGGACGTGGTCGTAGGGGTCAGGGGCGCCAGTCCACCTTGAAGACCCATACGTACCGGCCCGCCTTGCGCGCGGCTTCGGGCACGTCGATCAGCAGGGCGCCCTTGCTCGTGGTCCACGACAGCGGCCGGTCGTGGCCGAGGAGGGTGATCTTGTCGCCGCCGCGGACGGGTACCGGCGCCTCGACGCGGAGCTTGGCACCCGGCTCGGCGAGTGAATGGACGTAGAAGGCGTCGTCCGGGCGGACGGTGAACCGCAGATCGTCGCCGAGTTGGGCCATGCGGGACCAGTACGTCGTGTCGTAGATCGCCTCGCCGTTGGTGCGCAGCCACCGGCCCGTCTCCCGCAGCCGGGTCTGCATGATCTCCGGGATGGTGCCGTCGGCGCGCGGACCGATGTCCAGCAGGAAATTGCCGTTCTTGGAGACGATGTCGACGAGACTGCGCACCACTTCCTCGGCCGTCATGTAGGCGTCGTCCGGGGTCGCCTGGTTGTAGCCGTAGCTGAAGGGGTCCAGGCCGCGGCTCGACTCCCACTTGGCGACGACCGTGTTCTCGTACGTCGTGTACTCGGGCGTGGTGAAGTCGTGGAAGGCGATGCCCGAGCGGTCGTCGACCGTGACGTCGATCGGGCGGCCCCGGTTCTTGGCGTGGTTGAAGTACTCGGCGAGCACATGGAGGCTGTCGTTCGCGCCGCCGATGTCGCACCAGATGAGTTCGGGATCGTAGCCGTGGACCAACTCCAGCATCTGCGGGGCCTGGTAGTCCCGGACGAAGTCCTTGCCGGCGGTGTACCCGGTGTACGGAACCGGCTGGAGGGTGTACGGGTTGCGCGGGGCGTGGCCCATCCAGGGGTTGTCGGGGTTGAACCACTCCGGCATCGAGAAGTAGAGCCCTCGGTGCAACTCGGGTGCGTAGCGGCGGGAGGCGTCGAACAGTTCCTTGACCAGGTCCCGTCTCGGGCCCATCTTCACGGCGTTGCGGTCCGAGACCTTGGTGTCCCAGAGCGCGAATCCCTCGTGGTGCTTGGAGGTCAGGACGTGGTACTGCGCGCCGGCGTCGCGGAACAGCTCCACCCAGGCGCGCGGGTCGAACTTCTCGGCGGTGAAGCGCGGGATGAAGTCGTCGTAGGCGAAGTCCTCCCCGTAGGTCTGCCGATGGTAGGCGTACACCGCGTTGGCCGGGTCCTGCATGTGGTTCCAGTACCACTCGGCGTACTGCTTGCCCACCGGTGACCAGGCGGGCACCGAGTACACGCCCCAGTGGATGAAGATGCCGAACTTGGCGTCCTGGAACCAGTACGGCGCCTGATGGCCGGAGAGGGAGACCTCGGTGGGCAGGTAGTCGGCCACGCCGAGCTTCAGCCTGCTCCGCTGGGAGGTGGCGCGGGCACCGCGGCCGGTGACGGTCACCGACCCGTCCTGAACGGTCCCGGGAACCACCCCCCGACGGTTGCGGATGCCGACGCGCACACGGGCCTGTTCGCCGGAGGAGAGGCGCCGCACCCGGGCCGGTTCCACGGTGCGGGCCCCGGGCACCTCGATGGCCACGGACACCCCGTCCTCGGCCAGGATCGGGACCGTGCCCGCGTTGACGACGGTCGCCTCGACGCTCTGCGCGCCCGTGCTGTCCATCAGGGAGTTCGTGGAGTGCGCGTTGCGCAGGGCCAACGCCCGTCCCTGGGCGACGGGTTGCAGGGAGAGAGCGAACACGTGCAGGGAAGCCTTGTTCGGCTGCGGCGAGTTGGTGACCGGCAGGGTGAGCGCGATCGCCTCCCGCTGCGGGTCGATCCACACCTCCGCCGTGCCGATGCCGACGCTGTGCGTGTCCTTGGCGCCGTCCGGGGTGTAACGGTACGACGCCGAGAGTGAGCCGCCCGCCGAGTACCAGTCGGCCCCACCGAGGCTCGCCGTCGTGGTCGATCCGTCCGCGTAGTGCACGGTGGCCGTGCCGGAGGCGTTTCCGTAGCTGCCCGCGGTGAGGAAATGCGCCGACAGGTAGCGGCCCTTGGGCAGCTCGATTCGCTGACCTAGGGCGACGACGTTGTTCTTGGCGCCGGCCCCCGAGGAGGGGAAGACGAAGGGGATTCCGTCGACCTCTACGGGGCCCGCCGCGAGTTCCTCGCCGGGGAAGGTGTAGCCCGAACCGTCGAAGTCGCCGCCGCGTGCGGAGGCGGTGTCGATGCCGTCGTTGTCGTAGAGGGCGTCGAGCGGGACGGGCACGGGGTCGGGGACCGAAGCCCACGGCCCCGTGCGCCGGTCGACCGGTTGCGCCGCGTGCGCGGGTGTGGCGGTGCTGAGGGGAAGGACGGCGGCGGTGGTGATGCCTGCTGCCGCGCCCAGAACCTGACGTCTTGGAGGAGTACTCATGGCGGCTCCCAATTCATCGGATGTCTGATGATTGAGGAGGTGTGATGCCCTGTCAATGGGGCGGGAACGATGGCCAGTTGACGAATTGGTCGGATGGCTGATGCAGGCGCACCTCCGGTTCGTCCGTCGTGGCCCGTCGTCGACGGTCGGGTACTTGTGCGACCTCTGTGACATAGCTCACGGGAACTCGTCCGCACGATCCGTCAGTTCAAAGCGTGATCACAGATATGCGAACGCGGGTACGAAACGGAGATCCAGATGCCTTCGCGGAACTCTTCGACGAGTGCGCCCGATCGGTGTACAACCACGCCTTCCGGTTGACCGCCGACTGGTCCGCCGCCGAGGACGTCATGTCGGCCACCTTCATGGAGGCATGGCGGCGCCGCGCCTCGGTCGAGGCCGAAGGGGGCTCCCTGCGGCCGTGGCTGCTGGGCATCGCCACCAACGTCGCCCGCTCCCAGTACCGCAGCAATCGCCGCTACCGCAACGCGGCAAGCGCCGCGGCCGCCGCGAATGCCGCCGAGGAGCAGGTCGAGGACCATGCCGAGGAGACCGCCGGACGCCTGGACGACCGGCGCAGGATCGCCGCCACGGTGGCCGCCCTGAGTCTGCTCAAGCGTCCCGAACGCGAGGTCCTGACGCTGTGCCTGTGCGAGGGGATGGAGTACACCGAGGCGGCCCGCGTCCTCGACATCCCCGTCGGCACCGTCCGCTCCCGCCTCTCGCGCGCCCGCGGCAAGCTGCGCAGACTCGCCGACGCTCAACTCGTCAGAGAGAAACGGGAACCCACCCCCACGAACCGGCAGACAACAGGTGATCGCGGATACGCGGTCCGGTCCGCACAGGAAGGAAACCGATGAACGCCAGCCCCTCCCACCAGCCGCACCCGGCTGAGTGGACGGAGACGCAGAGCCTGCTGCCCTCCGCCGAGCGGGATCTGCCGGCGGGCCGCCACCAGTTCCACAAGGAGCAGATGATGGCCCGGATCCACGAAGACCTCCGCACCTCCCCGGCAGTGCCCCCGAAGCGGCCCAACCCGTTCCTGCGTCGCACGATCCTGGTGCCCGCCGCGGCCCTCGCCCTGGCCGGCGCGGTCGTCGGCGGCCTCGCCCTCACCGGTGGCGACGCGAACGGCGACAAGACCACCCTCGGCACCGGGCCCGCACTGACCACCCAGGTCGGAGTCGCCGACGCCAAGGGCGCCCCCCGGCTCCTCGACCGCATCTCCCTGGCCGCCGCCGACACCTCGACGCCCACGCCGCGCACGGGCCAGTACGTCTACATCGCCTCAAAGGTGGCCAGCACCCACCCCCGTACGGTCGGCGACAGGACCACGGTGGTCAGCGACGAGCTGCACTCCCGCCAGGTGTGGAACTCCCTCGACGGCAAGGACGGCTGGCTGATCGAGGCCGGTCAGACGAGCGACCAGGGCATCACCCTCTCCAGCGACGTCCCGCTGAGCGGGGCGTACAACGCCCTGGCCAAGCTGCCCACCGACCCCCAAGCGCTGCTGCGGCGGATCTACCGGGAATCGGACGCCAGCAGGGACCCCGAAGTCCCGCGCGACCAGGCCGCGTTCGTCGCCATCGGCGATCTGCTGACCGAGAGCTACCCGCCCGCTGCGGTCAGCGCCGCCCTCTACAAGGCCGCGGCCAAGATCCCCGGCGTCGTGGCGGTGGACGACGCGGTCGACGCCACCGGCCGGCACGGGATCGCGATCGCCCGGCAGAACGACACCGCCGGCGAGCGCACCGAGTGGATCTTCGACAGGAAGACCTTGCAGTTCCTCGGTGAGCGCACCGTCGTGGTCAAGGCCGTGGCTGGCAGTCCGTTCAAGGTCGGTACGGTCACGTTCACCAGCGCGATCACCCAGCGGGCGTTCGTCGACGCCGACAAGCAGGTCCCGGGGCAGGCGAGCTGAATGCGTGACAGGGAGGCTGCCGGTGCCGCACTGGCAGCCCTGCTGGTGTCGGGGTTGTTGACCGGCGCCGCGCTGTCGACCCCCGGCTCCGGTCTCGGCGTACGGACGGAGGCGACGGTCACCGTCGTGGGGGGCGGCTCCCAACTCGGTGAGCGCACCAGGGGAGCAGGCCCTGGAAGCGAGAAAGGCCCCGGCTGGACGGGGGAGACCAGCCGGGGCCGCTAGCGGTGGCGTGCGGAGGGCGGTCGCCTCTCGGCGGGATGCTCCATGGGGCTTCAGCCGAACGATCGTCCCCATGGGCGGAAGGTGAGGCCCGGGGACACTGTCCCCTCCGCAGCCACGCTTATTTGAACGGTCGACCACCCCGGACTGTTCCCGGCCCCTCACTCCTGACGGAGTGATCTGAGGCACACCCGCCGGGGAGGGGTCACCCGATGAACTCGGCGACCAGGGCGGCGAACTCGTCCGGGGTGGCCAGTCGGACACCCAGAGTCTCGGCCTTGGCCCGCTTCGATCCCGCACCCTCCCCGGCGACGACCAGAGTGGTCTTCTTGGAGACGCTGGAGGAGGAGCGGCCGCCGGCCCGTTCGATCAGCTCGTTCATCTGATTGCGGCTGAGCTTCTCCAGTACGCCGGTCATCGCGCCGGTGACCACCACCGTCATCCCGGCCAGCGGTCCACCGGCCGCACCCTCGGCCTCCCCTTCGGCGCCCGCGTCCCCGGTCGAGGCGGCGGTCGACGGGGGAGTGGCGCCGGGTTCGGTCATGTTCACCCCGGCGGCGGCGAGTTTGTCGATGAGCGGGGCGAGGTCGGCGAGTTCGGCGACGATCGACGGTGCCTTCTCGGTGCCGATGCCCTCCACCTGCTGCATCGCCTCGGCGTCCGCGGCGCGGATGTCGTCCATGGTGGCGAAGTGCCTCGCGATACGGCGGGACATGGAGCGGCCGGTGCCGCGGACGCCGAGCGCGCACAGCACCCGGGACAGCGGCTGGTCCTTGGCCGCGCCGATCGCGGCCAGGAGGTTGTCGGTGCTGGTCTCGCCCATCCGCTCCAGGCCCAGCAACTGCTCGCGGGTGAGGGCGAACAGGTCGGCGAGGTCGGTGACGAGACCGGCGTCGACCAGCTGGACGACCCGGGTGTGGCCGAGGCCTTCGATGTCGAGCTGGTCGCGGCCGGCCGCGTAGGACAGGGCGGCCACCAGGTGGCAGTTGCGTCCGTTCTCGCAGCGCCAGCGCTGCTCGCTGGTGTCGATCCCGGACCCGCAGCGCGGGCACACCTCCGGGAAGACGATGGGCTGTTCGTCGCCGGTGCGCAGGTGGGCGACGGGAGCCTCGATGCGGGGGATGACGTCGCCGGCCCGGTGCACCATGACCTGGTCGCCCAGCCGCAGGTCGCGGCGGGTGATGTCGGCCGGGTTGTGGAGGGTGGCGTAGGTGATGGTGGCGCCGTCGATCTCGACCGGTTCCAAGACGGCACGCGGGGCGATGATGCCGGTACGTCCGACGTTCCACTCCACCTCCAGCAGCCGGGTGATCTTCTCGACCGCCGGCAGCTTGTAGGCGATGGCCCAGCGCGGAGCCCGCGAACCCGATCCCGCCGCCTGCTGGTCAGCGGCCAGGTCGGCCTTGATGACGATCCCGTCGATCCCGAACGGCAGCTCGGCCCGCAGCGCGGCGATCTCCTGCAGCCGTGCCAGCACCCGCTCGACGGTGTCGGCGGTGATGCCGGGCACCGCGGTGGTGGCGGTGGTGTTGATCCCGTACGTAGCTGCCCGGTCCATCAACTCGCTGTGCGCGAGTTCGCCCAGTCGCGCGGCGAGCTCGGTCTCGGTGTCGGGCAGGGGCAGCAGGCCGTAGCCGAAGAACGTCATCGGCACGGTGTAGGCGCGCTCCTTGGCGCGCAGGGTGCCGGCGGACGCGCCGCGCGGATTGGCGAACGGCTGCCCGCCGTGCGAGGTACGCGTCTCGTTGGCGTGCTCGAACTGGGCGGTCGTCATGAGGACTTCGCCGCGCACCTCGACGGTGACCGGCTCGGCGAGTTCGTCCGGCAGCCCCTCGATGGTGCCGATCGCGTGCGAGACGTCCTCACCGGCCGTCCCGTCGCCGCGGGTGATCAGCTGTCTCAGGCGTCCGTGCGTGTAGCGGGCGGCGACCGCGAGACCGTCCAGCTTCGGCTCGACACTGAACCGCTCGACGTCGTGGCCGATGCGCCGGGCGAGCGAGGCCGTCCAGGCGGTGAACTCCTCCGGCGAGAACACGTTGTCCAGACTCAGCATCGCCACCGTGTGCGGGACATCGCCCTCCACCGCGCCGCCGGCGACCTTCCCCGTCGGCGAGTCGGGCAGCACCTGCTCGGGATGGTCGGCCTCCCACGCGGCGATGCCGCGCACCAGACGGTCGTAGGCGTCGTCGTCCAGTGCCGACGTCCCGCCCGCGTAGTAGGCCCCGGCGGCCTTCACCGCGTCTTCGACGGCCTGGGCGTAGGCGGCGGCATCCGTGATCACTGCTGCAGGTGTTGTCATGCCGGTCATCCTGCCTGCCACCACTGACAATGCCCCGTGGTGCGGGACGGAAGGCCCTGTGGAGCGGACCTGCGGGCCTCGACGGTGGGCGTGCGAGGCTCAGTGCTCCCACATGTCGGGCCCGCCGCCCCGCCACTCGACCGCATCCGACTGCCGTACCCACGTCTCGTCGGTGCTCTCCAGGCCCGCGAGGCGCAGGAACTCCACGATGTCCAGCAGCCCGTACGCCATCCCGACGAACCGCTCGCCCATCCGTACCCGCCGGCCTCCGTCTTCGGCGGGCGGGTAGATCACGATGGGCTGCGTGCTGGTCATGGCACCAGCGTGCGGTCTGAGAGGCCGGCTCGCATGCGGGGCGCCGGTGCCGCTCGATGCTCACGGCATCGGCGATCCCTGCCGTGTTCTGCGGGTCAGCGGCTGCCGTTCACGGCGTCGGCGTACTGCTCGTCGGTGACGGGCTCCAGCCACGTGGTGCCGTCGCCGTCGGCGTTGCCGACGACCATGGCGATGTGCGCCATCAGCGTGGTGTCGGTGGCGCCGTGCCAGTGCTCCTCGCCCGCCGGGCACTTGATCGTGTGGCCCGCGCTGACCCGCACGACGTTGCCGTCGCGGGTGCCGACCAGTCCGGTGCCGTCGGTGACGTAGAGGGTCTGGCCGTTGGCGTGCCTGTGCCAGTTGGTGCGGGCGCCCGGAGTGAAGCGGACCAGGGCAGCGGTCAGTCGGGCGGGTTCGCTCGGGGTTGCGATCATGTTGAGGTAGACGTCCCCGGTGAACCGCTCGGCCGGTGCCTTGGCGGTGGGGGTCGAGGTGACGTGCTCCATGTTGATCTTCCTTGTGGTGTGGTGGTGTCGGGCCGTACGGGGGCGGGATCAGGAGGAGTCGCGTTCGTCCGCGATCTTCTTGAGACGGTGGCGGGTCTTGTTGAGGCGGATGGCGGGGCTCGCGGCGTTGCCGATGAGCCAGCACGTGGGGTTCACGGACGATGCCGAGGATGGGCCGAGGCCAGCGCCGTGCCGGTCGTTGCGGCGTCCTGCCGCGGTGCCGGCATCTGGGCTTCGCCGGCGCTCCGGGCGACGGTTCGGGTCACGTCGCTCTTGGCCGTCACGGCCAGGGCGATCAGCGGCAGCAGGGTCAGCCCGCTGAAGACGGCGCCGACCAGGGCGGGACCGGTCACGCCGAGGGAGGAGGCGAGGGCCTGTCCGGCGAGCGCGGATCCGGCGGCGATGCCGGTGTTGTAGGCGGACGTGGTCAGCGCCGAGGTGAGGGTGGGCGCGTCACCGGCGAAACGGACCGCGAGGGCGGTGACGACCGGGTTGATCGTGAAGCCGGTGAGGGCCATGAGAAAGATCAGGACGACGGCCGCCGCCGGGGTGGTGGACAGCGGGATCAGCGCGATCAGGACCAGCGCGGTCGCCGCGGCGGCCGGGATCGTCGTGCCCATGGGACGGCGGTCGCCGAACCGGCCGCCGACGACCGTGCCGCCCAGCGCCCCGGCGCCGAAGGCGAGCAGGACCAGCGGCACGGCCCCGGCCGGGATGCCGGCCCGCTCGGTCAGCAACGGGGTGATGTACGTGTAGGCGGCCAGCACACCACCCATGATCAGAACGGCGGCGGTCAGCGCCAGCCACAGCCGGCCCTGGCGCAGTGCCCGGATCTCGCCGCGCACCGAAACCCCGGCGCGCTGCTCCGTTCGGGGGAGGAAGCGTCCGATCGTGGCGGCGGCGAGCGCGGCGAGCGCGGCCAGGGTCCAGAACAGTCCGCGCCAGCCGGTGATGTGGCCCGCCAGTGAGCCGGCCGGGACGCCGATGACGTTGGCCAGGGTCAGGCCTCCCATCAGGACGCTCACCGCCCTGGTGGCGTCGGCGGGACCCGCCGCGGCGGTGGCGATGACGAAGCCGACGGCCCAGAACGCGCCGGTGGCCAGCGCGGTGACGAACCGGGCGGCCATGACGACGGTGAAGGAGCTGGTGAGAGCCGCGACGACGTGGCCCGCGGCGAAGACCGTCAGCGCGAGTACGAGAGTGAGGCGCTGCGGGAGGCGCAAGGTGGCCAGGGCCATCACCGGCCCGCCGACGATCATGCCGACGGCGAAGGCGGTGACCAGCAGTCCGGTGTGCGAGACGGAGGCGCCGAGGTCGGGGGCGATGTCCGGGAGGATGCCGGCGATGACGAACTCGGTGGTGCCCATCAGGAAGGTGCCGCCGGCCAGCACCCACACGACAAAGGGCAGCTTGCCCGACGCGGCCGCGGCGGGGTGGGGCATGGAGGACTTCTTTCCGTGTGTACGGGGGCCAGGTGGCGGGGTGCACGGGTGGTCGGGTCGCCCGGCGCTGCTCGCCGGTCAGGGCTTGAGGAGGGTCTTGATGGCCCGGCGTTCGTCCATCGCCGCGTAGCCCTCGGCGACCTGGTCGAGCGGCAGCGTGAGGTCGAAGACCTTCCCCGGCGTGATCGCACCGGACAGGACGCGGTCGACGAGGTCGGGCAGGTAGCGACGCACGGGGGCCGGGCCACCGCGCAGGCCGACGTGGGAGAAGAACAGCTCCTGTCCGTCCACGGCGACGCCGTGGGGGACGCCGACGAAGCCCACGTTGCCGCCCGGCCGGGCGCAGCGCAGGGCCTGGTGCATGGCCTCCTCGGTGCCGACGCACTCCAGCACGCTGTCCGCGCCGATCCCGCCGGTCAGCTCGCGAATCCGGGCGACACCCTCGGCGCCCCGCTCGATGACGATGTCGGTGGCGCCGAACTCGCGGGCCAGCTTCTGCCGCGTCTCGTGCCGCGACATGGCGATGATCCGCTCCGCGCCCATCTCCTTGGCGGCGATCACCGCGCACAGGCCGACCGCGCCGTCCCCGACGACCACGGCGGTCGATCCGGGCCTGACCTCGGCGGCGTCCGCGGCCCACCAGCCGGTGCCCATGACGTCGGACACGGCCAGCAGGCTCGGCCAGAGATCCTCGCCCGGGACCTGGTCGGTGGCGACCAAAGTGCCCTGGGCGTTGGGGATGCGGACGTAGTCGGCCTGGCAGGTCGACATGAACTCGCGGTGCAGACAGTTGGACTGGAAGCCGTTGCGGCAGTTGGCGCAGGTGTTGTCGGAGGTGGCGAAGGAACCGATGACGAACTGGCCCGGCTTGACCGCCGTGACCTCGCTTCCGACCTCCTCGACGAAGCCGACGTACTCGTGGCCCATCGGGTGCGGCTCGTCGGTCGGCTCCAGGCCACGGTAGGGCCACAGGTCCGAGCCGCACACGCAGGTTACGGCCGTACGGATGACCGCGTCGGTCGGAGCGAGGATCTTGGGGTCGTCCAGGGTCTCGAAGCGGATGTCACGGGGGGCGTAGATCATTGCGCCGCGCATGGGGGAATCCTTCGCGTGCCGGGGCGACGTACCAGGGGAGACGTCCGTCGCCGGGTGCAGAGCCAGGTGGCGTCCCGCCCGCCGGCTCGCGGCCGGACGAAGAGTGCCACGTCATCCAGGTAACCCGCTTCCGGTACGCGTAGCGAGGCACCGTCGAAGGGTGTACTGCCAGTACATCCCTACGGTCCCGCACGGCACGTACCGTCGAATGTGTGGACAACCAAGCAGAGGTCCGCGAGTTCCTCACCTCGCGGCGAGCGAAGATCACCCCGGAGCAGGCAGGCCTGCCCTCGGGCAGCCGGCGCCGGGTGCCGGGCCTGCGCCGCAGCGAGGTCGCGGCCCTGGCGGACATGAGCGTGGAGTACTACTCCAAACTCGAGCGCGGCAACCTCGCCGGAGCCTCCCCGGCCGTCCTGGAAGCCCTCGCCCGGGCCCTCCGGCTCGACGACGCCGAACGCGCCCACCTCCTCAACCTCGCCCACGCGGCCGACGGCTCCGACACCCTCACCCGACCGCGACGCCGCTCCGCGCAGTGGAAGGCCCACCGCAGCCTGCAATGGGTCCTGGACGCCGTCACCGCCGGTCCGGCCTTCGTCCGCAACGGCCGTATGGACATCCTCGCCACCAACCGACTCGCCCGCGCCTTCTACGCCGACGTCTACGCCACCCCCCACAACCAGGCGAACCTGGCCCGCTTCAACTTCCTCGACCCCGCCTCCCGCCGCTTCTACCCCGACTGGGACTGGGCGGCCGACATCTCCGTCGCCATCCTGCGCACCGAAGCCGGCCGCAACGCCCACGACAAGGACCTCCACGACCTCGTCGGTGAACTGTCCACCCGCAGCGACGACTTCCGCACCCGCTGGGGCGCCCACGACGTCCGCCACCACGGCACCGGCACCAAACGCTTCCACCACCACGCCGTCGGCGACCTCACCCTCGCCTACGAAGGGCTGGAGATGGCCGCCGAACCCGGTCTCACCCTCACGATCTACACCGCCGAACCGGGCTCCCCCTCCGAGGAGGGCCTACGTCTGCTCGCCTCGTGGGCCGCCACCCAGGACGCCGACTCCACGGAGGCCTCCGCAGTGAACTGACCGCCTCTGTAATCGGGTTCGTGAAGTGACCCGCGTCCCCGGCCGCCCGAACCCAGCCGCTCACGGCTCAGGCGGATGGCCTGCCGTCCGGGCCGAGCCCGGTGCCGAGGCGGCCGGAGGCCTCCTTGCTCAGCTCGGCGGTGAACTGCGCGCCGCCGAGCAGCGCGAGGTTGGACAGCCACAGCCAGATCAGGAAGACGACGGCCCCGGCAAGGGAGCCGTACAGCCTGCTGTAGGTGCTCAGGGTGGAGGCGTACAGCGCGAATCCGGTCGAACTGGCCAGCCACAGCAAGGCGGCAAGGACACCGCCGGGCAGACTGTACGCGCGTCGGCGTGCCGCGACCGGACCCGTGTGGAAGACCACGATGACCAGCAGCGCCACCAGACACAGCAGCAGCGGCCAGCGCAGCACGCTCCAGCCCCATGCCGCCGTGGCGCCCAGGCCGAAAACCCGGCCCAGATCCTCGGCGAGAGGTCCCGTCAGCAGCAGGGCGAGGGAACCGGTCAGCAACAGGACGAGCAGCCCGAACGCGGTGAGCACGATGCGGTGGGCCCGGCGCAGCGGCGAACGGCTGTCCTCGATCCGGTGCATACGGTGCAGCGCTCGACGGAAGACGGCGAGGTAGCTGGAGGCCGACCAGAGCGCACTCACGGTGCCGACCACCAGCAGCGGCCACGCGCCCCCGTCCACGCCCAGCATCCGGGACAGGGCGGCGTGCAGCGCCACCGCCGACTCGGCGGGCGCGTAGGCGGTGACCTGCGTCACGAACTCCCGTGCCGTACCCGGACTGATCAGGCCGAACGCCAGGACCGCCACCAGCAGGGCCGGCAGCACCGCGAGGATCGCGTAGTACGTCAGGGCCGCCGCGAAGTCCGAGATGTCGTCGTTCCACAACGACACCGGCGTGCGCCGCAGCGCCGGCCACCAGGCGGCATGCGGCCGGGGCCGGGGCACGGGACGGACGGCGGGGCGGGTCTCGCCGGGGAAGGGGTCAGCGGACATGGGACTCACGATGCGGTACGGCGCCGGGGCGCGGGCGGATGTGCGGGTTGTACGGCGCTGCCGACTCCTCGACCGCTGCGTCGGTGGTCACCGCGCGCGAGGCCGGTCCCGGCGCGGCGCAGCCGCAGACGAAGGCGGCCGGTCCCCGGGCCGTCGTTGCGTCCGGGGCCGAGGGCCCGCAGGCATCCATGGTCACGGTGGTGGTTCCTTTCCTGCCGTGCTCGGTCGTAGGGCGCCAGCCCCTCGTTTCGACCCGCTCCGGCCGCCGCTGTGACGCGGATGCCCCGAAAAGGCCTCGACAGGCCACCGCAGTCCAGTTCGTCGACGGCGTCGTCCAGTGCATGCCCGTACGGGCCGGATTCATCCGCCCGACGACGGCGCCGCGTCCCGGCCGGCCTTCCACTGGCGCGTTCTCGTGCTCTCGGACCCGCGCTGGACATGGGGGCGTAGGCTCGAAGGCACCGAGGGTTCCTCGTGTGCCGGCCCCAGGCGCTGCACCGTTCTCGGTGAACGACGACGCCGAGCCGGACCCTGTCCGGTTGCGGAGCAAGGTTCGCCCATGACCGTGCACACGCCGGGCCACCCGGTGACCAGCCGTCCCAGTCCGCTGGGCCGACATCGGATTTCTTCCGAGGAGTCGGTGCCGCACCCGCGTCGGCGGGGAGCGCCGCCGGAGGAGGGCGAATTCGTCCGGCCGCTCACCAGGCGCCAGGTCGACGACCGGATGTGGGAACTCGACGAGTTGTACGAACGCACCTCGTCGTGCGCTCCGCGGGAGCGGGTCAACGTGGACCCGTCGGGCCAGGACCGGTGGACCGCCTTCCGGCAACGGCTTGCCGACCATGTACGGCGGCCAGGGTTCGAACTGCTCGTCGCGGAGGCCGTGGGCTCCTCTGGTGAGAGGGACCTCACGGCATGTGCCTACGGCTTCCCCGTGCACCGCGGCGGGTCCTGGTGGCGGGACCTCGACGGATACCTCCCGCAAGACCTGCTCGACGTCGCCAACGTCGACGGGCTCTTCGCGATCGCCGACATCCTCGTCGAGCGCCGGGTGCGCACCCAGGACCAGGCCCGCGACTGGAACCTCGCCCGGCGCCTGCAGAAACGGCTGCTCGCCGGCCACACCGGCGCCGTCGGCGTCACCCTGGTGGACCGCGGCGACATGGAGTCGTACCGAGCACTGCTGGCCTGGGGCTGGCGCCCCTCACCGGCCGAGAGCTGGGCGACGTCCCGTTTCGTGTCCCGCCGCCTCCTGGTGCTCCGCTGACGGGCACTCCAAGCGCCCGGCCACAGGACCCACAGCGCCCCGTCCGGCTTGATCGGCCTTCAGGCGATCTGGCTCGCAGAGGCTTCGTCGTCGCTCATCGCCGTGTTCGCCGGTTCGTGCTCGCGCTGTCGTCAGACCTGCCCCGCACTCCGCACCGCCGCGTGCATCAGACCTGTCGGCAGACGACAAGGCCTCTTGACCCTCGCAGGTGTTGGCAACCGCGAGCTGTCAAGAGGCCCTGTGCCCTGCCCTTGTGCGCCGTCGCCGACCAAGTCAACCGATCCAGGACTGCGTTCGAAGCAGGCCGTGCCACCGAACGCGGAGAGAACGGTCAGTTGACCGTTGTGAGGCCGGAGTTGGGCGGGTCAGTGGGTGGAGGTGACCCGGTGCTCCTTGAGGGAGGCGCAGTTGGAGCCCGTCACCTGTACGGTCACGTTGGAGATGCTGCCGCCCCAGTCGATGCAGTGGCCCTTGCCGTACACGTACGCCGGTCCCGCGTACGACGTGTACTGCCCGAAGTCGTTGGCGCCCTGGTCGGTGTCGGGCACGTAGATCCAGGTGGACATGTCCACGGCGGTGCCCGGGTTGTTGCGGATGGTCGCGACGCAGTTCTTGCCGTTGGAGGCGTTGTACGTCAGGTAGACGGTGCCCAGCGAGCCGACGGCAGCGGAGTTCACGGTCTTGTAGGCGCTTCCGCAGACTTTCTGCGGCGTGGTGTTGGGCGCGGCCGAGGCCGGCGCCGCCAGGGCCGTGGCGGCCCCCAGGGCCAGGGCGGCCATGGCCGTGGAGATCAGGGCAGGCCGATGGAATCTCATGTTTCCCCCTTGTGACTGTCAACTGGCCTTGTCAGCTTCCGTCGCAGAGCCGACGCACCACAAAGCTTTCGATGATGGTCGAATTGTCGGCAGAGAACCGGGATGCACCAAGCACCGCTTCTGCTGATCTGCTCTGCACAGGGACCAATCCGGGCGTGGACGCGCTCCGAATCACAGGCAAGGGAATCAGTGAGTGGTGCCCTGAACGTCGCCCGGCTGTGGTTGGGACGCTCCAGCCGGGCGACGAGCGCCGCATCCGAGTGTGTGAGCGCCCTAGGCGCCATAAGCGGCTGCCTGAGCCGCGGCCTCGGTCATCACCCCTGCCTCGGGCACGAGTGACCGTTCGTCGCCGGGCTTCGAGGGTGTCCGGGTCGTCGGTGGGAGCGGACCCGTCATGTGGAACCAAAAGGGCGCCAGGCACACTCTGCGTGTTGTAGTTCCATCAACAAAGGATGCGCACACATGATCACGCTCACCAAGGAAGACGGTCCGGCCGACCTCGACGGAGTGACTCACCTGTCCATCGGCGTTTCCTGGGATCCGACGGCCGGCAGCAGCGGCGGAGTGCTGGGCAAGCTGCGCCGCAAGAGCGGCACCGATCTGGACCTGATCGCCATCGCCATGCAGGGCGGAGACCCGGTGCGCCTAGCGGGGCTGGACTCGCTCGACCCGATGGGCAACGGCTCGCTGGTCCACAGCGGCGACAACCAGACCGGGCACGGCGACGGTGACGACGAGAAGGTGACCGTCGAGTTCGCGCGGATCCCGCCCAACATCACGTCGATCGTGTTCGTGGCCGCCGCCTACAAGAAGGGCAGCTCTTTCCAGAAGGCGCGCAACGTCAGCTTCAAGGTCTACGACGCCACCGGAGGCAGTTCCCAGCAGGTCGCCGACATCTGGCCGAGCCTGCTCACCCAGGACAACGGCTGCGCGGTGGCCAAGGCGGTGCGCGTCGGTGGCAGTTGGAAGCTCGAAGTGATCAACACAACGGGCAAGATCAAGCAGGGTGATGAGCACGCCCTGATGCGTTTCGCTGTCAGTAAGTAGGCAGGTCTCGCCGGCGGTGCACCGGGTGTACCGCTTGGCGTCGACCTCCACGGCCGGACCGCGCCCCGTACCCCTCGTTCACGTCCGGTCGCTCTCGTGCCCCGCGGCATCGAGGGCGTCTCGTCTGCCGGCGTGCTCGCGCTGGTCGAGTGCCGCGACCTCGGGATGGTGGAGGTCGAAGGCGGGGGATTCGGAACGGATGCGGGGCAGGGCGGTGAAGTTGTGGCGCGGAGGTGGGCAGGAGGTCGCCCACTCCAGTGAGCGGCCGTAGCCCCAGGGGTCGTCGACCTCGATCCGCTTGCCGTACTTGGTGGTCTTCCAGACGTTGTAGAGGAAGGGCAGGGTGGACAGGCCCAGCAGGAAAGCCCCGATGGAGGAGATGGTGTTGAGGGTGGTGAAGCCGTCGGCGGCAAGGTAGTCGGCGTAGCGGCGGGGCATGCCCTCCGCCCCCAGCCAGTGCTGGACGAGGAAGGTGGTGTGGAAGCCGACGAACAGCGTCCAGAAGTGGATCTTCTCCAGACGGTGGTCGAGCATCTTCCCGGTCATCTTCGGCCACCAGAAGCTGAATCCGCCGAACATCGCGAAGACGATGGTCCCGAACAGCACGTAGTGGAAGTGCGCCACCACGAAGTAGGTGTCGGTGACGTGCCAGTCCAGCGGCGGAGAGCCGAGGATGACGCCGGTCAGGCCGCCGAAGAGGAACGTGACCAGGAAGCCCGCCGCCCACAGCATGGGTGGTTCGAAGGACAGCGAGCCTTTGAACATGGTGCCGATCCAGTTGAAGAACTTCACGCCCGTGGGCACCGCGATCAGGTAGGTCATGAAGGAGAAGAACGGCAGCAGTACAGCCCCGGTGGCGAACATGTGGTGCGCCCACACGGTGACCGACAGGCCTGAGATGGCGATCGTCGCGCCGACCAGGCCCACATAACCGAAGATCGGCTTGCGGGCGAAGACCGGGATGATCTCGGTGATCACGCCGAAGAACGGCAGGGCGAGGATGTAGACCTCGGGGTGGCCGAAGAACCAGAACAGGTGCTGCCACAGCAGCGCCCCGCCGTACTGGGCGTCGAAGACATGTGAGCCGAACTTTCGGTCCGCCTCCAGCGCCAACAGGGCCGCTGCCAGGACGGGGAAGGCGAACAGCACCAGGACGGAGGTCAGCAGCACGTTCCACACGAAGATCGGCATGCGGAACATGGTCATGCCCGGCGCACGCAGGCAGATGATGGTGGTGATGAAGTTGACCGCGCCGAGGATGGTGCCGAAGCCGGCCAGCGCCAGGCCCATGATCCACAGGTCGGCGCCGATGTAGCCGCTGCGAATGGGGCCGCTCAGTGGTGTATAGGCGGTCCAGCCGTAGTCGGCGGCGCCCTGCGGGGTGAGGAAGCTGCTCAGGACGATCAGTCCGCCGAGCAGGAACAGCCAGTAGGACAACATGTTCAGCCGGGGGAAGGCCACGTCCGGCGAACCGATCTGCAGAGGCATGATCGCGTTGGCGAAGCCGGCGAAGGTCGGGGTGGCGAACAGCAGCAGCATGATCGTGCCGTGCATGGTGAACGCCTGGTTGTACTGCTCGGTGGACAGGAACTGCAGGCCCGGCCGGGCCAGTTCCGCCCTGATGGCCATCGCCAGCACGCCGCCGACCAGGAAGAAGCAGAACGATGTGATCAGGTACAGGTGCCCGATCTTCTTGTGGTCGGTCGTGGTCAGCCAGGAGACGATCACTTTCCCTCGGCTCAGGCGTCCCGCGGCCGCCGGAGTGGGAGAGACCGGTTCAGTGGTATGCGTCGCCATCGCAATCCCTCGTTCAACGCCAGGGTGGGTCTGGTCCGCAGGCGGTCACCGCGGCGCCTGGGTAACCCGTCATGGCGAACGTAGTCTCACTCCGCCGAAGTAATTCGCGCGCGGAGCTGCCCTTGCGCCACATGGCCGGTCCGACCATTCCTTCGGGGAGCTACGCCCTGGAGCCGAAGCGCTGGGAGGCGCGCGAGGGTGGGCGACTCAGCGGGGGCGGGGGACGCGTCGACGAGCGCGGACAGGACGCCGGGATCTCCGGCCGGTACGTGCGCCGGGCAACGTCACGCACGTACCGTGCCCTGCCGGTGTCAGTCGCGGCCGTGTCCTTCGAGGCCCTGAGGCACGGCCTGTGGCGTCGGCCGACTGTGGTTCGCGTGGACCGGCTCGTGCAGCCGCACCTCGACGTGTCCGTCGACGATCCTGGTGTCGAAGGCGGGCTGGGGTGCGGTGGCAGGGCCGCGTACGTTCCAGCCGTCCGAAAGCCGGAAGACACTGCCGTGCCACGGGCATCGCACGCATCCGTCGGCGATGGTGCCTTCGGACAGCGGTCCCGCCAGGTGGCTGCATCGGTCGGCCAGCGCGTGGAGGGTCCCACCGCTCTCACGGACCACCAGCACCGGGACGTTGTCCACGGTGCGCCGCACCGCCTGGCCGGCCGGGAACTCGGCCACGGCACCGATCCGGTGCCAGCCCGGCGAGACGACGTGCGGAACCTCTTCGGCGTGGTTGGCGCCCGACGCCTGCCGGTAGGCGAGGTGACCGCCCAGCATCCCACCGGTGGCAGCCGCCGTCAGTCCCAGGAATGCGAACCCGCGGCCGGCTCGGGCGCGGTCCGTGGCGCGGCAGGCGAGCGAAGCGGCGTACAGTCCGACGGCCGCCGTGTTCGCCAGCGCATGCACCAGGCCGACCCGCTGCTGAGGGCGGTGCAGCTCGGCCCAGTCGACGGCTCCCGCCAACGAGGCCGGGGTGGCGGCGGCCAGCCCGACGCCGATCAGCAGTCCCGCCTCCCGCGAACGACCGGGGCGCAGATCCAGCACCGCTGCGGACAGCCAGCTCCCGAGGGGGACCTGCACCATCAGCGGATGCACCGGATGGCCCAACCACTTGCCGTGCAGCAGATCCCGGCCGGCACCCAGCGGCAGGGCTCGCACGCCCCGGCTGACCAGGTCGATCAGCGAATCGGCACGAGACTGCCGCTCCAGGCCGTCCAGCAGCCGCAGAAGCCTGTTCTGCCCCGTCCGACGATGTCTTGAGTCCTTCATGGGTCGCAGGGTCCCCCTTCCGCGCAGACCACAAACGGCCTGCCCGGCCAAGCGGGTGTGTCGCGCGACCGCGACGGCCTCCGGGGACCGGACGCGGCCGTCCGTCTTCGGCGAGCCACAGTTGATCTTCACCGTGAGCCGTCCGTCGACGTCGGCCGGCGCCTTGGGTCGTGTCCGCGCCGTCATCCAGCCGGACGCCGGACGGAGCATCGCTGCGAGAAAACGGCGTGGCCCGTCGCCTTCGCCGGCGTCGGGCCGTTCATCTCCCCGTTCACTGTCCTGCCGCGTTGAGCAGATCCAGCACGCTTTGCTGGCAGCCGTAGTCGCTGGTGCCGGTTCCGCCGCTCCAGTGCGGGCCGTACTGGTCGAGGGAGTTGCGGTCGTGGGCGTAGGCCGCGTCTGCCCATCGGTCCAAGGTGGCGGCGTAGGGATGGTCGGACAGCTGGGCGTCGAGTCTGCCGAGGCCGCGGACGTAGGCGCCTTTGAAGGAGGGACCGTCACCGGTGCAGCTGTCGGACTCGCCCGGTTCGCGCAGCACTCCGTCGGTCTGGAGGCGGACTGTGGAGGCGTCGGCCAACTGCCGGGCCGCGGTGAGCAGAGAGCTGTCGCTCGTGGCCCGGTACAGCTCGGTGAGGCCGCCGAGGACGACGCCCTGGTTGTAGGTCCAGGTGGTCTGGCCGTTGTTGGCGCACGCGTCGGTGAGACCGTCGTTGATCATGTGATCGGCGTTGATCATGCCGCTCTGCCGGAACCAGGCCCACTCGTTCTTCGCCCGGGACAGATAGATGGTGTCGCCGCTGATCCGGTTGTGGAGCGCTGCGTTGAGCTGGAGGAACAGTTCGTTGGTGATGGCGTTCTTGTAGGTCTTCGTCTCGTTCCACAGAACCCCGCCGCCGCAGGTCGCGGTCCAGTAGGCGTTCATGTGATCGGCGTCGGCGCGTGCGGTGTTCAGATAGCGGCTGTCCCCGGTCGCGTCGTAGGCGGCGACCCAGGCCAGGCCCCACCAACCGGTGTCGTCCAGATAGTCGTTGGTGAAGTTGCCGCCCTGTGCGCCGATGTTCTTGTCGTAGGTGGAGGCGATGGCGTACCGGTAGCTGGGCATGCCGCTGACGCGGGCGTTGTCGAGGACCGCGGTCAGGGCGTTGGCGGCCGTCCACCAGCCGTTGCCGCCGAACAGGCCTGTGCCGCGGTCGTACGACATCATCAGCGCGGTGGCCGCGGCGGTGCCCCGGCTCCAGGCGTTCCAGTCGACCCGGGCCCAGGCGGTGCAAGTGATCTCCGGACGGTCCCCGGCCTTGCCGCAGGCGCGCAGCGCTCCGACGCCGCTGGTGTTCCAGTCGTCGACGTTGTACATCAGGGTGCGCCAGCCACGGGAACCCGTAGGCGTCGTGGTGTCGCCCAGTTTGCTGCCGCCGGACCAGGTGCGGCCGCCGTCGAAGCTCCGGTCCAGCCAGACCTCGTCCCCCGGGTTGCCGTCGTCGATGGAGGCCCAGCCCATGACATCGTTGTCGGAGAGATGCAGTCGCACGGTACGGCCGTACAGGGTGCTGCTGACGGGGGTGCGGTCGGAAGTGGCCGCCGCCGGGTCGCGGGTGTCGCAGTACTTGTTGCAGATGGCGGCCGTCGCGGCCGCGTCTGCGGGCGAGGGTGTGGTGAGGGTCAGGAGAGCGCCCATGACGGCGGTTGCCGATGCTGTCGCTGCCGTGCGGCGGGGTCTGAGTGGGTGGGGCACTGTCCACCTCCGGTGGGGGTGCGGAAGTCTGGTATGGACCTGTGCTTGAGGGCTCTCAGCCTCCCGCTTGGTACAGGACATGTCAATGAGTGGGGGGCACTGACAACACGCGTGGAACTGCTCGTCGGTCAGCCGGATCACCGCGCCCGGGTCGGCGGGCTTCACCTCCGCCGCAAGGGAGGTGAAGCCCGCTCGGGGCTACTTGCCGAGGAAGGCGAGCAGCGCGCTGTTGACCTCTTCGGCGTGCGTCCACAGCAGGCCGTGGGGGGCGCCCTCGACCTCGACGTAGTCGGCGTGGGGGAGGGCCTTGTGGAAGGGTCGGGCGGTGGAGTCGATGGGGAGGATGTTGTCGGCGGTCCCGTGGAGGATGAGCGCCGGCACATTGATCTTGGGGATGTCCTGCCGGAAGTCGGTGTACCAGGTCAGCGGGGCGGCTGCCGCGGCGTACGATCCGCCGCCCGCGGCGACGTTCCAGCTGTTGCGCACGGCCTCCTCGCTGATGCGGACGCCGAGGTTGTCGTCGAGATTGTAGAAGTCCTTGTAGAAGGCGGTGTAGTAGGCGTACCGGTCCGCCTTGACGGTGTCGGAGATGCCCTGGAAGAACTCCTCGGGGGCGGCGCCCAGGGGGTTGTCTTCGGTCTTGAGCAGGTAGGGCTCCAGGGAGGCGAGGAAGGCGACCTTGGCGATGCGGGCGGTGCCGTACGTGCCGACGTAGCGGCCGACCTCGCCGGTGCCCATGGAGAAGCCCACGAGGACGGCGTCGTTGAGGTCCAGGGTCTCCAGGACGCGGTGGAGATCGGCGGCGAAGGTGTCGTAGTCGTAGCCCGTGGTGACCTGGCTGGACTGGCCGAAGCCGCGGCGGTCGTAGGTGATGACGCGGTAGCCGGCGCCGAGCAGGGCCGCGCTCTGCTTCTCCCAGGAGTGACCGTCGAGCGGGAAGCCGTGGATCAGTACGACCGGCTGTCCGCTGCCATGGTCCTCGTAGTACAGCTCGATGTCGGTGCTGTTCTCCTGGCCGACGGTGATGAACGGCATGGTGTTCCCCTCTCAGGGTGACGCGTGGTCTCCGGGCACGGTCGGCAACGGGCCGACCCGTCTCGGAGCGGTCGGCGCGGCGCCGAGCGATGCCCTCAGCTTGCCTCCGATCGGTGAACGGGGGATCTGTATCGACTTACGCGATGGCGGTTCACGACCGGTCGGCCCAAGCCGTGCCTCATCCGGCGGGAGTCATGAACGGGCCTCGGCGAGGGTGTCCGCCTTGAGGGCGGTCGGCATGGCCTTGAGCGTCCCTGCGCACGACGGCCGAGGACGGTTAGGCCACGCAGGTGGCGAGCATGGCCCCGGAGGGACGGGCGCGGGCCGTACGGCGTCGATCGACGGCAGTCGCCGTCAGTCTCGGGGCCCAGCGCCAGAGCGTCGCCGCGGTCGGAGCAGTTGGGGCCGGATGGTTGTCGAGGACAGGGCCAACGGTCCCTGTACGGCTCGGGCGAGGTGGCGTTCGTTGGACTTGGCGGACGTTCGCCGCAGCACAGCCGGGAGGCGGTGTCGCCCGTCGTGGAGGGATGGCCATGACTGTGTTGGTGGGATACGCGACGGCTCACGGATCCACTCGCGAGATCGCGCACCGCATCGCTTCAAGGATGCGGACAGAGGGTGTGGAGGTCGATGTGCGCGCCCTGGAGGCGGTCGCCGACATGAACGGTTATGACGCGTTCGTCGTCGGCAGTGCCGTGCACGACCAGAAGTGGCTGCCCGAGGCACGGAGCTTCGTCCGCCAAGGCATCGCCGCACCCGGCTCCCGGCCGGTGTGGCTGTTCAGTGTGGGCATGCCGGGTGCGCTGCGCGGCCCTTGGAAGCGGCTGATGTACAAGGAGGTGCCGGTCATCGAGGCGGATCTCGCGGTACCGTTCACGCCGCGCGGACATCGGCTGTTCTCCGGTGTCATCAGGCCCGAGCATCTCTCGCGTCGCGGCCGGTTGATGTTCCGGCTGATGGGCTGCCGGTACGGCGACCACCGCGACTGGGACGAGATCGACGGCTGGGCCGAGCAGATCGCGGGGGTGCTCACACCTCGCTGAGTCGGTGTGCGGCGGCAGACGCCTGCCGAGAATGTGTCCGGTCGTCATCTGCTCCGTTCACGGCGCCCTCCACTCGGGCCCGGCCGCCGACCGGAATCACGCCTGCGCGCGTGCGACCAGGTCCAGTGCCACGTCGGTGATCATGTCCTCCTGACCGCCGACCATCTTCCGTCGCCCCACCTCGACCAGGATGCTGCGCGTGTCCAGGCCGTGGCGGGCGGCCGCGGTCGCCGCGTGGCGCAGGAAGCTGGAGTACACGCCCGCGAAGCCGAGCGTGAGGGTCTCGCGGTCGACCCGCACCTCGCGGTCCTGCAGACCATCCTCGACAAACTCGACCAGTTCCGCCTCGGCGCACGCTCCCTCATCCGCCTGGAGACCACCCTCGCCGCTCTCAGCGGCACCGGAATACCCGATCCCGGATCGAAGGGGCAAGGGGGAAGGCGCAGCAGACGACGGAGCAGCGGTCCTGTGTACAGCAGGGGCGTGGTCCAGAACCACAGCGCGGTTCCGGCCCAGCAAGCGCAAAGGTGAGCTGGACAGATCGAACGAGCGGGTATCGCTCACTTCTCGTCGGTCCGCCACAGCCAGCGCAGAGCGTCCGGCAGCAGGACGCCGCCGTGGTTCGGGCTGTGTCCGCCGTCTCCCAGGACAAGCCGGAAGTCGTAGCCCGCTTCTGCGAGAGCGGCTGCCACGCGCAGGTTTTCGGCGAGCCAGTTCCGCTGTGGCTCATTCCAGCCCAGGTCGCGGTGGCCGCCTTGCATGAAGACGCGCAGCGGTTTGCGGGGAACGCGGGGGATGAGGTCCGGGTAGGGATTGCCGCCCGGCATCTGCGCGAAGCTGGACAGGTATCCGATGACCCGACGGAACTTGTCCGGCCGCAGCCACGCGGCGGTGAAGGCGCAGTTGCCGCCGCTGCTCCCGCCGCAGATGCCCCACCGTTCGGGCGAGGGGGCAATGGCGTAGCGCTGCGTGACCTGCGGGATGATCTCGGTGAGGAGGAAGGTGACGTACTGGTCGTCGAAGGCGTCGTATTCGTTGTTGCGGTTCTTCGGGTTCTCCACGCCGGGGAAGACGCCGGGGTCGACGAACACGCCGATGGTGACGGGGATGTCGCCGCGGTGAACGAGGTTGTCCAGGACGATCGCGCCGCGTACCTCACCTGCGGGGTCCAGGTACCACCTTCCGTCCTGGAAGACCATCAAGGATGCCGGTTCGGCCGGGTCGTACTGTGCGGGCACGTGGACCCAGAACCTCCGGACGGTTCCCGGGTAGACCTTGCTGTCCCTCCACTCGAACGCGATGGTCTTGCCGGCGGGCACGCCGGGCTGTGGAGCGGAATCGGGTCCGTGGACGTAGCGCACGTCCGACTGGTCGAGTGGAAGCGGTTGGTAGGGCATTTCGATGCTCACGAGGAGCAACCGTAGGGCGGTCAACCCCCTTTAGAGCAAGGGGCGTTGGGGACGCACAGTTGGCCAGGTGTCCGACTGCGGCCGAAAACCGGTGGGAGGCGGTCCGATTTGCCTGATCTTCCTGACCATTTCAAGCCGTTGATTTGACCCGCGCATGACATTGGGTGTCATCGGGTGTCACTCTTCTCCGGAAGTTCACTATTCCTTGTCAGATTCCACACGCGGCGCAGCCGCGGCACCACCCCCCACCTCCTTCCACCCGCATGCCGTGCAGCCTCCGGACCGGCGCACCCTGTCGGCCCGTGTCGTCCGCGGTCCCCACAACGGGCCGTCGTACCGAAGGAGTTCTCGTTGCCCCTGCGACACCGCCCCTTCCTGCGGCGCAGACGCGCCACCGCACTCGCTCTCGCGTCCATAGGATCCCTGCTCACCCTGGCCGTCACCGGTCACGCCCACGCCACCCCGGCGGCCCCGAGCCCCGCGAAGATCACCGCCAAGCCCCGCGCCGGTGCGCTCCCGGCCTCCCTGACACCCGCCCGCCGCGCCGCCCTGGTGAAGGGCGCGCAGTCCGCGGCCGCGGACACGGCGCGGCACATCGGCCTCGGCGCCAAGGAGAAACTCCTCGTCAAGGACGTCATCAAGGACGCCGACGGCACCACACACACGCGCTACGAGCGCACTTACGCCGGTCTGCCCGTGCTCGGCGGCGATCTCGTCATCCACGACAAGAGCGGCCGCCTCACCATCACCAAGGCGAACCGGGCAACACTCTCGGTACCCTCGCTCCGTTCGAAGATCACCGCGACGAGCGCCGCCGACCGCGCCGAGGCCGCCTCGAAGCGTGCCAAGGTCACCGGCTCCCGGATGGGGAAGAAGCCGCGCCTGGTCGTGTGGGCGGGCACCGGCAAGCCCGTCCTGGCCTGGGAGAGCGTCGTCAAGGGCGTCCAACGGGACGGCACCCCCAGCGAGTTGCAGGTCGTCACCGACGCCAGGACCGGCAAGCAGCTGCTGGCCGAGCAGAAGGTGGAGACCGGTACGGGCACCGGCCAGTACGTCGGCACGGTCCAGCTCGGCACCACCCCTTCGGGATCGACGTACCAGCTCGTCGACCCCGACCGCGCCGGGCACAAGACGTACGACCTCAACCAGGGCACGTCGGGCACCGGCACGTTGTTCACCGATGACAACGATGCCTGGGGCGACGGCCTGCCGTCGAACCGGCAGACCGCCGGCGTCGACGTGGCCTTCGGCGCCGCGGCCACCTGGGACTACTACAAGGACATGTACGGCCGCAACGGCATCCGCAACGACGGCGTCGCCGCCTACAGCCGTGCCCACTACGGCAACAACTACGTCAACGCCTTCTGGCAGGACTCCTGCTTCTGCATGACCTACGGCGACGGCTCGGGCAACTCCCACCCCCTGACCGCGCTGGACGTGGCGGCTCATGAGATGAGCCACGGCGTCACCGCCGCCACCGCGGGCCTGAACTACTCGGGCGAGTCCGGCGGCCTGAACGAGGCGACCTCCGACATCTTCGCCGCCGCCGTCGAGTTCTACGAGAACCTTCCGGCCGACCCCGGCGACTACCTCGTCGGCGAGAAGATCGACATCAACGGCGACGGCACCCCGCTGCGTTACATGGACAAGCCCTCCAAGGACGGTGCCTCCCGCGACAGTTGGAGCTCCACCCTCGGCGGGATCGACGTCCACTACTCCTCGGGCCCCGCGAACCACTTCTTCTACCTGCTCTCCGAGGGAAGCGGCGCGAAGACCGTCAACGGCGTGTCCTACGACAGCCCGACGTACGACGGCCAACCCGTCACCGGCATCGGCATCCAGAACGCCGCCGCCATCTGGTACCGCGCCCTGACGACCTACATGACCTCGACGACCGACTACGCCGGCGCCCGGACCGCCACCCTGTCCGCCGCAGCCGACCTCTTCGGCGCCTACAGCCCGACCTACCTGGCCGTCGCGGACGCCTGGGCCGCGATCAACGTGGGCAACCGCATCGCCCTCGGCGTCAACCTCGCCCCGGTCGGCGACCAGATCAGCGGCATCGGCCAGGCGGTGAGCCTCCAAGTGGACGCCTACACCACCAACACCGCGGCCTCCCTCACCTACGAGGCCACCGGGCTGCCCGACGGCCTGAGCATCAGCCCGAGCGGTCTGATCACCGGCACGCCGACCACGCTCGGTACGAGCGACGTCACGATCACGGTGACGGACAGCACCGGGGCGTCCGCCTCGAAGACCTTCAGCTGGCGCATCGCCTACGTCTACGCCAACGCCACCCGCGTGGACATCCCCGACAACGGACCGGCCGTGGAATCACCGGTCACCATCACCGGCCGCGACGGCAACGCCTCCGCGACCACCTCGGTCTACGTCAATATCGTCCACACCTACCGCGGTGACCTGACCGTCGACCTGGTCGGCCCGAACGGCACCGTCTACTCCCTGCTCAACCGCAGCGGCGGCTCCGCCGACAACGTCGACCAGACCTTCACGATCGACGCGTCCGCACAACCTCTCAACGGCACTTGGAAGTTGCGCGTGCAGGACAAGGCGTCCATCGACGTCGGCTACATCGCGCGCTGGCAGCTGACCCCCTGACCCACACCCGCAGTACGCCGCTGCCCGGGCCCCGGCCGGCCCGGGCAGCGGCGCGCCGGGCAGCCGCGCGCGGAAGGATCGCCCAAGCGGCAAGGCAGTGGTCCCGGGCCATCGGCACCGCTCAGGTCACTGCACCTACTGCGGCGCCGGCCCCTGTGCTTCTCGGTGAGCCTCGGCGAGGGAATCTCCCGCGGCCTCGGCGAAATCATGGATGAGAGGGGACCGGCGGCCGGCGACCCAGGCCAGGGCCACCTCGTTGGGGCCGATGCCGTCGACGCGCAGTGCGACCACATCCGTCCGGGTGTAGAAGTTGGCTGTCGACAGCGGGAGCACACAGATGCCGGCTCCGGCGGCCACCAGTTCGAGCTTCTCCTCGACCTGATGGATGACCGGAACCTCGGGGCGCCGATCGTCCCTCAGCTCCACGGCCACATCGCGCCACTCGGGAACGGCATCCGGGTCCTGCAGGAGGTGCTCGGAGGCAAGCTCGGCGACGGTCACCGACTCCCTGTCCGCCAGGGGATGGCCGACGGGCAGCATGACCACCCGTGGCTCCCGGAAGAGAGGCCGCACCTCCAGGCCGTGCCGGTTGACGGGCAGCCGTACGACGCCGACGTCTGCCCGGCCCTCCTGGAGCACCTCCACCTGGTCGTCCCATGTGGTGCGCAGCAGGCGGACGTGCACGTTCGGGTGCCGTGCGGTGAAGGCGACCGTGGCGGGGGTCAGCGTGATGCCGGGCATGAAGCCGATGGTCAGCGTCTGGGTGTCCTGTGCCGCCGCCGTCACTCGTGTGAGCAGTGCCTGGGCCGAGGCGAGCAGGGGGACGGCGTCCTCCAGCAGCTGCTCTCCCGCTGCCGTGAGCACAGTGCCCCTGCGGTCACGGGTGAACACTTCCGCCCCGAGCTCGTCCTCCAGGCTGCGGATCTGTCGGGACAGAACGGGCTGCGCGATGTGCAGCCGCTCTGCCGCCCGCCCGAAGTGCAGCTCTTGCGCCACTGCCACGAAATAACGGAGCTTCCGCAGGTCAAGATCCACCCGGAATCACCGCTCTCTCGCTACGCGGGCCGCCTTGTCGGCTTGCGCTTTGCCGCGGCCGTCCACGGGCACACGGCCGCGGCAACCGATCACGAATCTACCGTTCCGACCGTGGCGAGCCGTCGCAGGCGGTCCGCCGCTTCGTCCGGGCGGATCACTTGCCGCCTGCGAGGACGGCCAGCGGGTCGGTGTGCGCCGGTGTCCACCCGAGTTCGGCTTCGGCACGTGCCGGTGTGAACTCCTGGTCCAGGGCGAAGGCGTCCGCGATCGGGCCCATCTGCCGGCGAGCCTCCTCCAGGGCGACCGAGGCGATCTTGCCGTCGAGGCCGACGGAGCGGGCGATGGCCAGCGCGCATTCCTTCGCGGTGGGGTTGACGCCGCCGACGCCCACGTACACCGCTCCGGGCTTGGCGTCGAGCGCGGCGACGTACAGCTCCGCGATGTCGTCGATGTGCACCAGCGCCCAGTGGTTCGCACCGTCGCCGATGCAGGGGACGGCGCCCGCTTCCTTGCCCGGGGTGGTGTAGAAGCTGTCGATCAGACGGTTCTCGCCGCCGTACAACAGACCGGGCTGCACCACGACGGGGCGACCGCCCCGCCGCGCGCGCTCCAGGACGGCGTCCTCCACGGGCTTGCGCCAGGCGACCAGGGCCGGCGGGTTCCAGGCGGCAGTCTCGTCCGCGACGCCGTCGGTGTCTCCGTAGACCCAGGTGCCGCCGGTGTGCACGTAGGTGCCGGTGCCGATGCCGTCCTGCATGGCGGTGGCGGCCGCCAGGTCCTCGGCTCCGGTCTCGGCCTGCGCCAGGTGTACGACCGCCTCCGCGCGGGCGGCCGCGGCGTTCAGTACACCGAGATCGCCCAGGCCGCCGATCAGCGGCGCCGCTCCGAGGGAGCCGACGGTCTCGGCCGCGCGGTCGCTGCGGGCCAGGGCCTTCACAGTGTGGCCGTGCCGGACCAGAGCGCTGATCGTCGCCCTGCCGATGTATCCGGATCCACCGGTAAGGAAAACCCTCATGATCTTGATTCCAATCTCCGTCGGTCGGTGACTGGTTCAAAGCCTGCGCTCGGAGACCGGAATGAGTCCAAGACCTCTTTCGTCACCTGTGATACCCGATGGGCATCAGCGTGCAGGTGCGGCCGGACAGGTCGAGGAGGACGCGCCACCGCCCTCGGTCACACCGCGACCGGAGCCTTGATGGCCGGGTGGTGCTGGTAGCCGAGCATTTCCACATCGGCGTAGGCGTAGTCGAACAGTGAGTCCGCTTGGCGCAGACGCAAGCGGGGGAACTCGAACGGCGTGCGCGAGAGCTGCTCGGTCACCTGCTGGAGGTGATTGTCGTAGAGGTGGCAGTCGCCGCCGGTCCAGATGAAGTCGCCCGATTCGAGGCCGACTTGCTGCGCCACCATGTGCGTGAGCAGGGCGTAGCTGGCGATGTTGAACGGGACGCCGAGGAACAGGTCCGCGCTGCGCTGGTACAGCTGGCAGGAGAGCTTGCCGCCGGCGACGTAGAACTGGAAGAAGGCGTGGCAGGGCGCCAGTGCCATGTTGTCCAGCTCGGCGACGTTCCATGCGGATACGAGCATCCGGCGGGAGTCGGGGTCGCGGCGCAGGGTGTCGAGGACGTTGCTGATCTGGTCGATGTGCCTGCCGTCCGGGGCGGGCCAGGAACGCCACTGCGCGCCGTAGACCGGGCCCAGGTCACCGTTCGCGTCGGCCCATTCGTCCCAGATGGTGACGCCGTGCTCGCGCAGCCAGCCGACGTTCGAGTCGCCGCGCAGGAACCACAGCAGCTCGTACACGATGGACTTGAGATGCACCTTCTTGGTGGTGATCAGCGGGAACCCCTGCGAGAGGTCGTAGCGCAGTTGGTGTCCGAAGACACTTCGGGTCCCGGTGCCCGTCCGGTCGGCCTTGGCCGTCCCGGACGTGAGCACCAGTCGCAACAGGTCTTCGTACTGGGTGTCCGCCACGGGTGGTAATTCTACTGGCGGCGGCGAGGCGCGCTGTCAGCCGGGCAGGCCGGTCAGGGTGAGGAATTCGCTGCGCGAGCGGGCGTCGGTGCGCAGCAGGCCCAGCAGGGTGGAGGTCATGGTGGTGGCGCCGGTGGCTTGGACGCCACGCAGGGTCATACAGGTGTGTTCGGCCTGGATGACCACCCCGACGCCTTTGGGCTGCAGCTGGTTCTGCAGCCAGTCCGCCACCTGCTTGGTGAGGCGCTCCTGTACCTGAGGACGGCAGGCGAAGTGTTCCAGGACGCGGGCGAGTTTGGACAGTCCCAGGATCCGTCGGCCCGGGAGGTAGCCGATGTGGGCGGTGCCGACGAAGGGCAGCAGATGGTGCTCGCAGACGGACCGCAGGGGGATGTTGCGGGCCAGGACGAGTTCGTCGTACCCCTCGTCGTTGGGGAAGGTCGTCAGGTCGAACGAACGGGGGGAGAACAGCTCGGCGTAGGCGCGCGCCATACGGCCCGGGGTGCCGCGCAGGCTTTCGGAGGCGGTGCTGATGCCCAGAGCCCGCAGGAACTGTGCGGCGGCCTGCTCGGCGGCTGCCAGATCGGTCTCCTGCTCGGCAGGGGAGACCACACGCAGGGCGGGCGCCTGCGGTTTGGGCTGTGACGAGTGCGGCAGGCCGGCGTGGTGCTGGGACATGTCAGCTTCCCCCGATGTTCAGGGCAGACAGCAGGACGAGCACGACGGTCACCACGGCGAACAGCCCGTGCGCGAGGACCACGGCGACGGGAAAGTGCCGCTCAGCGGGCACACCCTGCCCGGCTCCGGCCGGGGCGGTGGCCTGCGCGCGGTGGACCGGGATCCATCGGGCCAGCATGACGAAGCCGAGCAGCGCGACGGGTACCAGCAGGATGAAGGCGGTCCAGGCCAGGGCCTCCTTGTCGGCGATGACGTAAATGATCCATACGACCAGTCCGATCGCGGCGAGCGCGAAGTGGCCGAAGATCACCGGGACCGGGAGGTGGCTGCTGCCGCCGCGGGCGCCGCCGTGTGAGAGCCAGGTGCCGAGCATGTAGAAGCCGCCGAGAGCGGTGATCACCCAGGTGACCAGTGCGGCGATGTCCATGAGAACTCCAGTTGGGGAAAGCGGCTGCCGCGGCCGATGCCGGACAGAAGCGGGAGCGGCCGGGTCAGCCGACGCGGCCCTGGGTCCCTGGGGACACGGGGGTGAGCTTCTCGGCGTGCGCGGGGGTGAACCCCTCGGCCTGGGTCGCCTCGTCGGCGACCCGGACGCCATAGCGGTACGACAGCTTGCCGCCCAGCCATCCCGAGACGCCGAGTACGGCGAAGGCGGCGGCGTTGAGCGCCAGCGGTCCCGCCCCCACGCTGCCGGAGGGGCCTCCACCGGCGTGGCGCCACAGGAAATTGCCGAGGTAGGCGGCGGTCACCAGCAGGTTCAGCGTCATGTGGGTCAAACCCACCCGGAAGGCGCGGGTACCGGTCGGGATGGCGAACAGGTCCAGGAAGCCGACCATGGCGGCGGCCAGGGCGCCGATCACGCCGAGGGCGATCAGCCACATGGCCCCGCGGGACAAGAACTCCGGCTCCTTCACGAGGTGGGAGGCGATATCGAAGACCAGGCCGGCCGCCCAGGCTCCGATCGGCACGGTCACGAGGATGGGGTGGAACGGGTGCCCGTAGGGGCCGGCGAGCGCGGCGCTGACCGGCTGCTTGGCCTGGTGCGGCTCATGAGGCTGGGTCATCGGGGGCCACCTCCTTATTTCACCAACAAAGCTTGGTCTTATTCGGGGAGGTGGTCAAGTGCCCCAGCTCAAGCACACGCGATTTGCCCTCGACGAGGACAATTGGCGTTACCGTGATGAGGTGACTCCCGACATGAACCCGCCGACCTTTTCCGGCGACGCGGCGATCGACTCCGTCAGCGCGCTCGGCGAAGGCACGCGGCGGCAGATGTTCGCCTTCATCCGTCGCGCCCGTCGCCCCGTCACACGCGACGAGGCGGCGGCCAGCGCCGGCATCTCTCGCAAACTCGCCGCGTTCCACCTCGACAAGCTCGTCGACGCCGGCCTGCTGCGCGCCCGCTACGCCTCTCCCACGGGCGTCCGCAAAGTGGGCAGGCAGCCCAAGGTGTACGAACCCACCGACACGCCGATTCGCGTCAGCATCCCCGACCGCCGTCACGAGCTCCTGGCCGACCTGCTCGTCCAGGCGGTCGTGACCGAAGGCGAGCACGAGACCGCGGTCCAGGCGGCGATGCGCACCGCCGGACAAAGGGGGGAACAGCTCGGCGAGGAGGAACGCGCACAGACACGCCCCGGCCGGCTCGGCGCCGAGCGCGGCCTGACCCTGTGCGAGCGCATGCTCGACCGGCACGGCTTCGAGCCCGCACGCGAGGCGCCCGACCGGCTGCGACTGCGCAACTGCCCCTTCCACCCGCTCGCCGCCCAGGCCCCCGATCTGGTCTGCGGCATGAACCACGCCTTTCTCACCGGCTATCTGCAAGGACTGCGCGCTCCGGCGGTCGAGGCGGTTTTGGCTCCGCGCCCGGGCGAATGCTGCGTCGAACTGCGTCATGCCGAGGCAGGCGACAGGACGGAGACCGGCGACGAGACGGAGACCGGCTGAACGCCCTCGATGCCCCTCGACGCCTCTCCCGCAAGCATTCACTGAGCCTGCGTGGTCAGACAGGCGGTTCGTACAACCTTCCCCGCGTCTTCTGTGTCTGAGCGTCAGCGGGAGCGTGAAGGAGTCAGTGGGAAGTGGAAGACGCGGTGGACGGGCCTCTGGTCCTTGCGGGTCGGCCAGTGGTGGCGCCCGTCAGCTGGGTGGAAGCCCTCTTCATGCTGAGCTGGGTCGCCCTGCTCGGAGGCCTCTGTCTCCTCGTCGCCGTCGACTACCGCAATTTCGGTCTCTGGGTGTATGACTACCTGGATCGGAAGAACCCCGTCACCACAAGGCCGAGGATGACTCCGGACCGTCTCAGGTTCGTGGCAGGCGTGATGGCGGCGGTGTTCCTGTTCTTGCTCCTCCACCTGCTGGGTGGAGTGGTGCTGAACGCCGGGGCCGGCGGTCACTCGTAGCCCACGACCCAACCGGTGGCGGTCACAACCTCGCGTGCGATGTCGACGACGCCGCGTCCGTCCGTGGTCACCCTCACGGTCTCCTCGTGGGCCCGCTGATCCAGGAGCCGCGCCTTGCGGACGCTTGCTTCCAGCTCCTGTGCCAGTTCCGAGCCGATTTCTCGTCCCACAAGGCGCTCGCGGGCGGTGGCGTCGGAGGCGGTCAGTTGCACTCGTGTGATCCTCACGCCTGCCCCCATGGCGCGTTCGAACATGCCCGTCGCCTCCGGCAGCACACTCACGGTGTTCGTGTAGATCAGGCGTCGGTAGCCGCGCTGGGCGAAGTTCGCCCACACGGCCGTCAGATTGCTCTCGGTGATCTCCGCGCGATGAGGGTCCCCGTCCGGTGCCGGATGTACCTGCCCCATGAAGTCACCGTCGATGATCGCGTGAGCGACGGCCTCGGAGCGCAGCAGCGCCGAAACCTCCCACCCCACCGTCGTCTTGCCGACACCAGCGCGTCCTCCGATGAGCAGTACCTCCGCATGAATCATGCGGAGAGCGTGCCAGCGGGCGACCACCTCACGCGATCCGATATCGATCCGGCCGCCTGATGTGCTCACCGCAATGTCGTATCGGCGGTATCGACGGCTGTGGCCGTGGCATCGTGACCGGGTGATGCATGGGGAAGAACAGGAGTGGCTGGCGACTCAGCGTCCGTCGCGCGTGCGCGAGGTCCAGGCCGGCCGCCTGGCCTGGACGGAGATCGACCTGATCGACATCGAGGGCGGGCACGCGCACGCGTTGCGTGACGGGCTGGAAGTCTTCGGTGTCCAGGTGAACTATCTGCGGATCGGCCAGCCTCGCCACCTGGTGGCCGCGCTGGACGGCACCAGACCGATCGCACCCTACGTGGTCCTGTCATGCCAGGGCGACGAGGGGCACATCCTGATGGAGGAGGTCGCCGAGGAACTGGCCAGATTCCAGCCGTTCAACGGTGCCGTCGGGCCGGATCGGGTACGCGAACATTTCCGGCTGCCAGGCAGCGTCATGCTCGTCACCGGCTGCGACACGGGGGAGCCCGCGCTCGCCGACGCCTTCCTCGACGCAGGTGCCGGCGTCTATATCGCCCCTCGGGGCGCCCCTTTCGGCTACGCGAGCGTGTTCGCCCCCTTGTTCTTCTTCTACGAACTCACCGAACAGCGCACGCCCATGGAAGCCGTCGAACGCCTACGTGCACATGACGACGAACTCGCCATGTGGCAGCTCTATCGCCGGTGACCGGAGAGCCTTCCCGTAGGCCCACCACCGCAGTTCGCACTTCGCAGATGTTCGTGACGGGGGTCCGTTCTAGAGGTCGAGGACCGCGCGGATCGCGTTGTCGACGAGCTCTTGCTGCTCGGGGCCGATGTTGCCGTGCAGCGTGCCGGTTTCGAAGCGGACGGCGGAGAGCTGGAGGAGGTTCACGGCGACGAGGGAGGCATCGACCGGGGTGGTCAGGTGCACGCTCATCGCCGTGTCGGGATGCTGCGCCGGGGCGTGGAGGACCAGGACGACGACGGCGTTGTAGGCCTCGGCGAGGCCGTCGAGGCTGACGACGAGGACAGTGCGGGTTCCCTTGCCGGTGTCGACGTCCCACACGTCGCCCTTGCGAATGGTCACAGGGCGTCGCCTTCGCCCGCGAGGTCGAGGGGCGCGATCGAGGCGAGCTTGCGGGCCGCATCGAGCGTCATCTGCCGGCGCACGGCGCGCAGGATGTAGTCGTTCAGGGAAGGAGCGTCGGCGGCCGCGTCGCGCAGCGGTTTGTCCATGGCGTCGGGGATGCGGAGAGTGATGGCAGTCATGACGCCAAATTTAGTGGCACGGATGCCGCCACGGAAGGGGTGGAGGTCTGAGTTGCAGCCCCCTGGGCAAGATCTGTCTCCGCGATGCCGCGCCCGTCCGTGCCAGCCCGCGTCAGGCCGACCACCACACCCTCCCGCCTGGCGGACCCGTCAGGGAACCCCAAGCTCGAACAGTGCATATCCGGCATACGACCCCGATGCCACCGCCACCACGGCCAGGAGTGCGCACAGCAGGGGCAGGCCGACCGTGCGCAGTCGTACGGCCAGTGGGATGAACAGGGGGAAGGCGGGGAGCAGATAGCGCGAGACATTGCCGAAGATCTGCTGGCTGCCCAGGACCAGGACGAAGGTGAGGACGGTGTAGACGATCAGCACGGCCGGAGGGCGAAGCCGGATCAGGAAGGGGATCAGCAGCAGGCCCGTCAGGACGACCAGCACGCCGATGACGTCCTCGAACGGGCTCGGGAAGAGGTAGTCGGTGCGGCCGACGGCGAGGGAGGTGAAGACGTCGAGCGTCTGGCTGCCGTAGTCGAAGGTGTGGGCCCAGGCGCCCTTCTGGAGTTGGAAGTAGCCGGTCAGGTCGCCCATCCGGTCACCGACCCACAGGAGATAGCCCATGAGGCCGAGCGGGGCGATGAGGATCGCGGTCATCGGGCGGGCGACGTCTTCTTGCCGGTGGTGCAGTGCCCGCAGGGCCGCGACGGTGAGGGCGGCGATGAGCGCGAGCGCGGTGGGGCGGGCCAGCCCCGCGGTGAAGGTGAGGACGCCCGCGGTCAGCCAGCGGTCGCTCATGACGGCATGGCAGGCCCATACGGCCAGGGCGACGTAGAGCGACTCGGAGTACCCGGACCACTCGGCGCCGGAACCGGGCCACACGGCCCACAGTCCGGCCGCGGCCAGCCCCGCGCGACGGCCGCCGAAGCGGGCGGTGACGGCGTAGACGCCGAGTGCGGCCGCGAACGAGGCGAGGATCGAGACCAGCATTCCGGCACCGTAGAGGCCAAGGCCCGTGCAGGAGGAGACGAGCCGTATGGTGGCCGGGTAGAGCGGGAAGAACGCCGCCGAGTTGCCTTTCAGGGTGATCAGCCCCGAGGCCTCGGGGATCCGGACGAGGGCGGGTTCGTAGCCGTGGGCGGCGATCTGCTGGTACCACCAGCCGTCCCAGCTGGCCAGGACGTCCCAGGCGTGGGCGCCGCCGCCGAAACGCGGGTTCTTCCTGCGGAATTCTCCGGTGGAGTCCAACAGGTGCATGAAGACGGCGAACCCGATGAGCTTCAGGATGCCGTACATCGCCAGGACGGGTCCGTGGTACCGGAGTTGGCGCCACGCCGGGTGGATCAGGGAGGCGACGCGGGTTCCGCCGGTGGGCGCGAAGGAGTCGGTGTCGGGGCGCGTAGACGGGGTCAGCGTGTCGTTCATGCGGTCGCGGAGTCCGTCCCGGGTCGGCGGGCGCGGAACACCCAGGCGCGCAGCAGCGCGAAGCGGACGAGGGTGGCTGCCAGGTTGGCGGCGACCAGCACCGCGATCTCCGCGGTCCGTACCGCCGCGGGGAACAGGTGGTGCAGCGCGGCGAGTGATCCACTGGTGAGGGCCAGGCCGATGATGAAGACGAGGAGGCCCTTGGCGTGGTGGCGCAGCGCGCCGCCGTGGCCTCGCAGTCCGAAGGTGAGCCGGCGGTTCGCCGCCGTGTTGGCCAGAGCGCACAGCAGTAGCGCGATCGCGTTGGCGGCCTGCGCTCCCGCGGCGGGGCGCAGTGCCGCGTACAGCAGCACGTATCCGACGGTGCTGACGGCGCCCACCGCGCAGAACCGCAGCAGTTGGCCGGCCAGACCGTTCGACGGCCCGTCGCCGCTGCGGCGCAGTGCGGCCGTCGGCAGTGCCCCGCGGGCCAGGGCGCGGCCGATGCGGGCGATGCCCCGCAGGTCGGCCAGGGCCGTGGACAGGATGTCGACCCTGCTGTCGGGATCGTCGACCCAGTCGACCGGCACTTCGTGGATGCGCAGTCCGGCCCGCTCCGCGATCACCAGGAGTTCCGTGTCGAAGAACCACCCGGTGTCCTGCACCAGGGGCAGCAGCCGTTCGGCGACGTCCCGCCGTACGGCCTTGAAGCCGCACTGCGCGTCGGAGAATCCCACCGCGAGCGTGGAGCGCAACAGGGCGTTGTAGCAACGGGAGATGACTTCCCGCCGGGGGCCACGCACCACTCGGGCGCCGCGGGCCAGACGAGTGCCGATGGCGATGTCGGAGTGGCCGGAGATGAGAGGGGCGACCAACGGCAACAGGGCGGCCAGATCCGTCGACAGGTCTACGTCGAGGTAGGCGAGCACCGGCGCCCGCGAGTTCGACCATGCGGCGTGCAGGGCGCGGCCCCGTCCCTTCTCCGACAGGCGGAGCCACTGCGTGTCCGGCAGCGTGGCCGTCAGCCGGGCCGCGATCCGCGGGGTCTCGTCGGTGCTGGCGTTGTCCGCGACGGTGATGCGGAAGGGGTAGGGGAACGTCTCGCGCAGATGCGCGTGCAGCCGCCGTACGCTGCGCTCCAGGTCTGCCTGCTCGTTGAACACCGGCACGACCACGTCCAGGACGGGCTCGCGGTGGTGCGCCGACACCGGCGTGGGCAGCGGCAGTTGATTTATCAGTTCTGTCACGGTCCGTCCAGATTCGAGTCTTGGTGAAGGGCATGCCGAAGGCAGGCACGGCGGATTCGCGATGCGGTGCGCCGGGCGTGGTCAGTGCGAGGGGAGAGTCAGGGAGGCGGTACGGCTCCTGCTATCCGGGACTGGCGGAGCCCGACGCCGAAGCCGGTGCCGTCGACGGTGCTGCCGGTGGAGTGGGTGTCGTCGTGTCGTTGGGCGGCGAAGTCGTCGGCGCGGTCGGGGGCGGGGCGGAGGTGGAGTCGGACGCGGTTGAACTCCCGGTCGGGGGCGGTACCGCGGTCGAGGACGACGGTTGTCCGGTGGCGCTGCTGGTGCTGTCCGGCGTCGTGGTGCTGGGGGGTGCCGTCGTGGGTGCCGAGGTCGGTGTCGGCGCCGGGGACACCTGGCTCGTCGTCGGCCGCGGTCGGGGTGCCTGCGGCCTGTTCGCTCCCGGGTCGTGAGGCAGCACGAAGAGGCCGAGCCCGAGTCCCGCTACGGCCAGGACGGAACCCGCTGCCCTCTGTGCCATGCGGACCCGCTTGCGGGTCTGGACCCCGGCCCGCAGACGCGCCCGGTGTTCCTCCCCGAAGGGGGCGTACTCCTGGGTGTCGCGCATCATCCGCGCCAACTCCCGTTCGAAGTGGTCCATCGGTTCCCCTTCACCCCACCGGCTCGATGACGTCGAACAAGATGCGACGCAGCCGGGCCACGCCACGTGAGGCATGGGACCGGGCGGTGCCCACCGGGCACCCCAGTACTTCGGCGACCTGCTTCTCGGACAGGTCCTGGTAGTAGCGCAGTACCACCGCGGCCCGCTGCCGCGGCGGCAGTTGGGCCAGGGCCCACTCCAGGCGTGAGCGCTCTACGACGGCCGCGGACACGTCGCCCACGGCGGGCAGGTCGGGCAACTGCTCGACCGGACGCTCGCCCCACCACCGACGCCGTGCCGAGCGTGCCGCCGCGCGAGCCAGGACCTTGCGCACGTATGCCTCCGGGGCCTCATCGGCGATCCTCGGCCAGACGAACCAGAGCTTGACCAGGGCTTCCTGCAGCAAGTCCTCGGCCCGGTGCCGATCGCCTCCCACGAGCAGACGGGAGAGGTGGAACAACGTCGACCAGCGAGTTGCCACGAACCCGTCGAACCCTTCGGCTCGACCCTGTTCCACATGCACCGTCCCCGTTTCGACCAGCCCTACATCTGTGGAAAGACATTGGACACCACGCCACGATGCAGCTGGCCTCTGTGATCCCGGTCACCGACTCCCGGCCCGGACGGCAGCGGCCTGTCCCTGGCCGCTGGGGTCCCCTGTGTGGCCGCAGGGGTCAGTTCGAGGCGGTCACGCGGTGCATAGGTTCCCTGCATCCCCCCTGATGCATCGAGAAAAGGATCGGAACCGTGAGTGAGAACGAGCACGACACCTGTGTGATCGGTGCCGGACCCGCGGGACTGGCGGTCGCCAGGGCGCTGGCCGAGCGGGATCTGCCGTACACGCACATCGAACGTCACACGGGGCCGGGCGGGCTGTGGGACATCGACAACCCGGGCAGCCCGATGTACGAGTCGGCCCACTTCATCTCCAGCAAGTCCCTTTCCGGGTTCGGTGGTTATCCGATGCCGGGCCACTTCGCCGACTACCCGCCGCACCGGCAGATCCTGACCTACCTGACGTCGTTCGCCGAGGTCTACGGGCTCACGGACCGGATCGAGTTCGGCACCGAGGTCCGCAGCGTGGAGAAGAACCCGGACGGCACCTGGACGGTCACCCGGGCCGACGGCCGGGTGAGCACACACCGGCAGGTCGTCGTGTGCACGGGGTCGCAGTGGCACCCCAACGTCCCCGAACTGCCCGGCCACTTCACCGGCGAGATCCGGCACACCATCACCTACCGCAGCAGCGCGGAACTGCGGGGAAAGCGTGTGCTGGTGGTGGGCGCGGGCAATTCCGGACTCGACATCGCCTGCGACGCGGCGCGGTCCGCCGACCACGCTGCGATCAGCATGCGCCGTGGCTACTGGTTCATTCCCAAGCACCTGTTCGGCCGACCGGTGGACACCATCGCCGCGGGCGGCCCCCACCTCCCGATGTGGCTGCAGCAGAAGCTGTTCGGCGGCCTGCTGCGGCTCGTCAACGGTGACCCGCGCAGGCTCGGTCTGCAAAAGCCGGACCACAAGCTGTTCGAGACCCACCCGGCCATCAACTCGCTGCTGATCCACCACCTCCAGCACGGGGACATCACCGCCCGGCCCGGCATCGCCCGCACCGAGGGCCGGACGGTCCACTTCACCGACGGCACCAGCGACGACTTCGACCTGATCCTGCTGGCGACGGGATACGTCCACAAAGTCCCCGTCGCACAGCGGTACTTCGGCGAGGAACAGCACCCCGACCTCTACCTGTCCTCCTTCTCCCGCGACCACGAGGGCCTGTTCGGCGTCGGCTTCGTGGAGACCAACTCCGGCGCCTACCAACTCTTCGACAGCCAGGCCCAGTTGATCGCCTCCTTCATCCAGGACACCAGGGCCGGGCTGCCGACCGCCGAACGGTTCGCCCGCCTGGTCCGCAGCGACCGGCCCGACCTGTCCGGCGGACTGAAGTTCGTCGACTCGCCCCGCCACACCGGCTACGTGCACAGCGACGCCTTCGTGAAGTACCTCGGCAAGGTCGCCCAAGGGATGGGCTGGCGCACCGCGGGTCTGCCGCCGCGGGCGACGTCCGTGCGGCAGGAGGCGGTGGCGTCATGACGTACGACTTCCGTGACAAGGTCATCCTGGTGACCGGCGGCGCCGGCGGCATCGGCAGCGCCCTGTGCCACCGCTTCGCGGCAGGCGGTGCACGCGTCCTCGTGGTCGACATCGACCAGGTGCGGGCCGAACGGACCGCCGCCGAACTGCCCGGGAGCGGGCACACCGGAGTGGGCTGCGACCTGCTGGACGGCGCCGCCGTACAGCGGATGCTCGACGGCGTCGCCATCACCCACGGCCGCATCGACGTCCTGGTCAACAACGTGGGCATGACCAGCGCGGAACGCTTCGACGTACGCAGCGTCGAGAGCATCGAGCGGGAGATCGACGTCAACCTGGTCGCCCCGCTGGTCACCACCCGGATCGCCGTCCCGCTGCTGCGGGCCTCCGGCGACCCGCGCGTGGTCACCACGGTGTCGCTGGGCGGGATCTTCCCGCTGGGTGAGACCCCGATCTACACCGCCTCGAAGTTCGGGCTGCGCGGCGCCATGCTCGCCATCGGGCTGGACCTCAGGGGCAAGGGCATCCAGGCCGGTTCGGTGCTGCCGTCGGCGACCGACACCCGCATGCTGCGCCAGGAGGCAGTCGACGGCGGGAACTCCATGCAGTTCCAGGACGCGCCGCAGCAACCGGCGGATGTCGTGCGCGCCGTGGTGAGCCTGCTCGACAAGCCCCGCCTGGAGTCCTACGTGCGCTCCGGCGAGTCGCGGCTGGTGCGGTTCGCGATGCTGGCACCGAACCTGCTGCCCAGGCTCTTCCCGCTGTTCCGCAAACGAGGCGAGCGGGGCATGGCCCGCTATCTGGAGGACCTGCGCCGCAGAGGGCTGGCCCGCCAGGTCGGCGGCGTGCGCTGGGAACTGGTGGAGGAAGCATGAGCCGGACGGGCAGCACCCGTGTCCAGGAGACGCTCGACGTCGTCAATCCCGCGACCGGGGAACTGATCACGACCCTGCCGGCGACGAGCGAGCAGGACGTCGTACAAGCGGCCGAGCGGGCGCACGAGGTCTTCGCCGGCGGCGTCTGGGCCGGCCGGTCCCCGCGGGAGAGAGCCGCTGTCCTGCTGCGCCTGGCCGACCTCATGGAGCACCACGCCGAGATGTTGGCCCGGCTGGACTGCGAGGACGCGGGCAAGCCGATCACCGAGTGCCGCACGGGGGACGTGCCCGCGGCGATCGAGTCGATCCGGTGGTTCGCGGAGGCGGCCGACAAGGTCTTCGGCCGCGTCGCTCCCACCGGTCACGACAGCCTGGGCCTGGCGAGCCGGGAACCGGTCGGGGTGGCCGCCGCGATCCTGCCCTGGAACTACCCGCTGGCCATGGCCGCCTGGAAGGTCGGCCCCGCGCTCGCCGCCGGCAACTCGCTGCTGCTCAAGCCCGCCGAGGCCACCCCGCGCTCGACCCTGCACCTGGCCGCGCTGGCGGCCGAGGCGGGACTGCCGGACGGCGTGCTCACGGTCCTGCCCGGCCACGGAAACGTCACCGGTACGGCGCTCGCCCGCAACCCGCTGGTGCGCGCACTGTCGTTCACGGGATCCACCGCCACCGGACGCCGCATCCTGGCCGACGCGGCCGAGTCCAACTTCAAGCGGGTCTGCCTGGAGATGGGCGGCAAGAGCCCCCAGATCCTCCTCCCGGACGCGCTCGAGTACGGCGACGAACTGATCGACCACATGATCGAGGCGGCGTTCCTGACCACGGGGCAGAACTGCACCGCCGGCTCCCGCGTCCTGGTCCACCACAGCATCGCCGAGGAGGTTTTGGACCGGTTCACCGCCGCAGCGAGGAAACTCACCGTCGGTGATCCCGCCGACGCCCGCACCCAGGTGGGGCCGCTCATCAACCGTGCCGCCTTCGACCGGGTCGCCGGCGCGGTGGAAGCGGCCCGTACCGCCGGTGCGCACATCCACACCGGCGGTCTGCCGCACGGTCTGCCGCCCTACGGTGCCTACTACCCGCCCACCGTGATCAGCCGGGCCCAGGCGGGCAGCGACGTACTCACCAAGGAGCTGTTCGGCCCTGTCGTCACCGTCCAGACCTTCACCACGGAGGACGAGGCGGTGCGGTTGTCGAACGACACCGAATACGGGCTCGCCGCCTCGGTGTGGACCCGCGACCTCGATGCCGCCTTCCGGCTCGCGCGAGCGGTCGAAGCCGGGGTGGTCTCCGTCAACGCCTACAGCGAAGGCGACATCACGACTCCCTTCGGAGGATGGAAGCAGTCGGGATTCGGAGGCGCGGAGAAGTCCACCGACGCCTTCGCCCAGTGGACCAGAGAGAAGACCGTCTGGATCCGCACGCGTTGACGCCGCGGCACGGCGGTCCGGTGGCGATGTCGGTGCGGTGCGACACGGGCGCGCGCCTCACCGGTCGGCGGTGTCCGCGCGCAGCCGGGCCGGGGCCACCCCGTGCCAGCGGTGCACCGCCCGCCGCAGTGCGCGGACGTCGGAGAAGCCGGCCTGCCGAGCGATGTCCCGCAGGGTCAGCTCCGGCCGGCGCAGCAACTGCTCGACCCGCTCGCGGCGCACTCCGTCGACGACCGCCTCGTACGTCGTACCGCATTCGACCAGCCGACGGCGCAGCGTGCGCTCGCTCAAGGCGTGCCGTCGGGCCTGGTCGACGAAGGACGGCACCTCGGGCAGGCCCTGGGCGATCGAGATCTCCAGCACCTCCAGCAGGTCCTGCCGATCTCGCGTCGACGCCGCCTGCTCCTCCAGGATCTCCACGACGGCGGTGTAGGTGACCGGGTCGCGGCCCGGCATCGGACGCCCGACCCATGACGTGGGGAACACCAGGCGGTTCGACACGGCGCCGAAGCGCACCGGGCAGCGGAACAACTCGGTGAACGGTGCGGTGTCGCGAGGGGAGGGGAAGGCGAACTCGACGCCCCGCGGCGCGAACTCCTGCCCCGAACTGAGCCGTGTGAGGGCCACGACGCTGGCGAACGCCTCCTCCGCCAGGAAGACCGCGACCGGTGGATCGAGGGCCGGATCGGGCAGTTCGGCCCGCAGCACGTAGCCGGCTTCCTCCGGCCCGGCCGACCAGACCACCATCGCCCCGGACAGGTTCTGGAAGCGCACGCCGGTCTCGATGGCCTCCCGCAGCGTGGCGGCCGCCATCTGGGCGAACCCGAGGAGACCCCAGGAGGTCAGGTGCTGAGCGGCACCCACCCGCAGGCCCAGGTGAGCGTCGCCGGTCAGCTCCAGCGCACGCCGGATGACGGCACTGCCCTGGCGGTAGGAGACCCGCAGCGCCGCCGAGCGCATCATCGCCTCGTCCAGCCCGACCCGGTTCAGTTCCGGCCGCAGGTCGACCCCGTACGCGTCGGTGACCGGGCGCAGGCAGCGCAGGATGTTCGGAGCGATGGTCGCCGAGGTGCTTCGGCTGGTTCCCGGCTGCGTCGGGGCGTCGTGGCTGTCGGGCATGGCGTTCCTCGTGGCCGGGTGGTGCACGCTGCGCACACAGTAGAAGGAGAGTCGTAGCAGGAGTCTTCCTTCTGCGGTTCGGCGGTCCGCGGATGTCGAGAACGTGCCGTCGGCTCCGTCCCGGGGACACCAGCGGCCACCACCGGCCGGACGAGGAAGAAGGAGCGTGCAGCATGGCGGTTCAGCGGATGGACAACGTCGGCATCGTCGTCGAGGACTTGGACGCCGCCGTCGCGTTCTTCGTGGAGCTCGGCATGGAGCTGGAGGGCAGGGCGCAGGTCGAGGGGCGCGTCGCCGACCAGTGCACAGGACTCGAAGGCGTCCGCTGTGACATCGCGATGGTCCGGACCCCGGACGGTCACAGCCGGCTCGAGCTGGCGAAGTACCGCAGCCCGGCGGCGATCGACGCCGGGCCGCGCAACCGGCCACACAACATTCTGGGCACGCACCGCGTCATGTTCGCCGTCGACGACATCGAGGACACCGTCGCCCGCCTGCGCCCCCACGGAGCCGAACTCGTCGGCGAGATCGCCCGGTTCGAGGACAGCCATCTGCTCTGCTACGTCCGCGGCCCGGAGGGCATCATCGTCGGGCTGGCCGAGCAACTGCGCTGAGAAGGAGCAAGGACAAGGAGAACGAGAAGGAACCGGAACCCGCGGCCCGCGCTCTACGGACGCAGTTCAAAAACGATGTGCGGGGACAGCGCGCGGAGGAAGTCGGGCGCGTCGAAGATCTCACCGGCCGAGGCGACGCCGACCGTCCTGATCCGTCCCGTGAGAATGCGGTCGACCGCTTCCACCGCGAGCGGCGCGGTGACCGCGTAGATGTCCTGCCCCCTTGCCACGGCACGCCGCTCGACGCCGCCGGAGCGGACGACGACATCGACGACGAAGGTCTGCGCGGACCTGCCGCGCTCGTCGACCGCGGTCGGCGCCGGTGTGTCCGGGGCGGCCAGATCGCCGGCCGCCTCGGTGGTCATGTAGGTACGGACCTCGGGGACGGCCAAGTGGCTGGGGACGGTGACGACGTCGGCCATCGTGAAGTCCCCGATGACGGTCCGCGGGCCCATCGGGTCGGGGAACGGCCACGTCAGAGTGGGCAGGGCATCGTCGTGGTACTCCAGCCGCCCCTTCGTGTACCGCACCCGCCGCCCGTTGCGCCGCTCACCGGAGACCTGGCCCGCGGCGCGGGTGCCCTCCGTGGGATGCCAGCTGCTCAGCCCGTAGGCGACGTGCACCTCGTCGGCCCCCGTCCAGTCGCCCATCGCCGCGGTGGCGAGGAGGTCGCCGAGTCCGCCGTAGAAGGCCATCGCGGGGACGACGGCCACGTCCGCGGCCCGGGCATGCTCCGCGAAGTGCGCGAAGGTGTCGGCGTTGGCCTCGATCTCGGCCGCCACGTCCACGTACGGGATCTTGGCGCGCAGTGCCGCTTCGATCACGGGGGCGGCGGTCGTGGCGAAGGGGCCGGCGCAGTTGACCACGGCGACCGCGTCAGCCAGTGCGCGGTCGAGCGAGACCGGATCGTCGACCGATGCCGTACGGGGCTCGGGTCCGGGACATGACGCCGCCGGCTCCGTCAGCTTGCCGGCGTCGCGGCCGCAGAGGACCGGCACGAACCCGCGCTCCCGCAGATGCGCGACCACGAACCGCCCCGTGTGGCCGTACGCGCCGTACACCGCCACCATCTGCCCTGATCCCATGGTCCGCCCTTGCTCTCGAACGATCGACAGCAGCCATCCTCACGGGGCGGGCACCGCACCACCAGTGTCCGAAACGACATGCCACATACAATTACGGACATGAGTTCTGTGTCGCTGGCGGTCACCGACGGGATGCTGCACTTCGAGCTGTCCTTGGCGTACGAGATCTTCGGCACCGCCCCGGCCGGAGTGACCGGCCCCTGGTACGACCTCGAGGTCTGCGGGCCGGACGCCATACGGTTCGGCCGGTTCCGGCTGGAGCCCGACCACGGGCTCGACCGGCTCCGCGACGCCGACACCGTGATCGTCCCCGGCTGGGCCGACATCGACGACGACCCGCCGGCCGACCTGGTGGACGCCGTGCGCGCGGCCCACGAGGCGGGGGCGCGCGTGGCCTCCTTGTGCACGGGCGTCTTCGTGCTGGCCGCGGCGGGCCTGCTGGACGGCAAGCGCGCCACCACGCACTGGGCGCACACCGATGCCCTGGCCGCCCGCTGTCCCGCGGTCGAGGTCGACCCGGACGTGCTGTACGTGGACAACGGCAGCGTGCTCACCTCCGCGGGCAAGGCCGCCGCCCTTGACCTGTGCCTGCACATCATCCGTCTCGATCACGGCTCGTCCGTGGCCAACGCCGCCGCCCGCCGACTGGTCGTACCGCCGCACCGCGCCGGCGGCCAGGCCCAGTTCGTCACCACGCCGGTGCCCGCCCGGGACGACCACCCGCTCGCCGCCCTTCTCCCGTGGGCCCTGGAGCGCCTCGACCAGCCGCTGACGGTGGAGGACCTCGCGCGCCGGGCGCGGATGAGCTCGCGCAACCTGGGCCGCCACTTCCGTGCCGCGGCCGGCACCACCCCGCTGCAGTGGCTGCTCACCCAACGGATCCGCCGCGCCCAGGAGTTGCTCGAGCAGACCGACGACACGATCGACACCATCGCGGAGGCCACCGGCATGGGCACCGCCACGACACTGCGCCGCCACTTCAACCGTACGGTCGGAGTGCCCCCGGACACCTACCGCCGCACGTTCCGCGCACGGACGGGATCCCCCATCGGCCCGTGAGGCTACGCGTGCAGAAGCTCGGGGGCGCTGCCGACCTCCTGACCCATGCGGGAAGACTCTCCGGCGTCGCCGTCCAGGAGCCGGTAGCCCAGAGGCGTCACCGAGTGCCGCACGTACTGCCCCTCGCGTCGGCTCGCCACCAGCCCTCCGTCCCGCAGGACGGTGAGTTGGTAGCTGGCGCTGGGCAGGGCGATGCCGACCGCCGTCGCCACTTCCGAGGTGGTCCGGGGGCCGCCGCGGGCGACCTCGACGAGGACCGACGTCCTGGTACGGCCCAGCAGACGGTCGAGTCCGTCGTCGCGCAGGGTGATCGAGTCCAGTGGCCGTGCGGTGACCGGGTAGACGAGGACCGGGCCGAGTGCGGGGTCGGCGAGGGCGGTGGGGCGGCGCCAGCAGAAGTAGGACGGGACGAGGCGCAGCCCGCGGCCGTCCAGGTAGAGGTCGCGATGGGTGGGGTAGTCGACCTCCAGGACGGGTGCGTTCCATCGGGCGAGGGGACGCAGGCTGTGCAGCAGGGCGAGGACGCCGCCGTCGAGGAGCGCGCGGGTCCGCCCGTCGACGTCGTCACGGACGGCTCGACGGGCGTGTGCCCAGCGTGGTTGCAGCAGGGTTCTGGCGGAGATGTTCAGGGAATTCGCCAGCGATCGCATGCCCCGGTCTCCGGGCCGGCCGAGCGTTGTGGTCCATGGCGGGAGAGGGCGTGCGGTGGCGAGCCTTCCCAGCTCCTCCCGCAGTCGGCCGGGAGGGGTGGCCTGGATTTCCTCCAGGGCCGCGGGCAGACCCCCTTCCGGGACGGAGGGGGTGAGGAAGTCGGGTATGTATCCGGCGGGCGGGACGAGTGTCTGCAGGGTGTGTAGGGCACGGCCGGCGGCTGGGTCTCCGGCGAGCCGTTGACGGACGGTGCTACGCCATGCCCCGAATTCGAGCGGTCCCTGGTGGGTGGCGAACCGGCAGGCGGCGCAGACGAGTTCCCACAGGGGATCGGGACGGCGTGAGATGCGGATGTTCTGCAGGTCCTCGGGCGTGAAGTGGATGCGGAGCATGCGGCCTCGTTCGCGGGCGGTGGGGGGTTGGCCGGGGTGAACAGTGGTGTACGTCGTCGCGGATGGCGGCGGACGGACATCGGCGAGGTGCCGGGCGGGCGAACAGCTCACGTGATGTTCACGCGTGACCGGTTCCGCGGGGCGTCGCGTGTCGTGCGACAGACCGCCCGGTCGCAATGACGGTGTCTCTTTCCGGCGCGGTGAGGCCGAGCAGTCCGCGGCGCGGTACGGCGTGACGGGTCACGATGTAGTCCTTCCCCCTGGGTGGTGCTGGTCACCGTCAGTATTCGGCACGCGCCCTGCAAGGACCTTGATAGTTTCTTGCAGGGCTGTTCAGAACGGGTGTCGGGCGGACAGCCGCGACAGCCGCCCCGGGCCGGCGAGACCGCGCGGGACGAAGGACCGGTATGAGCATCGGATTCACCCTCCTCGGCGATGTGACCATTCGCTCCCGCGGGTCCGCCGTCACCCCCGGATCACCGCGCCAGCGCTCCGTCCTCGCGCTGCTCCTCATCGACGTCAACCGGCCCGTGTCCGCGGAGACGCTCCTCACCCGGGTGTGGGGGGACGAGGTCCCGCCGCGTGCGATGGCCTCGCTCTACAGCTACGTGTCGCGGCTGCGCGCCCTGCGCGCGGATCCGGGCGACGCGGAGCGGTGGGACATCGCGCGGACGCCCGCGGGGTATGTCCTGCGGACCGACAGCTCGGCCGTCGATCTTTTCCGTTTCCGCTCCTTGGTCGAGCAGGCGCGCGGCACGAGAGACCCTCGGGAGGCGGAGGCCTCGTACGAACGGGCGTTGGCGCTCTGGCAGGGCGAGCCGTTCGCCGGTCTGCGCTCGCCGTGGCTCGACACGTACCGTCGCACGCTGGCGGAGGAGCACCATCGGGCCCGACTCGATCACTACGAGTTGCTGCTGAACCGGGGACTGCACGTCGACCTCGTCCAGCCCCTCGCCGCGCTCGCCGCCGAGCAGCCACTGGACGAACAGGCGGCCCACCTGCACATGCTCGCCCTGTACCGGACGGGACAGCCTGCCGCTGCCCTCATGGCCTACGAGCAGTTGCGGCAACGGCTCGCGGAGCGGCTGGGTGTGGACCCCGGTCCCCGGTTGCAGGAGCTCCATCAGCGGATCCTCGTCTTCGATGACGCTCTCGCCGCACCGTCGGCCAACGCGCCGGAAGGCCGCATACCCCGTCAACTCCCCGCGCTGCCTTCGGGGTTCGTCGGCCGGGACGACGAACTGCGGCTCCTCGACGCGGGGGAGGGCCGCACCGATGGCGGGGCGCCGGACGTCAGCGTGATCGCGGGCATGGCCGGAGTGGGCAAGTCGTGGCTGGCTCTGCGCTGGGCGCACCAGCACGCCGAGGAGTTTCCCGACGGCCAGCTCTACGCCCAACTGAACGGCTTCAGTCCCAGTGCCCGCCCCACCGACCCCGGTGACGTTCTGCACCTGTTCCTGATGGCGCTCGGGGCGGCCGAGAGCGAACTGCCCGCCGACACGGAGGGTCGCGCGGCGCTCTACCGCACGCTGATGGCCCGGCGGAAGATCCTCGTCGTGCTCGACAACGCCCGCGACAGCGCGCAGGTCGTCCCCCTCCTGCCGGGGACACCTGGCTGCAGGACGCTCGTGACCAGCAGGAATCGGCTGAGCAGCCTCAAGGTACGGGCCGGTGCTGACATCGTCGGCCTCGGCCTGCTGTCGGCCGACGAATCGTCGCGGCTCTTCGCCCGCCGGCTGGGACACGACCGCGCCGCGTCGGAGCCGGCACTGCGCGACATCGTCCACTGGTGCGCCGGGCTGCCTCTGGCCCTCGACATCGCGGCCGCGCACGTGGACGGTCTGCCGGGCGCCTCCCTCGACCAACTCGCCCAGGACCTGCGCGATCCGAGCACCCGCCTCGACGTACTGGACGCCGGTGACGTCTCCGCGAGTCTCCGCGTCCTGTTCGCCGCGTCGCACGACGCGCTCGACGCGGAACCGGCCCGGGTGTTCGCTCTGTTGGGGCTGCTGCCGCACCAGGACGTGTCCCTGGCGGCGCTGGCCCACTTCATCGAGCGCGACCCGACGCGAACCCGGCAGGCCATGCGCGTCCTGGAAGAAGCCTGTCTCATCCGCCAACACCGACCGGGCCGCTACGAGATGCACGACCTGGTCCGGCTGTACGCCGAGGAGCAGGCGGCCGGCCTGACCGCCACGCAACGCGACGGGCACACGCGCCGTCTGGTCGCTTTCTACGTGCGCTCGGCGCAAGCGGCGCACCGGGTCCTGGAGCCGCACCGCACGGCACAGGACCCGCCCGCACTCCACGACCCGAGCCCGGCCCCTCTCGCCTTCGGCGACGCGCAGGCCGCGCTGGACTGGTTCGACGCGGAGTACGCCTGCCTCCAGGAGATCATCACCCTCGCCGAGCGGCGGGGCCTGCGACCGGAGCTGTGCCGCCTGACCTGGGCGCTGCACACGTTTCGCTGGCGCCGCGGGCTGTTCGAGGAGAGCATCCGGGCCTGGTACACGGCCCTGGACGCGGCCACAGGCCTGGACGATCCGTCGCTGGCCGCCCACACCCGGCAGCGGCTCGGTGTCGCCCTGGCGCAGGCGGGGCGCTACGACGAAGCGCTGTCCCACCTCGACGCGGCTCTCGAGCGGTTCAGTGCCGACGCCGGCACGGTGGGCCTCACCCGCACCCACCACTCGCTCGCCGAGGTCTACGTCCGCATCAACGCCTACGAGCGTGCCCTGCCGCACTTCGCGCAGGCGCTGGAGGGATATCGCGAACTCGGGGACCAGGTAGGCGAGTCCAACATCCTGAACGGCACCGGTTGGGCGCTCGCACGGCTCGGCCGGTACGCCAGCGGTGAGGCACACTGCCTTCAGGCGCTGCCGTTGCTCCAGCTCCACGGGGACGGTGAGGGGCAAGCCGCGACGTGGGACACGCTGGCGTACATCGCGCGGCGCACCGGCCGGACGAGTCGTGCCCTGGACGCCTACCGACAGGCGCTCACCCATTTTCAGGCCATCGGCAACGCCAATCGTGAGGCCGACACATGGGCGTCACTCGGAGACATGTACGCCGATGCCGGGGATCGCGAGGCGGCACGTCACGCCTGGACGACGGCGCTGGGCCTGTACCGAGACCAGGGCCGGTCGGTGGAAGCACGCGAGGTGGCCGAGCGGTTGGCGGCGCCCGCCGAGCCCTGAGGGGACGGCTTGGCATGTGTCGCAACCGCCGTGTGGGGCCCGGCTCCGTGGCTCCGGGCCCCACAGGGGGTGGGAGTCAGGCGTCGCCGTTGAGCATGGCTGCGGTCAGGACGGTGCCGCCGAAGCCCCAGCCGCCGTCGACGACTTCGTCGATCAGTACGACGGTGCTGGGGCGGGCCCGCTCACCGTAGATCTCCGCGTACAGGTCGGTGGTGCGCTCGACGATCTTCTTCTTGTCCTCGGCGGTGATGGTGCCCGCGGGAACCTTGAAGTTGGCGAAAGGCATGAGCGTTTCTCCTTGAACGGGATGTTCGGTGGAAGGGGGTTCTGGTCAGAAGGTGGCGTGAGTGGTGAGCAGTTCGTCGAGGCCGGTGCGGCGGAAGAACTCCGCGCGGATCCGGTCGTACATGATCGACACCACTTCGCTGCCGTCACGGTTGGGGTCGATGTGGGTACGGAAGGGCCGTTCGCCGTGCGGCAGGCCGATGACCCGGACGATCTCGTCGGCCACCTCCCCGATCTCCCGTCCGGCGGGGAAGATGTCGCTCAGGGTCTCGGCCATGGTGTCCCTGAGCCGGCCGTACAACTCGTCGTACTCCGCGGCTCGCCCGGTGTCGTCGGGTGTCCCGGCATGAGCGAAGTGGTTGGTGCCGCTCGGGTAGGCACCGGGAATGACGAGGGTGGTCTCGATGCCGAACTTGATCAGTTCGGCGGCGTAGCTCTCGGCGACGGCGTCCATGGCGGCCTTGGCGGCGAAGTAGGGCGCCAGGAAGGGAGGGTGTCCGCCGCGGGTCGAGGAGGAACCGACCCACACGAGCAGGCCCTGCCTCCGGCGGCGCATGATCGGCAGCACCGTGCGGTTCACCCGCTGCGTGGACAGTACGTTGATGTCGTAGACGTCGGCGAGCTGGTCGGGGGTGAAGGCTTCGGCCGGTCCGAGGACCATGTGGCCCGCGTTGTGGACCACCACGTCGATACGTTCGTGCTCGGTCATGACGTGGTCGACGGCGGCGTCCACCGAATCCTGTTCCTGGACGTCCATCTCCACGGCGGTTACCCGTACGCCGCGGTCCTTCGCGAACTCGGTGAGCGCCGCGACGGCGGGCGCGTTGCGGTCCGCGGTGGCGCGCATGCCGGCGTACACGATGTGACCGGCCTCGGCCAGGGCGCGTGCGGTGAGGTTTCCGAAGCCACTGGATGCGCCGGTGACCATCACGACCTTCGGCTGATGCATCACACCATGCCTCCGTTGGCGCGCAGGATCTGGCCGTTCACCCAGTGCCCTGCGGGGCTGGTGAGGAAGGCGACCACCTGGGCGATGTCCTGCGGGGTGCCCAGCCGCTCCAGGGGCGGGGTCTTGGCGAGCCGGTCGATCTGCTCGGGCGTCTTGCCCTCGAGGAACAGGTCGGTGGCCGTGGGGCCCGGGGCGACGGTGTTCACGGTGATGTCCCGTCCGCGCAGCTCGCGGGCGAGGATCATGGTCATGGACTCGACGGCGCCCTTGCTGGCCGCGTACGCGCCGTAGGTCGGGAACTGCGTGCCCACCACGGACGTCGAGAACCCCACGAACGAGCCGCCCGCGCGCAGTCGCCGGGCAGCCTGCTGAGCGATGACGAAGGTGCCGCGGATGTTGGTGCGGTGCATGGCGTCGAGCGCCGCGAGGTCGAGGTCGGCGATGGGCGCGAGGGCCATCCGGCCGGCCGAGTTCACCACGACGTCCACGCCGCCGAACTCCTCCTGGGTTCGGTCGAACATCGCGGCGACCTCCTTCTCGTCCGCCACGTCGGCCCGTACGGGGATCGCCCGGCCGCCGGCGGCGGTGATCGCCGCCACCGTCTCCTCGGCGCTCGCGTCGTCCCGGGCGTAGTTCACTACGACGGCCAGGCCGTCCTGAGCGAGCCGGCGGGAGACCGCCCGGCCGATGCCGCGCGATCCGCCGGTGACGACGGCGACCCGTACGGCCGCCGACGTGCTGTTGTTCTTGGTCATGTTCTCCACGATGCGCGGCCCGGGCAGGCGGAACCAGGGGATGACATCCCCTGGTTCCGTCGCTTGGGACGGACGCACAATGGCGGACATGGGTTCTGGGAAATACACCGAGCTGGGGGTCTTCCTGCGTTCCCGGCGTGAGCGCATCCGTCCGGCCGACGTGGGACTGCCGTCCGGCCCCCGGCGCCGAGTGCCCGGACTGCGCCGCGACGAGGTCGCGCAGCTCGCCGGAGCTTCGGTGGACTACTACAACGAGCTCGAACGCGGCGCCGGGTCCCAGCCCTCCGAGCAGATGGTCGCCGCGCTGGCCAGGGCACTGCGCCTGACCGCCGACGAGCGCGACTACCTCTACCACCTGGCAGACCGCCCGGTGCCCGCGCACGGCTCAGCCGCCTCGCACGTCCACCCCGGCATGCTCGACCTGCTCACTCGCCTGACGTCGACGCCCGCACAGGTCATCACCGACCTGCACGTCACCCTCGTACAGAATCCGCTCGCGGTGGCGCTGCTCGGGGACCACTCCGGCTTCCGGGGCTCCCGGGCCAGCTTCGTGCACCGGTGGTTCACCGACCCCGCCGCCCGTCGCCTGTATCCGGAAGCCGACCATGGCGAGCAGTCCCGCGCCTTCGTCGCCGACCTGCGGGCCGCCGCCGCCCGACGCGACAGCAAAGACACCGAAGCCAGCTCGATGATCAGCTCGCTGCTCGGCACTTCCCCCGAATTCGCTGCCCTGTGGGCCGACCACGACGTCGCGTTCCGGCGCAATGACCGAAAACGCCTCAACCACCCCGCACTCGGCCTGATCGAGGTCAACTGCCTCAGCCTGTTCAGCGAAGACGGCCGACAGCGGCTGCTCTGGTTCACCCCCGCCGTCGGCACCGACAGCGCCGACGCCCTCGACCTCCTCGCCGTCATCGGCACCCAACAAGTCGGCGAACCGACGCCCTGAAGAGCCACACATGGTTACGGTAGCGTAGGTTACGGAACCGTAAGTAGGTGTTCCGAACCGGCGATCATCCTTGCGAGGAACCATGAGCACACCCGGGACGAAAACCGACCTGCCCTGGCTGATCCAAGGGGGGATGGGGGTCGGGGTGTCCGGCTGGCGCCTGGCCCGGTCCGTCGCGCGCACAGGGCAGTTGGGCGTCGTCTCCGGCACCGCCCTGGACACCCTGCTGATCCGGACACTGCAAAGCGGTGACCCCGGCGGCCACCTCAGGCGGGCCCTCGCCGCATTCCCCGTGCCGGAACTCGCCGACTCCATACGGCGGCGCTACTTCGTCGAAGGCGGGATCGACGCCGACCAGCGGTACGCCGCCACACCCCGGCTGACGGCCGACGAGAGGTGTCCTGCCCGGGAGTTGACGGTCGTCGCCAACTTCTGTGAGGTGTGGCTCGCCAAGGAGGGCCACGACGGACAGGTCGGCGTCAACTACCTGGCGAAGGTCCAACTCGCCACGGCCCCCGCCATGTTCGGCGCCATCCTGGCCGGTGTCGACTACGTGCTGGTCGGCGCGGGCATTCCCGCGCAGTTCCCGGGCATCGCGACCCGGCTCGCCCAACTGGAGCCCGTCACCGCGCGGTTGGACATCGAGGGTGACGACACACCCGTAGAACTGCCCTTCGACCCCGCCTCGATACTGTGCGGCGCGCAACCGGGGCCCCTGCGCCGCCCCGACGTCCTGGCCATCGTCTCGCTACCGGCCCTGGCGTCGTACCTGAGCCGTTCGCCACAGACCACGCCCGACGGCTTCGTCGTCGAAGGGTACGGCGCCGGCGGACACAGCGCGCCGCCGCGCGGACCGATGCGCCTGGACGCGCAGGGCGACCCTGTCTACGGGCCCCGGGATGTCCCCGACTTCGCCAAGATGGCCGCCCTCGGCCTGCCCTTCTGGATCGCCGGCGGCCAGTGCGGGCCGGAACATCTGCGCCGGGCGCGGGCGGTGGGAGCGGCCGGCGTCCAACTCGGCAGCGTCTTCGCGCTCTGCGAGGAGTCCGGCCTGGAGGCGCGGTTGCGGCGCCGGCTGGTCGAGCGGGAACTGCGCACGGAACTGACCGTCCGCAACGATCCCGCGGCCTCTCCGACCGGCTTCCCGTTCAAGGTCGTCGACCTGCCCGGCACACTGGCCGACCCGGGCGTGAGCGCGGCGCGCCGCCGGCTCTGCGACCTCGGCTATCTGCGCACCCCGTACCGCACCGAACAGGGCGCCGTCGCCTATCGCTGCCCTGCGGAGCCCGCCGCGATGTACGTCCGCAAGGGCGGTGCCGTCGAGCAGACGAAGGGCCGGAAATGCCTGTGCAACGGGCTGCTGGCCGCCGTCGGGTTCGGCCAACGCCGCCCGCACGGCGTGGTCGAACCTCCCGTCGTCACCATCGGCCAGGACCTCGACTTCCTGCGGCAGTTGGCTCCCGAAGGGCAGGTGTACAACGCGGAGTCGGTGGTGCGATGGATGTCGGCGGGTCTGACGGAAGCGACCGTGTGACCGCCTTCTCGCGAGGCGCACGTCAGTGTCCCTGGGGACGGACCGCTTGCTGCGCCCGGCCTGTCCGTCGGGGAGTCAACGGAGGTGGACCAGGATCCTGCCGGCGTTGTTCGGATCCGTCTCCACGCGGGCGTACAGCTTCCTGAGGTGCTTCTGCGCCAGCACCGCCAGTACACGCTTCTTCAGCTGGCCCGTCCCTTTGCCCGGGATGATCTGAACGGTGTCGACCCCGGTGGCGGCGGCCTTGAAGAGGGTCTGCCGAAGGGCCGTGTCGATGGCGCGATCGCTGCGGAAGACGGGGTGCAGATCCAGGGTGAGCAGGGCCATCGCCTCCGATGAACTCGGTCCCGGCCGACACCGGGGCCCCATGGCACTCGTCGTACGGTCGCAGCGTATGTGATCCCCTGAGCCTCCGTCCCCTCTCTGCGGCTCCTGCACAGGACGCCGTCAAAGTGCTCGCAGGTGCGCGAGCGCACGGCGAGGCTGGGCGGTCGCTTGCCGGGGCGGGTGGCTCGTGCCAGGGGGCCGTATGCCTTATCCGTCCGTGCGAATACCGGAGATCAGCCGGGTGGCGAGGTCGGACTGGATCATCAGGTGACTCGTGCGCTGGTGCTTTCCGGTGTCGTTCCAGGTCAGGGCGACCCGGGTCCAGCAATGGCCCATGCCGCTGTCGTTGTACTCGACGCTCCACCGGGTGGGGACTCCCTTGGCGCGCAGGACACCCTCCCGGTGGTGGGCTGCCTCCCAGCGCGTCAGGGTGCGGAGCAGCTCCGGGGTGAGGTAGTGCCGGCGCAGGGCGTCGGTCAGGCGGCCGTGGCCGACGTCGTGCAGGGCATCGGTGTAGGCGCCGTAGAAGTCGGCGACGTGGTCGACGGTGGAGGCCGGGCTTCCGCCGCGGCCCTGAACCGCGGCGCCTGCGGCGACGGGTCCTGTGGCGCCGGCTCCGGCGGATGGTGCGAGCACGGCGAGGGGGAGCACCATGGCTCCCAGCGCTATATGACGGAAGGTATGAGGCGTGGCCATGACGTTCTCCTCCCTTCGCGAAGAAGAAGACTGACGTACCTCACCTCCCGGTACATCGCGAAAGCCGGTTGCCTTCGTAGGCCAACTGGTAGCCATGGCGGGGCTGTTCAGGCCCTGGTGCATGGCGCGTCGGGGATGCCCGAGTGCGTCCGTTCTCACCGGCTGGTGCGGGTTGGGAAAGCCAGTCCGATGTTGGTGTGCGGGGGTCGGCTCCCTTCCCCCGCGTGCCGGTGCAGGTCGATCTCCAGTGCGGCTCGTTGGATCTGGCGGACTGCTTCGTCGAGTTCGTCCAGTCCGGCCTGCACACGCCGCGCCAGGAGGTCGTCGTGGGCGACGAGTTGCAGCGTGCCCGCGAGGTTCAGCCCGGCGGAGAAGATCCGGTTGATCGTCTCGGACAGGATCTGCCCCGTGAGGGCGTGGATCGACGACTGATCGGACAGGAGCAGGGCCGTGGTGTCGGGCCGCCGGACGGCCAGGCCCTCAGCGGCCGCAGGTGACTGGCCGAGGTGCCGTGCGATGACCTCACCGGCGAGCCGCGCATAGAGCTCCATGAGCCGCAGGTCCCGATCGGAGGGGCTGCCCGGCTGTGAGGCATGGGTGGAGATCATGCCGATGATCCGGCCCGATGGGTCGAGCACGGGGGTGGACTGGACCGCGCGGACGCCCGCAACGCGGAAGACTTCCTCGTGTGGTTCCAGGGCCGGGGGCGCGCGTACGTCCGCCACGACCGCCTGCTCGCTGTGCCGGGCGGCCTGGCCGCAGACGGAATGGGCGTCGCGGACCACCGCGAAGTGGTCGAGGAACCCGGACCGGAAGCCCGCATGGGCGACCAGGACGAGCGAGCCGTCGCGCGGGTCGATGACCTGCACATTTCCGAACTCGGTGCCCATGATCGACAGTGCCGTGTCGGTGATCTGGACAAGCGCGGTGCTCAGGCGAGGGACCTCGCGCAGTTCCGCCACGGCGTCTCGCACCTTCTGGACGGCGGCGGGCTCGTTGAGGGCGAGGTCGAGGTAGGACGCGAGACGGTCGAGCCTGCGGGCGAACACCTCTGCGTGGGGTGGTCGCAGCCAGGTCGCACGGTACGAAGCCGTCACCTCGTCCAGCGGCCCTGAGAGATTGTGCGAGGTGGTCACGGACATGCGCACCACATGCCTTCGCTCGGGGTCCGTCTCCCGTCGTCCTCAGGCTACGTCCGCACGGCCCCACCGGACAGCCTCGGCGGTCCTCGTGGGCCTCGATGACGAGAGGAATTCGGCTCCTGAAACGGTCTGTTCGGCCCTGGTGGGGCGGTCGTGGGACGCCTGTAGTGGAGAAGAAGGGCAAACGGACCGACCGCATCGTCAGGCAGACGCCTTCACCGGCTTGCGGAAAGACGTCGATGAGATCGGCCGGAAGCCAAGGAGGGACGAACGATGAGCATCAGCGGTGACTGGTACAACGAGATCGGCTCCCACATGCGGATCACGGCGGACCCGACCGGCGGTGTCAGGGGCACCTACGTCTCCGCCGCCGGGCATGCCGTCGGGACGTACCCGCTGGTCGGCCGGTGCGAGGCGGCCACCGTTCCGGAGCATGGGACCCCGCTCGGCTGGACGGTGGCCTGGCGCAACGGGCGGACCGACGCCGAGTCGGTGACCAGCTGGAGTGGTCAGTACTACGACGACGGCGAGGAGCGGATCTGCGCCACCTGGCTCCTCACGGCCTCCGCGGCCGCGGCCAACACCTGGGAGGCCACGGCCGTCGGGCAGGACGTCTTCACCCGTGAACCGCCCTCCCCGGAACAGGCCGAGAAGCGGCTGCGGCACGCCGGGATCTCCTCCCACTCGCGCCCGGTCGACGTCGAAGAGGTCACGCCGATGTGATGGGGGTGCCGTTCGACCCTGCCGGGCCGGCGTCACCTTCCGAACCCATCCGTCGGCGGCGGCCGGTCGGCATCAGCGTCGTCAGTCGTGGCCTGCGGCCGCCATGGCCTGGTGAAGGACGTCGCTGCCCAGACGTCCGATGGGCCGGGCAGCCCTGTGCGCGGGGACGGTGGGCCCCTGTGGGGGCGCGTACGCGAGCGTGACAGTGGAGGTACGAGCTGCCATCCGAGCGCGCGATCCCTGCACACGACCGACGGAGGCCGAGGTGAGCATCCGCCCCCACTACCACGCGGTGAGCACCACCTGCCACTTCTGCTCCCCCCGCCGCGCGTCCGCCTTCGACTCCGACCCGGCTCGCCGCACCACGCCATCTGGTGGGCCCGCCTGAGAACGCATGGAGACGCCATGACCAAGCAGGCCCAGCCGCCGCCACCGGGCGACCGACCGTCACCGACCGCGCCGCCGCCCCCGCCCGCCTGGCGCCACTGGCTGTGGCCCCTGGCGATCGTTCTCGCCCTCGGCCTGTGGGCGGTGCTGCCCGCGACGCGGTCCACGCAGCCGCAGAAGGTGAACCTGACGTACTCGACGTTCCTCGCCGACGTGGACGCCGGCAAGGTCAAGTCCGTCACGATCAGGTCCGACGGGCACACGAGCGGCAGGCTCACCAACGGGCACACCTTCAGTACCGAGGTCCCGGTCCAGCTCGCCGGCGACCAGCTGCTGACCCGCCTGGAGAAGAAGAAGGTGGAGGTCACCGCGTCCCAGCCGTCCACCACGACGTCCTTCGGTTCCCAGATGCTGTCCCTGATCCTCCTGCTGGGACCGTTCCTCATCATCTTCTGGTTCTGGCGGCGGCTGTCGAAGGGCGGAGCCGCGCAGATGACCGGAGTACTCGGCGGGGTCGGAAAGTCCCGGGTGAAGGTGTTCGACGCCGAACGGCCCGAGACCACGTTCTCCGACGTCGCGGGCTACGAGGGCGCCAAGGGCGAGATCGCCGAGGTCGTCGACTTCCTTCGGCGGCCCGAACGCTACCGCCGCGCCGGGGCGATGGCACCGCGCGGTGTACTCATGGTCGGCCCGCCGGGCACCGGCAAGACGCTGCTGGCCCGCGCGGTCGCGGGCGAGGCGGAGGTGCCGTTCCTGTCGGTGGTCGGCTCCAGCTTCGTGGAGATGTACGTCGGCGTGGGCGCCGCCAGGGTGCGCGACCTGTTCGCCGAGGCGCGCAAGCGGGCACCGGTCATCGTGTTCGTCGATGAGATCGACGCGCTCGGGGGCAGGCGCGCCGCCGCCGGAGCCGTCGTATCGAACGACGAGCGCGAGCAGACGCTGAATCAACTGCTCTCCGAAATGGACGGGTTCGAGGCCGCCGAGGGCATCGTGGTGCTCGCCGCCACCAACCGGCCCGAGGTACTCGACCCGGCTCTGCTGCGCCCCGGTCGCTTCGACCGGCAGGTCACCATTCCGCTGCCCACGCTCGCCGAACGCGCCGCGATCCTGGCCGTGCACTGCAAGGACAAGCGGCTGGGCGAGGATGCCGACCTGGACGTGGTGGCTCGCGGCACCCCCGGCTTCTCCGGCGCCGACCTCGCCAACCTGGCCAACGAGGCCGCCATCGTCGCGGTCCGGGACGGCCGTGAAGTGCTGGCCGCCGCTGACTTCGACGCTGCCCGCGACCGCATCCTGCTCGGCCGCCGGGAGGGCTCCAACGTGCTGCTCCCCGCGGAGAAGGAAGCCGTGGCGGTGCATGAGGCGGGACACGCGCTGGTCGCCGCCCTGTCGCCGAGCGCCGACCCGGTCGCCAAGGTCACCATCCTGCCCGCCGGACAGGCCCTCGGTGTCACCGAACAACTCCCGCTCGTCGAAAGGCACTTGTACGGCGAGGACCATTTGAACCAGACCCTCGCGGTGCGGCTGGGCGGTCGTGCCGCCGAACTCGTCGTCCTTGGCCAGGGCTCCACCGGAGCGGCCAACGATCTCGCCGGAGCGACCGAGCTGGCGATCAAGATGGTCCGCGAGTTCGGGCTGTCGCCCGCGCTGGGTCCTGTGGGCTATCCGCAGGGCGGCTCGGTCTTCCTCGGCCGCGGCACACCCGCCATGAGCAGCCGCCCCTTCGCCGAGGCCACCCAGGCGGCCATCGACGACGAGGTCGCCCGGCTGCTGCGCGAGGCCGAACGGCGCGCCACCGACCTGCTCACCCGGCATCGCGCACAGCTTCAGGAGCTGGCCGAGCTGTTGCTCAGGCGGGAGACCGTGGATGGCACGGTGGTGTACGGCTTGCTCGGCGTCCAGCCCCCGAGCGCGCACCCCGCCGGTGAGACCATCGCGCCCCGCCGTGTCTCCGTCGCCAAGAAGCCCGCCGGAGACCCGGCCGGTCACGCATCCGCCGGCCCTGCTTCCGGGGTGGACCGGACCGGACGGCCTGCGCGGGACGGGACGGGCTGAGGAGAGCGGATCAGGAACGTGGGCCGTTCGGGGAACCCGGCAGGGGTCGAGTTCTCCAGATTCCTGGGCGAGGCCGGTACGTGATTGCCGACGCGCACGCGGACAGGCCCGATGAGTCGGACGCCGAGGCGCAGTCGGCGGCCGGGTCCGGCGACGACGGGAATCGTGCTGTGACCCCGGCGTTCACCTCGATGCCGGAGCACAGGGAAACGCCGGCCCCCCGGGGACGCCCTGCGCCGGTGCCGTGAGCCCAGGGAGGCGGCTGCGACTGGGACCGTGCGTCCCCGCATGCAGTACTTGTGGCCCATGTCGGGCCGACGTGCTCGCGAGGATGCTGGTGTTGAGAAACCGCGACCGAGGGACGGTGACTGGTGATGACAGGATCGTCCGATGGTCGTGTTGTCGTCGGCGTGGACGACTCCCCGGCTGGTCTGTGTGCCCTGCATGCCGCCGTGGCCCAGGCCAGGGTGCTGGGCCGGGAACTGATGGCCGTACGCGCCTACCCGGCACCGAGCGGTGGCGGAACACCACCGAGCCAGCTCGACTGGCGACTGCCACACATACCGCAGCCTCCGACGTCCGAGCCCTGGCACCAGCTGCAGGCCGCCTGCGAGGAGCGGGAGCTGAGAACGGTGACACGGGTCTTCGAGCAGGCCCTGGGGGGACTTCCCCATGACGTACACGTCCACCCGGTGGCGGCGATGGGCCGACCCGGTCCGTTGCTGGTCGCCGAGGCGCACCGGGAGGACGATCTGCTGATCGTGGGCAAGCCACCCGTCCGCCGCCTGCGTCGACTCTGGCCACGGCGCTGGTTCCACCGCTCCACCTGCCGTTACTGCGCCAAGCACGCCACCTGCCCGGTACTGACGATTCCCGCGAGCGACGGTGCTTGCTTCAGTGCCGACAACCTCCCCGGTCCGCCCTCCATGGAGGAGGCATTCGAAGAAGTGCGACAACCACCCCGCGCCGGCGAAGAGATCCGCGACATCCACATCGACACAGATGGCGAGGGAGCGAACAGGTGGCCCACACGGGCGTGCTGCTGCTCCGCCCCACCACAGGTCAAGATCTTGATACCGGCTCGCATCGGCGGCCCGATCGACCTGTATCTGTGCGGCCACCACTACAGGGCCTCCATCGGGCCGCTGGCCCTCGCCGACGCGACCGCCCAATTCCGGGACCGGCCGTCGACCGCGTCGCTCGCCGTGCACAGGTAGGGGCCGCGCCTGGACGGCGTACCGGCGGCGGGGGAGGAGCGTCCCCGGGCACTGAGCGCACGTGCGCCGTCGGTAATCGTCTGGGAGCGGTCATGCTGCGGGAGATGAGTGCCAGGAGCAGTCGGTTGACCGTGTCAGGGTGTTCCAGAGGCAGCAGATGTGAGGCTCCGGGCACGACGACGAACTCGGCTGAAGGGATGCGGTCGGCGAGTGTCGCACTGTGTGAGGCGGGAGTGATCTGATCCTCCGAACCGACGGCGACGAGCGTCGCGCCACGCTCCAGCGCGGGCAGGGCGGCCAGCTGGTCGTGGGTCATGAGCGCGGGGTAGCAGGCGGCCACGGTCGTGATCGGGACCCTGGACATGGCACGGATGGCGAGCTGCGTGGCGTCCTGGCCGGCCGGAGCCCGGTACAGCAGCGGGCGGGTGAGCAGAAAGGCGAGCAGGCCCGTGTGGCGGCGCACTGCGTCGATGATGCGGGGCAGGCGGGCGAGCGCGGGCAGCCCGGCGGCCAGGGCCCTGTGCAGCAGCCGGGCTGTGGTGGGCGGCAACCCCATGGGGGCGTCGTTGAGGTTTCCGGCGGAGGTGGACAGCAGGCCCACCCCGATGACGCGGCTGCCGAAAAGGTGGGGACGGGCGGCTGCCAGGGCCATGATGGCCATGCCGCCCATGGAGTGACCCACGAGCACCACGGGACCGCGGGGGACGGTCGTCGCCAGGACGTGGTGGAGGTCTTCACCGAGGCGGTCGATGGTGAACGGGTCACCCCCGAGCGTGGAGCGGCCGTGGCCGCGCTGGTCGTACAGGACCAGCCGGGCCGCCTGACCGAGGGCGGGGAGCTGGAAGTGCCAGACGGTGGAGTCGAGCATGTAGCCATGGCACAGCACCACGGTCACCGGTGAGTTCGGATCACCGGCGACGGCCGTGTACAGGCGAGCGCCGTCGTCCGTGATGATCGTGGTGGTGACGGCACGCACGGGCTTCCCCTCTCTCCCTCGCCGCGCCGGGAGACTCTCCCTGCGAGGCCCGAGACAACGCTAGAGACGGGGGCTACGGCAGGGGAGAGGGCGAGCGGACTGCTGCCATGGGTCGTACGGACCTGATGCGCCGTGTGTTTCAGCACGGGTTTGCCTGTGGCGATGGCGGACTTGCGGAACATGGCGTAACGCGCACTCACGGAGCGGGCCGCGGCGGACGGTGTCGCTGAGGGCCGACTGTCCCTTGAGGCGGGCTGTTCGACCCTCCCCTCACCTCGCAGCTGAGCGTGAGACTCAGAATGTGGGAGCGATGCGTGCCGCGAAGGCTCCGACCAGCGACCTGCGTCCTGGACACGATCACTCGGTGCGCCGATGAGCCCGTGGAGGTCGGTGGCGTGTGCCTGGAGGTGGGAGATCATGGCCGTCACGATTGCCCTGGCGGGGGACGCCATGCTGGGCCGTGGCGTGGCCGAGGCTCTGGCGCACCGCAAGCCGCATCCCCTGTTCACACACGCTGTGCAGCAGGTCGTCGAGGCCGCTGATCTCTTCCTGCTGAACCTTGAATGCTGTGTCTCCGACCGGGACACGCCCATCGACCTGCCGGGCAAGGCCTTCTTCTTCCGCGCTCCGCCCCGCGCCGCCGAAGTGCTGGCCGACCTCGGTGCGGACACCGTGTCTCTGGCCAACAACCACGCCCTCGACTACGGCCCCGAAGCACTCATGGACACCCGCGTCCATCTGGCTCGCGTCGGCATCCGTGCGGTCGGGGCCGGGGCGACCGCCGAGGAGGCCCGCGCGCCGCTGGTCCGGGAGGTCGGCGGGCTGGACATCGGGATCATCGCGGTCACGGATCACCCCGCCGAGTTCGCCGCCGCGGACGGCAGGCCGGGGGTGGCCTATGCCGACCTTTGGCACGGCGACGTGCCCGCCTGGCTCACCGACGCTATCTGCGAGCTGGCCCGCAGTACCGACCTCGTGCTGGTCAGTGTCCACTGGGGTCCCAACATGACCGCCCGGCCCGTGTCGCACGTCCGCCGTGCCGCCCCCGCCCTCATCGACGCCGGCGCCGACCTGGTGGTGGGGCACTCCGCACACGTCTTCCACGGCTTCACCCGTAATGTCCTGTACGACCTGGGTGACTTCATCGACGACTACGCCGTCCACCCGGCGCTGCGCAACGACCTGGGGCTGCTGTGGCTGGTCACCCTGGACGAGCACGGCCCGCTGCGCACCGAGGCGGTGCCGATCGCGCTGGACTACTGCCACACCCGGATCGCCGATCGGGCGGAGTACACCTGGACCGCCGACCGGCTGATTCGCGCCTGCGCCGAGATGGGCACCGATGTCACCGACGAGGGCGACCGGCTGAGCGTCGACTGGGCCCGTTCTCCGACCCGTGCGAGTCGACCGGGGCCACAGCGCCGGGGAGGTCGCACGCCGTAGGAGGGCCCGCCGTCAAGGAGGAGTCCCCACCGCTCGGCGGCCGGCACAGGTGACCGTACCGGCGTCGAGGGTGGATCCCTTGGCGATCACTTATCGGCGGAAGCAGCCCGGGAGGCGTCTCGGTAGCCGATGTGCGCGGAGACAGAGACCACGCCGTCGACGTTGCGGCAGAGCCGCTCGATGATCGGAACCAGGCTGTTCGACTCGACGGATCCTTGGAGCGTCACCTTCCCCTCGTGCACCTCGGCCGTCACCTCCGCGGGCGTGAGGTGCAGCGTCCGCTGCAGTACGTCCTGGGTGATCTCGTCGCGGATGGCGTCGTCCCGGCGCAGGAAGATCCGCAGGATGTCGCCACGGCTGACGATGCCCCTCAGCCGGTCCGCCTCGTCCACCACGGGCAGACGCTTGACGTTCCGCAGCGCCATCAGGCGTGCCGCCTCCACCGCGGTCCACTCCGGACGCGCGCAGACGGCGGGGGCCGTCATCAGCTCTCCGGCCGTGGCACCCTCGGCCTTGGCACGCTCCCAGATCTCCAGATGCGGCAATGGCGTCCCGCTGGACGGATCGCTCTGGGCGGAGCACTTGCGCAGCAGGTCGGCCTCGGACACCACGCCGAGGGGGTGGTCCATCTCATCCACGACCGGTACCGCGGTGATGCCGTTCTCGGCCAGCAGCTCGACGAGCTCCTTGAACGGCGTGTCCTGCCTGGCCCGGACGACGTCATGGGTCATCAGGTCGGCAACAGTACGGTGCTGCATCTCGTCCTCCCTTCGCGGCAACCGGAGGGTCACATATCAAGGGTGTCAGCGGCGGCGCGCCGGCAGGAGAGCCACCCAGGACCCGTTGAGGGCCGGACGGCCCGGAAACAGGTCCGTCCGGTCCCTTCGATCAGGGTTCCTGAGCCCATGCGGCCGCCGCCCCCAGGTGCCACGTTGGACCCAGGAGCGGAACGAGGAAGCGGGTGACGATCATGCGAGCGCAAATCGGTGACGTACTTGTCGTCGAAAGCCCGACCACCGGAGTCACCAAGCGCGACGGCGAGATAGTCGGAGTCCACCACGAGGACGGAACGCCTCCCTACGACGTGCGCTGGTCGGACACCCACGAGGTGACTCTCGTGTTCCCCGGCCCAGACGCACACGTCCGCCACGTCGAACACACCCCGAAGAGGCCGGCCCCAGACCTCGGTGGGGCGGGCACGGACTGAAGTCCGCACTGCGGGCCCTATGGGGGACGGTCGAGACGCGACAAGGTTCGGGGTTCCCCGTATGGGGCTGTCAGCCGGTGCTTCGCGGACCCGGTGGACAAGGGAACGGCCCCCGCGAGCACCGGTCGGCACCCGATATGCCCGGGGTGGGGAGAAGATCGCCCGCCCCTTCTCCACCGGCCATGGTGTCGTCCGGCGGTGTGGGCGACAGCCAGTGGCAAGGGTCGGGTCCGTCAGTCCGGGATCTCCTCGGCCTTGCCGACCACGACGGCGAAGAGATCCGCCATCCCCGCGAGCGATGCTTCCTGCAGCTCCGTGGCGGTCACCGGCTTGCCGTCCGCTCCCGCGAGTTCGCGGGTGGCGGTGGCGGCGGCCACGATCGTCGGCCGATACCCGAGGTTGAAGGCGTCGCGTGCGGTGGAGTTGACGCACATGTGCGTCATGAAGCCGACGAGGACGAGGTCCTGGCGCCCTGTCCGCCGCAACCGCGTGTCCAGGTCGGTCCCGAAGAACGAGCTGGGGTGATCCTTCGTGATGACGGGCTCACCCGGAGCCGGTGCGACCTCGGCGCTGATCTGGCCGACGTCGGCCTCGAGATCGTAGGGGGATCCCGCTCCCGCGTCATGCCTGACGTGGATGACCGGGATGTCGGCCTCGCGTGCCCTGGACAGCACCCGGGCCGCTTCGGCCAGCGCCTCTTCGACGCCCTCCAGCCGCATCACACCCCGCCGGTAGGTGTCCTGACAGTCGATCATGATCAACGCGGAGTCCTTGAGTGCCGCCGGCCGGTCGGCCAGGCCGAGCAGGCTGCGCAGGGACACTGATACGGGCATGGTCCTGGGCTCCCTTCACATCCGATGCCGGGATGCTGGACCCGACAACGCTGCAACCGCGCTGCAGCCCGGGTCGGCCCACTCCCGCCGACGTCCGGCCCGGCTGTTCGGCCTTCGCCGATGGGCCTGACGGCCCATACGCGGACATCGCCGAGCCGGACACCATGGATGGACGATGCTCAAGCGCGCCGCGGCGGAGCGGGGACGTTTCGTCACGGACACGTCCGGAGGTGAGGGATCGATGTCGGTTCAAGACGAGTTGGCACACGCTCGGCATGCTCTCGACGACTTGGTCCGTGCGGTGGATCGACTTCAGATCCCCCTCGGGGACGGCCCGGACGTCCGTCGCGTCCGAGTGGACACCGCCCACCTGCGGGAGGATCTGGACCTGTTGCGGCAGAGCATGGCGGCCGAGGACCCGACCGTGGATCGCGCCCAGCCGCAGATCGTCTTCATTCCCCGCACGCCGTACGATCCCTCGATGTGGGCCGGTTGCGAGGACGAGGGCATCGGCTCGCGCCACGGCCCTGAACGGCGGCAGGCCCGTCCGGCACGTTGGTTGCCCCGCCGGACCTCCGGTATGACCTGAACGCTGCACCGTGGAACGGGCCCACGTCCGGCTCGTGCCGCACTGCCGTCTGACCTGCGACTCTGAAACTCAACCGCACCGCTCTCAAAGGGAGCCCCGCCCCCGTTCCCTGGTCGGTCAGGAGCCTAAGATCAGGCGATCAGGACGAAGGGGGCGGCGTTGAGCGGCCGAGCATGGAAGTGGGCGCTGATCTCGGCCCCGATGGCGCTGTCGGTCTCCGCGTGCGTGGGTTGGGGCGGCTATCCGCATGCGCAGAACGTCCGCGCTTCTCAGCTCGTCGGCACGTGGCGATCTCAGGACTGCGACACGAGGTTGACCTTGAAGGCCGACGGATCGGCCTCCGCCGCCGGTATCCCTACCGACATGGACCTCGACGGCAGGACCGTGGACAGCCTCAGCGGCGCCGGCACCTGGGACATATACGAGTCCGGCGCCGAGCAGGAACTCGATGTGACCATAGAGAACGAAGAAACCCCGTTCAACCTCTACCGGGACAACGGCCACTTGGTGGTGGGTCTGAGCGTGGGGGATCCCGACGACATGAACTCGTGCGTGCTGACCAGACACTCGACGGGCTGACGGCGGTTTGGCGTTCTACGCCGAACTCGCCCGACGTCAGCGTGCTCATGAGGGAGGCGTGCGGCTGGGCCGCCACTCCGGAGAGGTCTACCGGCGGATGGCGTGTGCGCTTCGATCCGGACAAGCGCAGACCCGCGGGAAGAGACGATGCCGTCCGCATGAGGTTCGCCGTTCGGGACAGTTGTATTACCTCAACTCGGTTCGAAATCAGCTGGGTTGAGGCTGCGGTCGGCACCGGCCCAGTCGGCGGGGCTGGTGTCGACCGCTCGATGGGGCGGGGCTACGGCGATGTCGTCCATCGGAGTGCCGTTTCGGCCCAGGCCGTGTCCCACGCGGCGAGGTTGCGGCCGTGCAGGACGCGGCTTGCCATGCCGTAAACGGCGGCTGCGGTGACGTGGACGTACCTTGACAGCACCGACCGCGCGCCCGCGTGGCCCGGTGCGCCCGCCGGCCGCCCCGCCCTGCGCCGCCGTCCCCACCTCACCGGCATCGCCACCACGGGCGCCGTCCGCGACCGCCTCACCCGCCGCAACCCCCACCTGATGCGTCATCCTCGCGGCTGGCTGGCCACCTCGGCCGTCGTGCTCGTCCTGGCCGCCGCTGGCATCGCGGTCCGTGGCGTCGACCTCGGTGTGGAGTTCACGGGAGGCCGTCTCATCGAGTACGCCACCGACGCTCACGTCGACCCGGACCGGGCCCGAACGGCGCTCGCTGACGCCGGATTCCCCCGTGCGGTCGTCCAGTCCTCCGGTGAAACCAGCCTGACGGTGCGCGCGGATCGGTTGACCAACGCTGAGGAGACGGAGGTGACCGCCACTGTGCGCTACCTCGCCGACGGGGCGCACAAGGGCCGTGACGAACTGATCGGCCCCAGTCTCGGCGACGAACTGCGCCGGGGCGCCCTGATCGCGCTGGCCGTGGCCCTCAGCACCCAGCTCGTCCACCTCGCGGCGCGCTTCCGCCGGCGGCTCGGCACTGCCGCGGTCGCAGCCCTCGCCCACGACGCGGTGATCCTCGTAGGCGTCTTCGCCTGGCTGGGCAAACCCCTCGACGGGGTGTTCCTGGCTGCCCTGCTCACTGTCATCGGCTACTCGCCCAACGACTCCGTCGTCCTCTTCGACCGCGTGACGGAACTGGCCCGCAGACCCCCCAAGGCGCCGCTGTCCGGCATCGCCAACCAGGCGATCCTGCAGACCCTGCCCCGCACGGTGAACACCGGCATGGGCGCCGCGTTCATCCTCACCGCCCTCGCCCTGCTCGGCGGGTCCTCGCTCACCGACTTCGCCCTGGCCCTGCCGATCGGCCTGGCCGTCGGCACGTACTCCTCGGTCTTCACCGCTGCTCCGGTGGCCGTGGCACTCCACCGGCGCGGCGACCGACCCCGCCCACCCCACCGGCCCTGATGCGCCAGGCCCGGTGGCGTACACCGCGACGTGCTTCAGCGTGCCCCGGCAACTCCGCGGTCAGCCGGGGGACGGATGCGGCCAGCGGGCGAGGCCGCCGGGCGAGGGTGCGGTCTGCACCGCTTCCGCTGTCGAGGGGTAGATGTCGTAGCTCTCGCGCATGCGGCTGAGCTCGAAGAGCCGGAGGACCCGGCCGGAGACGGACGCGATACGCAGCGAGCCCTCCCTTTCACGGATGCGTTTGGTGATCGCCACCATCGCGCCCAGACCCATCGAGTCCATGAAGGTCACGAAGCCCAGATCCAGGACGAAGTGGCGGTGCCCCTCATCGAGGAGCTTGATCACCGCATCGCGGATCATGGGGGCGGTGTGGGCATCCACCTCACCGTCGACCTCGGCGACGACCCAGTCGTTGACCACGTCGTAGCTCACCATCATGCTCTCGTGCCGGATGATGTTCGTTCGCACGGTCACCCCTCGTCATTTCCTCTGGATGGCGAAGTGCCCCTGTTTCTGGGGAAGTTGGCGTGGAACCCGCCGACGTCCCGTGGCGATGGCCACCGCCCGTCCTCCAGCCGAGCGCCGAGGACGGCGGCTCGACTGTGGTGTACGTCCTTGGCGGCGGTCAGCGGGCCGCCTGGGTCTTGAGTGGCTGGAGCTGTCCGTAGCCCTGCTGCGAGTGAATGTTCCGGATTCACCCCATTTTATCCGGGACCGGCGTCGGGTGGCCGAGGCTGTACGTCGAACTGTCCTTCCCGCAGGCCGACAGCCAGGCTCAGGCCCCGGTGAGATGGGCGAGCAGCAGCGCGGAGTCGTCATGGGGTCGAAGCGGAGTGAGGCAGGCGGTGGCGACCTCGTGGAGGGCGTGAGCGCCGACCTTGGGTTCCGTGGCCGCCAGCAGCTGGCGCAGTTGCTCGCGGGCGTGATCGGGGTCGGTGTGGGGGGTGTCGGTGAATCCGTCGGTGTACAGCAAGAGCTTGCTGCCGGTCGGGAGGGTGAGGCCCGCGGCGGGGTAGGAGGTGTCGGCGAAGGCGCCGAGGGGGAGTCCGGTCGGGAAGTGGGGAACGGGGGTGTCGTCGGGGGTGTGGATGAGGGGGGCCGGGTGGGCTGCGGTGGCGCAGTCGAGCCGGCCGGTTTTCGGGTCCAGAGCGATGAGACAGCAGGTCGCCAGGAGTGCGTGGTCGGGGTCGGCGTCGTTCTCGGCTGTGAGCAGGTTGTTGGTGAGGGCCAGGACGGTTGCGGGGTCGGGGATGAGGGCGGCGTAGGCGCGCAGGGTCGTGCGCAGCCGGCCCATGAGAGCGGCGGCTTCGGTGTGGTGACCCTCGACGTCGCCGATGGTCAGGGCCATACGTCCGTCGCGCAGGGGGAAGGCGTCGTACCAGTCGCCGCCGGCGTGCGCCTTGGGCGCGGCGGGACGGTACGAGGCGGTCAGCAGCAGGCCGGGGTGCTCGGGCAGGCGGGCGGGCAGCAGGCTGCGCTGCAGGCTGACCGCGCGTTCGTGTTCGGCGTCGTAGCTGCGGCAGCGCTCCAGTGCCCGACCGAGCAGGGCCGCGCCGGCGATGAGCAGCGGCTGGTCGGAGAGCTGGAAGGCGTGGGCGCGGTTGAAGGAGAACATGCAGACCGCCGGTGTGGTGCGGTCGGCCAGGGGGAGTGGGATGGCCGCCCAGGCATGACGTCTGAGTCGGGGCAGGGTGGCGGCGTAGTGGGGGTAGGCGGACACCAGGTCGCGGTGGGAGGGGGCGAAGACGGCCTGCTGGTTGCGCAGGGCGTCGGTGAGTGGAGTGCGAGCCGAAAGCGAGAGCCCGTCGAGTACGGCGCGGTGCTCGCGGTCGTAGCCGGCTGCTGTCACGACACGGGTACGGCCACCGTGGGCCTCTACGATGGCCAGGGCGTCGGCGCCGAAGACGGCGAGAGCCTCGCAGGCCGCGGCCGCCAGCTCGCGGGTTCCACTGGCGCTGGCGGCGCTGGCCGCGAGGGAGATCATGCGGTCGGCGCGTTGAAGCTGTTCACGTAGAAGCGCTTCCCGCTCGCCGATCTGCTGCGCCTCGGTGGTCACATCGGTTACCTCACCCGAGATGTCCTGGACCACGCCGGCTTCGGTCCGGCTGCTGGTGCAGTGCGCTCGCAGGTGGCGCATGCCGCTGTTGTCCAAGGTGAGGCGGTAGGAAACCTCGAAGGTGCCGGGCCGTTCACGCAGCTCGCCCAGGATCTCCTGGATCCGCGGCAGGTCCTGCGCGGGGATCCGGCAGAGGATGTCGGCGAGTGGGTAGCGCCCGGGACCGGGCAGGGCGTGCTGCCGGGCGAAGACCTCGTCGCACTCCACCCGCTCGTCGGGCAGATCGAGGCGGAAGACGCCGGCCGACCGCGGCCGCAGGCGTGGGGCGGGTTCCACGGTACGTCCGGTCCGCTCCACGCCGGGCAGATAGCGGTCCAGCAAGTTCACGGCTTCGCGCAGGAAGGCCTGCTCCACTGAGCGGAAGGCGGTGACGCCGGGCCTCAGTGCCACGGCGACGCCCTGTCTCTTGGCCAGAGGCAGCACCATCCAGGCCGCTGCCCCGGCCTTCGCCGGCAACGGGTAGGGGCCCGTCGTCCCGCAGCCCGCGCGCTCCTGACCGAGGGCCGCCTGCCCCACCGGCCACGTGTCCCCCGTGGACAGGGGCCGCAGCGGCGGTTGCCAGCGCCCGCCCAGGCCGGCCATCCCGCAGGGAAACAGGTGCGTGCCGTCAGCCTGGAAGAGCATCACGGCCCAGCCCACGAGCCCCATCCACGCGGACGCCCGCACCAGGGCCTCGGCCATACCCCGCAGCTCGGCCGCCATCGCCAACGACTGCTCCAGCTGGCCCAGCGCGGGCGGCGCCTGCCCCGGTTCCTCTCCATCTGCCGCATCGACCACGGCCACCCTCACTCGCCCTCGCACCGAACCGTAGAACGACCATATATCCGAATTTTCACCTGTTGGGGTGAGAGTGCAAAGTTGACCATTAAATGAAAGAAGGAGAAAGATCAGGCGCCGCTCGGGAACGGAGGCGGCTGGGCTGCCTCACCCCGTGCCCGCATTCGTCGGTCGGCCTGGAGTGCGCGTCGGCAACAGAAAGATGCATTTCGGGTATACGGAGAAGAAAAGCTGTGCTCAGTAGGTCAGTAGGTCAGTAGGTCAGTAGGTCAGTAGGTTCGAGAGTCGAGGTCCGTATGCGCGACACCGCCCGCACCGCCACAGACGCGCTCACTCGCGATACACCGCTCCATGGTCGCGTCGCCGTCGTCACCGGAGCGGCCCGCGGCATCGGAGAAGCCCTGGCGCGGCGTCTGTCCGATGCCGGCATGCTCATCGCGCTTCTCGGCCGTGAAGAGGAGACCTTGTGCAGGGTGGCCGAGTCCCTGCCCACTCGGAGCATCTGCGTCGAGGCGGACGTCACCGACCAGGCCGCCCTCGACCGTGCCGCCCAGCGGGTGGAGGCGGGACTCGGGCCGGCCTCCGTGGTCGTCGCCAATGCGGGCATCGCCGTCGGCGGACCCTTCAACCGGACCGCGGCGGACCTGTGGAATCGCGTGATCGACGTCAACCTGATCGGAGCCGCCAACACCGCCAGGGCGTTCCTGCCCCAACTCACCCAGACGCACGGCTACTTCCTGCAGATCGCCTCCACGGCCGCCTTCGGCTCAGCGCCGATGATGAGTGCCTACTGCGCCTCGAAGGCGGGCGCGGAGTCGTTCGCGCGAGCACTGCGCGGTGAAGTCGAACCCGACGGTGTGGGCGTCGGTATCGCCTACCTCCACTGGACCGGCACCGACATGGTCAGCAGCATCGATGAGCACCCCGTTCTACGCGCCCTGCGCAGGAACCAGCCCTGGTTCGCGCGCCGGGTGCACACCCCGGCGCAGGTGGCCGACTGGCTCACCACCGGCATCACCCATCGCGCCGACCAGGTCTACGCACCGCCGTGGCTTCGCTGGTGCCAGCCGCTGAGGCCCCTGTTCCCGGCCGCGGTTGCCCGGATCACCCGCCGAGAACTGCGCTCACAGTCCAAGGCGGACCTGGCCACCGACGTCGGTGTCCTGGGCGTCGGCGGCCGCGCCGACTGGGATGCGCATGCGTCCGCGGGGCCCGCGGGGACACGCCGACACGGGTAGGCAGAAGAGCGGGTCCTCTGCCCCGCCGTGCGGCTGACGAAGACAGCGCCGCGGGTCAGTCGTCGACCTCGCGTACACCTTCCTGTCGGACATTTTCTGCTGCCCCGGGGCTGGAGATGCTGATGTCATGAATCAAGTGCAGGAGATCGTGGACGTCGTCGGCGGTGCGCTGGGGCGGAATGCCATCGGCGGCTACCTGCACGGCTCCTCCGTGGTCGGCGAACTCAGGCCGGCCAGCGACGTGGACGTACTGGTGGTCTCCCGCCGCAGCATGGACGAGCCGTCCCGACGGAAACTCCTCAACGGCGCTCTGCGAATCTCCGGCTCCACGAACCTGATCCGCCCACTCGAGCTCACGGTGGTCGTCCAGTCCGAGGTGCGCCCCTGGCGCTATCCGCCCAACTGCGACTTCCTGTACGGCGAGTGGCTGCGTGCGGAGTACGAGGCCGGCAAGGTCCCCTTGCCCGAGCCGATGCCCGATCTGGCCCTGCTGATCGCCACGACGCTGATCGGCGATCATCCGCTCACCGGGCCGCGCCCGGCGCAGATCCTCCACCCGATCCCACAGTCCGATCTGGTCCGGGCGAGCCTTGCGGGTATCCCCGGTCTCCTCGATGACCTGGACAGCGATACCCGCAACGTTGTGCTGACCCTGGCTCGCATCTGGACGACGGTCGCCACTGGCAGGATCAAGTCGAAGGATGCCGCCGCGGAGTGGGCCATCGCGCGTCTCTCGCCCGAGCACTGCGCCGTCCTGGAGCACGCCAGGCAGCTCTATCTCAACTGCTCCTACTCGGAGGAGAGTTGGAGCGAAGCCTTGCGGGACCGCGTGCGTCCGCACGTGGATTACGTGCTCGCTGAGATCGACCAGTTGCGCACTCGAACCATGCGGATGTGATTCCCCCCGTCCCCCCAACCTTATTCACCGGGCCCGCCCCCTGCCATGGCACCCTTATCGTTGAGCGGCATGAGGGTGTTGGTCATCGGGGGCAGCGGGTTTCTGGGCACGGAGCTTGTACGCCAGTCAGCTGCCGCAGGCTGGGAGACGACCGCAACCTACTGTTCCCGCCCGGGCGGTGTATCCGAAGCCTCGTGGTACCCGCTTGATCTTCGCGTCCCGGGCCGGGCCGACGAGGTACTGGCGGCGGTCGCTCCTTGCGCCGTGATCAACGCGACGAGTGGAGGGAACGACTGGGCGGTCACCGCCGATGGAGCGTTCCGCGTGGCGGCAGCCGTGGCCAGCCAAGGTTGCCGCCTGGTCCACCTCTCCAGCGACGCCGTGTTCTCCGGTGCTCGCATCCATTACGACGAGACCTGCCTGCCTGATCCCGTCACTCCGTACGGCGCCGCAAAAGCCGCCGCGGAGACCGCTGTCCGGCTGCTGGCGCCGACCGCTGCCGTCGTCCGCACCTCGTTGATCATCGGACACGGGCGATCCGAGCACGAACGCATGGTCCACGCTCTGGCCGACGGGACAAGGGAGGGCGTCCTCTTCACCGACGACATCCGCTGTCCGGTGGATGTCGTCGACCTCGCCTCCGCTGTGCGGGAACTCGCCGCGTCCGACAAGGTAGGGGTGTTCCACATGGCCGGGACGGACGCCCTCAGCCGTCACGAACTCGGCGTTCTCATCGCCCGACGGGACGGACTGGACGCCACCCGACTGCCTACCGGGCGCCGCGCCGAGAGCGCCGTTCCCGGGCCGCTGGACGTCCGCCTCGACTGCCGTACCACTCAACTACGCCTGCGCACACGGCTGCGGGGAGCGCGAGAGTTCCTCCGCGGCATGTGAAACGTGACGAAAGCGGCGACGACACGCTGCCCGGGCGACAGGCCGCCTTCGGGGCACCGGGCGCCGAGCCCGTAGCTGACCGTTTCAGAACGAGGCGACGTTGGGCGCCAACTCGCCCTTGCTCCGAACAGCAGTCACAGGACTTCATCCCAGACATTGCCGCCGTCAGCCCAGGTCCACAACCATTTGCGTAGTGAGGCGGTTGCATGTCGCAGGCCGTCGTGAGGGTTTTCACCAAAGGTGTAGCCGTCGGCGTCGTAGAGAAGTACCGGGTTGTCGACCGCAGCCAATGAGACATGCCACTCCATCGTGCAGCCGCCGTAGGTCAGGAAAAGCCAGGACGTCGGCATGCCTTTCGACAGGTTGCGTTCGTGGACGCTGACCGCGCACGGCCATTCACGCAAGTGCCCTGGAGCTCGGTTGCCGTCGGTCAGGCAGGCAAGTCCGCTATCGGGTCCGAATCCTCCGTTGGCGACCTCGGTGTAGACACGCCGCAGCAGTTCAGGGAGAGGGCGGCCGATTCGAAGCTCCGCCTTCTCGGCCTCAGGCAGGGAGATCGGGGGGAACAGAGGCCCGCGAGGAACGTCGGCGAAGTAGGCGGTGATCTCTTCGGTCCCAGCCTTGAGCTGGACCGTCCCGTCACTGCTGTACGACACTATGCTGCCTCGGATCTGCTCCAACCGCGGCTTGCCATAGTGCTCGACGATCCACTCGACAGGGACGTCCGCACGGTTGAATCGCAGGCCCGGATCCCACGCGCGAGCCTGCAGCGCTTTGATCAACGCCTCGTCGTCCGCTTTTTCGGCCCTGGGCTCAAGGATGGGCTCTTGGCGGAGTGGCGTGTCAGTGTCGTGAGGAGGAAGGGTCACGCACCAGGAGCCTACTGCTGCGGTTCGGCTGACCGCACAAGCCGTCGTAGGCAGATGAATGCGCAGGCGAGTTCGAGCAGCCCCTGGGGAGATCAGCGCGTCGCTGACAGCCAACGTGGGGTCGCTTGAACTGATGCAGCCAGGCGGAGGCGCGTTCGACCACCCAGCGGACCTTGCCGAGCCCGAAACCGTGGGCGACGGCGCGTCGACCGATCACCGGTTTGATCCCACTTTTCCACAGCAGGCGGCGGTACTTGTCGCAGTCGCAGCCCCGGTCGGAGTACGGATGCCGAGGTCTGCGGCGGGTTCGTCCTCGCAAGCGCGTCATAACTTGCGCCTTCGGGGTCCCCGACCACGAAGCCCACTTCGGCCCACTGCACCAGTTCATCCTGGCCAACTCGCACCATCGCAGTCACCCGGCAGCCCAAGGCTGTACCTCGCTACCTGCGCTGTCGCAACGCCGACGCCCGCCATCTCGACTTGCTCGCCGCCCAAGCCGCGAACCCGTCCGCGTCCGCAGTGAGAGAGGTATCTGATGGGAAGGCCGTCCCAAGACTCAGTCAGCAAGTCTGTACCTCCACGTTCTCGCAGGGAACAATGCCGGCCCGTAGAGTCCGGCGAGCCTGTGCGGTCACAGCACAAGGCGGTCACCGCGGCCGGTTGCAGGGCCCTCGGACGGTGCCGGAGTGGAGTCGAGAACTGCTGTTTGTGGATGGGCGTTCACTGCCTGGCGAGGCTTGAGATCAGGTGGGCGCCTCGTCGCGGGTGCGGCGGCGGTAAGCGGCGGCGTTCATTCTGCTGCCGCAGCTTCGTTTGGAGCACCAGCGTCGGGTACCTGCTTGGGAGCGGTCGACGAAGAGGCGGGTGCAGGGTTCACCGGCACAGAGCCGGATGAGTCGGTGGTCGGGTCCGCCGAGCAGATCGCTGGCGCTCGCTGCGAGGGTGGCCAGCACCTGTTGGACCCCACCGCGGCGTTCCACCCGGCCCACGGCTTGGAGGGTGAGGCTGACGGGAGGGTGGGTGGTTGCCTGCCGGATTCGGGCGACGTCCTCGGGCACGGACGGCTGCCGTTCTGCGGCGGCCAGGGCCAGCCGGTAGATCGACTCGCGCAGGGCGCGCGCCTCGGCCAGTTCCGCCTGGCTCACCGCCTCCAGTTCGTCGACCACCCCGGCCTCCTCAGTCCACCGGGCGAAGTCTTCTGGCTGGGCCAGCAGTTCTTTGCGGCGCGTCGTGCGCCACGCCATAGTGGCGGCGAAATCGAGGGCCAGGTGATCGCTGACGAAGGTGAAACTCACTCCTCGATTATGAGCATCGGCGGCACCGGGCACACATGTCGTCATACCTTCAGGGTATGACGTAATGAGGAGCTGTTGGAGGTGTCCGAGCGAGTGAGGCCCGGTCTGGAGGCATGCCGTGCGTACGCAGACTTCCGTGAAGCCGCAGAAGCCTTCAGGCGTGCACAAGTGGGCGCTCATCCGCTACCTGCAGGTTGCCCTGCTGGTCCGCCTCGCCTCCGAAGGGGCTCGTGTCGGCCTGGTGTTGCTCGCCGTGGACCGTACCGGAAGCACCAGGTTCGGAGGTGCTCTCATCGCGGCTCTTCTGGTGCCCAGTGTCATCGCCGCCCCGCTGGCCGGCGCCCTCGCCGACCGGATCCGGCGACGTCGGTTGTTTTACGGCGGCTGCCTGGTCTTCTACGGGATGGGACTGGCCACCGTGGCGATGTTGGCCGGGCGGGCCTCCGCTCCCACCGTTCTGGCCGTGGCGGGTGCGGCGGGCTGCTGCACGCCCGTGCTGACGGGCGGGTTGACCAGTCTGCTGAGCGACCTGCTGCCGACCACGGGCTTGAGCCGTGCCTTCAGCCTGGACGCGGTCTCCTACAACCTGGCCGGGATCGCCGGGCCGACCCTCGCCTCCGCCCTCGCGGCTTTATCCGGGCCTGCCCGCGCCCTCGTAGCACTGGGTGTGGGTGCCGCGGCCGGCGGGCTGCTTGTCTTCGCCCTGCCGCTGCAACCCCGCGCTGCGGGCACCCGCGCCCTGCGCCCCGCCGATCTGGGGGCGGCGGTCGTCCTGCTGCTTCGCAACCCGCCGCTGCGCTCGCTCACATGGGCCAGCGCCGCGGGCCAACTCGGCATCGGCGCCCTGCCGGTGGCCTGTGTGTTGCTCGCCGACCGCTACCAGGCGCCCTGGGCCGCAGGAGGCCTGATGACCGCCATGGCACTCGGCTCCCTGGCCGGTTCGCTGGTCTACGCCTGGCGACCATGGGGCACCCGACGCCCTGAACGGACCGTCATCATCATGCTGCTCGCGACCGGGGCGACGCTGCTCACCGTGCCCTGGGCGGACAACGCTGCCATCGCGGCCGGCGGCTTCGTGTTGAGCGGGTGCTGCACCGGACCGCTGTTCGCCGCCCTCCTGACCGGGCGCGACCGCTACGCGCCCCCGACCACACGCACCCAGGTGTTCACGCTGGGGGCGAGCATCAAGAGCGCCTTCGCCGCGGGTGGGGCCGCACTGGCGGGCAGTTGGCAGTCCTCCGGGTCGGGAGGTCTCGTCGTCGCTGTGGCCGGTTGTCAGGTCGCTGCGGCCGGCCTCGGCGTGCTCTTGCTGAAGAAGCGCCAGGCTCAGGCAGATTGTCCGCACTCAGAGTCGAGCATGCGGACCTGAACCCGTCTCCAGCCGCCGGCAGGGGTGAGTTGGCCGGGATACGAGACCAGTTGCTCATGCCCACGCAAGGTGGGGCTGCGGGGCAGTGCACGGAGTGCCTGTCAGCGCGCGACCGAGATGGCGAAGGGCGCGAATCCGCTGGACCGGATCACGTGCGGTACGAACAGCACCGCGGCCTCCGTGGCGCGGGCGGTCCCGATCCCGCCGAGGTCAGTGATCCACTCCTTGCGCCAGCCCAGATCGGTGAGCAGTTCGCGAACGGTCTGCTTGGCCTGCGGGTCCTCGCCGGAGAGGAAGGCGTCGGGCGCCTGGGTGAGCGCGGCCGGAGCGGTCATCACCGTAAACAGCATGGTGTTGAGTGTCTTGACGACGCGCGTTCGAGGCAGGGCTTCCTGAAGTTGCTCGGCCAGGCTCGAGCCGGGGTAGAGCAGGTCGGCGGGCAGGCCGTCCGGGCCGTCGACGGTGGCGTTGGAGACGTCTACGAGGATCTTGCCGCGCAGTTCCTCGCGTAGGGCTACCAGCCGCTCCAGCGAGCCGGCGCCCGGCGTGGCGTTGATGACGATCTGGGCTCTCCGGGCAGCGTCGGCGGCGGCGCCCGGCGTGCGGCCCGTCGAGGTCACCTCATGCCCTGCCCGGGTGAGCGCTGTGGCCAGATTGCCGCCGACACGGCCGTTTCCGAGAATGGCGATGGTGGTCACGGATGATCCGATCCTTCCGTCTGTGCAACTGGTCGTACGCGGTCAGCGTGAGAGCGTGGTGACTGCTTCGGTGTGGACGCCGGGTGCGGCGGCCAGGAAGCTCCCGCTCTGCGGGGTCCACGGGCGGCCCTCGGCGTCGGAGATCCGTCCGCCGGCCTCGGTCACGAGCAGCGCCCCGGGCAGGAGATCCGCGCGGGCGCCGGCGAACTGCCAGAAGGCGTCGATCCGGCCGGCGGCCACGTTCAGCAGGTGCAGGGTCGCGGGCACGGCGGTGCGGACGACCAGCGCGTCGGTGAGCATCGCGGTGATCGAGGCGCCGACGCGTTGCACGACCTTCCCGTCCTCGTCCGGGCGGGCCTGGCTGGTGGCCACGATGCTCAGGTTGAGGTCCGCGGTCTGCGAGACGTGCAGCGACCGGCCGTCGAGGTGGGCACCGGCGCCTGCGAGCGCCGTGTAGGTCTCTCCGGTCAGGGGCAGGTGGACCGCGGTGAGCACCGGCTGGTTCTCGCGTACGAGGGTGGCGGTGACCGCCCATTCCGGCAGGGCGTGCAGGTGGTTGACGTTGCCCTCGGCCGGATCGACGACCCACCATTCACCGGGCGGCAGCGCTCCGCCGTCCAGTTCGTCCTCCACCCAGCCGGCGTCCGGGCGCAGACGCGTGAGGCTGGGGCGCAGGATGTCGAGGGCCGTGTCGTCATTGGCGGCGAGCGCGCTCATCAGCTCTTCCCGGGTCCTGTAGCGGACCACCTCGCCGAAGCGTTCGCGCAGTGCCGAACCGGCAGCGCGCACGGCGATGGTGGTCTGCTCGAGCAGGTCGGCGTCGGAGGTGGCGGCGTCGGTGGCTGACAGGGTTTCGGGCATGGCGGTACTCCCGTGTGAGGAGGGGTGATGAGGAGCGAGGAGGCGCGCTGTGCGTTGCGTTTCGCGCTCTGATTTCGAAGGTATAGAGGTCGGGCATTGACTTCAAATGCATGTCAGGCACGAATAGAGTTACTCGCATGCAATTGGATTTGAATCTGCTCACCGCGCTCGATGCGCTGCTGGAGGAGGGAAGCGTGGCCGGCGCGGCTGCGCGCCTGCATGTCACCGCTCCGGCGATGAGCCGGAGTCTGGGCCGGATCCGGCGCACGACCGGGGATCAGATTCTGGTGCGCACCGGCCGCACGATGACTCCGACGCCGTATGCCATCGCCGTCCGGGAGCAGGTGCACGAGCTGCTGCAACAGGTCCAGGGGGTGCTGGCACCGAGCCGTGAGCTTGATCTGGCGACGCTGGAGCGCACTTTCACCCTGCGCTGGCACGATTCCCTGGTCGCCTTGAGCGGCCCCGCACTGCTCGCGGCCGTGCGCGAACAGGCACCGGGCGTGCGACTTCGCTTCGTCGCGGAATCGAGCATCGATACGCCCGAGTTGCGGCGCGGCGAGGTCGACCTGGAGGCAAACGCCAACCGCCCGAGTGCCCCGGACGTGCGTGCCGAGAACGTGGGCGAGAGCCGCATCGTCGTCGTCGTGAGGCACGGACACCCCCTCACCCGCGTCAGGAGCGTCACCGCGAAGCGGTACGCCGCCGCGGAGCACGTCACCGTCTCGCGCCGGGGGAACCTCAGCAACGCCCTCGACGACGCTCTCGCGCGGCTCGGGCTCACCCGCCGCGTAGTGGCGACCGCGCCCACGGAAGCAGCCGCTTTCCAATTCGCGCGCGGCTCCGACCTTCTGGTCAGCGTCCCCGAAGTCACCACGCGGACCGCGGTCGCGGACCTGGGCCTGGCGGTGCTTCCCCTCCCTCTCGAACTACCTGCGGCACCGGTGTATCTGTCATGGCATCAGCGCTACGACACCGACCACGCCCACGCCTGGCTGCGAGGGCTGGCGCGAACCGCGCTGGCCATGGGCGGAGCGTCGTAGCGGCCCGCTCGCCTCGTACACCTACGACGCCATCGAGGAAAACGGTTCCGCAACCCTCAGCCGCATCACCACGAAACAGGACTCCTGGTGTTGGGCATTTCTGAACCATGCAGTCATGAGCGTGGTGCACGGTTCGACTTCGTCAACGAGCCCGACAGTGTCGTATGTGCCAGCCTGCAGCGGTGACCCAACCCTCAACGCAACCTCCCGTTGACGTCATCGAGGCCACTGAGCTCCTCTTCGTCGAAGAACCGCCGCCGCAGCTATCCGTCGAACATCAAGCGGCACGAGACCGCGTCTGGGAGGCACTGGCCGCCCAAAACCCTGGCCTCTTCGACGGCCCTGTCGTCGCCTGCACCAGCCTCACTCAGCCGCATCCGCACGAACTCCACCTCGGCTGGGCCCGTGTCACCTACCGCGATTTCGCCCTGCGCCGGGTACCCGGCGCCACTGCTCCGCCGTCCTTGTTCGTCGACGTCCTCCAGCCCACCGACGACCGCGGGCTGCTCATCGCCCGTATGTCGACCGCCACCGCCCACCCCGGCCGCTGGCACTTCCCCGGTGGATCGGTCGAACAGCCCGGCGTCGGCGAGCCGCTCGACATCGAGGCACTTCGCCGCAACGCAGCACGCGAGCTTCTGGAGGAACTCGGAATCGACACCCCTCCCCACGATCTGACGCTGTGGGCCGTCACCCGCGGCGACCACGGCAATATCGGTGTGCACTTCGTGGCCCCACCCCAGCCCGTCGCGCTCATCGCCGACCGGTTCACCGCAGTCCTGTCCACAGCCGCTGCCGTCGGCCAACTCCCCGAACTCGACCGCACCGTCTTCGTCCAGGCCGCGGCAGACCTCACCGCACTGGACGGGCCCCGGGCCGACTACCTCGAACCCCTCATCGACCGGTACACGCGGGTGTTTCTCACCCCCCACTCCCACGTGGACCCGACTGGGCGATCCTGAGCCGTGTTCAGCGTCACCCCCAGCCCCCCGTGGCCCCTCGGCGCACCAGACTCCGGCACCAGTTCCGTGAACGGCGGGCGAGGTCGGTGGTCAGCCCAGTGAGGCGCTTGCTGTGCGCAGTTCGTCCAGGGCGGCCAGGGTGTACCCGGAGAGCTCGTCCTTGCCGTCACGGTCGTCCTCGGACCACTGGGCGTATCCCCGTTTGAAGGCGAGGAGGCCCAGCTCGCCCGCCAGAGCCGCGGTCGGATCGGGTACGCCGCGGGCGACCAGCGCGGTCGTCATCGCGGCCGCGAGGCTGACGCTCTTGAGGGCGTCGCGCTCTTGGAGTTCGGCGCTGGCGGCGACGGCCGCCTTCAGGCGCGGCGCGAGCTCGCGGCTCATGGGGCCCATCGCGCTCGAGGCGCGCTCCAGGCCGGCGGCGACCGCCTCGAGCGGGCTGGCGTCTGCGGGCGCGTCGGCGATCCCCTCGGTCAGCAGTCGGCTCAGCGTCTCCTGCCCCGCCACCAGCAGCTCCCGCTTGTCGGGGAAGTGCCGGAAGAAGGTGCTCTTGGTGACCCCTGCGCGCTCGGCGATCTGCGCGACCGTCGTGGCGTCGTACCCCTGCTCGGTGAACAGGTCGACGGCAGCCACGACGAGGCGTTCGCGAGCGCCTGGTTCCCATCTACCCATGGTCACCATCCTATGTGATGGGACTCTTGTCCCGTCACTGCGGTAGAGTGATGGGATAAGAGTCCCATCACTTTGGGGGAGTTTCCCATGCGCGTTTTCGTCACCGGCGGCACCGGCCTGATCGGTTCCGCTGTCGTCGCCGAACTGCTCGACAACGGCCACACCGTCCTCGCCCTCGCTCGCTCCGACGCGTCCGCGCAGGCCGTAGAGGCGGCCGGTGCCGAGCCCCTTCGGGGAGCCCTGGCCGATCTGGACACGCTTCGCGCCGGTGCCGCCCGGGTCGACGGGGTGATCCACCTCGCGTTCAACCATGACTTCAGCAGCTCCGACGCCGTCGGGAAGTCGGTCAAGGAGGAGAGTGCCGCCCTCGCGGCCATCGGTGAGGAACTCGTCGGCAGCGACCGCCCCTTCGTCACCTGCTCGGGTACGCCCTACGTGCCCGGCCGCGCCTCCACCGAGGCCGACCCGCTCATGACCGAGGGGCCGGTCGGTGGTCGGGGTCGTTCGGTCGCGGCGGTTCTGGGCCTGTCCGAGCGCGGGGTCCGCAGCAGCGCCGTACGCCTGCCGCGTACGGTCCACAACCAGGGATCCGGCGGATTCGCCGGCCTGTTGACCGACATCGCCCGCCGGACGGGAGTGTCCGGCTACCCGGGCGACGGCGCACAGCGCTGGCCGGCCGTGCACGCGCTCGACGCGGCGGTTCTCTTCCGGCATGCCCTGGAAAAGGCGGAAGCGGGTACCTCATGGCACGCCGTGGCCGACGAGGGGGACAAGGTGCTCGACATCGCCACGGTCATCGGCCGGCGGCTGGGCCTGCCGGTGGAGTCGGTACCGGCGGAGACCTTCGGCCCCCTCGGGCAGATCTTCGCGAACGACCAGCCCTCGTCCAGCGCGTACACCCGGCAGACGCTCGGCTGGGAGCCCAAGCACCCCAGCCTTCTGGAAGACCTGGAGAACATCCAGCCCTGACGGGCGACGGGGACGTCCGGGCAGGCCCCGGCCGAAGCGATCCCGACTTCGAGCCCTCATTCATGTATCTCATAGCTGAGTGAGGGACCCGGGCCTCCTTGTTCCGGCGGGAGTTGAACTGGGGTTTCCTGCTGGGAGTTGTCTGGAATCTGGGGTACCTGACTGTCCGTCTGCACAGTGGAGACACTGTGGTGGGCGTCTTCTCCGCCGGCAACATCGTGGTGGACCAGGGAGAATTCGTGATCTTCCTGGACTGCGACTCGATGTCCTTCGACGATCCGGGCGGCGGACCGCGCTTCCGCTCCCAGATGCACACGCCCGCCTACAGCGCACCTGTGCGCCAGGAGGGCGCGCCTGCCAGGGGACGGTCACACCCGAGATCCTGCCGCCCGGGGGCGCCGTACCCGTGGCCGTGCTGATCACCCTCTTCGTCATCGCCGTCCTTCTCCTCGGTCTGCACTGAGGGGAGGGCGGACGACAGACCTTCCGGCCGGTCAGCCGGTCAGCCGGTCAGTCGAAATTTTCATTTTCATGCGGCTAAGTCACAATAGGGTCATGTTCGAGTCGACAGCTCGAATGGACCCGGATATCCAGCGAGCGTATCTCGCCCGTCTCGGCGTCGAGGCGGCACCACCATCGGTACCAGCCATGCACCTGTTGGTACGGCGCCATGCCGAGCGGGTGCCGTACGAGACTCTGTGGATCACGGCCGGCGAAGCCTGGAACATCGACTCGTACGAGGCGGCAGCGCGCATCGCCCTCCACGGCAGAGGCGGCTACTGCTACCACATGAACGGAGGGCTGGGCTTGCTGCTCAGTTCGCTCGGATACGCGGTACGGGGCCACGTCGGGGGAGTGCACGGCCCGGAAGGCCCTCGGGCCTCCGCGATGGGCAACCACCTGGTTCTGACGGTGGAGGGGTTGCCGAGCGAGACGAATCCCGGCGGTGTCTGGTACGTCGACAACGGGTTGGGAGATGCTCTGCACGATCCGCTGCCGTTGGCCGCCGGAACGCACGAACAGCCGCCGTTCGTGCTCGGTCTGGAGCAGGACGCTGAACGGTCGCAGTGGCACCTGACCCACGACCCGGGTGGCGGATTCACCGGAATGACCTGGACCACGGCTCAGGCACGCCTGGCCGACTTCGAGGCGCAGCATGAGTGGTTGTCGACATCGCCGCAGTCCCCGTTCGTCCAGGTGCCGATGGCCGAACGTCGCGACGCGACCGGGGCTGACGTGATGCGCGGGTTGGTGCTGAGCCGGATCGGCGACGGTGCGCGCACCCATGAGCCCGTCCCCCGCCGCGCGGAGTGGTTCGGTCTGCTCGCCGATCTGTTCGGCCTACGGTTGCACGCCCTGCCCGCCGAGACCCGCGAGCAGCTCTGGATCAACGTTTGCTCGGCGCACCGTCGCTGGCAGGAGTCGCAGGACTCGCAGAGCTGAGCTTCTGGCGATGAACGCGCGTGCCGCGGACAAAGCCGTCGCAATGAGGATGTCGGATTTCGTCCCCCCTGCTGGGCCACGTCATTCGCTGTCAGCGGCCTCCGGCTCCCAGCGCAGGAGGTCTCCCGGCTGGCAGTCGAGGGCTTCGCACAGGGCGGCGAGCGTCGCGAAACGCACGGCCTTGGCGCGGCCGTTCTTGAGTACCGCCAGGTTGGCAGGGGTGATCCCTACCCGGTTGGCGAGCTCACCTACAGACATCTTCCGCTTGGCCAGCATCACATCGATGTCGACGGCGATCGGCATCAGATGACCTCGTCCAACTCGGCCTGCAACTGCGACGCTTCGAGGTCGCGGGCTACGGCCTGGGCGAGCAGCATCCTCAGCACGAGCACGATGAGCGCGACCCCCAGAATGGCCACGCCGACTCCGGCCATGATGACGGTGACGCCTGGATCGTCCCGCTGACCCGGTGCATTGACGATCGTGACCGAGAACCACAGGAGAGCTGCCGCCACGATCGCGCCGATCACACGATTCACGTACCGGAAGGCGTCATGCGAGAACACGGTGCCGCGGCGCACCATCGTCACCAGTCGCCACACGCTGGTCAGAGCGATTTGAGCCGCCACCATGCCCAGGACGGTGATGACGCGCAGCGCGGTCAGCGGCAGCGTCCCGACTTCCTTGTCGCTCCCGCTGACCAACACCCACACCATCCCGGCCTGCACGAACACCGTGCCGGCAAGAACCACCACGAGCACGGCGCGCAACGCGCGCACTGCCAGCTTTCCCATGACCACCCTCCATCGACCTGCGATGGGAATCTATCGAGTTTCGATAGGTGAGGCAAGTGTGTTCGCCGCTCTCGAAGCCGCAACCGCGAATAGCACTGCAGCTGCTGCCCGTGGAGACGCTGAGAGTCGGTGTCCATCCGGAGGCGCCGCGGTCGGTGATGCTTTTTGGAGGTCAGGTGACGGCGTCTTCGACGGTGGGCCGCAAGTCGAGCAGGGTGTCAGCGCCGGTGATCTCCAGTACGCGCAGCAGTTGCGGGGGCGGTGCGGCCACCCGCAAGTCGGTCAGGCGGTGGGTGTTCAGCAGCAGGTTGAGGAAGGTGGAGTCGGCGAAGGTGAGGCCGGAGGTGTCAAGGACCACCCGGGTGTGTTGTGCGGCTGCCGTCTCCAGTGCGTGGGCGAGCGGGTCGATCGAGTCCAGGTCGTAGGCGCCGTGGGCAACGACGATCCAGGCTCCGCCGCGTTCGTACTGGATCACCCCGGTCTGTGGTGGAGCATGCCCGTTGAGCTGCTGAAACGGCGTATTGTCATCGTCGGCGGTTGCCATAGTGCAAGTATGCCCATCCAGGGTCACGCATGGGTTACGTCTTCCCCTCGGGGTTGCCGGGTGGGCGTGGGACGGGGGTACCTCGGCCGGTCCGCGGAGGAAAGATCATCATGTTGGCATGTCTGAGAACCAATCCTCCGCAGCACCGATTGCGATACGGCTCCCCAACTACACCAGGGCCGAGCAGGACGAGATCCTCGGCGACGGCGATGATCCCTTCGGTGTCGCCGCGGCCGGTCTGACCTGGCTGCCCAAAGAAGAACACTTCGGCATCAAACTCGGCGACCGGCTTGTGGCACACGCCGGCCTGCTACGGCTGCCTCTGGCGATCGGGGACAAGAAGACAGAGGTGGTGGGCGTTGGGGGAGTGGCCGTCGCACCTCACGAGCGTGGCCGAGGGCTGGCTCGGCTCGTGATCGCGGCGGCACTCGACCATGCTCGGACGATGGGCCCTCAGCACGCGCTCTTGTTCTGCCGGCCTCCCCTCGTACCGCTGTACCAGCGCCTCGGATGGCACCAGCTCGACCAGGAAGTACTGGTCGAACAACCGGAATCCCGCCTGGTGACCATGCCGCTCCGGACCATGGTGACGCCGCTGCGCGACAACGTGACCTGGCCCTCCGGGCCGCTGCGGCTGTTCTCCCTGCCGATGTGACGGGCCCCGTCAGCCGGTTCTGCCCGGTGGTCGGTGGCCGGAGACCACGAGGAGCTGTTGCCCCGCGGCTTCCGGTCCGCCGTTCAGCGCGTTGCTCAGGCCAGGGCGGCCTTGAGAACAGTGAGTGCCGTCTTGGGGTCGGCGAGGGCGTGATAGATACCGGGGATCTCGTGGTCGTCGAGGCCGAGGAGGCTGTAGACGGCGTGCATGGCGCCGCGCACGGAGTACTCGACGGTGAAGACGACGTCCTCCGGGATCTCGGTGAACTGGCCCAGGAAGGCGAAGTTCGCGGAGCCCTGTGGGACGACCAGCGGCCGGTCGTGGAGAGTACGCGGGGCGAACTGGCTGGTGATGTAGGGCATCATCACCGGGATCACGGTCGTGGTGGCCGCGACCTGCTCCTCGATGTCGGACAGCCCGAGGTGTCCGAGGAGTTCGGTGAGAATCTCCCTACCGGTGGCCTCGGCCATCGTCTTGCCGGTGAAGTCGCCCTCGCGGTCGACGAACAGGCCGTAACCCCACAGGGTGTAGACGTCCTCCGGCTGCCCGTCGAAGTGCGGGGCGTGCGGGACGACGATGGACATCAGCCAGTTGGAGTCCTTGAAGGTCATCAGCGCGCCGGTGCCCGGGAGGTTGCCGGACAGTTCCTCGATGCGGTGCAGCAGAAGGGGGCTGCGCATGGTGAGGGTGAAGGACTCCCACTTCGCCTCGTCGACGTTCCCGTTGAAGGCGCCCGGCCGTCCGAAATCGTCCGCCTTGGCGGCGATCGTCTCCCAAAGCCGCCAGCTCCCGTCCCGCTTGCCGCGAACCAGCTCCGGAGCCGTGGCGTCGTCGCCGTAGGCGGCGTCGGCGGTCATCGAGCCGAGAGTGATGAACGCGTAGTCGGCGTCGGTGAGTTCGTAGGCGTCCGACTGTCCGGCGCGGTCGAGGTGCAGGCGTCGTACGCGACGAGTGCCGTCGTCCTCGGTGGTGAAGTCCACGTCCGTGACGCGTACTCCGTGCTCGAAGAGCACACCACGGGCCTCCAGCCAGGTGCGCACCGGGCGGATGATCGAGTCGTACTGGTTGAGCCGGGTGCGGCGTACGCCGGACAGCGTGTGCATGCGCGGAAACTCCTGCATGAAGCGCAGGAAGTAGCGCTTGAGCTCGATGGCGCTGTGCCAGTTCTGGAAGGCGAAGGTGGTGCGCCACATCGCCCAGAAGTTGGTCTCGAAAAAGTGCGGCGAGAAGAAGTCCTCGATGCGGCGGGCCCCGATCACCGCCTCGGGCAGTACCAGCAGCCGGGTCAGCTCCAGCCGGTCCCGTGCGTCGAGTCCGTAGTCCGCGGCATCCAGGATCGTGGTGCCGTTGCCGATGAGGCGGGCCTTGGCGTCGGTGGGCCACTTGGTGTTGAATTCCCGGATCTCATCGCGCACGGAGATCGTGTCGTCGGTGAGGGTCGGGATGGTTTCCAGCAGGTTCCACAGGCAGACGTACGCCTCTTCCTCCAGCATCCGGCCGCCCCGGGAGACATAGCCGGCCGGCTGGTCGCCGCTGCCGTCCATGGAGCCGCCGACGACCGGGAGTTCTTCCAGGATGTGGATGTGCTCGCCGGGGAAGCCGCCGTCGCGGATCAGGAAGGCTGCGGCGGCGAGGGTGGCGATGCCGCCGCCGACGAGGTAGGCGTGGGACTGCTGCGGAGCGTCGGTCATGACGTCCCTCCGTTCTGGCCCCGTGTGGCACGGGCGGCCGATCTGTTCTTGAGCCCGCGCGCCGCGTGTTCCCGGTGGTGGGCCTTCCGGGCGTGCGGGTGGCGCCGACGCGGTCAGTCCGGGCGTGGCGCCCGTACTGTTCAGTCAACGTGGTGGCTGATGGTGCGGGCAGGGCCGGATGTCCCTGCCCGCGTGCCGAGCGGCCCAGGCCGGAGCGCTGTATCGCGGCGTCAGCCGTGACGTCCTTGCCGGCGTGCTGCCGTTGCGGGCTGGGGCGGCGGTCGCCGCCGGTTCCCGAGAGGGGCCCTCGTCGTATGAGTCTGAGATGTCGTAGCGGGCGGGCGGTCGGGTGGCGGTAGGCGTACGCCGCTGAGTGCGCCTGGAGGGCCGTGCCGACCGCCGAAGTCGCCTGATTTAGGCTGCGGGAGATCGGCGGTTCCCTGTTCTGCCCTTGCTGGGCTGCGGTGGAGCCCACCCCGCTATGTGAGAGGCGCTGTCATGGGTGTGCAGGACGGTACGGACCGGCATCACCCGGCGGTGGTGGCGCATCGCAGGAAGCGTGCGGAGGATCTCCAGCTGCGGATCGCCGACGGCATCACCCGGTTCGCGGGCTCGATGCCCTTCGTCTACGTGCACGCCGTCGCCTTCGCGGTCTGGATGCTGTTCTTCGAGGCCAGTCCCTGGCCGACACTGACCCTGGTGGTGTCGCTGGAAGCGATCTTCCTGTCCACCTTCGTCATGATCGGCCAGAATCGGCAGGCGGCCTTCCAGCAGTTGAAGGCCGACCACGACTTCGTCGAGCAGGAGTTGGAGCTCAAGACCAACACCGATCTGACGCGAGCGATCCACGTCATGACCCAGGAACTCCACCGCCGCCTGATCGAAGACGGCGCCGAGCAGTAGGGACTCCGCACGACTCCGCACCTCGCTGCTCAGTGCGTTGGCGCACGTAGCGGACGCCCCGCTCCCCCCGGGCGTTCCGTTGAGCGGATCCGTGGGCGACAGCCGGCAGATGGTGCATCACGCTGGCCGTCGGCCGCTGACGACGGTTGGTCGTTCGGCTCAAAGGCGCAATCAACAGGGGGAGTCATGAGACAAGCATCGAGTCCTGCACATCGCCGCCTGCTCACCGGGGCGGCGGCAGGGCTGCGGAGGCGGGCGGCCAGGGTCGCGCGCTCGCCCAAGGCGGTGGTGCTCGTCGTGGCGGCGCTGGTGGCCACGGCGTTCGCCGTTACACCCGCCTACGCGGACGATCCTGGACTGAACTGCGCGGCAACCGCGACCGCCACCATCTCGGTGACGCCCGACCCGGTGCTCTACGGCCACAACGCCCTCGTGCAGTGGAGCGCGGACTGTGTGGCCAACACGGCCGAGGACGTGCTCGTGATCAGCGGGCCGGGCTTCAACCCGTCGACCACCGTCTTCCCGGTCGGCGGGGGATCGCAGTCGGTGTTCATCGCTCAGACCGGAACCGTCGGCTGGAACGTCATGGTCGTCGACACGTCGTCGGACACCGGATTCAGCCGGGACCTGGCCTCCGTCTCGGCCTCGGTGGTCGGCGTCACGACCGTGCCCGACGTGGTGCACGACACGCTGGCGCAGGCCGGCCGGGCGCTCTCGAGCGCTGGATACGTACTCGGCAGCATCGGCAGCGTCGTCGATTGCGACAACGTCAACCGGGTCAGTTCGCAGACTCCTGGTGCTGGCACCGCACTGCCTGCGGGATCCTCGGTGTCCGTCAAGATCGGCAAGAAGCCCGCTCCGCCTGCTCAGTGTGAGTGAACGGGCAGATCCACACGCGTCAAGCCTGCCCGCGGGGCCGCACTTCGCGACCCCGGTGGGCACTCGAAGCGGGAAGACTCAGGGGCGTTCGTACAACTGGAGGACGCCGCCGACAGAGAAGCAGAAGGCGCCGGTGAGAGTGGTCCAGTTGGCGATGTCGGCGTTGACCAGACTGCCGGTGGCGGGGCGGGTGTAGGCGGCGAGCGCCGAGATCATGAAGAGGACGGAGCCGAGTTGGTTCACGGCGACGATCCACCAGCCGAGGCTGCGGCGGCGCAGGCAGGGCCATGCGCGGTGACAGATCTCGACGAAGGCGAGGTGGCCGGAGATCAGGAACAGCAGGCAGCCGATCACGTCCGGGGTCCAGATGAGCCGGTTGACCTGCTGGACGCTCAGCCCTTTCAGAAAGGAGTTGAGCAGGTTGATGGCGAACACCAGGGTGCCGGCGAAGAGGACGAGCGCGCTCAGCCAGTCCACCCGTGCCGGCTCGTAGCTCCACCAGCGCCAGTCGCGGGTGACCAGGCGGCCTTGCCCGCCGGGTTCGTGGCGGGGGGCGTTGATGACCTGGAGCAGGGAGACGTAGCCGCCGGTGTTGAAGAACAGTCCGCCGGCGAAGTAGATCGAGGCGCAGGTGGTGGCGTCGCCGGAGCCGAGCTGGGCGACAGCGGCGCCGGCCGTGAAGAGTGCGCCGCCGATGATGAAGGCGGTCGCGGCGATGGCGTTGAGCTTGCGCAGGCGGCCGAGCGTGAGGTCGTCGACGCTGATGTCCCGGCCGGCCGGTGCGCCGGAGGGACGGACCGCGATGGTGCCGCGGCGCCGGGCGGGCCGCGACTCCCAGACGGCGGTGCCGCCGCCAGGTGGCTGCCAGGTGAGCCGGGTGGTGAACGGTCCCGCGCCCTCGGCGCGCTGCTCGGCGGATGTCATGCGGCCGCGACGGCGGCGACGCCGCCCTCTTCCACCGGCCTGAGCGGAAGACGGCGCCGCTTGCTGCCGCCCCACCACGTGAGACGGAAGCCACCCCACAGTGCGTGGTCATGGCCCGAACCCGGAACAGCCGGGGCTGAGCGGGACGGGGCACTGTCGGACGTGCTCCGGTCTGCATTCTGGCCAGAGCTGCCTCGTGCGTGACTCATGACATTTCCCGGTTCGCTGGGCTGGGGCAACCGGCATGGCGCGCCCCTTGAACACGCCTCGACTCTGCCAGAGCAAAACGTATAGAACGGCCATTTCGGGCGCGTTTGACCGTACGCGTCTTCTGTCCAAGCACCGCCGCCAAAGCCCGGAGCGGCCATAGCCGCTGGAAGCGAGCGCCGATGGCCCAGCCAGGGGCCTTGCCGTGCTACCCCGACGCCCCGGGTGGAGTACACCCGCTGTCGGCCGCCCGGTGTCGCCCATAGTCTCCGAGGAGACACGGCAGAACCAGGCGAGAGGTGCGACCGGTGGCTTTGCACAACGCTCAGGAAAGGGCCGCCGACCCGGCCGCCGACATCTTCACGTCACCGATCAGCGAGCAGCCCCTGCCCAAACGGGCCATGCCGGAACTGCCGGCGCCCCCGCACGTCGTCTTCCAGCTGCTGCGCAGCGAACTGCTCCTCGACGGCAACGCGGCCCAGAACCTCGCGACGTTCTGCACCACCTGGACCGACGACGAGGTCCGGCGCCTGATGGACCTGTGTCTCGACAAGAACATCGTCGACAAGGACGAGTACCCGCAGACCGCGGAGATCGAGTCCCGGTGCGTCAACATCCTCGCCGGCCTGTGGCACGCGCCGGGTGGGGCCGAGGGCACCGAACCCGCCGTGGGGTGCTCCACCACCGGCTCCAGCGAGGCGGCCATGCTCTGCGGACTCGCCCTGAAATGGCGGTGGCGCGACCGCCGACGGGCCGCCGGGCAGTCGACCGACCGTCCGAACCTCGTGTGCGGGCCGGTCCAGGTGTGCTGGGAGAAGTTCGCCCGCTACTTCGACGTGGAGCTGCGCCAGGTGCCCGTGGAGCCGGGCGCGACCGGCCTGCAGGCCCACCAGCTGCGCGAGTACGTCGACGAGAACACCATCGGCGTCGTGGCGATCCTCGGGGTGACCTACACCTGCACCTACGAGCCCGTCGCAGAGATCGCGGCCGAACTCGACCGTCTCCAGGCCGAGACCGGTCTCGACGTTCCCCTGCACGTCGACGCGGCCTCCGGCGGGTTCATCGCTCCCTTCCTCCACCCCGACCTGGAATGGGACTTCCGCCTGCCTAGGGTCGCCTCGATCAACGCCTCGGGGCACAAGTACGGCATGGCCCCCCTCGGCGTGGGCTGGGCCCTGTGGCGCGACAAGGCGGCGCTGCCGGGGGACCTGGTCTTCCACGTCGACTACCTCGGCGGCGACATGCCCACGCTCGCCCTGAACTTCTCCCGCCCCGGCGGGCAGGTCGTCGCCCAGTACTTCATGTTCCTGCGCCTGGGCCGTGAGGGTTACCGGCGTGTCTACCAGGCGTGCGCCGACACGGCGCAGCACCTCGGCCGCCAGATCGCCGACATGGGCCCCTTCACTCTGCTCTACGACGGCGCCGGAGCGCTTCCGGCCGTCTCCTGGACGCTGACCGATCCGGCCTCGGTGGGCTGGAGTCTGTACGACCTGTCCGATCAGCTCCGCATGCGCGGCTGGCAGGTCCCGTCGTATCCGCTGCCGCCCGACCGCCAGGAGACCGTCATCCAGCGGGTGCTCGTGCGGCACGGGGTCGACCGTGACGAGATCGAACTCCTCGCCGAGGACATCCGTCGGGCGATCGAGCGCCTGGACCATGGGCACCCGCACGACGCCACCCGCGTCGGCTTCCACCACTGACGGCCGCGGCCGGGCTGCCGGCCAGGGACGATCTCCTTCGGGACCACGATCGCGGACGGGGCCGCCAGGGCCTTCAGCTCCCGGGGGTGGAGCGGAGCCGGCGGATCGCCGAGGCGAGGAAGAAGATCCCGCCGAGCGTGACGTACCCGGTGAGGGCGGCCGGCGAGGGATCGTCCTGGGCGAGCGCACCGCTTCCGACTCCGCGTCCGATCAGGCGTCCTCGGCGGCCATGACGGTCCCCGACGCCGAGTGCTCGCCCTTCGTCGGCGCGTAGCACGGTTTCACGTCGTGCCGGATCCATACGTTGGGTTCGACGTAGACGGCTTGATCGCGTGCGGTGTCGCAGTGCACCGGGACGAGGGCGCCCGGTACGTCGATGTCGCCATCGTTGTCGAACGGCAGGCCGGTCCACTGGCGCCACTGGGCCAGTGACCCGCTGACCGTCATCGATGCGGAGGCGATTCTCTGGATGCGGCCACCGGCCTTGACGTGCACGCGTAGCCAGGGGTCGGTCGGAAAACCGTCGTCTCCTCGGCGGCGGACGTAGTCGGCCATGGCCACACGCGGTTCGAGGTGTTTTGCGGTGGGACGGACCGGGGCCAGCAGCGCGTCGTGCCTCTGTCGGCCGGCGGCGTCCCGCAGCGCGGCCAACATCCTGTAGGACAGGCCACGGCCGAGACAGTCGGTGTCCACCGTGATCTCCAGCGCGCTGACCGCCGTCGGAGCATGCCCATGGCGCTGGTCGCGGAACGCCCAGACGAGCACCTGATCCCAGCCCTTGTCCGGCGTCTCCTCGCGGTCGTCGAGTTCGGCGTTGAACGGAACGCTCAACCCACGGGCGACGACGCGGTCACCAGCGGTCGCCACCACGCAGTACTGAGGGAAGTCCTCCGAAACCCGGCTCAGCAAGGCTTCACCGACCGAATCGTGCGGTATGAAGGCCGGCCACGTCTCGGCGATCTCGTACAGGCGGGAAAGCAACGACGGACGCTCGGCGAGAGTGGTGATCACAATGCTGTCAATGTCTGTCACGACAGGACCCTGTCAGAGGAACACCCCTCCTGCCCAGCGGATTTGCCCCACCAAGCCCACACGGAGGCCCTGGTTGGGGCGCGTCCGTGCGTTTGATCTTGCGGGGTGGGGGCTACCCGCTTTGGCAAGACTGCCTGCGGCCTGGAAGCGCGCGGTGAACTACGAGAACGATCGTGGCTCCCGCAGCGGGGACTGAGGCGCGGGTGTGGTGGCCTGGTACCGCACGGCGGAACCCACAGAGGGCGAGGGGTTGATCGTTGATGACCGTAGCAACGCAACAGGGCGGCGGCGGAGGTTCCAGTGGCCTCTACGACGTGCTGGAGCTGATTCTCGACAGAGGGCTGGTGATCGACGCGTTTGTGCGGGTTTCCCTGGTCGGCATCGAGATACTCAAGATCGATATACGGGTCGTGGTGGCGAGCGTCGACACGTATCTGCGCTTCGCCGAGGCGTGCAACCGTCTCGACCTGGAGTCGGGCCCGCGGAAGCCGGCCGGCCTGACCGAGCTCCCGGAGAAGCTCACCGAGTCCGGTGCCCGCGGCAAGACCAAGGGGGCGCTCTCCGGGGCCGCCGAGACGATCTCCGAGGCCTTCCAGCAAGCCCGCGAAGAGAGCCGTAAGCGGTAAGTCGTCACCCGCTCCTACCTGTGCGTCGAAGTCGCTTCCCGGGGCGGCGCTGTCGAGGCGCGTACCACGAGTTCGGTGGCGAGTTCGATGTGGTGGGACTCGACCTTCTCGCCGTTGGCCAGACGGAGGGCGGTGCGCAGGGCGGCGCCGCCCATCTCCCGTAGGGGCTGGCGCACGGTGGTCAGCGGTGGTGAGGCCATCTGGGCGAGGCTCGTGTCGTCGAAGCCGACCACGCTGAGGTCTTCGGGGATGCGCAGGCCTCGGGTGCGGGCGGCTTCCATGGCACCGAGGGCGATCTCGTCGTTGCCTGCGAAGATCGCCGTCGGCGCCTCTTCCAGGTCCAGCAGTGCCACGGCGCCGAGCAAGCCGGTCTCGTACGTGAATTCTCCGGGCCGGACGTAGGCGTCGCGTACCGGCGCTCCTTGCGCCTCCATGGCTGCGCGGTAGCCGTGCATGCGTGCCTGGTTGCATACGGCCATGGTGGGTCCGCCCAGATAGGCGATGCGGCGGTGGCCGAGGGAGAGAAGGTGCTGGGTCGCGGCCAGGCCGCCGGCGAAGTTGGTCGCCCCGACGCTGTTGACCCGGTTGTCCGGGAGGTGCAGGGGGTCCAGCACGACCAGGGGGAGCCCGGCGCGGGCCAGTTCGTTCAGGTGCGTCGTGGTGTACACGCTGGTGATCGCGATGACGGCGCGGCGCCCCGCCGAGACCAGGTCCCGGGCCCAGTGCGGTGCGCGGGAAGCTCTGCTGATCACCACCGACGCTCCCGACTCGGCGGCGGAGTCGATGATGCCTTCCAGGGTCTCGGCCACGTACGACTTGAGGCCGCCCTTGAACTGCACCTCGATGGTGGGGCCTTCGACGGTTTCGGTGTGCCGGAACACGGGCGCGAGGTAGTGGTGCCGATGCAGCAGTTCCTGTACCCGGGCGCGGGTTTGCGGCGCCACGTCACCGCGGTCGTTGACCACTTTGGACACGGTCGCGACGGAGACCCCAGCCGCTTGGGCGATGTCCGCCAAAGTGGTGCGTCTGGCGTTCCGTGGCATCGGTTCCTCCCCGTTGTACGTCCACCGGTGTCGTGAGCCGCCGGGCGCACCGGCAACGCTGGTGGAACCGGTCAACCGTACGGCAACCGGGCGCCGAGCCTGGCGGGTGCCCGGCCGGCGGGGGATCGGTGCCCGCAGTGTGCCGGTGTGCCGGGCGGAGTCGCCCGTCGCTTACTGCCCCGCCTCCTGCCCTACGCCTCAGGGCAGTTGGCGCCCCTACGGCTGCTGAGCCGCGCGGCATTCCGCCTGCACTGTCGGCGTCGCGTGACCTGCGCCGACGGTGGATCCAGCCGCACGCATCGAACCCACCGCTGTTCATGTTGCGCGAACTTCGAAAGTGTTTCGGTCCCTCCTGTCGAGGTTCCTTGGGGCTGTTGTCGCCTGACACTACCCAGCAGTTGGCCGACCGACAACGCCGCTGCACATGCCTTGACAGGGTGTCAGTTCGAAACCTAATTTGCACGAACGGAGCTCGAAGACGTCCATTTCGAAAACCTTTCGCCCTGACTCACGAGAAGCCGATGGCTCTCGAGTGCGGAGAAAAACATGGCGCTCTCCCGACGTACCCTCCTCGGCCTGGCCGCCGGCCTGCCGGTCTCCGCGGCGCTGGCGGCCTGCGGCTCGTCCGGTCCCAGCAAGGGCGGCGGTGGGGCCACGTACTGGTATCTGAACGGCCAGCCGCAGGAAGGCGTCAGGGCCGGCGCGGTGGACGCGTTCAACAAGGCCCACCCCAAGGAGCAGATCAAAGACACCACGTTCCAGAACGACGCGTACAAGACGAAGATCAAGACCGCTATCGGTGCCGGGCAGGCGCCCACCATCATCTGGGGCTGGGGCGGCGGGACGCTGCGCACCTATGTGGAAGCGGGTCAGGTCGAGGACCTCACCTCGTGGTTCGACGAGCACTCCGCGATCAAGAAGGGGCTGTTCCCCTCCTCGTTCGGCGCGGCAACCGTCGACGGCAAGATCTACGCGATGCCGTGCGAGACCGTGCAGCCGATCATCCTCTACTACAACAAGAAGGTGTTCGAGAGGGTCGGCGTGAAACCGCCGAAGTCCTGGGACGACATCATGGCGCTGGTGCCGAAGTTCAACGCGAAGGGCATAGCGCCGTTCTCCCTGGGTGGCCAGTCCCGGTGGACGAACATGATGTGGCTGGAGTTCCTGTTCGACCGCATCGGCGGTCCCGAGGTGTTCCAGGCCATCATCGAGGGCGAGAAGAACGCCTGGTCCAACCCGGACGCCATCACCGCGTTGACCAAGGTGCAGGAGCTGGTCAAGGCCCACGGATTCGTGAAGGGCTTCTCCTCGATCACCGCGGACTCCAACGCCGACCAGGCCCTGTTGTACACCGGCAGGGCAGCCATGATGCTGCACGGTGCCTGGTCGTACGGCATCCAGAAGGCCGACGGCGGGGACTTCGTCTCCAGCGGCGCGCTGGGCTACATGACCTTCCCGCCCGTCGAAGGCGGCAAGGGCGATCCGAGCGACACCGTCGGCAATCCCGCCCAGTACCTGTCCATCTCCTCGAAGGCCGGCGCCGAGGAGAAGAAGGCCGCCAAGGACTTCTTCGCCAAGGGCGTCCTCCAGGGGGAGGAGGTGAAGAAGTGGATCGACAACGGGTCGGTGCCGATCCGGCTGGGCACGGAGAAGTTGCTGGCGGCCTCCAAGAACGCCGACTTCCTGCAGTTCACGTACGACATCGCCAGCAAGGCCAAGGTGTTCGGCCAGTCCTGGGACCAAGCACTGAGTCCGACGGCCGCCGAGACACTGCTGGACAACATCGCCAAACTGTTCCAACTCTCCATCTCGCCGCAGAAGTTCGCCCGTAACCTCGACGCGGTCACCGCCAAATGAGCGCACTCACCGGCCATCCGCCGCGTCGCGAACCGCGCAGCATCCTGCCGTGGCTGGCGACGCCGGCGCTGGTGGTCTTCGTCGGCTTCGCCGTGATCCCGCTCGTCGGTGTCTTCGCGCTGAGCTTCACCACGTGGGACGGAATCGGCGCCATCCACCCATCCGGGCTGACCAGTTGGCGTGCGGTGCTCACCAACCCCGGGCTGCCGCACGCCCTCTGGGTGACGTTCCTGGTGATGGCCGTGTCCTGGGCGGTTCAGACGCCGCTGAGTGTTCTGCTCGGCACGTTCCTGGCAGGCCGCCAGCGCTACCGCGCGGTGCTGGGCGTGGTGTACTTCGTCCCCTTGATGCTCAGCTCCGCGGCCATCGCGATCGCGTACAAGGCCCTGCTCGACCCCAACTTCGGGCTCGGTGCCGGGCTGAAGATCCACGCACTCAGCCAGGACTGGCTGGGGCGGCCCGGGCTCGCGTTCGGCGTCGTCGTCTTCGTCGTCTCCTGGCAGTTCATCCCGTTCCACTCACTGATCTACCAGGGCGGTGTCCAGCAGATCCCGAAGTCCCTGTACGAGGCGGCGCAGTTGGACGGAGCCGGACGGATCCGGCAGTTCTTCAGCATCACGCTGCCCCAGCTGAAATACACCGTCATCACCTCGTCCACGCTGATGGTGGTCGGCTCACTGACCTTCTTCGACCTCATCTTCATCCTGACCGAGGGCGGCCCCGGCGACGCCACCCGGGTCCTCGCACTGGACATGTACAAGCGGGGGTTCCAGGCCAACCTGATGGGACCGGCCAGCGCCATCGCGGTCATCCTGGTCCTGGTGGGACTGGCCCTCGCCCTGCTGCTGCGCCGGCTCGGGGGCCGGGACGCGGGCGCCAGCCAACTCGAGGGGGTCTGAGATGACCACCACGCTCACCGAATCGCGACGACAGCAGAAAGCCACCCACGGCGAACGGCAGCGCCGCTCCCGTCAGGTTGCCGGCCGCCGCAACTGGGCCGGTGGCCTGGCCGGATGGCTCTGGCTCGTCATCGTCGCCGTACCCCTGTACTGGGCCCTGATCACCAGCCTCAAGGTGCAGAGCCGCTACTACGCGAGCAACCCGCTGGTGCCCTCGAGCGACCCGACCCTGGACAACTACCGGCTGGTCATCGAGTCCGACTTCCTTCGCTACTTCGTGAACAGCGTCGTGGTCACCGTCGGCGCCGTGGTCCCGGCGGTCGTGTTCTCCTTCATGGCCGCGTACGCGATCGTCCGCGGTTGGCGCATGCGGGCCCTGCGCGCGATGAACGGCCTGTTCCTCATGGGCCTCGCCATCCCGCTGCAGGCGACGGTGATCCCGGTCTACCTGATCATCATCAAATTGCATCTGTACGACAGCCTGCTGGCACTGATCCTCCCGTCGATCGCCTTCGCCATCCCGCTGTCCGTGCTGGTGCTCACCAACTTCATCCGCGACGTGCCCAAGGAACTGTTCGACTCGATGCGGGTGGACGGCGCCACCGAATGGACGACGCTGTGGCGTCTGGCGGCACCGCTCACCCGGCCGGCGATCCTCACCGTGAGCATCTTCAACGCCCTCACCATCTGGAACGGATTCCTGCTGCCGCTGGTCCTCACTCAGAGCCCCGACCGCCGGACCCTGCCGCTCGCACTGTGGACCTTCCAAGGCCAGTACGGGGTCAACGTCCCCGCCGTTCTGGCCGCCGTCGTCCTCACCACACTGCCCGTCCTCGTGCTGTACGCGTTCGGCCGCCGCCAACTGCTGAGCGGTCTGACCGCCGGATTCAGCCGTTGACCGATGCCAACGCCGATGTGGACGCCGATGCCGGAACCGACGCTGTGGCCGGTGGCCGGTCTGTGGCTCGCCCGGGCGGCAAGACCTGCATACCTGTTCGCCCAACGCGCCCTGACCCGGGGCCTGACGGGCGTGGGAGGAAAGTGAACACCAACGTGGCCGTAGACAACACCCGCGCAATCCCCCTCTGGAACGACCCCGCCCTTCCCGTCACCGCGAGAGTCGACGCGCTTGTCGACGCGATGACCCTTCAGGAGAAGACCGCCCAGCTGTACGGAGTGTGGGTGGGCGCCTCCGACCAGGGTGGTGAAGTAGCCCCCCATCAGCACGAGATGGAGGAGGTCGTCGATCTCGACGCCCTCCTGCCCACCGGACTGGGGCAGTTGACCCGGCCCTTCGGCACGCTTCCCGTCGACCCGGCCCTGGGTGCGCTCTCGCTCGCCCGCACCCAGACCCGTATCGCCGCCACGAACCGCTTCGGCATTCCCGCTCTCGCACACGACGAGTGCCTGGCCGGCTTCGCCGCCTGGGGGGCGACGGCCTACCCCGTTCCGCTGTCCTGGGGCGCCACGTTCGACCCGGACACGGTGCGGCGCATGGCCGCCGCCATCGGCCGCGACATGCGTGCCGTCGGCGTCCACCAGGGACTCGCGCCCGTCCTGGACGTGGTGCGCGACTCCCGCTGGGGCCGGGTCGAGGAGACCGTCGGCGAGGATCCGTACCTCGTCGGCACCATCGGGACGGCATACGTGCAGGGCCTGGAGTCCGCCGGGATCGTCGCCACCCTCAAGCACTTCGTCGGCTACTCGGCCTCCCGCGCCGGCCGGAACCTCGCCCCCTCGTCCGTGGGCCCGCGTGAGCGCGCCGACGTTCTGCTGCCTCCCTTCGAGATGGCGATCCGTGAAGGCGGCGCCCGGTCGGTGATGAACGCCTACACCGACACCGACGGCATGCCCTCCGCGGCCGACGAGGATCTGCTCACCGGACTCCTCCGTGACACCTGGGGCTTCGACGGCACGGTCGTCGCCGACTACTTCGCCGTCGCCTTCCTCAAGACCCTGCACGGCATCGCGGCCGACTGGGCCGACGCCGCCGGGACCGCGCTGCACGCGGGCATCGACGTCGAACTGCCCAACGTCAAGACGTACGGCGGACCCCTGGCCGAGGCCGTCGCCGACGGCCGCGTCCCCGAGGCGCTGGTCGATCGCGCCCTGCGCCGCGTCCTCACCCAGAAGACGATGCTCGGCCTGCTCGACAAGGACTGGAACCCCGTACCCGCCGCGCTCGACGGAGCCGACCTGGACGACCCGGCCGGCCTGCGCGGCAAGGTCGACCTGGACCGGCCCGAAAACCGCCAACTGGCCCGCGAGATCGCCCAGAAGGCGGTCGTGCTGCTGAGCAACGACGGCACCCTGCCGCTCGCGGGGCCGCGCCGCATCGCCCTGCTCGGTCCCAACGCCGACGAACCCACCGCCGTACTGGGCTGCTACTCCTTCCCGCAGCACATCGGCGTCCGCCACCCCGGAACCCCGCTCGGCATCGAGCTTCCGACGCTGCGCGACACGCTCGCCGCCGAGTTCCCCGACGCCGAGATCACGTTCGCCCGCGGCACCGGAGTCGACGACGGAGACCTCTCCGGCATCCAGGAGGCCGCCCAGGTGGCACGCGAGGCCGACGTCGCCGTGGTGGTGCTCGGCGATCGTGCGGGGCTCTTCGGGCGGGGCACCAGCGGCGAGGGATGCGACGTGGAGACACTCGCGCTGCCCGGCGCGCAGCAGCAGCTGCTCGACACCCTGCTCGGCCAGGGGACACCTGTGGTCCCCGTGCTGCTCGCGGGGCGGCCGTACGCTCTGGGCCGCGCCGTGGGGGAGTCCGCTGCGATCGTGCAGTCCTTCTTCCCGGGGGAGGAGGGCACGCACGCGATCGCCGGGGTGCTCAGCGGCCGTGTCAATCCCTCCGGGCGTCTCCCGGTCAGCGTCCCGCGCGGGCCGGGCTCCCAGCCGGCGATGTACCTGGGGGCGCGGCTCGCGCACGCCAGCGACGTGTCCAACATCGATCCGACCCCCGCGTTCGCCTTCGGCCACGGCCTGTCCTACACGCGGTTCGACTGGACAGACCTGGCCATGGACGCACAAGAGGCTTCCACGGACGGCGAGTTCACCCTCACCTTCATCGTCCGCAACACAGGCGAGCGGTCCGGAGCCGAGGTCGTCCAGCTCTATCTGCACGACCCGGTCGCCTCCGTCGTCCAGCCGGTGCAGCGTCTCGTCGGCTACACCCGGGTCGAACTCGAGCCGGGCCAATCCCGCCGCATCAGCGTCACCGTCCCGGCCGACCTCGCCTCCTTCACCGGACGCGACGGCCGGCGCGTCGTCGAACCGGGCGAGCTGGAAGTGCGGTTGGCCGCCTCCAGCGCCGATCCCCGCCTCACCGCCAGGGTCACGCTGACCGGAGCCGAGCGCCACGTGGATCACACGCGGCGCCTGCACGCCACCTTCGAGCAGGAGCCGGTTGCCGGGACATGAGCCGGGTGTGCGCAGCGCAGGTCGCAACAGCGGCAGCGCTGCGCACGTCCTCGTCGTCTCACAGCACGCCCCGCCGGGCGAGGTTGCGCATCAGCGCGCCCACGCCGAACGTCCACGGCGTGGCCTGCTCGCTGGGCACGACAGTGTTGACCAGGGCGCCGAGTCGTGGGCTGGAGATCCGTACGACGTCGCCGTACTCGTGGGTGAAGCCCGCGCCGGGTGCCTGTCGGTCCTCGGTGGGGGCGAACAGCGTTCCGGTGAACAGCACGAAGCCGTCCGGGTATTGGTGGTGCGGGCCGAGGGTGGCGGCCACCAGGTCCAGCACGTCGCGGCTGATCTCGCGCATGGAACTGCTGCCGTGCAGTACGTAGCCGTCCGTGCCGTCGACCCGCAGGTCGATGTCGAGGCCGCGTACCGTGTCGAGGTCGAAGCCATCGTCGAACAGGCGGATGAACGGGCCGATCGCGCAGGAGGCGTTGTTGTCCTTCGCCCGGGACAGCAGCAGGGCGCTGCGGCCCTCGATGTCGCGGAGGTTGACGTCGTTGCCGAGCGTCGCGCCGCGCACCCGGCCGCGTGAGTCCACGACGAGCACGGCCTCGGGCTCGGGGTTGTTCCACACCGAGGCGCCGAGCACTCCGATGTCGGCGCCGGTGCCGACCGCGGACATCACCGGGGCCTTGGTGAACACCTCCGGGTCCGGCCCGATCCCGACTTCCAGGTACTGCGACCACAGTCCTTCGGCGACGAGCAGTTCCCTGGCCTTGTCCGCTTCCGGTGATCCGGGGCGGATGCCGTCCAGCGCGCCGCCCACCACCTGCTTCACGCGGGCACGCACCCGTGCGGCCTGCGCCGGATCGCCGCCCGTGCGCTCCTCGATGACGCGTTCCAGCAGACTCCGCGCGAAGGTGACACCCGCGGCCTTGATCACCTGCAGGTCGACGGGGGCGAGCAGATGGGGAACGTCACGGCGGCCGGTCGGTGCCTGCAGCAGTTCGTCCAGGCGCCAGGCGTGTTGGCCGTCGGCCTCGCGGACGACGGCCACCGCGTCGTCGCGTTCCATCAGGGCGGAGACGGTGGGTGCGACGGCCGTGAGGTCGACGACCTGATCGCCGCGGACCGCGGCCACACACGGTCCGTCCCACTCCGGGTGGTGGACGCGCGCGACGAGGGCGGCCCGGTCGGAGTCCTCCGGCAGGACGGAGGCGGCTGTGAGGACCGGACGGGGGCGCGCTGCTGCCGATTCCACGATCGATGCTCTCCTGGATCCGAGGGTGCGGTCGCCCGGGGCGGGCTCAGTGGGAGTCGCGGGGGACGTCGTGCCCACGGCTTCCGCGCAGGAAGCCGAAGTCGGCTCCTTGGTCGGCCTGTTGGACGTTCTGGGTGTAGAGCCAGGCGTAGCCGCTGGTGTGCCGTTCGGCGGGGGCCCGCCACGCCTCCCGGCGCCGGGTGAGCTCGGCGTCGTCGACCTCCAGGCGCAGGGTGCGGTGGGGGACGTCGAGGACGACGGGGTCGCCGTCGCGCACCAGGGCGAGGGGTCCGCCGACGGCCGCCTCGGGCGCCACGTGCAGGACGACGGTCCCGTACCCGGTGCCGCTCATCCGGCCGTCGCAGATGCGCACCATGTCCTTGACCCCGGCCTTCAGCAGCTTGGCGGGCAGCGGGACGTTGGAGACCTCGGGCATGCCGGGGTAGCCCTTGGGGCCGGCGTTGCGGATGACGATGACGGTGTCCTCGTCGATGTCGAGTTCCGGGTCGTCGGCCACCGCGTGGTAGGCCTCGGGGGAGTCGAAGACGCGGGCGGGGCCGCGGTGGGTGAGCAGGTGAGGCGAGGCGGCGGACTGCTTGATCACGGCGCCGTCGGGGCACAGGTCGCCGCGCAGGACGGCGGTACCGGTGCCGGCCGGCTGGAAGGGCGCGTCGAGGGCGGTGATGACATCGGAGTTGAAGCACTCGGCGTTCTCGGTGTTCTCGGCGATGCTGCGTCCGGTGACCGTGATCGGTTCGCGGTGGAGCAGCTTGCCGCGGAGCAGTTCGGCCATGACGGCGGGCAGCCCGCCCGCGTAGCAGAAGTCCTCCATGAGGTACTTACCGCTGGGCATCAGGTTGACCAGGGTCGGCACCGTGCGGACCAGGTCGTCGAAGTCCTGCAGGCTCAGGTCGACGCCGACGCGTCCGGCGATGGCGGTGAGATGGATGATCGCGTTCGTGGAGCCGCCGATGGCCGCGTTGACGCGGATGGCGTTCTCGAATGCCTCCCGGGTCATGATCTGCGACGGGCGCAGCTCCTCCTCCACCATGCGCACGACGCGCTGACCCGCCGCCTGGGCGGTCTCCATCCGGCGGGAGTCGACCGCGGGCCAGGCGGCCGAGCCCGGCAGCTGCATGCCGAGCGCCTCGGCCATGCAGGCCATCGTCGAGGCGGTCCCCATCGTCATGCAGTGGCCGTTGGAGCGGGCCATGCACCCTTCCGCGAAGAAGCACTCCTCCTCGGTCATCCGGCCGGTCTTCAGGTCTTCCTCGAACTTCCACACGTGGGTGCCGGAACCGACGTCCTGGCCCCGGTACTTGCCGTTGAGCATCGGTCCGCCGGTGACCATGACCGCGGGCAGGTCGACGCTGGCGGCGCCCATGAGCATCGCGGGGGTCGTCTTGTCGCAGCCGGACAGCAGCACGACACCGTCGAGCGGATTGGCCCGGATCAGCTCCTCGACCTCCATGGCCATGAGGTTGCGGTACAGCATGGCGGTGGGGCGCATCAGGGTCTCGCCCGTGGCCATGGTGGGGAACTGCAGCGGCAGGCCGCCCGCCTGCCACACGCCCCGCTTGACGGCTTCGGCGACACGCGTCAAATGGGTGTTGCACGGCGCGAGTTCGGAAGCACTGGTCGCGATGCCGATGACCGGACGCCCGTCGAACACCTCGTGCCCGAATCCCTGGTTGCGCATCCAGGAGCGGTACACCATCCCACTGCGACCCTTGGCGCCGAACCACGCCTGGCTGCGGCGGCTCTTGCTCCGACCGTCGGTCATACAGGCACTCCCGTGGCTCTGGCGTCGTCCGCTTCGCGATGGGGCCTTGTCGGGACAGCACCCGCAGGCCGTACCCTTGCACTCAATCATTAAATGATTCGATGAATGGCGTCCAGGGGGCGGGCAGAGATCGTGGTGCACTTCCGGACCATGCACCAGCGCGTGGTCGACGAGCTCGGGCGCCGCATCGTGGGTGGCACGTGGGAGCCGGGGGAGCCGTTGCCGGTCGAGGACGCGCTCGCGGCCGAGATCGGCGTCAGCCGGGGCGGGTTGCGGGAAGCGGTCAAGGCACTGGTGGCCAAGGGGATGCTGGAGGTACGCCCGCGCACCGGCACGCGCGTGCTGCCCCCGGAGCACTGGAACCACCTGGACCGTGACGTGCTGCGCTGGAAGCAGACCGGGGACGCCACGGCTCTGCTGCGAGACACGGGTGAACTGCGCCGTATCGTCGAGCCCGAGGCGGCGCGGCTCGCCGCCGAACGGGCCGGCCCCGACGACATACGAGCCCTGTACGACTCTCTGGCCGCCATGCAGGCCGCGGCGGCGGAACCCGGCCGCAACGGCTACATCGAGGCAGACATCGCCTTCCACCGCGCCCTGCTCGACGCCAGCGGCAACCGACTCCTCGGCTCACTGGGCCGCGCCGTCGACATCGCGCTGGAACACAGCTTCCTCGTCAGCACCCAGACCCCCGGCGCCGTCGCAGCCTCGCTGCCGGGTCACCGCGCCATCGTGGAAGCCGTCGAGGCCCGCGATCCTGAGGCCGCGGCGGCCGCGGTGCTGGCGATCATCGAAGCCGCCGAGGTCGAGATCGCCCAGTCACCTGGACTGCCGAGCGATGGCGTACGACCTGTCCGTTGAGCGCTACGGGGAGTTGAGGCCAGTCGGGAAACTCGCTGCTGAGCCGATGTCGGTGAGCGGCGGTGTGGTTGAGGCGCCGCGCGCCGATACGTGTCCGAGGCCACGTGGTATGAAGCGGGCTGCGGGGCAGACGTTGCGGTATGGAGATCGAGCTGGTTGGCGGGGCCTCCGACGGTCGCCGCCTGTCCGTCCGCCGTGAGCCGACAGGTCCGCAGCCCTACCTGCTCGTCGCGGAACACCTCCCGCTGCGTGACGGGAACGGCGAGCCCGCAGCTGTGGAAGCCCTGCTCGCCTCCTTCCAGATCGTCCGCTACGAGCATGACGCGGACGCGGACGACCGCGCGGGTGTACGGCGCCGACTGTACCGACGCACCTCTGAGCCCGCTGTGTGACCGGAGCGGTCGATGGCCCGGCGGTGGCTGGAAGATTCAGTCAGGCCCCTTGCCGGCCCTCCTCCTGGCCGGTGTCGGCCGGTGGGGGAGCGGTCTTGGCGTGTTCGGTGATCGGGGCGAGGCGTTGGGTGGCCGTGCCGAGGAGTTCCAGGTCGGCCTTGGTGTGGGCGATCGCCGCGTCGATCAACAGGGTGACAAGGGGATCGTCCGCTCGGGTGCGACGTAGTCGGGTCAGGCCGGCGAGTTCGGCGATGTAGGTCTGCTGTTGTGCGGCGACGAGCGTGTCGAGGGCGTCGGGACCGAGGGAGGAGGCGCCGAACAGTTTGAGGAACAGTTCGTCGCGGAAACCGCCGGTGCGCACCCAGGCACTGGTGGCCCAGTTCCGCAACTCGTCGTGCCCGGCGGGTGTGAGGGTGTAGCGGGTCTTGTCGGGGCGGTCCGCCTGGCTCACATGGGAGCGGACGACGTACCCGTCTCGGACCAGGCGGTCCAGGATCTGGTACAGGTGCCCGATGTTCAGGCCGCCCCATTGAGGGCCCATGGCCTGCTCGAATCGGCCCTTCAACTCGTAGCCGTGGTCCGGGCCATCGGCCAGCAGCGCGAGCACCGCGTGGTGAAGCGGCATGGACCCTCCTGCAACGCCATTTACATGCCTGATGGATTGTGACAATGTACCGCTGCATTGTGACAATGCAGGAGGGTGGCAGCACGGTGGAAGTGACGTTACGAGGCGTGACGCGCCGGTATGCGGAGCTGGTCGCGCTGGATGCCGTCGACCTGCGGATCGAGTCGGGGACCGCTGTCGCGCTGACGGGTCCCTCGGGGTCGGGGAAGTCCACGGTGCTGCACCTGCTCGGCGGCATGGACCGGCCCAGCGAGGGGATGGCCGAGGTCGACGGCGATGAGCTCACGCCGCGACGGCTGGACGCGCACCGCCGACGGGTCGGCTTCGTCTTCCAGCGCTTCCATCTGCTGCCCGCTTTGACCGTGCTGGACAACGTCCTCGCTCCGGTGCTGCCGCGGCGGGTGGATTTCGACCGGCACGGGCGCGCGAAGGAACTGCTGGAGGCCGTCGGCCTCGCGGAGCGCGCGGACGCACTGCCGTCGCAACTGTCCGGCGGTCAGCAACAACGCGTCGCGATAGCACGAGCGTTGATCAACCGGCCCGGGCTGCTGCTGGCCGACGAGCCGACCGGGAACCTGGACAGCACGACCGGGCGGGAGATCGTCGACCTGCTGCTCTCGCTGCGGGAACGCTACGGCACGACCATGCTGGTGGCCACGCACGACGTCGAGGTGGCCGCGAACTGCGACCGGATCGTACGGCTGCACGACGGCCGGATCGTGGCCGATGACCGGGTGACGCCGGACGGCGACGTCCTCGGCCGTCTCGGAGGCCTCCGCCCGTGATCGGCATGATCCTCTCCCAGTTGCGGCGTCGACGCGGACGGGCCCTCGCACTGGCCGTCGGCATCCTCGTCGCGGCCACCGGTTTCACCCTGCTGACCTCCGCCGTCACCACCAGCCGCGCCCGGACCACCGGAGTGGTTCGGCACAACGCCCGTTCCGCTTACGACATCCTGGTCCGCCCGTCCACCGCGCAGACCTCCGTCGAGCGTCAACGGGGCCTTGTGCAGGCCAACTTCATGTCCGGCGTGTTCGGCGGCATCACCCTCGACCAGTACCGGCGCATCGAGAAACTGCCAGGACTCGACGTCGCCGCCCCCATCGCCAACATCGGATACCTGATGGTGGACGGCAGCCTGCACCTCGACGTCTCCCGTTTCCTGGACTCGGACGCCTCCGCCCAACTGCTGCGCCTGAAGCCGACGGTGAAGGCCGGCCTCGGCAGCTACCCGGCCGCCGACCAGTACGTCTACCTCACTCGCAACCCCATCACGATCCGCAACGACCTCATGGCCGACATCGGACTGGCCGGGCTGGAGCAGGAGAAGGCGGCCGGGAGGAGGTACTGGGTCTGCTGGTACTACAACAGCGACAAATCCGATACGACGACGGGCGCCGACGGCAAGACGCTGACACCCCAGGCCGATCCCGGCTACAACCCGGTGCCGACGTCCGCCTTCGACCTGGACGCGCGGTCGCGGATGACGTGCCGGTCGGGACAGGGCAAGGCTTCGGCGGAGATCCCGGTCGCCTTCCCGGTGCTGCTGTCCGCTGTCGACCCGGAGGCCGAGGACCGGCTGGTCGGCCTCGGCGACACGGTCACGTCCGGCAGGATGCTCACCTCGAAGGACCGCCCGGTGTGGGGCCCCGACCCCTTCGACAGCGGCCCGGCGGCGAGCCGCCAGCACGACTACCAGGTACCGGTCATGCTCAGCAGCCACGCCCTGACCTCCACCACCCTGACAGCGAAAGTGGAGCGCCTCGAGGCGGGCGACCCCGCCAAGCTGCCCGGCAAGCTGGGCAGCCCGGCCGCCCACCGGTTCGTCACCGCACTACGGGGTCGGACCGTCGGCACCGTCGGCGCCGACCTCGACAAGGCCTTCCGTTCCGTCGACAGCGCCGTCAACTTCGACACCGGCGGCTACTGGACCGTGGGTCCGGTCACCTACAGCACGTCCGCCGACGGTCTGGTGGCGCGGACCCGCCCGCAACAGGCCGCCGAAGTCTGGAAGAACAACCTCGAAGGGACCTCGGCCCTGCTGTCCGACGTCCCCGAAGAGAACGCCGGCCCGCAGTACCGTACCGTCGCCGGCCACGCCTCCACGAACTGCGGCGGACACAAGACCTGCAGTGCCCCGGACAGCGGCCGCGCCCCGATCCCGGTCATCCATCTGGTCGGCCGCTACGACACCACCCGGCTGCACGGCTTTTCCGCGCTCTCCGCCGTTCCGCTGGAGACCTACCGCGCCCCGCAGGTCACCGGCGCCGACGCGGCCACCCGGTCCGCGCTCGGCGGCCGACCGCTGCACCCCGACCGCAACCTGGGCGGCTACCTGAGCCCACCGCCCACCCTGCTCACCACGCTGGACTCGATCGGCGCCTTCACCAAGAGCCGCCACACGCCCACCGCCCAGGAAAAGGCGCCCGTCAGCGCCATCCGCATCCGGGTGGCCGGAGTGAGGGGCGTCGACGCCGCGTCCCGGGCCCGGGTGAATGCGGTGGCCGCGCGCATCCATGACACGTTCCCGGATCTTCGCGTCGACGTCACCGTGGGCAGTTCCCCGGCACCGCAGACCGTCGCCCTCGCCGGCGGGCTCAACGTCCGGGAGAACTGGACCGCCAAGGGCGTGGCACTGCGCGTCCTGCGGGCCGTGGATACCAAGAGCGCCGTGCTGTTCGTGCTCGTGCTGGTGGTCTGCGGGCTGTTCCTGACCCAGGCCGCGCTGGCCAGTGTCCGCTCCCGCCGCACCGAGATCGGAACACTGCGCTGCACGGGGTGGAGCGCGGGGGAGGTCCTCCGCCTGATCCTCGGCGAACTCGTCGTGGTCGGCCTGGGCGCGGGCGCGTCGGGTGTGCTGCTCGCCTACGGCCTGGGCGCTCTGCTCGGTCTCTCCCACTCGTTCGCAAAGGCCGCCCTGGTCCTGCCGGTCGCCCTGCTCCTCGCACTGGCGGCGGGCCTGATCCCGGCATGGCGGGCGACTCGGATCAGTCCCCTGGACGCCGTCACCTCCCCGATGGCGCCGGCCCGCCGCTCCGTTCCCGTGCGTTCGGTCGCCGGTCTCGCCCAACGCGACCTGCTGCGGGCGCGCGGACGTACCGTGCTCGGCGCGGCCGGACTCGCCCTGGCGGTGGCGGCGTTCACCGTGCTGCTCTCGGTCACCTTCGCCTTCCGGGGCGAGGTCGCGGGTTCACTGCTGGGCGACGCGGTGGTGGCCCGGGCCCGTACCGCCGACTACCTGAGTGTCACCCTGACCTTGCTGCTCGGCGCGGCCGGCGCGGTGGACGTCCTGGTCATGTCCCAGCGAGAACGGGCTACGGACCTCGCCGTCCTGCGCGCCACCGGCTGGACGACAGGCGAACTGGCCCGACTGACCCTCTACGAAGGCCTCGGTCTGGCCCTGCTCGGCAGCCTCACGGGCGCCGCCGCCGGACTGGCCACAGTCCTCGCGCTCGGCGAAGGAGTCCTTGCCGGGCACCTGTTGCCGGTCGCCGCAGCCGCTGCGACAGCCGTCCTCGTCTCGACCGGTCTGGTCTGCGCGGCGCTGACCGTGCCTATCCGCACCCTGACCCGGATCGCCCCCTTGCGGGTCCTCACCGCGGATTGATCACGACAACAAGAAGCTCTTCGCCGCGGTGGGAAGGCCCCGGGGACGCGCCATCGGCTTCCTGGCCGGGTGTGCGACGAGGAGTTGCGCGCGCAGCGGGTCCACCTGGGGTTCCATTGGGGCCGGTTGCGTCGGCGCATCGTGGATCAGCGTTGGCTGGCGGGCTTGCTCGGAAGTTCAGTGCGACTGCCCCGACAGGAGTAGACGATCTCCACTGAGCCACCGGGGAGGGCGCGTTCGCGCAGGAAGGTCAGCCCTGTGTCGGGGCTGAGCTTGGGGGTCAGTTGCATACCGCCGCCGAACAGCATGGGCAGGACGACCAGTTCGAGGGTGTCGAGTGCGCCGACGGCGTGGAAGGTGCCGATTGTCTGCGGGCCTCCGATGAGGTGGACGTCGCCACCCCTGTTGGCCGAGCGGAGCTTCTCCAGTAGCCGCACCGGGTCGCTGTCGGTGGTGACGTGGTCGGGGGTGCCGTCCGGACGGTGCGAGCCGAGCACGAAGACGTCGAGGTCCGGCCAGGGCCAGCGGTTGTTGGTCAGTGCGGGCTCGAAGGTGGTACGGCCCATCAGCGCCGCCTCGCAGCCTTCGAGGAACTCCCGGATGCCGTGGCTTTTGCCGGAGACGAAGGCGGGGTCGGCGGTCAGGGCGGGCCACCCGTTCGGTGTGGTCACGTAGCCGTCGGCACTCATGCTCATACGGGCGCGGATCTGCATGATTTCTCCTCGGGGCGTTCGGTTCGGCCGACGTTTGCGGGCGACACTCCGAACGATCGGTCGACGAATTGGCAGCATCAGTTGATCGCCGAGCCGCGGCCTGTCCGGATCTTGTGTCTCAGGTCGCGCCTCTACTCCAGCGTCGAACGGGAGGATCGCCGATCGACACACTGCGGAAGATTCTTTCCCGGGGCGAGTCGGCGGTCTTGGAGTCCGGCCGTCTGCGGCGTGTCCTTCGCGGGTCCCGACCCGACCCGTCAGACCGACGGCGAGGAAGACAGGGGTGCGGGTGATCGCGGAGCCGCCACGACTCTCGCCTTACTGCCGCGTCTCTGCCCGCTCCGCGGCGACGCAATCGACTGAGCGCGTCTTCAGCGCGAGGTGGTGGTCGTGGCTTCCCACTGGGTGACCGAGCCGGGCCCCATGCCGGGGACCAGGCCCGTCGTGGACGCCTGTCCGCCCGCGGACGTGGGGGCCAGCGTGAGGTGGGAGACGATGCGGTAGCGGTCGCCGCGGTAGATGGAGTGGACGTATTCCACGGGCCGGCCCGTGTCGTCGTTGGTGAGGCGTTCGAAGAGCAGGGCGGGCGAGAGGTGCGGCACCTGAAGGAGCCGTGCTTCGGCCTGGCTGACGACGGTGGGCTCGATGGTCTGCACGGCATCGCTGACCTGGACGCGGTGGCGCTCGCGCAGGTGCTCGTACAGGTCGCCCGCCTCGAGCTCCTGCGTGGTGAGGGCGGGAACCAAGTCCGCACGGATGTGGAGGTGTTCGATCGCCATCGGCGAGCCGTCGACGAGCCGCAACCGGGCCGCGTAGATGATGTCGGCGGCGGGGGAGAGGCTGAGCTTGCGGCCCACCCGGGCGCCGGCGGCGATGGTGGTGAACTCCAGCAGACGGCTGGACCAGGTGCCGGGTGCCTGAGGGAGCGTCATGCCGTGGGTGTCGGAGACGAGTTCCTGCGTGATCTTTTCAGGAGCGACGAACATGCCGCGCCCGTGTTCCCGTACGAGCAGCCCGGCCGCGACGAGTTCGTCGACAGCCGCTCGCAGGGTTGGCCGTGACACGTCGAGGTCGGCGCACAGTGCCCGCTCGGAGGGGATGGCGTCCCCAGGGCGGAGGGTCTCGATGAGCTGCAGGATGTGATCGCGCACGCGCTCTCGCTTGAGGACCGCCCCCGACTCGCCAGCCTTCATGGTGCCCGCTCTCGCTCGGCCGTACGTGAAGCCACCTGACCAGTCGCCTGGTGTTGACCACTGAGTCGCACTGGTCAGGCGCAGTGTAGTCCGCCCAGGGTAGTCATGTGGCAGACCCTCCGGTGATGGCTTTTGCTCAAATCCGGTGAAAGCGCGGGGGGTTGACGCTTCGATTGGTCTATGCCACCTTCTTCGCCAACGAGAGGTCACCTGTCCAGTTGTCCCACTGGTAAATTCCATCGGTGCTTTCCTTCCAGGGGTGAACCGTGAAGCTCCGCATGCTCGCAGGTGTGTACGCCCTGGTCATCGCTGGAGGTCTCAGTGCCTGCCACTCCGGTTGGCACGTTCGGTGACTCAGTCGGCGGGACGACGACGATCAACGGATTCCTCATGCGCGACAGCTGGCCCGACTTCGCCCCCGCCTGCCCGCCCACATATCGCACCTCGACGCCCTCGAGGTCACGCGCCGGGCCTGAGCCGACCGACGACAGAACGTCACATCCCTTCGGAAGGAGCACCATGAAGCCCCCCTCTGCTCCCCATGGACTGCGCGTAGCCGCGGCAGCCGCCGTCGCCATGGCCACCGCGGCAGGCGGTCTCGCCGCCCTCACCGGCACGGCCACGGCTGCCGGCGAACCAGTGACCGTCCAGTACCGCACCAGCGCGTCCGGCGCCACGGCGGACCAGGCCGAGCCCTGGATCAAGGTCAAGAACACCGGCTCCGCCGCCGTCCAGCTCTCCGATGTCAAGGTGCGCTACTACTTCAAGGCCGATGCCGGCAGCTCCGGTTATCGCTTCGCCTGCTCGTGGGCGGTGAAGGGCTGCGCCAACATCACCGGCACCTTCGGCGCGCTCGCCCACCCGACGGCGACCGCCGACCGCTACCTCGACATCGGCTTCACCTCGGGCGCCGGCAGTCTCGCCCCGGGCACCGACACCGGAGACATGCAACTGCGGTTCTACCGCGCCGACTGGCAGACCCTGAACCAGAGCGACGACTACTCCTTCGGAGCCTCGCAGACCTCGTACGCGAACTGGCCGAAGGTGACGGCCCAGTTGACGGGGAGCACGGTGTGGGGCACCGCCCCCGAGGGCAACGACCCGACCGACCCGCCCACGGACCCGCCGACCGACCCCCCGGGCGGTGGGCAGAGCCTGTTCGACGACTTCAACTACACGGCCTCCAGCGATCCGAGGATCTCCGCGAACGGCTGGAACGTCCGCTCCAACTCCGGCGGGCCCGGAGTGCCGGGCGCCACCTGGGTCCCGGAGAACGTCACCTTCTCCAGCACCGGCGGCAACTCCGTGATGAACCTGCGGACTTCGACCTCGGGCACGGGGGAGAGCACCAAGCAGACCGAAGTGCTCACCAAGGCGATGAAGTTCAAGAACGGCACGTATGCCGCTCGGGTGCGCTTCGCCGACGCGCCGCTCTCCGGACCCGACGGCGACCACCTCGTCCAGACGTTCTTCACCATCAACGACCTCAAGGCCCCGATGGCCGACGACTACTCGGAGTACGACTTCGAATACCTCCCCAACGGCGGCTGGGGCGAGCCCTCCAACATCCTGTACACGACGTCCTGGGAGACCTACAACCCCGACCCGTGGCAGGCGGTCAACCAGCACACCGAATCCCGCCAGAGCTACGCCGGCTGGCACGACCTCGTGTTGACCATCGACAACAGCAACATCAAGTACTACATCGACGGCCGGCTCTTCGGCACCCATGACGCCGCCTACCTGCCCGAGCGGGGCATGTCGATCAACTTCAACCAGTGGCTGATCGACTTCGGGGGCCTGAGCAGCTCCACCGCCCGCTCGTACGACGAGCAGGTCGACTACGTCCTGCACGTCAAGGACCAGGTCCTGACCCCAGCGCAGGTCACAGCCAAGATCAACACCTACCGCGCGGCAGGTACCAACTTCGAGGACACCGTCCCCGGAAGCTGAGCTACCGACGGGGGTCAGCACGGCACCCCTCACGCAGCACTGGCAGGCCGGTGTCCGGACACCGGTGTCACCTGAACCCCCCTCCACACCGGCCCTGCCCGCTCCGGTACTCGGTCGGACGGCGTGCGCCGCCGATCGGGTGCATTGGCGTGTGCAGCGCAAGGCGAGTGGGGATTACTGAGCGTGATCACTCAGCCCCACTGATAGGAGCAGCATGCGCATCAAAGCAGTCTTGGCCGCGACCGTCCTCGCCGCCGCCCTGGTAGCCATCGGTGCCACGTCGGCCGCAGCCGTCACGCATGACGGTCGCGGCGGTCACGACGATGAGGCGGTTTGCAGCCCGTACGCCGGCAGCCTCACCGCGTCGGGCGACCACGTGGACTGGATCGGCGCCCATTGCAGTGACTACCTGCGCTGATCGACCCGCTCCTGGCCCGGCTCCCCCACCAGTCCTGGTGGGGGAGCCGGGCTGTAGTTGATCACTACGGGAGCCACCGGGTTGCGCTGCGGCCGCCCGAAAACTTCCCGACGGTGACGTCGACAGTTAGGTGCCTGACCCAGCCGTCGACCACCTTGATTCCGCTGTGGGATGGGGGAACCACGGCCAGCTGTACACACGACTTCTCCCACTGGGTGACGCCGTTTCGGGTTGCCACCGGCCAGCGACACCGCGAGTGGGATTCTGGTCCTTCCCGAGCTGAACTGCCCCGCGCCGCAGCAGACTTGACTCCACCGGCCTGGCAGGACAACTGGTACCACCCCTGATCGTGCACGCCTCCTTGCTGGGTGATGATCCGTCCCCGTGCGGTCCCTCCCCGGCGGATCGCGGCGGGGTGGGGCACCCGCCCTACGCCCGGGTTGGCCGTGGCGGACGAAGCCGGCGCGGTGTGGCGGCGTCGGTATTGGGATACCGGCGGTTCATGCATGTGATGGCTGTGGTGAGTGAGGCAGATCGGGTGGTTTCCCAGCGGGCGGCCTGGATTCCTGAGGGTGTCGGGCGGGCTCTGTCGGTACTGGAGGAGGGGGCGGAGGGTTCGAAGCTGTGGTGTGGTGCGGCCATGGCGATGGCCTGGTGGGGCGGGTGGCGCGGGCGCCGGGCGGCTGGTTCGGGATTGGTGGCGCTGGCGGTGGGGCAGCTGGTGTCCAACGGTGTGTGCAAGCGACTGGCCGGCCGGTCCCGGCCGCCGAAGCAGTGGTTTCCGCACGACGAGGTTGACGACCGGCCCGCATCATCGTCGTTTCCGTCGGGTCACACTGCTGCCGCGGTGGCTTTCACGGCCGCGGTGGTGCCCGCGTGGCCGGCCGCCGGGGCCGTGTGCGGGCTGTCGGCCGTGCTGGTGGCGATCGAGCGGGTGCAAAGCGGCGCCCACTATCTGAGCGACGTGGCCGGCGGCGCCGTCGTCGGTCTGGCCGCCGCCTGGCTCACCCGCCGTGCAGGGCAGCAGCTGTGGCGCCATGGGCGTTGAGTCGGCGACGAGGCGCAGCGGACTTGGCAGTGCCGTCTATGTGGTCTGAAGTGTTTCGACCCCGCTCGGTACGCACTCCAGCGGTGGGCGGCTGGGGGTGTCTGGCAGCCAACCCTCAGGCAGGCCCGTCGCCAAGCCGGTTAGTGCGCTGCAGGAGCCTGCCGGGCCACGCCCTGGGGGGTGCCGGTGGGCCCGCAGTCGAGACTCTCTGGGCCGGCCTCGCCGGCTGATGTGGTTGTCGGTACACCGCATAGCTGTGAACTGGCTGGTTGGGGGTACTCGCGGATCTCGTACCGGGCTGGGCACATGGTCCCCCGGTGTGTGACGGCGATCAGACGGGAGGTGGCTGTTGTGTCGAGTATGCAGCCGCATTATGCGGAATCGAGCGGGGGCAGGGCAGGTTCGGGTCAGGAGCCGGTGGGCGAGCTGGTGCAGCGCGCCTCGCAGCAGCTGACCGAGCTGGTGCGCGGCGAGATGAGGCTGGCGCAGGCGGAGATGAAGCAGAAAGGCAAGCGCTACGGCAAGGGCGGCGGCCTGTTCGGCGGCGCCGGAATCGTGGGCTTCTTGATGCTGCAGGCGCTGGTCGCCACCGCGATAGCGGGGCTGGCGGTGCCGTTGCCGGTGTGGGCGGCAGCGCTGATCGTCACGGCGGTGCTCGGCGTGATCGCCGCGGTGATGGCCCTGACCGGCAAGAAGCAGGTGCAGCAGGCTGCTCCGCCCAAGCCGGAGGAGACGATCGAGAACGTGAAGGCCGACGTGGCCGAGATCAAGGAGAGTGCTCACCGATGACTCAGCCTCCGCACGACGAGCCCACCGCTGCCGACCCCGAGGAGCTGCGGCAGCAGGTGGAGCAGACCCGAGCCGAACTCGGGCAGACGGTCGAGGCCCTGGCGGCCAAGGCCGACGTCAAGACGCGCACGCAGGAGAAGGCCGCCGAGGTCAAGGAGCAGGCTGCTCACAAGGCCGCCGAGGTCAAGGAACAGGCTGCGGTGAGGGCTACCGAGCTGAAGGGACAAGCCGCTCACAAGGCCGGCGAACTGAAGGCCAAGGCAGCGGTCCTGGCGCACCAGGCGCAGGACAAGGTGCCCGACCCGGTCAAGGACAAGGCGGTCCAGGCCGGGCAGCTGTGGCAGGACAAGGCGCCCGAACCGCTGCGGCAGCGGACGGCCCAAGGGGCGCAACTGGCGCGGGACAACCGCACGGTACTGCTGGTGGCCGCGGGTGTGGCTGTGCTGGCGTGGGTGGCCTTCCGCGGCAAGGAGTAAGGCGACGAAGGCATGCGAGATCGCGTAGAAGCCGGTCGGTAATGACGGGGAAGCCGCGGACGCCACCGACGACGACTGCTCCTGTGGTGAGGTGTCGCTCGCGGCCACCCTGCAAGGCGCGATCTTTGCCGCGGTCAAGCGGGGGCGTCGACCGCACCGGTGCCACGCTCACGTGCCGCCGCCCTGCGGAACCTGGCCCGACTGACCGGCACGGCGGAAGCGGGAAGGCCTGGATGACGAAAAGACCTGCCTTCCCGCGCTCCTTCCGCCCCTGACGAATGGCTGACACTGAACATGTCCGATCAGCACGCCGCCGCCGCAGTCACGGCCGCGGCCGTGATCGCCGCGATCCTGGTTGCCCGGGCGACGGTGTTGCACCAGGGTCGGCTCCGGCGCGGCACCGGCGCGGCGCACCGGCCGCACCGGCCGTACCGGCACAGTCCACGGGGCACCCGGCAAGCCGCCCCCGCGGCACCTGCTCCTGCCGCTCCGGTCACCGACGCTGTGCGGGAAGCCGAAGCGCACGTCCACAGGTGCTGGCAGCAGCTGAAGAATACGGCCAACCCGCCCGAGTGACCCATCCCGGCAGGGCCGGCAAACCGAGCCGAGGGGCGCTGCTCGGACGCTGCATCATCCCGGCGATCGTCTCCCGGTCTCCTCTGGGGCTGGGCCGCCGGCCACCACGCGTAATGGTCGGCGGCCCAGCCCCGGCGGGCGCGTCCAGAGTGCGTGCGCTGTGAGAGACGCGGCCACCGGGGCACTCGCCTCGCATGACAAAAAGGCATGTAACGGAAAAGCAAGACAATTCTGTCGATTCTCCGAGGTCAGAAGAGGCGGGCCCGGGGCCGGAAGTGGAACGGCGCGCACCCGAGGCCCCGACGAAGCTGCCGAAAGGCGCCTGGCGTGCGGTGCTCAAGGGCAGCTTGCGGGAGTTCAAGGACGATGAGCTGACCGACCGGGCGGCGGCGCTGACGTACTACGGTGTGCTGGCGTTGTTCCCGGCGCTGCTGGCGCTGGTGTCTTTGCTGGGTCTGACGGGCAGGTCGACCACCGACAAGGTGCTGAACAACATCAAGCAGTTCGCTCCCGGCTCCGCCCGTGACATTCTCACCAGCGCGGTGCACCAGTTGCAGGGCAACGCCGGCATCGGCTCGCTCATGGCCCTGGTTGGCCTGGTGCTGGCGATCTGGTCGGCGTCCGGCTATGTGGCGGCGTTCATCCGCGCGTCGAACGCGGTCTACGACATGCCGGAGGGGCGACCGGTATGGAAGATCCTCCCCGTACGGCTCGGCGTGACGATCACCCTCCTGATCCTGGCCGTGCTCAGCGCGGTGATCGTGGTCTTCACCGGAGAGCTGGCCCGCCGGGCCGGCAGCACGCTCGGGCTCGGGGACACAGCCCTGACCGTGTGGGCGATCGCCAAGTGGCCGGTGCTCGTCGTCCTGGTCACTGTCATGATTGCGATCCTTTATTGGGCGAGCCCGAACGCCAAGGTGAAGGGATTCAAGTGGATCACCCCGGGCAGTTTCCTGGCCCTGGTGATCTGGCTGATAGCCTCCGCCGCCTTCGCGTTCTACATCGCCAACTTCGCCTCCTACAACAAGACCTACGGCACGATGGCGGGCGTCATCGTGTTCCTGGTGTGGCTGTGGATCACCAACCTCGCCATCCTGCTGGGCCTTGAATTCGACGCGGAGACGGCCCGCCAGCGCGCCATCGCCGGCGGTCACCCGCCGGAGGCCGAGCCCTACACGCAGCCGCGAGACACCCGGAAGTGGGACGAGCAGGACCGGCGTCGCGTGAAGGCACAAGGAACCGATGGCGGACCGGTGACCGACTGATCCGCGTCCGCGCGGAGCGCCCCTCGCCCGCGCCCCGGAACGGGGGCACAGCGATCACGACGACAAAGGACGCAGACGTGGGCTGATAGTGCCGCTCTTCGGGGGCGGCACCGGGGCGGCACAGATATGAGGCCGATCTTGTGATTGCCGGTCGCCACGTCGGCCTGGAGCGCGGCAATGGTGACCTCCTCAGGCGTCGCACCGCTCTCCCAGACAAGGCCGATCGGGCCATGACCGCACAAGCCCCCGCCCCGGGCTCTACAGAGGCGGCCGTCCCGCGGCATCGCCGTCCGGGGCGTCCAGCAGGGCGATGCGGACGGTGATGCGTTTGCCGACCGGCTCGCGCTGCATCTCGAAGCCCTGGGCGACGGCCATGACGATTTCCAGGCCGTGCTGCCCGACGCGGCCGGCATCGGCGGCTCGCGCGATCGGCAGGGCCGGTTCGCAGTCCCATACGACGACTTCGACCGCGTCGCCGGCGATGCGCAGGTCCAGCAGGACGGGGCCGGGCGCGTACTTTCGGGAGTTGGTGACCAGCTCGCTGACCACCAGCCGGGTCACGTCCACGGCGCGCTGGGAGACCGGCAGGCCGTGCTCGGCCTGGACCTCGGTGAGGAACTGGGCGGCGACGTGGCGGGCCCGGGCGATGGCCGTGCCGTCGCTGTCCAGGACCAGGCTGGTCTGCAGGACACGGGTGTCCCGGGTGGTGCCATCCCTGCCCGTGAGCCTGTGTTCCATCACGCCGCCTTCGGTCGCCCTGTTCCGCTGCGCTGCTCTGGTTCCCGCGCGCGCCGCATTCATCCCTGCGGCCACATGGGATTCCCGTCACGCCCACGCACTGCCAGGTAAGGGGAGGGCGTTCGTGCGCGGGTCCGGCCTGTGCTGCCGGGCGAGGGCCGTCGGGTTCGAGGGAGCCTTGGCCGCTGCGCGCCCCGCAGCCCGCCGCCACCCGGGCCGCCGGGCCCCTTCTCCGCCGCCGACCGTCTCTCGCCCGGCGTAACGGCCTTTGTGACGCTGGTGACAGGACCGCGACAAAAATGACCACAACTCTCAGCAGGTCCGCCCGGTCTCACTTGGCGTGGACGGCGACGACCGGCCGTCCTGCCAAGACACCAACAGGGGGAACACCATGAAGTCGAACCGTCACAAGGCAGCCACCGCAGGCGCTCTTGCCGTCCTGGCCCTGGGCGGCACGCTCGCCGCGACCGCACCGGCCTCGGCAGCCACTGCCGGTGCCTACAACGGCGCGTGCGGCAAGGGGTACGAGGTCTTCATGGCGACGCCGATCAATTCCTCGCAGACAACCGTGGCCGCCACCACGTACGTGGCCTACAGCTCCGCGGACAAGCAGTGGTGCGCCGTCACGGTGCGCAACAAGCCCGGCGCCCGAGTGTTCATGGAGGTCACCCTGGACACCTGGCCCTCCGGCAACCACCCGGCCCGGGACGCCGGCTCCTACACGACCTACGCCGGCCCGGTGTACAAGAACCTCCCCGAGCCCGGCCAGTGCATGACGTGGAGCGGTTCGATCGACATCTACTACAACTCCGACCAGGGCCTGTGCCCCTGACCTGACGGCTGCGGGCGTGGTCGACCTCCGGGTCGGCCACGCCAACTGCCCCGGCAGCGAGAACACCGCCCGCCGCATGCGCGCAGCAGCCCGTGCCCCGCCGTATGTACAACTCCACGCCCAGCAGGGCTTGTTGGATCGCGGAGGCCAGGCCGCACCAGGCCCCCGACCGCCTGCGGAGGCCCATCCGACGGCCGAGCGGCATGCAATGTCCGACGCGCGGATGCAGACCGAAGCGCAGCAACTCGCCGCCGCGTGCAGTAGGAGACGTCCGCGCAGATGATCTCCGCCACCGCACGTCTTCCCCCGCTGCGCCCAGTCCCCATCCTGCGTACCCTCCCCGGTCCGGCAGCTGGCTGCACGGCAGCCACTCGCACCCGGGTCATCATCCGTTTGCGGCGCTGTCACTCCTCGCCGGACGGTAGGTCAGAGACACGAGGCCGGGGTCGCGGCCCGGGCCCGCGCTCACCAGCTCCCACGACCGGGACAGAGCGCCGGGCCGGTAGTACGTCGTGCCGTCCACGAAGACGGGGACAACGGTCAGCGTCAGCTCGTCGACGAGGCCCGCGTCGCACAGGGTCTGGCCGAACTGTCCGTGCCCGTAGACGATCAAGTCCCGCCCGGGGGCGCGTTTGAGTTCGGCCACGGCCTTCACGGGATCACCGGCGATCACCCTCGTGTTGGTCCACTCCGCCTCCTGGAGGGTGGACGAGAACACGTACTTCCTCATCGCGTTGATGTGCTCGGCGTACGGCCCGGACGCGGCGGGCCACTGGCGGGAGAAGAGCTCGTAGGTCCGCCGGCCCATCAGCATCGCCTCGCTCCGCTGCAGGACCTTCAGGGAGTGCCCCGCGCTGCCGGGCCCGAAGTAGGGCCCGGCCCAGCGAAGCGGCTCGCCGATCACACCGTTCAGGGACACGAGGGCGGTCTGCACGAGCCGCCGGGAGCTGTCGGAAATGGCGTTCATGGGATTTGGACTGCCTGCGGGTCCTAAATGCATCGGTGCCGGTGCTAATTCTTGTGCTCAGTGCTCAGTGCTCAGTGCTCAGTGCTCAGTGCTGGGCCCACCGATGCATTCCTCCCGGTCGCCGAGTCCATACCCGTGACAACGCGACCGGAAGGACACCCCATGACCACATCCGCCGCCACCGGCAGGCCACCCGCGCTGCGCTGGGTCCTGGCCCTGACCGCGGTGGCCGGACTCATCGTCGCCCTGGACCAGCTGGTCGTCGCCACCGCGCTGAACACCATCCGGCAGGACCTGGGCGCCTCCATGACCGACCTGGAGTGGACCGTCAACGCGTTCGGGCTCGGGTTCGCCGCCCTGCTCATCCCGGCGGCCGAGTTCGGTGACCGGATCGGCCGCAAGCGCGCCTACCTGTCGGGTCTGCTGCTGTTCGCCGCCGCCTCCGCGGCCTGCGCTCTCGCCCCGACGACGGGAGTCCTGATCGCGGCCCGCGCCGTGCAGGGTGCCGCGGCCGCCCTGCTGTCGCCGGCCGCGCTGGCGCTGCTCACCGAGGCCACCCCGCCCCGCCGGCGGGGAGCCGTCATGGGCGTCTACGCGGCCGTGATGGGCCTCGCCGTCGTGGGCGGCCCCCTGGTCGGCGGCGCGGTGGCCGAGGGGCTCGCCTGGCAGTGGATCTTCTGGATCAATGTTCCGGTGATCGCCGTCGTCGTTCCCATCGCCCGCTCGGTGCTCACGGAGCACACCGGCCGGCCCGCCGCTCCCGACCTCCTCGGCATCGTGCTCGCGGCCGGCTCGATGTTCGCCCTGGTGTGGGCGTTGGTGCGGTCCGGGCCCGTGGGCTGGGAGAGCGTGGAGGTGCTGGGCACCCTGATGGTCGGCCTGGTCACCCTGGGGGCCTTCGCCGTACGCCAGGCAACAGCCGCGCATCCCATGCTGCCCACCGGCCTGCTGCGGCAGCCGGCTTTCGCCGCGGGCAACCTCTCGACCCTCCTCCTGACCGCCTCCCTCTTCGGCACCGTCTTCTTCCTGGCGCAGTACCTCCAGGTCGCCCTCGGCCAGTCGCCGCTGGGTGCCGGGCTGAGGTTCCTGCCGTGGACCGCGACCCTGTTCGTCGTCGCCCCGGTCGCGGGCCGGCTGCAGGACCGGATCGGCCCGCGCACCCTCATCTGCGCCGGTCTGTTCCTTCAGGGCGCGGGGATGCTGTGGATCGGCGTCAACGCCCACCAGCACCAGGGCTACGGCGCCTCCGTGGCCGCGCTCGTCCTGTCCGGGGTGGGTACCTCGATGGCCATGCCGGCCCAGCAGACGGCCGTCATGGGCGCCGTACCCCCGGCCCTGATGGGCAAGGCCGCGGGCACCTTCAACACCGTGCGCCAGCTCGGCGGAGCCCTCGGCGTCGCGGTCATGGCGGCGGTCTTCGGCGCGGTGGGCGGCGAGGACTCCCCGCTCGCCTTCGCGGACGGCTTCTCCGGGGCCGTGATCGTCGCCGCCGCCCTGGCCTTCACCGGCGCCGCGTGCGGGCTGCTCGCACCGGGCCGCTCTCGCCCGGCCGCACCGGTCGGCGACGGCGCCGACCGGGCCGTACAGGAGGAACTCGGTGCCCACTGACGACTTCACCGCACTCGCCGCCTCCTACCGGCAGGAGCTGCTCGCCCACTGCTACCGGATGCTCGGCTCGGTGCACGACGCCGAGGACCTGGTCCAGGAGACACTGCTGCGCGGCTGGCGCGGGTACGACCGTTTCGACGGCCGTTCCTCCCTGCGCACCTGGCTGTACCGGATCGCCACCAACGCCTGCCTGTCGGCGCTTGCCGGCACGCACCGCAGGGTGCTGCCCTCGGGTCTCGGCACGGCCACGGAGGACGGGGGCGCGGACCTCGTGCACGCCGACGAGGTCGCCTGGCTCACCCCGCTGCCCACTCCCGGGCATACGGCGCACGCGCAGGACCCCTCGGAGATCACGGTCCTGCGCGCCAGCACCCGGCTCGCGCTGGTGGCCGCCTTCCAGCGGCTGCCCGCCCGGCAGCGGGCCGCGCTGCTGCTCGTCGACGTGGTCGGCTTCCGGATCGCCGAGGCCGCCGAGTTTCTCGGCACCTCCGTCAACGCCTGCCGCAGCCTGCTGCAACGCGCACGCGCCGCCCTGGCCGCCGACCCGCCCGCCGAGGACGACATCCGCCCCGACCCCGAGGTGGACGAGGAGGTGCTGCGCCGCTACCTGGAGGCGTTCGAGGCCGCCGACACCCGACGGCTGGCCGAACTGCTGCGCAGCGGCGTCACGTACGAGATGCCGCCGATCGCCACCTGGTTCCGTGGCCGGGACGCCGTGTGCGACCACTGGACGCGCCGCGTCTTCAGCAAACCGCGACGTGCCCTGCCCCTGTGGGCCAACGGCTGTCCGGCGATGGCCGTGTACCTGCAGGACGCGGACGGCGACATGAGGGCGCACGCCATCGAGGTCCTGGAGACGCGGGGCGGTCAGGTCGCGCGGGTCGTGGTCTTCCTGCACCCCGAGTTGTTCGGGCACTTCGGCCTCCCGAACGTGCTGGCAGGAGCGAGTGCGTGAACCCCCGACGCCTCCCGGGCCCGATTCACTCGCAGTTGATGACGCCCGCACCACAACAACCGCCGGGGCCGCACCCGTTGGATCTGCTCGTCCAGGCAAGCGGCGCCGCACTGGACAGCCTGCACCGGGCCGCCCTCGCCGACCCGGGCGCACCCACCCCCTGCACCCGCTGGAACCTCGCCACCCTGGTGCGGCACCTCACCGACTCCACCGCCGCGACCCGTGAACTCCTCACCGGCCGGCCTCCCGGACCCCCGCCACAGCCCGGCTGCGCGCCGGCCCGACACGAGCTGCACCTCCTGCGGGCCACCGTGCGCGACCTTCCCCGGAACCCCGTCCACGTCCGCTGGGCCGCACTCCTGGCAAGCTACGAACTCGCCCTGCATGCCTGGGACATCAACCAGGCCACCGGGTGCCGCACCCCCCTGCCGCCTACCCTGGTCGAGGCGCTGCTCGGCTACGCCCCCCTGGTGGTCGACGGCGTGGACCGCACCGACCTGTTCGCCGCTCCCCTTCCGCCACCCTGCCCCGACGACCCCGTCGACCGACTGCTGGCCCTCTTCGGCCGACACGCCGAGCCCGCTCCCCGAGACCCGGACAGGACGATCCACGCCCCATGAACCTCACCCTTTCGGAAACCGACCTCGAGAACGCCGACGGCCGCCGCATGCACGTCTACGACTCCGGCGCGGGTGACGGCCCGGCCCGAATGACGGTGTTCTGGCACCACGGCACACCCAATCTGGGCAGCCCACCCGCGCCCCTGCTCCCTGCCTCCCGGCAGCTCGGCATCCGCTGGATCTCCTACGACCGCCCCGGCTACGGCGGTTCCACACCCCTACCGGGCAGGAGCGTCGCCTCGGCCGCCGCCGACGTCTGTGTGATCGCCGACGCCTTGGACATCGAGCGCTTCGCCGTCATGGGCCACTCGGGCGGCGGTCCGCACGCCCTGGCCTGCGCGGCCCTGCTGCCGGAGCGGATGCTCGGCACGGTGAGCGTGGCCGGACTGGCGCCCTACGACGCGCAAGGGCTCGACTGGTTCGCCGGGATGCACGACTCCGGCCGAGCCTCCCTGACCGCGGCGGCCGCGGGCCGCGAGGCCAAGGCGCGTCACGAGGAGGAGGCGGTCTACGACCCCGCCATGTTCACCGCGACCGACCATGCCGCACTGGCCGGGGAATGGTCCTGGTTCGAGGAGGTGGTGACCCCGGCCCTGGCCGACGGCCCCGGCGGGCTGATCGACGACGACCTGGCCTACGTCCATCCCTGGGGCGCCGATCCCGGGACCATCACCTGCCCGGTCCTCCTGCTCCATGGCGGCCAGGACCGCATCGCACCGAGCACCCACGCCCGCTGGCTCGCCGACCGCATCCCCGGATCGACCCAGTGGCTCCGCCCGGACGACGGACACATCTCGGTACTGAACAGCGCGATCACGGCACTGGAGTGGCTGGTCGGCCACGCGGAGCCGTGACGCTTCCTGGTGGGCCGACCGACGGATCGCTGGGGCGCGCTACACAGCCGAAGGGAAGAGCATCTGGCAGCTGGAGATTGTGGGAAGTCCCCAATAAAGACCGGGTAGTTGAGTCGTGTCCGACCGGAGGCTACTTGTGCGTCCCGCTTTAGTCTGAGCAGTCAGTTTCCATTTGTTCACCGAATGGGGGATCCCGATGAGGGAACCTGGGCGCGCTTCTGGGAAGGTACGCCGTGTCGCGGGCAAGGCGGGGAAGGTCGCGCTGGCCGCGGCACTCGGCACGCTCGTCCGCTGGGCTGTCACCTGGCTCCTCGGCCGCCTCGGCTGAGTTGACGACCAGATCCCGGCCGTCGCCGGCGTTGTCGGACGCCCGCGCAGACGATCGGACATGCTGTTCGCCGACCGCGGCTACGACCACGACAAGCACCGCCGGCTCCTGCGGCAGCGCGGCATCCGGCTTGTGATCGTCGAACGAGGACAGTGCGCGGCACCGGTCCGGGAAGTGTCCGCCGGGCCATCGAGCGGACGATCTCCTGGTTGCACGGGTGATTCCTGGACCGCTCGCGGACGCGGTCGTAGACGGCGAAGTACGCGTCAGCCGACCCGAAGACCGACCGCCAGCGTCAGTTCGAGGACCCGGTGTGGCGATGCGAGGTCCGGAAACAGCTCGCGCACCTGCGACATCCGGTACCGGACCGTCTGGGGATGGACGAACAACGCCGTCGCCACCTCGTCCCGCCTGCCCTGGTGCAGCAGCCACGCCCGCAACGTCTCCTCCAGCCGCCGTGCGGTCGCGGCAGGCAAGGTCCGCAACGGTGCGAGGGCTCGGGCGCGCAGGTCTGCGAACGCGTCCGCGTCGGCGCTCAGCACCAGCTCGGGCAGGTGCTCCTCGGTGTCGCGAATATCCGAGGACAGGGAGCGTGCCCGTACGGCTCGTGCGTACGAGGCGGACGCACGAGTCCACGGCCTGGCCGGGCCGACCACGGCGGTGCGGTCGCTCAGCTGCCGCAGGAGATGTGATCGGTCGGCATCGGGGACGAGCAGCACACCGCTGGCGTCCGGCAGATCGTCGAGGACGAGGGTGCTCGGGTCGAGCGCGCGGTAGGCAGGCCGGGCCTGGGCGGCGGGCAGCAGGACCGCGGTCAGCGAAACCGGAGGCTGCCAAGCGGCCCGCTGAGCAGAGGCCAGCAGCACGTCCGGGCTCGCGCCGGCGAGGAGGTCGCGGGCCAGGTGTTCCAAGTGGCGCTCTTGGGCCCGGCCCCGGGCGGCCAGTTCGTCGGCGTGGCCCGCGGCGCTCGCGGCGGAGAGCTCGTCGATGTAGGCGAAGGTCAGCTCGGCGAACTTGGCGACCTCGGCGGCGGGCAGACCTGCCGGTACGGCACCCGCTGCCAGGCATCGCCAGGCCACGCGGGCGCCGACGCGGTAGGCGCTGAGCAGCGCGTCCATCGAACGGCCGTCACGCACCTCGCCGCGGCCCAGCTCGTAGGCCGCGTCACCGGCGTCGCCGCCCGTGGCGTTCCCGCTCGCGAGGTCCAGGTAGTGCCCCAGGGCGGTGCGGACGGCCCGGCGGATCGTGGCGCCCATGTGGCCCGACAGGGCGTTGGCGTAGGAAGGGACCTCGTCGATGATCGCCTGGACGACCTCGTCGGCGGTGGTCTTCAGCGCGGCCCGAAGCGCGGTGACCGTCGTCTCGTCCAGGGCCAGTTCACTGACTCTCCGGATTGCATGGCTCACGTTTTTGTTCCCTGCGAACAATTCTACCCACCAGATTTACGTCCTGTGGTCAGGACTTTACCCCTTGAGGCGCAGCAAGCTGGAGTCATGACGAGTTCAGCCCTCCGCAGCAGGGCGTGGAAACTACTGGAGATGGTCACGACGCCGCTGCTGCCGTCGGACTACCTCGACCTGGTCAGCCCGCTGCGTGCGGGCGCCGACCTGCGCGGGCGCATCGAGGCCGTGCACCCCGAGACGGGTGACGCCGCGACTATCGTGATCAGGCCGGGACGAGGCTGGCGCGGCCACGCAGCCGGTCAGTACGTGCGGATCGGGATCGACGTCGACGGGGTGCGCCTGTGGCGTGCCTACTCCATCACCTCACCGACAAACCGCCAGGACGGCCGCGTCACGATCACCGTGAAGGCGATCCCGGACGGCAAGGTCAGCAACCACCTGGTCCGCAGGACGAAACCAGGCACGCTGATCCAGCTCGACCAGGCGACCGGTGACTTCGTACTGCCGCAGGCCAAGCCCCCCAAGGTGCTCTACCTGACGGCCGGCAGCGGCATCACGCCCGTGATGGGCATGCTGCGCGACACCGAATTCGACGACGTCGTCATGGTCCACTGCGCGCCGCAGCCACAAGACGTGATCTTCCGCAACGAACTCCACGACCTGGTCGCGGACAAGAAGCTGCGGCTCACCGAGGTGCACACCGACACAGACGGCATGCTCGACATCACCCGTCTCAGCGACCTCGTACCCGACTGGGCCGAGCGCGAGACCTGGGCATGCGGGCCCGCGGGCCTGCTCGACGCCGCCGAAAAGCACTGGAGCGACCACGGCGTACCGGAGCGCCTGCACACCGAACGCTTCCGCCCCAGCATCGTCGTCACCGGCGACGGCGGCGAGGTCACGTTCAGCGCCACCGGCAAGAGCGTCGACGCCGACGGAGCCACGCCGTTGCTGGACGTCGGCGAGGAGGCCGGCGTGCTCATGCCCTCCGGGTGCCGCATGGGCATCTGCTTCGGCTGCATCACGCCGCTCAAGGCCGGCGCCGTCCGCGACCTGCGCACCGGCGAGATCACCGAGGCCGAGCCGGGCGTCCTCATCCAGACCTGCGTGTCCGCCGCGGCGGGCCCCTGCGACATCGAACGGTAGGAGCACCTTGACCGCCATCGACCCCACCGCCCACCTGACCGCACAGCAGATCGAGGAACTCGGCCGCGAACTGGACGCGATCCGCGACGAGGTGATCGCCAGCCGCGGAGAGAAAGACGCCGCCTACATCCGTAAGGTCATCTCCGCGCAGCGCAAGCTCGAGCTGGTCAGCAGGGGCGTCCTGCTGTTCTCGCTCTTCCCGCCCGCGTGGGTGCTCGGTACCGCCGGTCTGTCCGTGGCGAAGATCATGGACAACATGGAGATCGGCCACAACGTCCTGCACGGCCAGTGGGACTGGATGCGAGACCCGAAGATCCACTCCACCACCTGGGAGTGGGACCACGTCTCGCCGTCCGACCAGTGGAAGCACTCCCACAACGAGCTGCACCACACGTACACCAATGTGATCGGCAAGGACAACGACCTCGGCTACGGCATCATGCGCGTCGACGAGGACCAGAAGTGGCACCCGTTCCACCTCGGCCAGCCGCTGTGGAACTTCATCAACGCCTGCTTCTTCGAGTACGGCATCGCTGCGTACGACCTGGAGCTCGGCAAGAACCTGCACAAGCGCCGCCGCAACAACCCGGAGTTCCGCGCGCGGGCCAAGGCCGTCGGCCGCAAGATCCGCAAGCAGGTGCTCAAGGACTACGTGATCCACCCGCTGCTGTCGGGCCCGTCGTTCCTCCCCACCCTCGCCGCCACGTTCACCGCGAACCTGGTCCGCAACATCTGGTCCCACTCGGTGATCATGTGCGGGCACTTCCCCGAGGGCGTACAGGTCTTCGAGCGTAGGTCGATCAAGGGCGAGACGCGCGGCCAGTGGTACCTGCGCCAGATGATGGGCTCGGCGAACATCAGCGGCAGCAAGGCCATGCACTTCATGACCGGCAACCTGTCCCACCAGATCGAGCACCACCTGTTCCCGGACCTGCCGAGCAATCGGTACGCCGAGGTCGCGGTGAAGGTGCGCGCACTGTTCGAGAAGTACGAGCTGGAGTACGTCACCGGGCCGCTGCCCAAGCAGGTGTTCTCCGCGTGGCACAAGGTCTTCCGGCTCTCGCTGCCGAACAAGAAGCCCAAGGTCACGACGCCGGAGCGCGAGCGAGAACTCGTCGCCGCCTGATTCCTGGTGCTGGTTGCGGGGCGGGGGGCCACGGCGACGCGAGACCGTACGACACGGGATCCGGGGCAGCTCAGTGTCCGCTGAGCTGCCTCGACAAGCGCAGGAACTCGGCCTCGCCGCCCGCCTGACGACATCACCTAGCGCCCACCCGATCGGTAGCGCACGCCGACAGGGAGGGCCCCAACCGCTTCTCGCGGTTCCTGATTGCGCGGTGCGCAGCCTCTGGCTGCTTCTCCGCGTCTTTGTGCGGGGCCCTCCCCGTCCCCTTGACTGAATCACTTCAGCACCGGTACCGCGAGGGCCGTACGACCCTGACGGCCGCCCCGCTCGTCTTCTTGACGCAGGCGGCCCGGGCAGCCAAGCCTCGCATCCACCGGGTCTTCGGAAGACGACGAATCATGCGAAGGCGCCGTTTCGCTCAGCGGTAGTTGGCCAGCCCGGTGGCGGTCCCATGCTGGGCTGAGGCCCACGCCTCGTGGGACGCAGCGGTCGGCTACTCGCCAGTGACACCATCGATGGCCTCGCGGAGGAGATCCGCATGGCCGACGTGGCGGGCGTACTCCTCGATCACGTGCTCAAGGACGAACCCCACATCGGTGTCACCGAATTCCGGGTTCGGCGCGATGCGGGCGACGTCGACGGTCACTTTGGCGAATACCTGCCGCGACTCCTCGCACGCCTTGAGGTAGTCCTCGTAGACATCCCTGGCCGGCGTGGCGTCCGACTCGTCGTACCACTCGCCACCGTCAGCGGTGACGTAGGTCCGATAGGGATGGAAACGGGGCGTCGTACCAGCCAACGTCCGCTGGAACCAGGCACGCTCAACCCCCTGCAGATGGCGCATGAGCCCCAGGAGGGTCAACGCCGACGACTGCACAGGACGCAGCCGCAGTTGTTCCTCCGAGAGGCCCTCGCACTTCCACAAGAAGGTCGCTCGGTGGTAATCGAGATTCGAGGCGATCAACTCCAGCCAAGGGCCCGATACTGCTCGCTCGGGCCGGACGATGTTCTGGACCACGCTGTCGCTCACGCTGGAGTCTCCTCACCGGTCGTCAAGCTTGGTCAAGTACGCACGCGCCACGATCCGAGGCCTGGCTGCCGCCTCCACCAGGACCTCACGAGCACGGCTGCCCAAGAAGACCTCTCTTCGCATCGGAACTCATCGCTCGACACTGCCGCGGGAGTGCCCCTCCAGGGCTGCGAGTCACAGGCGGCCTGAACGCACCCGGCTGTGGACGCCTGAACGGAAGGAAGCTCCGGGTCGCCGATCCCGTTTCGACGGCTTTCGAAATCCTTGCGGCTGTCCTCCAATGACACCTACGTTGAGGCACCAGCAATCGACCACAGCAGCGGTGTGAGCTGTTGGCCCTCACGGCAGGCCGGCCCGGCGGCGCAGGGAACGGCACAGCTGGCAGTCCGAGGCAGACCGTCCCGGCCTCCACCATCGGTGACTGTGCCTGGCGAGCCTATGTCCTGCCGAACACGACGAGATGCCCACCCTGGCGAAAACCCGGACGAAAAGAGGTATCAGATGCGTACGCACAAGCGAGCGGTCGCCGCCGTGTTCGTGGCCACCATCGCCCTTTCCGCCCTCACCCCCCAGGCCGTGGCTACCCCTATGCCCTGGGAGACCAGCAGGACCCCTACGGCTACCACCCACCATGTCCCCTCAACCACGACCGGCGAGAGCGGCACGGTCACCGTGCTGTGTGCTGCCGGCTGCTACCAGTAGGTGGCCACCGCCGAGGATCTCAATGCGAGGAAGGCTCAGGGACTTCGCGTTTCCGGAGGCCGACCCTGGCGACCGATCCAGCAGGCGCGCAAGGCGGCAACAGGCGCCGACGCCCGTTTCCGCATAGTGGAGGTTGACGATCAACAGCATCCACGGGCATGGCAACGGGCACGGGAGTCACGCATGCGACAGCCCACCGCTGCGTGGCACGTATACGTGGCCACTCCTGCACCTGATGGCGCTGCAGGCTGGACATGCGAGTACGCCGGAACCGAGCCGTACTGGCCCACGGTGTCGACCGGCAAGTCAACTGAGGTACCCACTAATTGGCGCCGGCTGGTGAACGCGGCACCCTGACCCGCCGACGTGCCAACGGGCAGACGTCGGCTTCGTCGGCCGCAGGTCAAGCGATCGCCACCAACATGTACGTCTCGGCGAGCGCGAGCACGATCCCGACGATGAGGAACAGTCCTTGGACGACGGCGGTGACCGGCATCCGCAGACTGGCGTGGACGAACGTCGAGAGCGCGAGCGCGGCGGGAATCGTCCAGGCCAGGGCGAGTCCCGAGAACGAGAATCCGGGATGAGGTCGGTGGGCTTCGGGAAAGCCGTCGCCCATGCTCGCCATACCGCCCAGGGCCATGATCAGACCGATACCCGCCAGTGCGAGGGCATCGGCCACGGCCAGCAGCAGCGCGACCACGATGTCCGTCAGCCGGGAGGGCCGGGCCGACCTGGCGGAGGTTATGTCGTCGCCGTATCTCCGGCGATTGCCGATCTTCTTCCGAATTCCATGGAATCGGGCCACTGCTCGACTACACCACGGAGCGTGCCATTCCGTAATTGCCGGTACGTAACGAACCGGACCCTGAAAGAGTGAGTATCGGTATCCGGTTGATATGACCGCATACCGCCGAGCCTGACGGACTCACCTGTGAGAGCGGCGTGGAGGCGGTATAGTTCAGCCGTCAACTGCCAGCGTGCGCGGGCCAGTTTCCTCTTCCTGTCATCGTTGCGAGTACCGCCGCCGCACAGTGGATTTGCCGCACCTCGCTTTCTCTCGCGGGCAACTGCCCTCATTCTCAGCACCCCAAGTACCCCTCACCGAAAGCCTCTTGTTCGTGGCCCTCACCGTGCACGAGGACCGGCCTGCCGGTCGGCATGCCGCCATTCCGCCCGGCAGTCACTTTCGGCGAATCTATGCTCCGCGCGCGAGCGATGCGTTGGCGTTTTCCATGTCGACGTACGCGATGCCGCTTCTGGTCCTGACCATCACCAGTTCCGCCTCTTTGACGGGTCTGGCGTTCGCGCTGGAATGGACGCCGCGGATCGCGGCGTTCGTGCTGGCCGGGAACGTGGTGGACCGCCGCGGCGCGGCCATCGTGAGTTTCCTGTCGTCGCTCGGCCGGGCCACGGTGGTGGCGGCGTCGGCGGTCGCCCTGATGATGCTTCCGCGGGACACGACTGAGACAGTCGTCATTCTGGTGCTGGCGGCCGTGACCGGGACCCTCTCCCAGTTCGGGTTCGTCGCCAACGAGGCCGTCGGCGCGGTTGTCACCCGGCGCGGGGAAGCCCGACCGCACGGGACGCAGGCGGTGCTCGTCGGCATCGACCAGACGGCCACGGTCATCGGGCCACTGCTCGCCGGCTTCCTGCTGTTATACGGCCCCGGGTGGATGCTCGCATGTCTGAGCGCGGTGTCCTTGCTTGCCGCCGTACTCGGACTCCAGACCCCGCCGACGCCGCTGCGTGCCGCGTCCCCGGACGGGGCGGGAAAGGTCGGCGGGCTGCGGGCAGGCCTGCGGACGTTGCTGCGGCTGCCCGCGCTGGGATGGCTCGTGGGTGGTCTGACCTGCTCGAACCTCGCTCTCGGGCTGCTGCAGTCCGCCAGCCCGGTCATTGTCGTGGAGACCTTCAACCGCTCCTCGGCCAGCGTCGGCACCATGTGGTCCGCCGCCGCGGTGGCGAGCCTGCTGGCGATCACCTGCTGTCGTCTGGTGCTGAGCCGGCTCGACCTGTGGTCGGTGGGCGTCGTCTCAGCAACGCTCGCCTCCGCGGCCTGTCTTGGCCTACCGCTGGCGCCTTCCTACATCTCCTACACGATCCTGGTCGCCATCTTCATGGCGGGCGACGGCGGCCTCACGGTCGTGTTGCGTACCGTGCGCTCACTGATCATCCCGTCGACGGCACTCGGCGCCACGCTCTCCCTGACCATGCTGATCCTGCTGCTGCCTTTCCCCGCGGCCGGCATCCTCGTTGCGCTTACGCCGCCCGCGCATCTGGGCAGGGCGCTGCTGGTCTGCGCCGTACTGCAGGCTGTCGCTCTGGTCGTCACCTTCATCAGACTCCGTCGTGCGCCGACCCTGCGCCTGGTCGCCGACCGACGGTGAACACCGCCCGCGGCAGCGGTGCGCGCGTTTCCCGGGGCCAGAAGCGACATTCCGATACCAACAGGGTTCGACACCGGGAGACTTACCTGCGGCCCAAGACGATCGAGCGCTGCTTGAGCCGTAGGCAGCCGCCTCTGAGGGCGCGTCAGTCCGCTGCGAGGTTTGCGAGCAGCTCGGCGGCGGGCTTCGGGTGGACGAGCCAGCCGAGGTGGCTCCCCTCAAGCGTGCGGACGTCGAAGGGGTTGCCGGGTGTGAGCGCGTTCGCTTCGCGGATCATGCGGTCCTGCATGGCGAGCGGAATGCTGGCATCGGCGGCCAGGCGCACATAGGTCTTGGGAATCCGCCCCCAGGTCGTGGCCTGTGCTCGGTCTGCGGACGTACCGACGTCGAGATTCTCATCGGGCTGGAAGGTGTTCAGGAAGGTCCGGAACTCGTCATCGGTGAGGTCGGCGGCGAACGCTCGCTTGAACGCGGCGAGTGCCGTCGGGGCGGCGGTGCGGAAGTTGGTCCGGAGGAGACCGAGTTCGGCCGGGTTCCCGACGAGCGCGGCGGCGAAGGCTCCCGCGTCGACGTCCGCCATCTCCGGCTGGGCGTAGTACTCGCTCACGTCCAGATCGACGGGGCACCAGGCGGAGACGTAAACGATCCGGTCGATCAGTTCGGGCCGGGCGTTGGCGACGGCGGTGGTCGTGATGCCGCCCCTGCTGTGGGCGACGAGGATGGTGGGCCCGTTCCGCTTGGCCCGTTCGAGGACTTCGATCACGCGAGCGGCGTTGTCGGCGAGGGTGACTCCTTTCATGCTCCCCGGTTCTGTGGCGAGTGCGTCGAGATCCTGGGGCGCCTGGTAAGCGGCGGTGAAGGTCGCCTCGAATCCATGCCCCGGAAGGTCGACGGCGACCGAGCGGTACCCAAGTAGGGCGAGCTCGGCCTGCAGCGGCGCGAACGAGAACGAATTTGCGAAGGCCCCATGAACAAATACGAATGTGGGCAGATTCTGCATACCTGGTCTCCAACAGTACGATCTTCGGACAGGTCAAGTGTGCATGAGGGCCGGCTGGGCATGGCGGTGACCACCTCGCGCAGCCGCTTCTCCCGGTCAAGGCGGTTGTTGTCGTCAACGGCTGTTCGCGGATGCCTCGTTGGAGGCGGTGACCACACCTGGATCCGTGGAACGTCGCGGCGCCGCAGAGTCTTCCGCGGGCTTGGACCTCGCCAGCCACAGGCCGGTGAATACGGCGGTGGCCAAGGTCACGGCGCCGGCAGCGAGGAAGGCGCTGTTGAGACCGGACGCGAAGGAGGCGCCGCCGGATTGCCGCGTTCGGACGATGGCTCCGAGTACCGCTACGCCGAGCACCGCACCGATCTGCCGGGTGGTGCTGCTGATGCCTGAGGCGAGGCCGCTTTCCTGCGGGCTGACTGCTTGGATGGCGGCTCCTGTCAGTGGGGACATGGCCAGTGCGAAGCCGATGCCGACGAGTCCCAGCCGCCACCACACGTTCCCGTAGCCGGTGTCGGCATGCACCATGCCGAGCGTCAGCAGTCCCAGGCCGGCCAGGGCCAGTCCGGTGGTGACCACGGTTCGGAAGCCGTATCGGGCGGCGAGCCGGCCCGCGTACGGGCTGACGATCACCATGGCGAGGGACACCGGCAGGGTCTGCAGGCCGGCGCGCAGGATTGAGCGGCGAGGAGCATCACCGCGGCGGCGAGGCTGCCCAGGATGACCGGTGAGGTCCAGCCGCGGGCACCCCCCTCGATCAGCCCATAGGTCAGTACCCCCACCCCCAGAACGGACAACACCGTGCCCGGGATGTCGATCGCGGGGGCGCTCGGGTTGCGGGACTCACCGAGGTGGCGCAGGCCGATCAGTAGCAGGACCACGCCGATGGGCAGATTGACCAGGAAGATGGCGGCCCAGCCGAAGGCCTGTGTCAGCACGCCGCCGGCCACGGGGCCCGCGGCCAGACCGATTCCGCTGAGCCCGGCCCACAGCCCGATCGCCTTGATTCGTTCCTGCGGCACGGGATAGGCGGCGGCGAGCAGGGCGAGCGAGGCAGGGCTCAGCGCCGCGGCCCCGATGCCCTGTAGCACCCGGCCGGCGACCAGCCAGCCGAGCGAGGGCGCGAGGCTGCACAGCAGTGACGCGGCGGTGAACACCGCCACGCCGGTCAGGTACACCCGCTTGCGGCCGAATCGGTCGGCGAAGACACCGCCGGACAACAGCAGCATGGCGACCAGCAGTACGTACGCGTCGACGATCCATTGCAGTCCGGTCAGTTCGGTGTGCAGCCGGTGCTGCATATCGGGCAGTGCCGCTCCCACGATCGTGTTGTCGAGCAGGACCATGAATTGCCCGAGGCAGGTCACCGTGAGCAGCACGGCCCGGTTCGATCGACTGCCTACGGTCGCATGCGATGCAGCCAAGAGATGCCCCTCAATCGTTGGTTACGCCCGGTCGCGGTCGACGCGCATGGCGATGCACCCGAGCGCCACAAAAGCAGTCGATGACTGCGTTAGTCGACTATAGGGAGGGTCCATTCACAAACGCAAGTGATAACTGCGTTAAGGTGAGTGCATGAACGAGCGACAGCGAGCCCGGCGGCCGGGTGGGCGCAGCGCCCGCGTCGGCGCGCAGGTGCACCAGGCCGTCACCGACCTGATCAGTGAGCGCGGCTACGGCAACTTCACGGTCGGTGAGGTCGCAGCCCGCGCAGGCGTAGCCGACAGCAGCATCTACCGCCGGTGGGGCGACCTGGAAACCCTGCTCACCGACGTGGCGCTCACCCGTCTCAACGCGCAGTCGCCGATGCCCGACACCGGGAGCCTCGAAGGTGACCTGCGCACGTACGCGGCCCAAGTGGCCCGCGAGATCACCGGACCCGACGGTCCTGCGGTGCTGCACCTGGCCGTCGCCCTCTCGAGGAGCGGTCAGCAGGGGATGCAGGCTGGCGTCGACCTGCGCGCCGAACGCACCCGGCAGCTGCAGTCCATGCTCGATCGCGCCCGCGACCGTGGCGAGCGCGCACTCGACGCGTCCGACGTGCTGGACCACATCCTGGCCCCGATGTACATCCGCGTCTTGTTCGGCATGGTCCCGCTCACCCCGGACTACATCGACGGGCTGGTCGACCGAATGCTGTGACCTCGATCGGTCCCCGCGATCAGCCCTCGGACGCGGTGCCAGGACTCCGCCGGATGCTCGCCGACACGCGCCCGGCAAGGGAAAGGCGCGCGTCGAGGCTGGGCCTGGCTATGAAGCGTCGGCGTAGGCGAGGTGGGTGCCGCAGACGGTGCAGCGGAAGAGCATCGCGCTTGCGCCCTGTCCGAGATGGGTCAGGAAGTTCTCGAGCTGGGATGCGTCGTGCCAACCGCCGAGCCGTAGGTCGGTTCGAAGCCGGTCGAGCGCGTCGGGGTGGGCGGCGAGTTCCGTGTATCCGACCTCGCCGATGAAGGCGGCCGCGTCGTTGCAGTGAACGAGCCAGTGCGGGTCCTGCCAGGCGTGGAAGCCGGGGGTGCGGCGGGTGACGTGTTCCAGGGTCTCCTCGCTGACGCCGTCGAGCCCGTATGAGTCGGCAAATTCACCTTCGAATCGTTCCGCGGCGCTGCCGTCGGCGATGCACCAGGGACAGAACTGCCCGTTGACGTCCTGGGCCGTGTAGAAGGTCGCGGTGTAGATCCACCCGGTTCTGCGCTCACAGCACACGCAAGTCTCGACGCTCTCGCGGATGGATCCGCTTGCGACTGGCTCGGGGTGATAGCGGAAGGAGGGCAGGCTGGCGCTCACTGGTGAGCCTGCCTGTGCAAGGAGGGAGCCGCGTCGACGCGGGCGGTCTGCGCGCCGGTGTGCACGCCTGTAAACCTCATGGGCCGCAGTCTGTCCGCAAGTAATCCTGTGATCAAGCGGCGAGATCCAACCGCCGCTGGTCGGGGGTGCGTCGGCCAGATCACGCTCAGCTGGGACGGGCCTGGTACCCCGTCCGCGCCGAGCAGCTGGGACAGGCCCTGGTACCCCCTCCGCACCGAGAACCTTGGACAGACCCCGCATCCTCTCCGGCCGCCAACCACACCCCACCATCCCGAGTAATCGCCCGAACGGCTCAACCTCGCCGCGCCGCAGGAGGCGAGGATGCGTGAGCGGTGTGACGGTGGTGGCAGGCATGTGCGTGCACGTGGAGACGAGGAGGCGCGATGTCGGACGGAGAGGTCGAGCGCGGTATGGCGTCCGCTGTCACGACGGGCGCCGCCGGAGACCTGCCTCCCGACCAGTCCCTGAGCGCCTTCGAACAGCTGGGTGCCGTGGCCGACGCCGTCCTGTACGAGGGCTACCTCCTGTATCCGTACCGGCGGTCCTCGGCCAAGAACCGCGTCCGGTGGCAGTTCGGGGTGTTGTTCCCGAGGGACTGGGTCGAGCAGGACGGCCCCGTCGTCCCCGGGGTGTCCGGCTCCGCCGACTCCTGGTACCAGCAGACCGAGTGTCTGCTGAGAATCCGGAAGCCCGACGCGCTCCTGCGGGTGAGGCTTCGATACCTGCAGATGCAGCGCAAGCAGGTGGAGAAGGCGGAGGGGGCCGGCCAGGACGGTGGCCACCATGCCGTCGAGTCGCTGCTGACCGATGACGGCACCGTGCATCTCACCTTCGACGAGGCGGTGCCGTGCGAAGTCGACATCGCGGTCCCGATGGACGACCTCCTCCAGGGTGAACGCACTGTGCCGACGGGAGCCGCGGCCGGCGTGGACGTCGAGGCACTGCCGCAGGACGCCGGGCGGGTGGTGCGCCGTCGCGAGGAGGTACGGGCGAGCACGACCGTGAGCGCCGAGCGACTCGGGCAGAACCTCTGCCGGATCCGCGTACGCATTGTGAACACCGGCCCAGCCCCCGAGCCGCGGGCTTCGCGTGACGAGGCACTGCGCCGCGCGCTCATCGCCACCCACACCCTCATCGGCGGTGACGGCGTCGAGTTCGCCTCACTGATCGACCCGCCCGAGGACCTGCGCGGCCATGCGGACGCATGCCGCAACGAATTCACCTTCCCCGTCCTCGGCGGCCAACCGGCGGACAGTGTTTCCCCCGCGGGCGCGGGCGCCGTCGGACGGGTCGTGCTGGCCTCGCCGATCATCCTTCCCGACCACCCGCAGGTGGCCCCGGAGAGCCCCGGCGACCTGCACGACGCGGGGGAGATCGACGAGATCCTCACCCTGCGCACGATGTTGCTGACCGACGAGGAGAAGCGCGAGGCGCGCGCCACCGATCCGCGGGCCGCCGCGATCCTCGACCGGGTCGACACCATGCCCCCCGAGGTCTTCGAACGGCTGCACGGTGCCATCCGCTCCCTCTCCCCGGTCACCCCGCAGACCCTCACCCCGCAGACCCTCTCCACCCCACCCGCCGAACGCGCCGCCTGGTGGCAGGAGGGCGCCGACGACGGTCTGTCCCCGTCCACCGACACAGTGCTCGTCGACGGCGTAGCGCTGGGCGGCGGCTGTCGCGTCCGGCTTCGCCCGCGGCGACGGGGTGCCGACGCCCAGGACATGTTCCTGGCCGGACGGACCGCCGAGGTGGCGGCCGTCTTCCACGACGTGGACGGCAGCGTGCACCTCGCCGTCACTCTCGACGACGATCCGGCGGCCGAACTGCACAGCTGGTACGGCCGTTTCCACTACTTCCGCCCCGACGAACTCGAACCACTCAGTTCGACCGACTCCGACACCCCCCGCAGCGGAGGCCGTTGACATGACAACCCACAGCAGTACCACCGAGGTCAGCGGCGAACCCGACCGCGCCGAGGACCGGCAGGGCTTCGACGAGATCCACATCCTCTGGATCTCCGAAGGCATGAGCTGCGACGGCGACACCGTCTCCCTGACGGCCGCCGACCAGCCCTCCATCGAGGACCTGGTGCTCGGCCTGATCCCGGGCCTGCCGAAGGTGAACCTGGTCAACAAGGTGCTCTCACCGAGCCTGGGCGGCGAGGACTTCCTCGCCCCCTACCGGGCGGCCGCACGCGGCGACCTGGCCCCGTTCATCCTCGTCATCGAGGGCTCGATCCCCAACCAGAACATCATCGAGGGCGACGGCTACTGGACGTCCTTCGGCAACGACCCCGAGACCGGCGAGCCGCAGACGCTGAACTGGTGGATCGACCAACTCGCCCCCAAAGCCTGGGCGGTGGTCGCCGCCGGCACCTGCGCCACCTTCGGCGGCATCCACGCGATGGCCGGCAACCCGACCGGCAGCATGGGCCTCGCGGACTATCTGGGCTGGGACTTCAGATCGCAGGGCGCCCTGCCCGTCGTGAACGTCCCCGGCTGCCCGATCCAGCCCGAGAACTTCATGGAGACCCTGATCTGGGTCCTCTACCACGCCGCCGGATCCGCTCCGCCGCCCCCGCTGGACCACATGCTGCGTCCGCAGTGGCTGTTCGGAAAGACGGTCCACGAGGGCTGCGACAGAGGCTCGTACTACGAGCAGGGCACCTTCGCCAAGGACTACAACTCACCCAAGTGCCTGGTGAAGGCGGGCTGTTGGGGGCCGGTCGTCAACTGCAACGTCCCCAAGCGCGGCTGGATGGCCGGCATCGGCGGCTGCCCGAACGTCGGCGGCATCTGCATCGGCTGCACGATGCCCGGCTTCCCGGACGCGTTCATGCCGTTCATGGACGAGCCGCCCGGCGGCACGCTGTCGTCGATGATCGTCAAACCGTACGGCGCCGTCATCCGCCGCCTGCGCGGCTTCACCAACGAACTGGTGAACCACGAACCCAAGTGGCGCCACAACAAGCGGAAGCTGACCAGTGGTTACGACCCCTACTGGCGGCCCTGACAGCGCGCGAGAACCCACCCCACCACGGACCGACCGAACACCGACAGCAAGGGGCAGTAACAGCGATGACCACAACCGAGTCCCGGCCCACGGGACGCAAACCGCCGCAGCTCGTGGACATGTCCTGGGACCCGATCACCCGCATCATCGGCAACCTGGGCATCTACACGAAGATCGACTTCGCCAACCAGGAAGTCGTGGAGTGCCACAGCACGTCGTCGCTGTTCCGCGGCTACTCGGTGTTCATGAAGGGCAAGGACCCGCGCGACGCGGGCTTCATCACCTCACGCATCTGCGGCATCTGCGGCGACAACCACACCACCTGCTCCGACTACGCCCAGCAGATGGCCTACGGGGTCAAGCCGCCGCGGCTCGCCGAGCACATCGTCAACCTCGGCGAAGCGGCCGAGTACATGTTCGACCACACGATCTTCCAGGACAACCTGGTGTTCGTGGACTTCTGCGAGGCCATGGTCAAGGCCACCAACCCCAGTGTGCTGGCCCGCGCCGAGCGCACCGACGCCCCCCGCGGCGACATCCACGGCTACCGGACCATCGCCGACATCATGAAGGCCTTCAACCCCTTCGAGGGCGAGGTCTACAAGGAGGCCCTGAAGGTCAGCCGGGTCACCCGCGAGATGTTCTGTCTGATGGAGGGGCGGCACGTCCACCCGTCCACGCTGTACCCCGGTGGTGTCGGCACAATGCCGCAGCCGACCGTCTTCACCGACTACCTCAGCCGGCTCATGCGGGTCATCGACTTCGTCAAGAAGGCCGTCGCCATGAACGACGACGTCTTCGACTTCTTCTACGAGGCGCTGCCCGGTTACGAGGAGGTCGGCCGCCGCCGCGTCCTGCTGGGCTGCTGGGGCGCCTTCCAGGACCCCGACGTCGTCGACTACCGCTACGAGAACATGAACACCTGGGGCAAGGCGATGTACGTCACCCCCGGCATCGTCGTCGACGGCGAACTGGTCACCAACAACCTCGTCGACATCAACCTCGGACTGCGCATCATGCTGGGCAGCTCCTACTACGAGGACTGGGTCAACGAGAAGCCCTTCGTCACCCACGACCCGCTCGGCAACCCCGTCGACATGCGCCACCCCTGGAACCAGACCACCGTCCCGGTGCCGCAGAAGCGCGACTTCGACGACAAGTACAGCTGGGTGATGAGCCCGCGCTGGTACGACCAGCGCACCGGCGACCACCTCGCCCTCGACACCGGCGGCGGTCCGCTCGCCCGCCTCTGGTCCACCGCGCTGAGCGGCCTCGTCGACACCCCGTACGTCAAGGCCACCGGCAACAGCGTGCGCATCTCCCTGCCCAAGGGCGAGTCGCTGCCGGAGACGACCCTGGAATGGCGCATCCCGAAGTGGAGCAACACCATCGAACGGGACCGCGCCCGGCCGTACTTCGTCGCCTACGCGGCCGCCATGGCCCTGCAGTTCCTGGAAGAGGCGATGGGACTGGTGCGCGCCGGCGACACCAAGGTGTTCGAGAACTTCGAGGTGCCCGACGAGGCGATCGGCTGCGGCTTCCACGAGGCGGTGCGCGGTGTCCTCTCCCACCACCTGGTGATCAAGGACAAGAAGATCGCCAACTACCACCCGTACCCGCCCACCCCGTGGAACGCCAGCCCCCGCGACAAGTTCGGCACCCCCGGCCCGTACGAGGACGCCGTCCAGGGCCAGCCGATCTTCGAGGAGAACGGGCCCGACGACTTCAAGGGCGTCGACATCATGCGCACCGTGCGCAGCTTCGACCCCTGTCTGCCGTGCGGGGTGCACATGTACGTCGGCAAGGGCAAGACGCTGACCACCCTGCACTCGCCGACCTACGGCGCGAACCATGGCTGAGGCCGGAGCCGTCGAACGCCTCGCCGACCCGGCGGTGGAGTCCCGGCTCGCCCGCCTCGACCAGCTGCTGGAAGGGCTCGAGTCCGTCCCGGGTCCAACCACCCGCTCCGCGATCGAGGCGGTGGGGCTGCTCACCGAGGTCTACGGCGAGGCGCTGGCCCGGGTCATGGACCAGGCGGACGCGCAGCTGTCCGAGCGTCTGGCCGACGACGAGCTGCTGGGTCACCTCCTCGTGTTGCACGGGGTCCACCCGGAGCCGGTCGAGCGCCGGGCGGCCCGCGCGGTCGAGCGGCTGCGGCCCGCCGTCCGGGAACGCGGCGGAGACGTGGAGTGGGCCGGCGTGGACGGAGAGGTGGGACGCGTGCGACTGACGACCGGCGGCTGCGGCTCCGGCTGCGGCGGCGGCACGAGCGACGTGACCGCCGCGGTCCAGGAGGCGGTGCTCGCCGTCGCGCCGGAGCTGACGGCGGTGGAACCGGTGGCGACCACGGCGCCCCCGGCCTTCGTACCGCTGACCACGCTCACCCACCGAGGCACATCGTGACCACGGACGGCGCCCTGGCCCGCCTCATCCGCTCCTCCGCCGACCGCGCCGCGGAGCCCGAGACGGAGCGGTGCGACCTGTGCGCCGCGCCCGTGCCCGACGGGCACCCTCACCTCTACGACACCACGGACGAGCAGGTGTCCTGCGCCTGCGGCCCCTGCTCGGTGCTGTTCGCCGACGGGAGTGCGGGGGAGGGGCGCTACCGGCTCGTTCCCCGCAGGCGGATCCGCCTGCCCCGGGTGGACACTGATGTCCTGGGCGTGCCGGTCGGCCTGGTCTTCTTCGTGCCCCGGGCCGACGGCACGGTCACCGCCGAGGGCCCCAGCCCGGCCGGGGCCATGCGGTGGGAAGTCGACGCGGAGGCCTGGCAGCGGCTGGCCGCGGCGTGTCCGCCGCTGGCCTCCGTGGAACCCGACGTGGAGGCACTGCTCGTGAACACCGTCCACGGCAACGACCACCACTGGATCGTCCCGGTCGACGACTGCTACCGGATGGTCGCCGTCGTACGCCGGGAATGGCGGGGCCTGTCCGGCGGCGGCCGGATCTGGCCCGCCGTCGATCGGTTCTTCGAGGACCTCACCGAGCGGACCTGAGCCCGCACTCCGCGGCGCGGAGGCGAGGAAGGAGAGCACCCCATGGGCAGCATCAGGGTCGGCCGACCCCAGGCCAAGCCCGACTCGACCGGGCACGTGCTCGGCATGCACAAGGGCAACACCGGGCCGTACGCCCGTCAGACCGGGCATCACGAGGACGGCACCGCCGACGCGCGGCGCTCCACCGGGATCCATTGGAAGCGGCACGACACCCTCCTGGACGTCATGCCGAACATCCCGCCGGGATGAGGAAAGAGCAGGGAGCCGGAATGAAGGTCCAACGAGCAGCCAACGCACAGGGCGGAACGCCGGGACGGCGATTGCTGATGGCCGAGGCCGTCGTGGCCGGGGCCGTGGCCCTGGCGCTCTTCGTCCATGAGTTGCCGAGTCTGCGGCGCGAGTTGCGGATCTACCGGATGGCCGGCGGCTTGCGCGCGGGCCACCGGTATCCGTGAGCCGACCGTGCACGAGCTGTCGATCGCGACCGCGATCATCGAGCGGGCCGACGAACTGGCCCGGGCGGACGGGACGGACGCCGTCTCGGCGGTGACCGTGCGGGTCGGCGAGCTGTCGGGAGTCGTGCCCGACGCCCTGGACTTCGCCTTCGAAGTGGCCCGCGGCGGCACGGCACTCGCCGCCGCCCGGCTCGTGGTCGAGCAGGTCCCCGCGCAGGCCTACTGCGGCCCGTGCGCCGAGGAGTTCTCGGTGGGCATGCCCCCGTTCTTCTGGTGCCCACGCTGCGACCGACCCTCCACCGATCTGCGCAGCGGCCGGGAGCTGGAGATCACCGGGATCGAGGCCCGGCGCTGACACCAGCGGGCCCCGCCGACCCATGGCGTGTCGGCGGGGCCCACTGGTGCCCGGGTCAGCAGATGCGCGGGAGTTGCTCGCCGAGCGGCAGGTCCACCACCCGGGTGCCGCCGAGTCCGGTCGCGACCACGACCATGCCGGGATGGTCGGCGACGCACTCACCGATCAGCGTGGCCCCGGCGCCCTGCGGGTGGGCACGCATCGCCGCGAGGACCTCCTCCGCCTCCGTCGGGGGCACGAAGGCGACGAGCCGGCCCTCGTTGGCGACGTAGAGGGGGTCGAGCCCCAGGAATCCGCAGGCGTTCGCGACCGCGTCCGGCACCGGGATGGCACGCTCCCGCAGTCGGACACCGGTTCCGGAGGCGCGAGCGATCTCGTTGAGGGATGCGGCCAGACCGCCGCGGGTGGGGTCGCGCAGGACGTGGATGTCCGGGGTGACCGCCAGCATGGCCGCCACCAGGTCCGCGAGCGGCGCGGTGTCGCTGGCCAGTTCGACGCCGAACTCCAGCCCCTCCCGGACACTCATGATCGCCACCCCGTGCAGGCCGATCGGGCCGCTGACGATGACGGCGTCACCAGGCCGCGCCCGCTGGGGTCGGATGTCGACCCCGTCGGGGACGAGCCCTACGCCGGCGGTGGTGACGTACACGCCGTCGCCGTGCCCGGACTCCACCACCTTGGTGTCGCCGGTGGCGATGGTGACCCCGGCGGTCTCGGCCGCGGCACCCATGGCACGCGCGATCCGTTCGACGACGGACAGTTCCACGCCCTCTTCCAGGACGAAGGCGGCCGACAGGTAGGCGGGCCTGGCTCCGCTCATCGCGAGGTCGTTGACGGTGCCGTTGACCGCGAGGTCGCCCAGACTCCCACCGGGGAAGAACAGCGGTCTGACCACGTAGGAGTCGGTGGAGAACGCCAGCCGGGCGCCGCCCAGTTCGAGGACGGCGGAGTCGGCGAGCGCGGCGAGGGTGGCGTTGCCGTAGGCGGGGGCGAAGATCTGCTCCATCAGCTCTGCCGACAGTGCCCCGCCCCCGCCGTGTCCCATGACCACGACGGGCTGGTCGCGCAGGGGTGCGGGGCAGGTCCAGTTCGCGGGGTCGACGGCCGTCTCGGCGAGTTCAGGCAACGGGGTTCATCTCCTCCCGCGCGGCCTGTGCGGCCTGCGGCGTCGCGGCGTTCATCCGCCGGTACAGGTAGTACGCGGCGCAGGCGCCCTCGCTGGAGACCATGGTGGCGCCGAGCGGGGTGCGCGGGGTGCAGGTGGTGCCGAACGCGCCGCACTCGGTCGGCTTGATCAGCCCCTGGAGCACCTCGCCCGCGCGGCACTCGGCGGGCTCCTCGGTGCGGATGTCGGTGACCTGGAAGCGGTGCTCGGCGTCGTACGCCCGAAACGCCTCGGTCAGCCGCCAGCCGCTGTCGGGAATGGGCCCGATGCCGCGCCAGTTGCGGTCGGTGACCTCGAACACCTCCTCGATCATGCGTACGGCGGCCGGGTTGCCGTCCTCGCGTACGGCACGCGGGTAGGCGTTCTCCACCCGGTGCTCCCCGCGCTCGAGCTGGCGTACCGCCCGGCGGATGCCCTCGAGGATGTCCAGCGGTTCGAAGCCGGTCACCACGAGCGGTACGCCGAACCGCTCGGCCAGCCGCGGGTACTCGCCCGTGCCCATCACGCTGCACACGTGCCCGGCGGCCAGGAAGCCCTGCACCCGGCAGGAGGGCGCCGTCATGATGGCCTCGACGGCCGGGGGCACCCGTACGTGCGACACCAGAAGGCTGAAGTTGGTCAGGCCCAGGCGGCGCGCCTGGTGCACGGCCATCGCGTTGGCGGGGGCCGTGGTCTCGAAGCCGATGGCGAAGAACACCACTTCCCGGTCCGGGTTGCGGCGGGCCAGCTCCAGAGCGTCGAGCGGTGAGTAGACCACCCGTACGTCGCCGCCCTCGCCCTTGACCCGGAACAGGTCCCGGCCGGTGCCCGGTACCCGGAGCATGTCACCGAAGGAGCAGAAGATCACCCCGGGACGCGAGGCGATCTCCAGGGCCTTGTCGATGACCTCCAGCGGGGTGACGCACACAGGGCAGCCGGGGCCGTGGATCAACTCCACCTGTTCGGGAAGGAGTTGGTCGATGCCGTGCCGGATGATGGAGTGGGTCTGTCCGCCGCACACTTCCATCAGGGCCCATGGCCGGGTGACGGTGGCGCGGATCTCGTCCAGTAGGCGCCGCGCCAGATCGGGGTCGTTGAACTCGTCGATGTACTTCACGCGGTACCCGCCTCCTTCGCCGCCTGCTGCCAGGCGTCACCGAACTCCTCCTCCAGCAGGCCCAGTTCCTCGAAGAGCTTCAGGGAGGCCAGGGCCGATTCCTCGTCCAGGCGCTGGAGCGCGAACCCGACGTGCACGATGACGTACTCACCCACCCGCACGTCGGACACGTACTCCAGACACGCCTGCTTCTGCACACCGCCGAAGTCGATCAGCCCGGTGAGCGGGTCGGCACTGTCGTCGATCGAGACGACCTTGCCGGGCACTGCCAAACACATGGGTCACTCCTCTTGTCGTTCGTGCGCCGCGACCACGAGTTGTCCAAGGGCCAAACCGCCGTCGTTCGGGGGGACTTCGCCGTGCCGCAGCACCGCGAAGCCGTCCTGGGCGAGAAGCCGCGTGCACTCCTCCTCCAGCAGTGCGTTGGCGAAGACCCCGCCGCTGAGCGCGACGGTCGCCACGCCGGTCTCCCGGCGAGCCCGCCGGCAGATCTCCGCCACGGCCTGCGCGACGCCGCGGTGGAAACGCGCGGCGAGCACGGGCACCGGTGTGCCGCGACGCAGGTCGGCGACCAGGGCACGCAGCACGGGTCCCGGGTCGCACGCGCCGGAGGCGACGGCGAAGGCGTACGCCGAGTCGTCGGCGTCCCGGGCCGAAGTGGCCGCTGCTTCCAGTTCCAGGGCGGCCTGGGCCTCGTATCCCGCGCGGTGGCAGACACCCACGAGGGACGACACCGCGTCGAAGAGCCGCCCCATGCTGGACGTCGCCACACAGGCCGCTCCGCGGGTCAACTGCTGCTCCAGCACGCTCAGTTCGGTGGCCGAGCAGGCGGCGACGCAAGGCAGGTCGGAGTCCCACGGCACTCCCGCGGACCACAACCGGGCCAGGGCCAGACGGCACGGGTTGGCCACCCCCGCGTCGCCGCCGGGCAGCGGCGCGGGGGAGAGGTGGGCGAAGCGCCGGGCGCCCGTGTAGTCGGCGAGCAGGATCTCGCCGCCCCAGACGGTGCCGTCGTCGCCGTAGCCCGTGCCGTCGAAGGCGACGCCGATCACGGGCGTGGTGCCGTCGAGGCCGTGCTCGGCCATCGCCGAGGCGATGTGCGCGTGGTGGTGCTGGACGAACACGGGTGCGGGCCGGGGCAGTTCGGCGGCGCGGCTACGGGCCCAGCGGGAGGAGTGGTAGCCGGGATGCCGGTCGGCCGCGACGAGCTCGGGGGTGACGCCGCTCAGCCGCCGCATGTGCCCCTCCGCCCGCCGGGCGGCCTCCAGCGTGGTCAGGTCGCCCATGTCGCCGATGTGCGGGCCGAGCCAGGCCTGGTCGCCCTCGCCGACACACAGCGCGTTCTTCAGGTCACCGCCCACCGCGAGCGCGGGCCGCACGGCCACCGGCAGACGCAGCGGGCGGGGCACATACCCGCGGGAGCGGCGCAGCACCTGCTCGGTGCCGTCGGCGCGCACCCGCAACAGAGAGTCGTCGCACGGGGAGGCGATGACCCGGTCGTGGGCGAGCCAGGCGTCGGCCAGCCCGTCCAGCCGAGTGAGCGCCTCCTCGTCGTCCGTGACGATCGGTTCGCCCGAGCGGTTGCCGCTCGTCATGACCAGCACACGAGGGCCGGGCGGGTCGCCGGGCAGCCCCAGCAACAACGTGTGCACGGGTGTGTAGGGCAGCATCACGCCGAGGTGCGGGCTGCCCGGGCACACTCCGGGAGCGAGCCGGAGGTGCGCGGCCTGTTCGTGCCTGCGCAGCAGGACGATGGGGCGGCGAGGTCCGGTGAGGGCCGCGCGTTCGGTGGCGGAGAGCTCGGCGATCGACCGCACGGTGTCGAGGTCCGCGCACATCACCGCGAACGGTTTGCCGCCGCGCTCCTTGCGGGCGCGCAGCGTGTCGACGGCCCGTGCGGCGGTGGCGTCGCAGGCCAGGTGGTAGCCGCCGAGGCCCTTGACGGCGACGATCCGCCCGGCCGCCAGCAGAGCCCGTGCCCCCGCCAGGGCGTCGCCGTCCCGCGCGGGGCGCAGGCCGCTGCCGGCCGCGGGCACCAGGCGCAGCCGGGGGCCGCAGTCCGGGCAGGCGACGGGCTGGGCGTGAAAGCGGCGGTCCGCGGGATCGCCGTACTCCCGGGCGCAGGCGGGACACATCGGGAAGCCGGTCATCGTGGTCAGCGCCCTGTCGTACGGCATCCCGGTGGCGATGGTGAAGCGGGGGCCGCAGTGGGTGCACGTGACGAACGGGTGGCGGTGGCGGCGGTCGACCGGATCGGCCAGTTCGCGCAGGCAGTCGCCGCAGGTCGCGGTGTCGGGCGGGAGCTGGGTACGGCCCGGGGAGCGTTCGGTCGCCCGGATCGTGAAGGCGTGGTCGGTGCCGGTGGCAGGCAGGTCCTCGACCCCTACCCCGGTGACGACGGCCAGCGGCGGGGGCTCGGCGGCCAGCCGGTCGCAGAAGCGAGCGACCCCCTCCGGCGGGCCCTCCACCTCGACGAGGACGCCGCTCGCCGTGTTGCTCACAAAGCCGGACAGGGCGAGGTCGGTCGCCAGGCGGTGCACGAACGGACGGAAACCCACGCCCTGCACGGTGCCGCGCACGGTGACCCGGCAGCGTACCGCCTGCGTGGCGGGTGCGGTCACGAGAGGCGGCCGACTGTGAGGCCGGGGACCTTCCGCACGTGCTGGTGGGGGTGCGGGGCGAGGGGCGGACGGTGCACGGGAGCTCCGTCCCGAGCGGCAAGCACCCGTTCCAGTACGGTGCTGACGCCGTCGCCGTCGCGGGCGCAGGACCGCACGACCTCCACCCCGGGGTTGACCCGCTGCACATGGGCGAGGAAGGCGGCCTCGTCGAAACCGGCGGCCTCGGCCAGATCGGTCTTGGTGAGCACGACCAGATGGGCGGAGCCGAAGGCCGTGGGGTACTTCAGTGGCTTGTCCTCCCCCTCTGTCACCGCCATGAGCACGATCCGCAGGCTCTCGCCGAGGTCGTAGGAGGCCGGGCAGACGAGGTTGCCGACGTTCTCGACGAACAGCACCGCGGTGCTCTCGGGCAGCCAGTCCTGCACATGGCCGCTGAGCTGCCGGGCCTCCAGATGGCACAGCCCGTCGGTCAGGAGCTGCTTCACGGGTGCTCCCGAACGTGCCAGGCGCTGGGCGTCGTTCTCGGTCGCCAGGTCGGCGGTGAGAGCGGCCACGGGGATACCCCGCTCCACCGCCAGCGCCAGCACCCGTCCCAGCAGTTCCGTCTTCCCGCTGCCCGGGCTGGACAGGAGGTTGACCACGGCGACCCCGCGCCGGGCCAGTTCCTCGCGCAGGCCGGCGGCCAGGCCGTCGTTCTTCGCCAGAACGGCCTGGGTGACGTCCTCCATGGACTCGCACATGGGCGGTGCTCCTCGCGGTCGGTGTGGGGGAGAGACCGGGTGTCGGTGCGTCACCGATCCTCGACGCCGCCGGCCACCGGCTGCGGGAGCCCGGCCGCGGACGGGCCGGTGGATTCGTCCGGGCGGCTCAACGGGGGCGTGGCCGCGGGGTCGGCGAGGAGCACCGGAACCATGGTGTGCAGAGCCGTGACGGCCCGTTCGACCGCGTCGCGGACCGTCGCGCTGATGCCCGGGGCGATGTCGTCGTCCCCGTGGGGCCGCACCTCGGGCTCGCAAGCCAGTACGAGGACGCGCGGCAGCGGCTCGTCGCCGAGGTGGGCGGCCAGGGCCAGCACCTTCGCCGGATCCATGCCGTGCGCCTCCGGCGGGGCGGCGCCCGTGCCGCCGTCCGGGAGCTCCGGCTCGATCAGTGACAGGGTGCCCGGCTGGTGCCCTCGCACGGCCGCGTCGACGAGGACGGCCGTGTCGTAGCCGTCCAGGAGTTCGTACGCGAGATCGAGCCCGCGGATGCCGAAGTCCCGCACCCGCACCTCGGCGGGCAGCGGCCGCCGGTCCAGGGCGCGGATCACCTCGGGGCCGAAGGCGTCGTCCGCGAGGAAGATGTTGCCGACGCCTGCCACCAGCAGTCGGGTGGCAGGCCTTGTCATCGGTCACCCCCGGCGACGGGCTCGTCGACCGGGGACAGGGGGCGGGCCGAGCCGCTTGGCAGCTTGCGGACGAAGGCCGAGCGCAGGGCGTGGTACGGGGCGTGCGGATCGAAGAAGATGGCGCGCATACGGGCGAGTTCGGCCCGCCGGTAGTCGGTGAGTGGTCGTTGTTCCTCGTCCGTCCGGCGGGTCGTGGCCTTCGCGGTGATCTGGCGCTCGAGGTCCGGGTCGTCGGCGAGTGCGGTCGCCAGGTTCTCGACCTCGGCGGCGAACTCCTGGGCCGAGGTCGGCACCACACGGTTGACCATTCCGAGTTGTGCGGCGGTGGTGGCGCTCACCGGCAGTGCTTCCGCCGTCAGCCGCCGGGCGGTCTCGGTTCCGACGCGGCGGGGCAGCGTGTAGGTCCAGAACTCCGAGCCGTACAGGCCCATCCGCCGGTAGTGCGGGTTGAGGACGGTGCCGGTGCGGCACCACACCTGGTCGGCGGCCAGGGCGAGCATGACGCCGCCGGCTGCCGCGTTGCCGCCGAGTGCCGCCACCACGAGGCGGTCGGTGGTGCGCAGGACGGCCTCGACGAGGTCGTCCATGGCGTTGAGGTTGGACCAGGACTCGCCCGCGGGGTCGGCGGCGGACTCGATGACGTTGAGGTGGATGCCGTTGGAGAAGAAGTCGCGGGATCCGCCGAGCACCAGTACCCGGGTGGGGCGGGTGAGTGCGTACCGGTAGGCGGCGAGCAGCCTGCGGCAGTGGACGGTGCTCGTTGCCCCGCCGGGGAAGGAGAAGGTCAGGAAGCCCGTGTCGCCGTGCTGCCGGTACCGGATGTCGGCCCAGGTGTTGCGGCCGGGAGGCAGGTCGAGCGGGGCCGCGATCTCCGGCAGCCGCGGAGCGGAGAAGTCGGCCAGCACGGAGGCCGCCGGGCGGCGGAACGGCGCGGGGTCGCCGGAGTTCTTGCGGGGCCTCAGCTCCGGAATCCACACCGCGCCGTCCCGGGTGGCCCGGCAGACCGCCCCGGCGCGCGTCGCGAGCAGCTCCCCGGGGTGTCCGCGCAGCCGGTCCTCGGGATGCCCGCCGTGCAGGAACACCTCGTGGCCGAGGAGTTCGTCCAGGACGCCCGGCTGAGAGTCGGCCCCGCGAAGCTTGCGCAACACCGTCTCGGTGTCGTCGTTCTCCCAGTCGATCCTGCGCTGCTCCTGGCGGAAGAAGTCGCGCCACACCACGCGGACCGAGGGGTCGCTCTGCGGCTGCGGCTTGAACGATCCCTCGGCGTACCGCTGTACGGCCAGCCGGACGGCGGCCGCGGCGGCGTCGGAGGCCTCGTTGCGGTACAGGTCGCTCTTGCCGACCGGCGCGATCGGGAACGACTCGGATGCCCACACGTCGCCGGCGTCCATGGCGGCCTCGGCCTGGAGCACGGTCACTCCCCACTGGGGCGCGTCCTCGGCGATGGCCCAGTCCAGGGAAGACGGGCCGCGGTCGCCGGGAGGCCCCGGGTGCACGACAAGGCAGGTGTGTGCCCGCCAGACGTCCTCCGGCAGCGCTGTCTTCAGCATCGGAGCGATGATCAGTTCCGGACTTGTTTCGCGTACGGCGGTCCGGACCGCCTCGGCGCCGTGCGAGGCGAGAACGACGTCGACCCGGTGCCCTTCGTCCGACAGTTCCGCGTACACACGCTGGGACAGGCTGTTGAACGCGCTGGCGACGAGCAAGATGTCCATGATGCGGCATGATCGTCGGTTTACCGCAGGCCGAGAAGGACCCCGGCGGCGTTTCGCCGTCCTCCGTCAGGTCGCTTGCTCCATCTGGATCGAATTCCGCCGGTCTTGCGAATCTCTGGCTCCGACTGTCGATGCGGCCGTGTCCCGTTCGACGTCATGGTGTGCGGCGCCTCGCCGCAGGGGGACGCGACAGGACTGACGAGGACACGCGTGGATCAGCTGCTGAGAGTGATGAACTTCAACGTCTCGAGTGACGGTATCGGTGCCGGTGAGCACCAGAGTCTTGAGCGGCCCTTCGGCCACGATCATCCCGAGAGGCTGTTCGCCTGGGCCGGAGCCACCGCGAGCTGGCCCATGCGCACGGATCCCGGGGGGAGCAGGGGCCTCGACGACTGCTTCACGCGGGACTTCGCCCGCAACATCGGAGCCGAGATCATGGGCCGCAACAAGTTCGGGCCTCAGCGCGGCCCCTGGCAGGACCATGAGTGGTGCGGCTGGTGGGGCCAGGAACCCCCGTTCCGCACGCCGGTGTTCGTCATGACCCACCACACGCGTCCGTCGTTCACGCTGTCCGACACCACGTTCCACTTCGTCGACGGCGATCCGGCCACGGTCCTCGAACGGGCGCGGGAAGCTGCGCACGGCAAGGACGTCCGGCTCGGCGGCGGGGTCACAACCATCCGGCAGTTCCTTGATGCCGGCCTCGTCGACACCCTGCATGTGGCGGTCTCGCCGGTGCAGCTCGGGTCCGGACTGCGGCTGTGGGAGTCCCCGGATGAGCTGCTCGACCGGTTTCACCTGGAGGTCGTGCCCAGCCCGAGTGGCGTGGTGCACCACCTGTTCTGGCGAAGGTGACGCGAGGTCCCGGTCGAGTTCAGACGGCGGAGCGGCGGGTCAGCTCAGGGTGCAGGTGTAGGGGGAGGAGCCGGACCCGCTGAACGCCTCGGCGTCGACGTAGTAGGTGCCCGTGCCGGCGGCGGTCCGGGTGAAGGTGAGGGCTTCGTCGGTCCCGGGGCCGTCGCTGACGGACCGCTCCAGGGTGCTGCCGGCCGAGTCGAGCCAGTACAGATCCATGTCGTAGGCGCTGGGGACGGTACACGTGAGCGAGGCGGTCCGTCCGGAGCCCAGGGTGACCTTGAAGTAGTCGCTATCGCTGGTGGACTTCATGTCGCCGGTGATGGTCGCGGGGGAGGGCAGGGCGGTGGCGTCGTCGGCGGTGTCGCGGGTGTCGTTCGGCTCGCTCTCGGTGAGAACTCCGCCGCCGTTCTGACCGCAGCTCGTGACGGGGGTGCCGTCGTACAGGTTGGTGTCGGGCACACCGGCGGTGACGCTGCGCAGGTAGTAGCCGCATGCGGGCCGGTCTCCGAAATCGAAGGTGGTGCCCGGCGTCAGGTGCCAGATCTTGAAGTTGGAGTAAGTCAACGGCTTGCGGTCGACGGCCTGTTCGGGCTGGTGGTCGCCCAGGACGACGTAGGCGTCGTTGCCGTACTGGGTGCCCAGGCCGTTGCGGTCGATGAACAGGGAGCCGCCCTCCTCGACGCCCACGCCCCAGGCGGCGCCGCCGGTGGTCAGGCCGTCTTCGATCGCTCGGGCGACGAAAGCCATGGTGCGGCCCATCCGGTCGCGGGTGACGAAGTGGGAGTCATTGATGACGTTTGCGTAGTCGGGCCACTGGAACATGCCGGTGGTGAAGCTGATGGCACGGTCGTAGGGGTTGGCGAGCGCCTCTGTGCTGGTGACGCTGCCGTTGCAGGCGTCGTAGACGATGGGGCTGTTGATGTGGTGGCCGGCGCTGCCGCCCCCGGAGCCTCCTCCCTTGGCCACGACCGATTCCACGGACGCCTCCAGCGCGGTGCCTTTCCAGGCGGCGTACCGGCATTGGTCACCGCCGGCGAAGTACACGAACTCGGCGTTGCGAACGTCGGTGTTGACCTGGCTGTTCGCCGCGTCGCTCGCGGCGGTGAGGGTCCAGGTCGTGCATGAGTTGACGCCCGCGAGCGTCATGACGGTGTCGCACTCGGGCGTCCTGCTGCCGGAGGTGGGCACTGAGCCGGCGAGGACCACCACGTCCAGGCTCCCGGTGCCGCCGCGTATGTCGTCGATGGCGCGGCTCATCGAGGCGGGCACCACGGCACCGGCCCCGTTCATGGTGAACGCGGGCCCGTTCCAGGAGGTTCGGCTGACATCGGAGGCGCTGCCGAGTCTGATCCGGTTGGCGGCGGCTTGGGCGGGCTGATGTGTGGCCAGAGGAAGGACCAGGGCGCACAGGGCCGCGGCCGTGTAGACGGCCTTGCGGGCATGACGGTACGTCACAAGGGCTCCAGTGGTGGGGAGGAGGCGCCTGTTCCGGGCGGGCATGGGGAAGCCGCCGGGTCAGAGCGCGAGGCGAGTTCATGCTCAGTAGCGGAAGATACAAGTCAATTCTTCGCGCCGGAAGATGTATGACTCGCATCCGCTGTAGGGCGGGCACATAACCGAATAAATCGCTGCAAATAGGCGGTCAGTCGAGCCGATCAAGGCTTCGAGGCGGCGTTACGCGAAAGTAACGCACGATACATCTAGCCATCTGTGGGATCCTTCTGTAACTTCCCTGCTGTTGCCGACGGCAGGGGTTCGTCGGCAGAGATCCGGAGAGGTCCCACCACGATGAACGCTCGTCTCGCTCGGCGCATGGCGGCCGCCGCCACCACAGCCGCGGCTCTCACTGCGCTCTCCGCCTGCCAGGACGGCGGCGCCGACACCACGCCCGCGGCGAACGGGAAGGTCTCGGTCGCCGGCGTGGACATCACCAAGGACCAGGCCCTGCACGACAAGCTCCCGGACCGGATCAAGAAGGCCGGAAAGGTGCGGGTGGCCACCGACGTGCCCTACCCGCCCTTCGAGATGTTCGTGAAGGAAGGCGAGAGCCGGCTGACCGGCCTGGACTACGACCTCGGCCAGGCGCTGGGCGGCAAGCTCGGCGTGACGTTCGCCTTCACGCCACAGAAGTTCGACGGGATCGTCCCGGCCATCCAGGCCGGCAAGTTCGACGCCGCACTGTCGGCCATCACCGACAACAAGCAGCGCCAGCAGGTCGTCGACTTCGTCGACTACTCCCAGTCCGGCTCGGGCATCCTCGTCGCCGACGGCAACCCCGGCAAGATCACCAACCTCGAGTCCCTGTGCGGACAGAAGGTCGCCGTGCAGGCCGCGACCAACCAGCTCGACCTGCTCAAGAAGCACCAGGCAGACTGCTCCGCCGCAGGCAAGGGGAAGATCGACATCCAGACCTACCCCAAGGACTCCGACGCCCAACTCGCCTTGCGTTCCGGCAAGGTCGTCGCACAGGTCCTGACCAAGCCCGCGGCCGGTTGGGTCGCCAAGACCGCCGACGGCGGCAAGGCCTTCGACCTCGTCGAGGACCCGACCGCGCCCGGAGGGTACAACGCCTCGCCCAACGGCATCGCCGTCAGCAAGCAGTCGCCCGAGCTGACCGACGCCATCCAGAAGGCGCTGCAGGCGCTGATCGACGACGGCACCGTCAAGAAGATCTACGACAAGTACGGCGTGGCCTCGATCGCCACGAAGGAAGCCACGAAAAACGCGGCGGTGGACTAGCGATGATCGACACCAAGGATGTGCTGACGGCCCCGCCCACCGGCAACCCCGGCGGTCAGGAACCCGAAGTGGTCCCGGTCCGCAACTACGGGCGCTGGATCGCCGCGGTGATCAGCCTGACGGCACTCGTCGGCCTCATCGGCTCCCTCGCCAAGAACCACAACCTGCACTGGGACATCGTCGGCCACTACCTCTTCGCCGACCTCGTCTTCAACGGACTGGGCACCACTCTGTGGCTGACCGCCGCGGCCATGACCCTCGGCCTGGGACTGGGCACCCTGATCGCCGTCATGCGGCTGTCCTCCAGCCCGGTCCTGTACGGCATCGCCACAGCCTTCGTCTGGGTCTTCCGCGGCACCCCACTGCTCGTACAGATCATCTTCTGGGGATACGCCGCAGCCCTCTACAAGTACGTGAAGATCGGCGTCCCCTTCACCGACATCACGTTCTTCCAGACGGAGACCAACGCCCTGCTCACCCCGGCTGTCGCCGCACTGCTCGCGCTTGGGCTGAACGAGGCCGCCTACGCCTCCGAGATCGTCCGCGCCGGCATCCAGTCCGTCGACCCGGGCCAGACCGAGGCCGCGCACTCGCTCGGCATGCGCCCGGCGCTCACCATGCGCAGGATCGTCTTGCCCCAGGCGATGCGCGTCATCATCCCCCCGATGGGCAACGAGACCATCAACATGCTGAAGATGACCGCGCTCGTCTCGGTCATCTCCGCTCACGACCTCATGTCCAACATCCAGGACGTCTACGCCCAGAACTACCAGGTCATCCCCATGCTCGTCGTGGCCAGCATCTGGTACCTGGCGCTGGTGAGCGTGCTCAGCGTCCCTCAAGCGTGGCTGGAGCGCCGCTACGGGCGCGGCACCACCCGCGGCGCCCAGGCCTCACCGCTGCAGCGGATGCTCGGCGGTGCCGCAAGCATCTTCGGCAAGAAGAACAAGGAGGACGGCCGATGACCGCGGCCATGGTCCGGGCCGAAGGGGTGCGCAAGCGCTTCGGCAGGCTCGAGGTGCTCAAAGGCATCGACCTCACCGTCGAGCGCGGGCAGGTGTGCTGTCTGCTGGGGCCCTCCGGCTCGGGGAAGTCCACGTTTCTGCGCTGCATCAACCACCTGGAGAAGGTCGACGGGGGCCGGCTCAGCGTCGACGGCGACCTCGTCGGCTACCGCCAGCACGGCACCAAGCTGCACGAGCTGCGCGAGCGGGAGGTGGCCCAGCGCCGAAGGAACATCGGCATGGTCTTCCAACGATTCAACCTCTTCCCCCATATGACGGCCCTGGAGAACATCATCGAGGCGCCCGTCAAGGTCGGGGCCGTGCCCAAGGGCCAGGCCCGAGACCTGGCGCAGCAACTGCTCGCGCAGGTCGGCCTGGCAGATCGCGGCCACCACTACCCCGCCCAGCTCTCCGGTGGCCAGCAGCAGCGTGTCGCCATCGCTCGCGCTCTCGCCATGAAGCCCAAGCTCATGCTCTTCGACGAGCCGACGTCGGCTCTCGACCCCGAGCTGGTCGGCGACGTCCTGGACGTCATGCGCCAACTGGCCGCCGACGGCATGACGATGGTCGTCGTCACCCACGAGATCGGCTTTGCCAGGGAAGTCGGCGACACCGCCGTCTTCATGGACGAGGGTGTCGTCGTCGAAGCCGGTGAGCCCGGCCAGGTCCTCGTCGAACCGACACAGGAACGCACCCGTGCCTTCCTGTCCAAGGTCCTGTGAGCGCGCCGACGCGCCGGCAGGAACTCGCCGCGGACCTGCTCGACCTGGCCATGTCTCGTCGCTCCCGTTACCTGGAGGATCTCAGCGAACTCGTCGCCATGGACTCGGGGTCCTACGACCCCGACGGCGTCAACCAGGTCGCCGACTGGGTGCAACGTCGCCTGCAGCGGACCGGGTTCACCGTCGAACGCGTGAGCTTTTCCACCGACGGCCCGTACCAGGCGGGTGACGCCCTGGTCGCTCGCAAGAAAGGCACCCTCCCAGCCGGCGAGGGCGGCCGCAGGATCCTCCTGGCCGGCCACATGGACACCGTCTTCGACCGCGGAACCGCCCTCACCCGGCCTTTCACACTCCAAGGCTCCCTTGCCCACGGCCCCGGCGTCAGCGACGACAAGGGCGGCCTGCTCGCCGGCCTGACAGCGCTCGAGATCCTCGACGAACACCGGTGGACCGCCTACGACGAACTGGTCCTGATCGCCACGCCCGACGAGGAGATCGGCTCTCCCGCCAGCCGTCCCCTCATCGAACGCACCGCCCGCGGCATGCACTTCGCCCTCGGTCTGGAATGCGCACGGGAGAACGGCGACCTCGTCATCGGCCGCAAAGGCGTCGCCGACTTCCACATCACCGTCACCGGCAGGGCCGCCCACGCCGGCATCGAACCCGAACGCGGCGCCAACGCGGCGCTCGCGGCCGCCCATCTCATCGTCGACCTGCAAGCTCTCAACGGCCGCTGGGACGACGTCACCGTGAACGTGGGAACCTTGAGGGGCGGCAGCCGCGCCAACATCGTCTGCGCCGACGCCGAACTGCGCGTTGAGGTCCGCGCGGCCACCATCGCCGACGTTCAGCTCGTCGAGCGTGCCATCCGGGATGCCGCCGGCAGGCCCGCAGTCCCCGGTACCAGCATCACCGTCGAACGACTCGACCTGTGCCCGCCCATGGAGGTCACCGCCGCCTCCCGCCACATGCTGGAGACGGCCCAACTGGCGGCCCGGGCGGTCGGAGTGAGCCTGGCGGCCACGACCACCGGCGGAGTCGGCGACGCCAACCTGATCGCAGGAACCGGCGTGCCGACCCTGGACGGGCTGGGCCCCATCGGTGGAGCCGACCACACCCCCCAGGAATGGCTCGACACCACCAGCGTGCCCCAGCGCATCGCCATGCTGGCCGCCCTCGTCGCCACGCTCGGCTCCGCCGCCGACGCCTCCCTCTGACCCGCGCCACCGACGCTTCACCGAGCGCGGAAGCCCGATGCGCTTTCGTCAGCTGCCGCGCCCTGCCACGCCCTGCCGGGCCCGCCGACAGGCGCGGCAGCCCCAAGCCCTCTGCCCACCTCTCACAACTGGAGAGACCATGCGCGCACCTCGCGGCCTCACCCACCGTGCCGCCCTCGTCGGCAGCATCGTCCTCACCCTCGTTGCCGCCACCCCCGGCACACACGCGAGCAGTGAGGGGCCCACCGGCCACGACGGCTCGCTCGTCCTCGTCGGTGGCGCCCTCAAGGACGACAACACCGAGGTGTACGGCGAGATCATCGACCGCGCCGGTGGCGCCGGGGCCCGTATCGGCGTCATCACCGCCGCCTCCGTTCCCGAGAGCCAGGACCCTGACGCCGCCGACCCCGACCGGTGCAGCAACTCCGCCTGCAACGGCGCCTATTACTCGGCGCTGTTCAAGAAGCACGGTGCGGCCGAGGCACAGTGGATCCCCGTCGACCTCGACCATGTGGCCAACGCCGACTCCGATGCCGTCGTCGCCCAGGTCAACTCGATGACCGGCTTCTTCTTCGGCGGCGGCGACCAGTACCGCTACATCCAGACCCTGCTGCGCGGACCCCGGCAGAAGGATTCCAAGGTCCTGGCCGCCATCCGCGCCAAGCTGGCGCGCGGGGCCGTCGTCGCCGGATCTTCTGCGGGCGCCCAGATCGCCTCCGGGCCCGACATGGTCAGCGGTGGCGAGTCGTACGAGGGAGTGCGCGACGGCAGCGCCCCCGGCTACTTCGACGACGCCACTCGCCTCGGTTACATCCCCCGAGGCGGCTTCGGCTTCCTGCGCTCAGCCCTCATCGACACCCACACCGGAGTCTACGGACGAGAGGGCCGCGCCTATCGCCTGGCCGCCGACACCGGACACGACCGCGTCTACGCCCTCGACGAGAACACCGCCCTCGTCGTCGACCACCCCGGCAGCACACACGAAGAGCTCACCGTCCTGGGCCCCAACGGCGTCGGCGTCCTGGACCTGCGCCACGCCCGCGCCGGCACCTCACCCGTCGGATGGACCCTGTGCGGAGCCCGATATTCCTACCTCACCGACCGCGACCGCTACGACGCCCGCACGTGGCGAGTCCACCCCTCCTCCGACAAACAGCGCGTGACCCCCGCTGGCGCGGCCGCCGTGCCCGCGAACACGGACGTCTTCCATTCCGCCGCCAACCCCCACGGCAGCGCGTACTCCTTCCGCGGAACAGCCCGTGCGCTCGCCCAGTCCGGTGCCCAGAACACCGCGACCGCCTCCACCCTCGAATCCGGCCCGCGCTTCGACGTCACCTTCACCAAGCCCGACGCCTTCGCCGCCTGGAGCGGTAACGGCAGCACTGCCGACACTCTCGTCGGCCTCCGCATCTCGATCGCACCGCGCTGACAGCCCTGGTTGCCGTCCTGAGCACATGACGAGGGTGGCCGCGTTCTTCAAGAACGCGGCCACCCTCGTCATGATCCAGGTCGAAGTCCCGGCATCGGTCCAACGTCGGCTTACAGCAGCCCAGTTCGGCGTGCGATGTCCTCGCCGTCCTTCATCCGCTGGTGCGCGTCCGGGCCGAGCAGGTCGAGCACCGCGGAGATCAGCGTCTCGATAAGGGCAAGCGTCGGGGTCAGACTGTCGTACGGCGAGCTGGACGCGACCTGGTTGATGAGGACGACGTCGGCGTGCGCGGCCGCGGGGGAGAGCCAGGGATCCGTGAAGACGACGACCTTCCCGCCTCGCTCACGAACGAGTTCGGCGATGACGGTCATCTCCGTCTCGTACCGGCGGTAGTCGAAGATGACCATGACGTCGCGGCGGGTCAACTGGGTCAGGGACGAGGTCCGCTCCACGTCCCGGTCCGGCAGGAAAGCGACCTGATCACGCACCTGCATCAAGTGCAGACCGAGATAGCGCGCCAGCAGATGCGTGAAGCGACCGCCGACCAGATGAACCCGGCGCCGGGCGTCGCTGAGCAGTTCGGCCGCAGTCTCGAAATCGTGCGGGGACACCTCGTGGAAGGTCTGTGACAGCGCCTGCTGGAGCAGCGCCAGCCGACCCTGCAACCGCCCCTCGTCACCCGCAACCTCGTCCGGTCGCTCGTCCGGTCCGGCAACAGCGGACTCGTACAGGGTGATTGGGGAGGCGTTGCGGGCATCCAGCTCCGCACGCAGCGCGGCCTGCAGGTCGGGAAATCCCCGGTACCCGAGCCGGGAGGCGCAGCGCAGAACGGTCGGAGTGGACACCGCCGCACGCTCCGCGATGGTCGCCACTGTCTCGAAGACGGCGGCGGGATACCCCGCCAAGAGCACCCGGGCGACCTTACGCTCGGCGGGGCTGAGATCCCCCAGACGGCTGCGGATCTCGTCGGCCAGCGTGCCGCTCATGACACGGTCCTCCCCAGTACTTTCATTTCACGGCATCACGATGTTCTTCGGACAGCGGGCCGCCGCACACGAGGCGATACAACAGGACATATATCGGAACTCAATGTACCGCCTGTTACGAGAGTGGCGGTAATCATCGCCAGACTCTGCGAGACGGTCTCGGTCTGGCGTCGAACGTGGTTCGCTGCTGAGGTGACTCCGGACTTGGAAATCGTCGCGTTCGAATCCGCCGAGGCCTTCGAGGCATGGCTCGGCGAGCACCACGCCGCCTCGCCCGGCCTCTGGCTCAAGCTTCGCAAGAAGGGCCCCGGAGTCGCCGCGCTGGACTACGCCCAGGCGCTCGACGTGGCCCTCTGCTACGGCTGGATCGACGGCCAGAAGGCCAAGTTCGACGACCAGTGGTGGCTCCAGCGCTTCACCCCGCGCAAGCCGCGCAGCAAGTGGTCCAAGGTCAACCGGGACAAGGCGGCCGCCCTGATCGAGCAGGGCCGGATGCATCCCGCGGGGCAGGCCGAGGTCGACCGTGCCAAGACAGACGGCCGCTGGGAGGCGGCCTACGACGGCGCGAAGACCGCCGCGGTGCCGGACGACCTCGCGGCGGCCCTGGCCGCCGACCCGGCCGCGGCGGAATTCTTCGAGACGCTGGACCGGCAGAACCGCTACTCGATCCTCTACCGGGTCCAAGACGCCAAGAAGCCCGAGACCCGGGCGCGCCGGATAGAGAAGTACGTAGCGATGCTGGCGAAGGGCGAGAAGCTGTACCCGTAGCCACGGAGAAGCACCGCAGCCGTGTGACGGCGTGGGGTTCCGGCGCGCCTGCGGCCCCGGCAGCAGCCTTCTGGTTCTCTGCATCCAGAACCGCCACCGATCCCGCACTGCGCTCCGGTCGCAGACGGCCGGGGCCCGCCCTCCTGTGCCCCGAGGGCGGGCCCGTGCGGCGCACCAGCTCGCGCGCCTTGCCAGGGCGAAATCGCGTCCGATGCTCGCCCTAGGTGCCCCTTATTAGGGCACCATGCGAGCTCTCGCAGCCAGTGCCCTCTGCAACACCTTCTCCCGGAAGGGGTTCGCCGGGCTGAGGGCCTTCGCCACCTCCACGGCCTCGTCGAGCAGGGCCAGCCTGCGTTCAGGCAGCTCCCGCACCAGGGGCGAGCCGCTCTCCTCCACCAGGACGTACGCCAGCTTCGATCCGTACACCTCCGGCTCGACCTGCGTCAGCAGGCGGTAGATCCACAGTCCCTCGACGCCTCGCACCACCCGACGGTTGGCACCGAGCAACTTGACCTTCGCCAGCACGACCATGTCCCGATCCATCGATCCCCTTCGTCCCCGCCCCTCTCCGACCGGCGCATGTCCCACGGCGAGACAGCACGGCGAACGCGCCGGCAGCCGACGACGGATGCCGGCACGTGGGCCGGAGAGTGGATGACGACGAGTCTGCGGGCAGGACGCCACCCGCAACAAGGCCGTACAGGCGTGCGCTTCGTCCTACCGAAAACGTCTCCGACCAGGCATGATGGACCTGACACTCACTCAAGCCCCGCCCTCGCGCGTCAAATCCCTGCCGAGACCGGCCAATCGACCAGGGCGGGTGCGGGCAGGCGAAGCACTCACCGCCTCCCGCGCCGATACCGTCGGATCCCCGCGAGGCTGTGGCACGTGGCCGCCCTGGCCACCACCAAGGACGGCGAGACGACGCTCAAGACCAAGGCCGCGGACTTCACCGTGTGAGGGTGATGAGGCTGCCGTCGTTGGACCTGGGCACGCGGGTCCGCCGCGTCGCCCACTCGGCCGCAACGCTTCGGGAGATTCCGGGAGGGGTCCCTCCCGGAATCCAACGCGTCGGCCTTTTCGCCTCGGCGGTGCCACCGCTTGGACTGCACTGCACCTGGGACGGGTGGAGACGAACCGACACGAGATGCCTGCGGGCGCCCCTTGGCCGACGATGATCGTCACTTTGGACCCACAATGAACTATGTAGGTCATTTGCTGCATATGTACTTGTTGTTGCTCTATGTAGTGTCTAGCGTTCGTTGGGTAGAGAACGGCGCGGGATCCGATTCCCGTGACCACCGGCCCGGAAGCGAGGTGTGGAGCGCGTGGACGCGAAGACCGGCTTTCGGCCGCTTTCGGTCAAGAGGCGCCCCAAGGGGAGGATGCGACGGCTACGGGCGTTCGCCGTCCTGCCCCTGCTGGCGTCGACGCTCGCGGCCTGCGGCAGTGGGCAGGCGTCCGGTCGGCCCACCTTGAACTGGTACAACTTCCCGGACGACTCGGGCGCGCTCCAGAAGGCGGCCGACCGGTGCAGCCAGGCATCCCACGGCCGCTACAAGATCAATTACAACAAGCTCCCGCGTGCGGCCGACGGCCAGCGCCAGCAGCTTGTCCGCAGGCTTGCGGCCCATGACAACTCGATCGACATCATGGGCCTGGACGTCACCTGGGGGGCGGAGTTCGCCCAGGCGGGCTGGATCCGCGAGTGGACCGGCGCGGCGAAGCAGAGGGCCACCGAGGGCACCCTGCGCGTACCGCTGCAGACGGCGACCTGGAAGAACAAGCTGTACGCCGTCCCGTACAACACCAACACCCAGCTTCTGTGGTACCGCAAGGATCTGGTGCCCACCCCGCCCAAGACGTGGGCCGAGATGCTGAACATGGCCCGTAACCTCGCCCGGCAGGGCAAGCCGCACTATGTGGAGATCCAGGGTGCTCAGTACGAGGGCCTGACCGTCTGGTTCAACACGCTGATCAACAGCGCGGGCGGCTCCATCCTCAACCCGTCGGCGACCAAGCCCTCCCTCGGTCCACCCGCCGTGCGGGCCGCCGGGATCATGCGCGACCTGGCGCGCTCTGTGGCCGCGGACCCCTCCCTGTCCAACCAGATGGAGGACCAGAACCGTCTCGCCATGGAGGCCGGGGATGCCGCCTTCGAGATCAACTATCCGTTCGTCTATCCGTCGATGAAGGCGAACAATCCGGCACTGTTCAAGCACTTCCGCTGGGCGCCGTACCCCAGGGTCGACGCGAACCGCCCGGCACGGCCGACCATCGGCGGCATCGACCTGGCCGTGAGCGCCTACTCGCGCCACCCCCAACTGGCCTTCGAGGCGGCCCTGTGCCTGCGCAACCGGCAGAACCAGCGCACCGCCGCGCTCGTGGGCGGCCTGCCGCCCACCTTGCGTGCCTTGTACGACGAGCCGCCGTTCATCAAGGCGTATCCGTTCGCCAAGGAGGTGCTCGCGTCCCTGGAGTCGGCGAGCGTGCGGCCGCTGACCCCCGCCTACCAGAACGTGTCGATCGCCGTCTCCCACACGCTGTCCCCGCCGTCCGCGATCAAGCCGGTGAGCTCGGTCAACACCATCAGCGGCGAGATCGACGATGCTCTGCAATCCAAGGGAGTGATCCCGTGAACCACCACCTCCTTGGCCGGCGCCCCCGAGCGCTGGTCTCATCCTGCGGCGGTCCCCGATGAGTACGCAGACGGAACCGGCCGGAGCCCCGCCACCCCCTGAGGCGAAGCAGACGAAGCAAGACCAGGCGGCGCTCTCGGCCGGCGCCAGGCAGGAGCGGCGGCTGGGCTGGCTGCTCTGCTCGCCGGCCGTGATCGTCATGGTCGCTGTGACGGCGTACCCGATCGGATACGCCATCTACCTGTCCCTCCAGCGCTACGACTTGCGCTTCCCAGGGCAGGCGAAGTTCGTGGGCCTGAGCAACTACGGTGCGGTCCTGTCCTCCCCGTTCTGGTGGCAGGCCTTCTGGGTGACGCTGTTCATCACCGGCGTGTCCGTGGCCATCGAACTGGTCCTCGGCATGGCGCTCGCTCTGGTGATGCACCGCACCATCTTCGGCCGCGGCTCCGTACGCACCGCGGTCCTCATCCCCTACGGCATCGTCACCGTCGTCGCCGCCTTCTCCTGGCAGTACGCCTGGACGCCACAGCTGGGTTACCTCGCGGCGCTGTTGCCCAACGGATCGGCACCGCTGACCCATCAGTGGTCCGCCTTGTGGCTGATCGTGCTCGCCGAGGTGTGGAAGACGACCCCGTTCATGGCCCTCCTGCTGCTCGCGGGCCTCGCCCTGGTCCCCGAGGAAACCCTGAAGGCGGCCATGGTGGACGGCGCCACCTCCCGGCAGCGGTTCTTCAAGATCGTGCTGCCGCTGATGAAACCGGCGATCCTGGTGGCGCTGCTCTTCCGCACGCTGGACGCGTTCCGGATCTTCGACAACATCTACATCCTGACCTCGGGCGCCCACGACACGGGCTCCGTGTCCATCCTCGGTTACGACAACCTGTTCACCGCGCTCAACCTGGGCATCGGTTCGACGATCTCGGTCCTGATCTTCATCTCCGTCGGGATCATCGCCTTCGCCTTCGTCAAGCTCTTCGGCGCGGCCGCACCTGGAGCGGAGGTGAAGCGCTGATGGCCACCGTGGGAAAGACGCACGCCACCCGCTGGGGTGTCATCAACGCGGTGGTGGTGCTGTACGCCCTGTTCCCGGTGTGGTGGATCGCCGCGCTGTCGTTCAAGAAGCCCAGCACCCTCACCGACGGCAACTACATTCCCAGTGAATGGACTTGGGACAACTACCGGGGCATCTTCAAGACCTCCGAATTCACCCGGGCGCTGATCAACTCGATCGGTATCGCCCTGATCTCCACGGTGATCGCGGTGGTGTTGGGCACCATGGCCGCCTACGCGGTGGCCAGGCTGCGGTTCCCCGGCAAGCGCGTCCTCATCGGCATGTCGCTGCTGATCGCCATGTTCCCCCCGATCTCCCTGGTGTCCCCGCTGTTCAACATCGAACGCATCGTGGGGATCTTCGACACCTGGGTGGGACTGATCATCCCGTACATGACCTTCTCCCTGCCGCTGGCGATCTACACCCTGTCGGCGTTCTTCCGGGAGATCCCGTGGGACCTGGAGAAGGCCGCCAAGGTGGACGGGGCCACACCCGCGCAGGCATTCCGGCTGGTCATCGCGCCGCTGGCCGCGCCGGGCGTGTTCACCACGGCCATCCTCGTCTTCATCTTCTGCTGGAACGACTTCCTGTTCGCCATCTCGCTGACCTCCACCACGGCCGCGCGCACGGTGCCCGCCGCCATCGCGTTCTTCACCGGAAGTTCGCAGTTCCAGCAGCCCACCGGGTCGATCGCCGCCGCCGCCGTGGTGATCACCATTCCGATCATCATTTTCGTTCTGCTCTTCCAGCGGCGGATCGTCGCCGGACTGACCTCCGGGGCGGTCAAGGGATGACCGGGCCGACCGCGGCATGCAGGCCGCCGGCACGGGTCACCGACCGCGACACCCGGACCCGGAAGGCATGAAGGCAAGGAGTCAGCACCATGGCCGAGATCATCCTCGAGGGAGTCACCAAGCGTTTCCCCGACGGATCCCTTGCCGTGAAGGAGGTGGACCTCGACATCGCCGACGGCGAGTTCGTGATCCTGGTGGGTCCTTCCGGTTGCGGCAAGTCCACCACCCTCAACATGATCGCCGGGCTCGAGGACATCACCGAGGGCACCCTGCGCATCGGTGACCAGGTCGTCAATCAGCTCGCTCCCAAAGAGCGCGACGTGGCCATGGTGTTCCAGAGTTACGCCCTGTACCCGCACATGAGCGTGCGCGAGAACATGGGATTCCCGCTGCGGTTGGCGAAGGTGGACAAGGCCACCATCAACTCCAAGGTCGAGGAGGCCGCCCGCATTCTCGACCTCACCGAACACCTGGACCGCAAGCCCGCGAATCTCTCCGGTGGGCAGCGCCAGCGGGTGGCCATGGGCCGGGCGATCGTCCGCGACCCCAAGGTGTTCCTGATGGACGAGCCACTGTCCAACCTGGACGCGAAACTCCGGGTGCAGATGCGCACTCAGATCTCCCGCCTGCAACGGCGCCTCGGCACCACCACCGTGTACGTCACCCACGACCAGACCGAGGCGATGACCCTGGGCGACCGGGTGGTCGTGATGCGGCAGGGCCTGGTCCAGCAGATCGGCACGCCCGCACAGCTCTACGACCTGCCGCGCAACCTCTTCGTCGCGGGCTTCATCGGCTCGCCGGCGATGAACTTCGTGAACGCCACCCTGGAGGGCGGTGTGCTGCACTCGCCCCTCGGGGATCTGCCCCTCGAGGACCGTACGAGGCAATCACTGGAACGGCAGAACGCGCCCCGCGACGTCATCGTCGGCCTGCGGCCAGAGGCCTTCGAGGACGCGGCCCTGTCCACTGAACGAGGCCGGGGCGGACCGGTGTTCACTGCCGCCGTGGACGTACTGGAGTCGCTGGGCTCCGATGTGTACGTGTACTTCACCGCGGAGGGCGGGTCCGTGACGACCACGGAACTGGAGGAACTGGCGGCTGACTCGGGTATGCGGGACACCGGCTCGGAGGTCCAGCAGATCGTGGCCCGCCTCGACGCCGCCACGCGCGCCCGTGAGGGCGCACCGGTGGAGCTGCTGGTCGACATGGCCAAGGCGCACGTTTTCGACCCGGCGACCGGAGCGAACCTCACCCACCCGGAGAGCGCTGCCTGACGATGCCGCGCCGCCGGACGGCGACATCACCGGCCAGGTGACGCCTCCGCCCGGAACCGCCCGGAACTGTCCGGAACCGACAGGGCTCCGGGACTTCCGGGCCTGGTCGGACCAAACGGTCCTGTACCCTCGCCAATCCGGTCCACGAGCACGATCGTCGTCGTTAACGGATCTGGCGGGCGCCGGTCTGGGAGCCGTAACCGCGCAGGACCCGGGCGGGAGTCCTCCACAGGGCTTCCGCCCCTGCCATGCTGACGTCTTCCTCACACGTGATGCCTAGGGTCCCTTCGGTCATGGTCACACCACGAAGGGGCAGGTCATGTTCCAGGTATTACGGGTGCGGCTCGGCGTCGCCGGGCTCGCGCTCGCGGCCCTAGTCGCCGTCCTGCTGACGGGTGTTCCCGGCGCGCAGGCGCAGCCGGCCGACGCGGTCGGGGTGGTTGAGTACAACCTGGGCGACGAGGCGTTCACCGACCCGCAGGACTGGGACGGCGTCGCAGAGATCCGTGCGGTGGTCCATTATCCGCTCAAGTCGGCCGGCCGGCTGCCGGTGGTCGTCCTGCTGCACGGGCAGCAGCTCTCCTGCTACTCCGCCGACGATGCGGACTGGGGGAGCTGGCCGTGCCCGGCGGGGGTGGCTCCCTATCCCAGCAACCGGGGCTACGACTATCTGGCCGACGCGCTGGCCCGGGACGGTTACGTGGTGGTGTCACCGAGCGCGAACGGCGTCAACTACTACATGGGCGTCGCACCGCAGCGCGCCCATCTCATCGACCGGCACCTTCGGTTGCTCCAGCAGCTGAACACGACCGGAGGCGGCCCGCTCGCCGGCCACTTCACCGATCCGCGTACCGGCCGGCCCGTGCGGGTCGACTTCGAAAACCGGCTCGACCTGAGTCGCGTGGGCACGATGGGCCACTCGGTCGGCGGCGAGGGCGTCATGTACCAGGCCGCCGACGCCCACCGCGGCGAGTTGCCGGCCGGCGTCCGCATCCGCGGCGTGGCCGCCGTCGCCTCGCCCGGGCCCAGCGGTTTCTACGACACGCTGGTGACGAGGACACCCCTCGCCGTCATCTCGGCCGGGTGCTGGTCCCTGGGCGGCGAGGCCTACTTCGATGACGCCCGCAGCCGGGCAGGCGCACGCGGCTTCCGGCTGCGGGTGACGAAGGGCAACCACAATTTCTACAACACCGAGTGGACGACGGGTCCGGGGCCGACCGACGGCGACGACACCACATGCCCGGACACGCCGGGGCGGCCGACCGCCGCGCAGCAGCAGAGCCTCGCGGTCACCTACCTACGAGCGTTCTACGCCTACACCCTGAAGAACGACAGGTCGGCGCTGCCGGTCCTGACCGGCGCGAGGACGTTCCCGGGCATCGACACCCAGGCCGAGAGCTATGACGGCACCCGCTTTGCCCACCGCAAGCGCTGACCGAACGTGAGGCGGGCGCCCATGGCGCCGGCGCCCGCCTCTCCGGTCAGCCTGGAAAGCGGCCGGAGGACGGAGCAGCCAGCGGCGTGACGCGTAGGCCAGGCGGGCGTGTTGAGGGCTCCCGACACTGTGGCCCGCGGAGTCCGTACTCACGTTGTCGGACCGACCGCGCGGTCGAGGGCGGTGAGGCCGCCGTCCGACCGGCGTGGCACCATGCCCCCTCAGTCACAATGTTCATGGGGGGACACATGCGCACCCGCGCCACCATCACACTCGCCGCCACCCTGCTCGCCACTCTGGCCGCCTGCGACTCCTCGAGCGACGGCAAGGCCGAAGCCCCAAGCAGCAGGCCGACCACGGCCGCCGAGACGCCGACCACCACCCCGACGCCGGCCGATGCCGTCGATTTGGAGCGCGTTGCGGACACGTACGTGGACCTCTACTTCGGAGGGGACGGGAAGGGCGCGTACGCCTTCTTGTCGAAGCGTTGCCGGGCCAAGGCGGACCCGGCGGTGTACGCGGCCACCGTGGACAAGGCTGCGAAGGGCTATGGGCCCGACCACCCGGCGACGGACGTGCACGCCACCGTCTCAGGGGACAAGGGTCGAGTCTCGTACAAGGTGCAGGGGCTACCGAAGTTCGATCAGGAGGGGCAGCCGTGGACGCTTGAGGGCGGCGACTGGAAGTACGACGCCTGCTGATCCTTGACGGACGCGGCCCCCGTCGACCGGTACGACACTGTTGGCGAATCCGGGGCTGAACGTGACGTCGGCCTTCATGACCCGTTGTGGTCGAGAAGGCCGACGTTGTGTTTGGGGAGGGCGTCGGTGTCGCTGCACGCGATTACCCAAGCAGGGAAGCCGACGTGGTCGCCACCCCACGGGCCCGCACTCGGACGTCCCGGCTGGCAGCCCTCCGGCCCGCCGAGTAGAACTCGGCGGATGAGCCGAAAGCCTGAAGCCGGTCACTGCCGAAGATCATCCAGTCGCCTGGTCACTGTGTCGAGTGTCGGCCAAGGAGGACCCTCTCGCAGCAAGCGCAGGCATTCCTCTCCGAATCGCCTCCCATTCGGAAACTGGTCGCCAAGCTCCCAACGCCACGCGGCGACCATCGCGATTACGAGCTGCCGACACTCGTCCAGCAGCCCTTGGTCAACGCTTGGATAGTGCTCGCAGACCGCCTCGGGAACATGGGCGAGATCGAACTCGACGGGTCCACGGCAGCACGTCTCAAGGTCGATGAACAACGGGCCGTTCTTCGTGCTGAGCACATTGCCTGGATGCGGCTCGCCGTGGAGCATCTGCTCCACGGCGCCGCGGTCGTCGACCGCTCGCCGCAGGCTTGCGAGCCTGCCGCTGAGGAAAACGCGGTCCGCGTCGGCGAGTTCCGGCGAGCGATCCGGGTCGGCGACAACTTCTTGCGCCTCCGTGATCCTGTCCGTGAACCTCGGGCTCGACTCATCGACCTTGCGCATGCCGGCGTGCAGCCGCTCCAGCGCCTTGGCGTAGTCGACTGGTGAGGTGTGAGGTGCCACGGGCTCGTAGTAGGTCCACAACGTCACTGCGAAGCCATCGCGCGTGTACACACGCGGGTCCGCCCGAGGCTCCAAGGGACACACCGGGCACCCGACTTCGGCGAGCCTCTGAGCGAGCTCGACTTCGAACTGTGCAACCTCTTGTCCCACAGGGGCGACACGAGCAAAGACATCACATGGCGTCAGCCGCAGTGCCAGCTTGTTCGAGTTGTGGAGGACGATTGCATCGTTGGCTGGCAGGTCGAGTGATGCAGCGACCGAAGTCGCAGTCGCGATCGCACGCGTGACGTCGGTCATCTCCACCCTCAGATCTTGGCATAGATGACGTGACAGCTATCGCGCCTCGGCTCAGCGGACCGGATTCGCCAACGGTGTCACCGGTACCGGCGTCGGCCGCGTCACGTCCCGCGAATTGCAGCCCCTTGACGGCTGTCCCGTAAATGATCCAGGGCCTGCTGGTTGACCAGTGTTGTTTCCCGCTCATCCGGCGAGGGGTGGACGCCGCCGCCTGCCTTGCAGTCGTTGTGGTTGAAGGTCACCGGCCGGCTGACCGCAAATCAGCACCGTGCCCATGCAGGGTGGTGACCCGCTTGCCGAACTGACGTGGGCTCAGCCTGGCGAACGGGGCCGTCCAGGAGGGCTCCGTACCCGTGACCACACGAGTCACAGCAAGATCATGTCATCGGCGGCTACCTGCGTCCGTCGGCAGACGGCCTTCCTGATACGGCCCGGACGGCGCAGGGAGGAAGGGGGGTGGGGTTACGGCAAGCTACCTCCAGTCCCGAGCTGGATGCCGGGGCCTGTACGACCCACCCCCCATGGCCGCGAGTCCCTGACGATCTCCGTCCGGCCCATCGAGGCCGTGATCGTATCTCGGGCCACTGACAACACGGCCGGAGCGAGGATCAGCGGCTACGATCCTGCCGCGCCCGACAGGCGTCCACCGCAGAACGGCCTGGCGTGTGAACTTCCGTGTGATCTAGCAGTTGTTGGCGGGGGAGGGGATACGGCGCGCGGTGAACGGGGTGCTGCCCAGGCCGCTGCGCACCGCCAGATTCATTGGTTCGACCTCGATCCGGAATCATCCCGTGGCTCCGGCGCCGGTACCGACTCCTCACATCAGGGGATCCCCGAACTGTTCGAGGAGATCGTCGACCGGCGTGTTGTCCGCGGGACCGGACGCGCCGTCGTGCAGGATCTGCTCCGCCCAGATGACCTTGCCGTGGGACGTGTACCGCGTCCCCCACCGCTGGGCGAACTGCGCCACGAGGAACAGCCCCCGTCCGCCCTCGTCCGTGGTCGCCGCCCGCCGCAGTCGCGGCGAGGTGCTGGAGCCGTCCGACACCTCACAGATCAGAGTGCGTCCATGCAGCAGGCGCACCTTCACGGGTGGCGATCCGTACCGGATCGCGTTCGTGACCAGCTCGCTGAGGATCAGCTCCGTGGTGAACGCGGTCTCCTCCAGCCCCCACCCGCTCAGAACTGTCCTGCACTCGGCCCGCACCGAGGGCACCACCGCCGTGTCCGAGGGCACATCCCACTCGGCCACCGACGAGGACGGGACCCGCCGGGTCCGCGCCGCCAGCAGTGCGATGTCGTCCGAGAGCCGGGCCGGCTTCAACGCCCCGATCACCGCCCGGCAGGTCTCCTCCGGAGTGCGCTTCCCGGCCCCGGCCCCGCCCAGCGCCCGGCGCAGCGCGCCGAGACCGGCGTCGATGTCGCGGGTGGAGTTCTTGACCAACCCGTCGGTGTACAGGATCAGCTGGGAACCCTCCGCCAGGTGCACCTCGGCGGCTTCGAAGGGGTAGCCCCCGAGGCCGAACGGGGGCGAGGCCGGCACCTCGGGGCAGACGACCGTCCCGTCCGGGTTCACCACCACGGGGCCGGGATGGCCGGCACGGGCCATCGAGCAGACCCCCGTCACCGGGTCGTAGATCGCATACAGGCACGTCGCTCCGGTCACCCCCACCCCATCCTGGTCGTCGGGGGTACTGCCGGAGTCGTCCTCGTCGTCCAGGCGGATGACCAGATCGTCCAGCTTCCCGAGGACTTCGTCGACGGGGAGGTCCAACGTGGCGAAGTTGTGTACAGCGGTGCGCAGTCGTCCCATCGTCGCCGAGGCGTGCAGACCCTGGCCGACGACGTCGCCCATCACCAGCGCCACACGTCCGCCCGGCAGCGGAATGACGTCGAACCAGTCCCCGCCCACTCCCGCCTCCGACGGCAGGTACCGCCAGGCCACTTCCAGGGCGTCCTGCTCCGGCTGGCCCCGCGGCAGCAGACTGCGCTGCAGCGTCACCGTCATCGCGTGCTCGCGGGTGAACCTGCGGGCGTTGTCGATGGCCACCGCCGCACGCGCCGCCAACTCCTCCGCGAACGCCACGTCCTCCGGCTCGAACGCCGGCGAGCCCTCGGTCCGGTAGAAGTGCGCGAGGCCCAAGGGCACCCCCCGCGCCCGCAGCGGCATGGTCACCAAGGAGTGCAGCCCGAGCTCCAGCGCCTTTCGGGCACGTTCGGGATCCTGTTCCTGCCAGCTCTGGGCCTGCCGCAGGTCCGCTTCCAGGACACCCCGGCTCTGTTCGAGCGCCAGCATCTGCGGAGTCTCCGGCGAAAACGTGATCACTTCTCCCAGCCGGTACACCGGCAGCATCCGCTGATCTCCGCTGATCGCGGTCCGCCGCAGACGGCGCCAGCCCTCCGTCGTCGGCTCCGAGCCGCGCACCACCGACTCCAGCAGATCCACCGCAACCACGTCGGCGAACCGGGGCACCGCCACGTCGGCCAGTTCCTGGGCCGTGCGCTCCACATCCAGGGTGGTCCCGATCCGCATCCCCGCCTCGTACAGCAGCTTCAGTTGCCCCAGCGCCACCTCGGCCCGCCCCGACACCACCGCCAGCTCCGTGGTGTCCCGCAGCGTCACCACGCTGCCGGCGTGGCCGGCCTCCGGGAACGTGGACCGCTTGTTCACCGCCAGCAACCGGTCGTTGGCGAGGTACACCTCGTCGGTGACCTCCTCCGGGGATGCGAGCACGCGCGCCATCTGCTCGGGAAGCCCCAGCTCCCGCACGTGCCGCCCCTCTGCGTCCGCCGGCAGACCCAGCAGCCGCTTCGCCTCGTCGTTGGCCAGCAGCAGCCGTCGGTCCTCGTCGGTGATCAGAACCCCCTCCCGCACCGCGTGCAGCACGGCCTGGTGATGCTCGTACAGTCGCCCCAGCTCCGCAGGGGCCAGCCCGTGGGTCTGGAGCAGAAGTCGCCGGGACACTGCTGTCGTCCCAGCCGCGGCCAACACCAGCATGATCGCACCGACGCCCAGGACGATCGGCAGCTGCGGCATCCACAGTCGCGCCACGTTCGTGACGGTGATCCCGGCGGAGACCAGGCCGACGATCCGGCCGCGCGCGTCGGTCACCGGGACGACCGCCTGGATGGCCGTCCCCTTGCCCGCCGGCAGAGGTGGACCGCCCGCCTGCTCGACGACGGTACGGCCTTTGAGCGCCGGTTCGATGGTGCCGACGAATTTCTTCCCGATCTCTGAGGGGTAGGGATACGTGTACCGGATTCCGTCCGTGCTCATGACGACGATGAAGTCCATGCCCGCCCGCTTGCGCGCCTCCTCGGCTCGCGGTTGCAGCAAGGCGGTCGGGTCCGGGCTGCGCAGCGCCAGGCTCACACCGGGGGCGCTGGCGAACGTCTGGGCGGCCACCACCGACTCCCGACGCCCCTGCCGCACTGCGTCGCGCGCCGCCTGCAGCATGATGCTCGCCACCGCGGCCACCACCAGCAGCACCACGATCAGGCTCTGGACGAGGAAAACCTGCCCCGCCGCGGTGCGCGGGCTCAGTACGGACAGGCGCCGAGTCCGCCGGCCACCGGCGGGCGGAGGACGTGTGGTCCGCGATCGGCTGAGATATCCCTCCATACACCCTTGATAACACCGCTGCGCAGACCTGGTATGACTCACGACGCCTGTCCGGAGAGGGCGAACCCGCGACGGGACGAGCAACCGGAGGGCTGTGTCGGGGGACGGCCCAAGCGGCGCGCCGGGTGCGGGGTGCCGGCGACCGCGCGCCGGGCCCGGCGCGCGCATTCCGTCGGCCGGATGGCGACGCATCCTGCCGCACGTCTCTGACCGTCAAGCATCAGCCGCGCCTTCCATCCGAGGCTGATGACTGGTTCCTATCGTTATGATGCACTTTGTGATCGGGACTGGGCGGCCCTGGCGTCGGCATCCTCTCCGCGGCGGCCGGTGGGAAGCGGCCCCGCTGTCACCGGTGATCCTCACCGCCCTCATCGGTGTTCTGGCGTTCTCCACCCCGCGGCAAATCGCCTTCAGCCGCCTCCTGCCCACCGCTCCCGCCCTCGCCGCCGCCATGTGGCCCGTGCTTCCCACGCTCCTGCTCGGACTGTTCTGCCTCCTGGTCATGATCGGCCTCAGCTTCGTCTACACCGACCTGGGAACGCCCTACACGTCGGCAGCCATCGTCGCGGTCACCCTGGCGGCCGCCTACGCCAGCCATGTCCGGCTGCAGCGCGAGGAGACGCTGTTCCACGTCCGGCTTGTCGCCGAGGCCGCCCAGGAGGTGCTGCTGCGCCCCCTGCCGCGCCGCATGAACAACATCGAGATCGAGGCCTTGTACCTGGCGGCCCAGGAGGAGGCCCGGATCGGTGGCGACTTCTACGAGGCGGCCGACACGCCGTACGGGATCCGGCTGCTCATCGGCGACGTGCGCGGCAAGGGCCTGTCCGCGGTCGGAGCGGCCTCCGCGCTGATCAGCTGCTTCAGGGAGGCCGCGTACGACGAGCCCGATCTCAGCGGCATCATTCATCGTCTGGAGGTCACCATCACTCGTCACGGTGCCGCGTTCCCCGTCCTGGACCGGCCGGAGCACTTTGCCACCGCCCTCATCGCCGAGATTTCCCAGGACGGTGGTCAGGTCAGGCTTCTCAGCTGCGGGCACCCCCCTCCCTTGCTCGTCCATCAGGGGAAGACCCGGCTGCTGGAGGCCACCACCCCCTCGCCGCCGCTCAACCTGACGACGCTCGTCGGCGAGCACCACCGCGTGGACACCTTCGACTTCGCACCCGGCGACCAGCTGCTCCTCTACACCGACGGGGTGACGGAGGCCCGGGACCGCACCGGCACGTTCTTCCCTCTGCCGGACTGGGCGCAGCAGCAGGGCCAGATGCCGCCCCGCGAGCTGCTCGACCGGCTTCACGTGGCCCTGCTCCACTACTGCGGCGGAAAGCTCGACGACGACGTCGCCGCCCTTGTCGTGCGCTACCCGGACGCCGGAGCCGGGAGTACCGCCTGTAGGCGTGGCCGGGGCGGCGAACTGGCTTGCGAGGGCGAGGGGTGACGCGTTGCTACGAGGGGCGACGGCCGGCGGGCCCTGTGAGGCACGGGTCGGCAGCGGGGTTGATCCCCGGCCAACCGCGGGTCGGGGACAAATTTCGTTGAGCCCGCGCCCCGCCATCGTGTTGGCTTGCGACGCTGGACTGCCCCTACCGCAGGTGTCCCGTGGCTCGAGCAGGGAGTTGAACGTGCCCGACAGTGTTGTCGACCCGATTGCCCATAACCGCGCAGCCTGGGACAAATACGTCCAAGAGGGCAACGAGTGGTCGACGCCGGTGACTGCTGAGCAGGTCGAACGCGCCCGTAGGGGCGACTGGTCGATTGTTCTCATCGGGCATGAGCCGGTCGACCGCTCCTGGCTGCCGGCGGACCTGACCGGCAAGGACGTGTTGTGCCTCGCCTCCGGAGGCGGCCAGCAGGGTCCGATCCTCGCCGCCGCAGGGGCTTGGGTCACCGTCTTCGACAACTCTCCCGGCCAGCTCGGCCAGGACCAGATGGTGGCGGCGCGCGACGGACTCGAGCTGCGCACGGTCCTGGGCGACATGCGCGACCTCAGCGTCTTCGGTGACGCGACATTCGACGTCGTATTCCATCCGGTCTCCAACCTGTTCGTGCCGGACGTGGCGGCAGTGTGGCGTGAGTGCTTCCGCGTCCTGCGACCGGGCGGCAGGCTGCTCACGGGCTTCCTCAACCCTGATGTGTACCTGTTCGACCACGAGGCGCTAGACGAGCGCGGCGAGCTGATCGTCGTGCACAAGCTGCCCTACAGCGATGTCACGCAGTACACCGCGGAGGAACGCGCCGCGAAGTTCGGCGCGGGTGCCGCGCTTGAATACAGCCACACCCTCACCGACCAGATCGGCGGGCAACTCGCCGCGGGATTTGTCCTCACCGGCTTCGCGGAGGCGCCGCACCAGTCCAACGCATCCGCTGCATACCTGTCGCACTATTTTGCGACGCTGGCGGTCAAGCCGGGCTGACCATCTGCGCCTGGTCACCCGAACGCGCGTGGCGAGCCGTACCGGGTCTGCCGAACGAACGGTGTATCGAGGGTGGTCGGGCCATTGGCGGGCTGCCGAGTGCCGGCCGTGGAAGGCGATGGCGAAGGCGTTCAGCGCGGTCTTCCAGCGCATGGTCCAGCGGGCTGGCCCATGCCGAGCAACGGTGTGACGGACGGCCTGGCCTCTTCCCTCACGCATCCCACTGATGGTGGGCGCGCGACCAGAATCCTCCGTTCGTGTGATGGCGGGCATGGATGCCAAATGACTGGGTAGACGCGCGTCGGCGACAGCCGTATGGGGCTGGCTTTGGGGTGTGGGAGGGACATGTCATGGCGCTCATGAGTGCGACGACTTCGGGCACGCAGTTGGCTGATCTGCCGGAGGTTGCCGATCCTTCTCGGGTGGCGCCGCGGGATGCCCGTGAGCTGTCGAAGCTCTTCTTCGGGCAGTTGGCGGTGCTGGAGGAGGGCACGCCGGCCTACAGTTACGCGCGCAACACGCTGATCGAGATGAACATGTCCCTGGTCCGCTATGCGGCCGGCCGGTTCCGCAGCCGCGGACCGGAGGAGATGGAGGACATCGTCCAGGTCGGGATGATCGGCCTGATCAAGGCCATCGACCGGTTCGAACTCTCCCGCGAGGCGGAGTTCACCTCCTTCGCCATCCCCTACATCGTCGGCGAGATCAAGCGGTTCTTCCGCGACACCACCTGGGCCGTCCACGTACCACGCCGCCTGCAGGAGGCCCGTACGCAGCTCGCGAAAGCGACCGAGGAGCTCAGCAGCCGACTGGGCCGCACCCCGACGGTCAAGGAACTCTCGGAGCTGATGAGTCTGCCCGAGGACGAGGTGCGCGAGGCCCGCCTGGCCGCCAACGGCTACAACTCCTCCTCCCTGGACGCCACCGTCAACGCAAGCGCCGAGGGAGAAGCCGCGCTTCAGGACTTCATCGGCACCGAGGACGCTGCGCTGGAACTGGTGGAGGACTTCCATGCTCTGGCCCCACTGATCGCCGAACTCAGTGAACGCGACCGACAGATCATCCACATGCGGTTCGTGGAGGAGCTCAGCCAGGCCCAAATCGGTGAACGCCTCGGCGTCTCCCAGATGCACGTCTCCCGACTGCTCTCACGCTGCCTCGCCCGGCTGAGGGACGGCTTGCTCACCACCGGCTGACCGGGCACGCGCCGAGGCCGAGAACGGATACAGGCCCGGCGCTGCTGCCGGGCACCCGGCGACCCTCAGGTTTGCCGCAGGCAAGCCACTGCGACCCTGGCCGGCTACCTCAGATGGAGGTGAGCGACTATCTTTTTGCCCGCGTCCAGGGCAATGGCGTGCAGCTGGTCGCAGAGCTGGCCGATCAGGTACAGACCGTGTCCGCCGATGCGGCCGCCGTCGCGTTCACGTGGCTGAGGAAGGCGAGGAGAGCTGTCCCTCACGCTGATGCGCAACAGGCCGCCATCAGGGGTCAGCTCGAACTCGAGGGCTGCCGGACCGGGTGCGTGGCGGGCTGCATTGGTGACCAGCTCACTGACGACGAGTTGAGCGTCCTGGTTCGACCGATGGTGAGGGCCGAGGCCGATGCGGGCCAGCAGTGCGCGGACCGCCGCCCGGGCGTCGGCCGCCGAGACACCTGCCGCGTTCCAGACAGCGATGTACCGCAGCGAGACATCAGGCTTCCCCACCTCCGATGCGTGATTCTTCAGCGATATGACCACAGGCCTCCTCCCGTGAGCCCCTTCTTGCCTCTCCGTCACGGAGTGTTGTTACCGTCGCCTGTTCGCTTACCCACTGGCGTCCCGTTCACGGCGGCGCCGCTTGGAACAGATCGACACTGTCGGCGGTTGACTTCGAGGTCCGCGGTTCTCTACGACGTGCTGATGCTGTTCGAGCACTTCCCACGGCGGCATCGAGCAGCCAGTCAACGAGATCCATCCCTGCCTGAGCACGGTCAAGCTGGCCCCGCACGCCTGGTTCGCCGCCTTCGACCCCGAGCAGGCCCGCGACCTCGACCGCGGGTCCCGGCGGGCCCTTCAAGACCGCTGAGGGCGGTCAAGTGAGCTCACTTGACCCCTCGGCCTTGCGGAGATCGAAACCGGGCTGGGTGGTCAGTGCAGGACGCTGACGGCTCGGGCGATGACCAGCAAGGAGATCAGGAGGGCCGCGATGCTCTGAACGCTCATCAGCAGCTTGGCGCGAGGGGACAAGGGCATGGTGTCGGTGGGGCTGAAAGCGGTGGAGTTGGTCACCGACACGTACAGGTAGTCCACGAGGTTCGGGACCCAGTCGGAGCTGATGCTGGCGCCGTCGGCGACCTCTTGCACCGCGTCGTCGTTCTCGTCCTGGGAGAAACGGAAGTCCGCCAGTGGCAACTCGTCGCGGGGGAGCTGGGTGCGTGCCACCGGGCCGCCGCGGTCCAGCTCCCAGTAAGCCAGACCGAAAGCGATGATGTTGGTCAGCCACACTTGCAGGGCTGCCAGGAGCAGTGCACGGCCGTCCTTCACACCGGCGTAGAGCAACTCGTGGATGAGGATGCCCAGGGCGGTGAGATTGCTCGCGGCGATGACGAGGACAAGTGCCAGGGACAGGAATCGGAATGCATCGGTCTGCCGGGTGAGCCGTCTGGGATTGATGGCGACGAGGGGGATCAGGAGCAGCACTTCCAGGGTGGGCACCACGTAGCGGGGCGCGAGCAGCAGCTGCTGCGGAAGCGCCACGTACAGCAGGATGGCCACCAGCGTGGCGGCCACGCCCGGCAGCCGTGCCTCGCCGCGACGCTCGTGGCGAGGATGCCTCATACGCGCTCGGTCGCGGCTCTTGACCATCTGTTGCCCTTCTGCCCGCACCCGCTTTCCCTGCAACCGTGTCAGAAGGAAGGGAGGCGACCTTGCGTTTCCTGAGTGCCGTCTACCCGCACAGACGGCACATGCACAGGTGTAACAGGCTCACGCGCGAAGTTTCGTAAGGCGTATCCAGCAGGGGAGGGTGAAGGCCACCCTGACGAAGGCGGCGATGAGTTCGGTTCATCGACAGTTTGTAGTCATCGGTGAGCCTCTCGAAGACGATGCCCCGACCCGATGTCTACGTCAGCCGCTCGCGGCGGCGTCGGTGTCGGTGCGACGGACACAGCCGGGTCGTCTCCGGCCTGTTCGGGTCCTGCTCACTGGAGGCATCAGCAGTCGCCTGCCCGCATGATTCCCACCCGGTTTTGAACGCGTTCAACTCTTTGGTCTAGGCTCACCTGAGACGAAGGAGGGGGAGGCAGTGAAGATTGTGATTCCCGGGGGAACTGGACAGGTCGGCACGGTCCTGAAGCGCGCCCTGGCCGCCGCCGGCCACGAGGTCGTGGTTCTCACCCGGCACCCCAGGTGCGAGGGCGAGGTCCACTGGGACGGTCAGACCCTGGGGCCCTGGGCGGCCGAGGTGGACGGCAGCGACGTCGTGATCAATCTGGCCGGACGCACGGTGAGTTGCCGATACACGCCGGCCAACCTGCGCGAAATGATGGACTCCCGGGTCGACTCCACTCGGGTTGTGGGCGCCGCGATCGCGGGCGCCGCCCGACCGCCCCGTGTGTGGCTGCAGATGAGTACCGCCACGGTGTACGCGCACCGCTTCGACGCCCCCAACGACGAGGCCACCGGCGTTATCGGTGGTACCGAACCGGGCGTGCCGGACTACTGGGCATACAGCGTCGAGATCGCCAAAGCCTGGGAGCAGGCCCAGCAACAGGCTGCAACGCCAGCCACGCGCAAGGTGGCTCTGCGCTCGGCCATGGTGATGAGCCCGGACCCCGGCGGGGTCTTCGCCGTTCTGTTGGGGCTGGCCCGCCTGGGTCTCGGCGGTCCGGTCGCCGGGGGAGCGCAGTACGTGTCATGGATCCACGAACACGACTTCGTGCGCGCGGTGGAGTTCTTGATCGACCGGCAGGACATCGCAGGGCCGGTGAATCTGGCGGCTCCTCATCCACTGCCGCAGCGCGCGTTCATGCGCGACCTGCGTTCCGCATGGGGCGTTCCAGTGGGCCTGCCTGCGACCAGGTGGATGGCGGAGGTCGGCGCGTTCGTTCTGCGTTCCGATACCGAACTGCTGTTGAAGAGCCGTCAAGTCGTCCCAGGTCGACTGATTGAGGAAGGCTTCGAATTTCAGTACACCCGATGGCCGCAGGCTGCGAACGACTTGGTGGGCCGGGTGCGCGAACGGGTCGGAGCAGGTTCCGCGGCACGCCGGCGATGCATGCCGGAGCCTCCCGCGCCCCCAGCGGCGCCCTGAACAACGGGCGGAGCGGCTGGCGGCGGGCCCGAATCGGGATAGGGCCCGGGGGCTAACCGACTGCGTGGAGTCCACCCACGCCCCTCCATGTGACGTGAGTCACGGCGGTCCGAAAACCCGGGGGGCCCGCTCGGCGTCTAGACGGTGTGAGATCAGTCAGGGCAGTGCTGGGGGCGGTGGACGAGGAGCGGCTCCTTCGGCTGGTGGCCAAGGGAGACCGGGGCGCCTTCGAGGAGTTGTACCGGCGGACGTCGCCCTGGATGGCCGTACGGCTGCGTCGGCGGTGTGCCGACGAGCAGATCGTCGCGGAGGTCATGCAGGAGACCTACCTGGCGGTGTGGCGTGCGGCGAGCGCGTTCGCCGGCGCCGCCGTGGGAGGCAGCGCCACCGGGTGGCTCTGGACGATCGCCGCGCGACGCCTCGTCGACGCGTTCCGGCGCCGGGCGCACCACGCGGAGCCGCCGCCCGCCGCCGCCCTCCCCGAGGCCGCGCCCGCTGCCGAGGACGAGGCGCTCGCGGCGACCGTCGACGGTGACGTCGGCGACGCGCTGCGCCTCCTCGCGCCGGAGCTGAGAGAGGTACTGCAGGCCATGGTGCTCGACGGGCTGTCCGTCCGGGAGACCGCGGTCCTGCTCGGACTGCCCGAGGGCACGGTCAAAACCCGTGCCCGTCGGGCTCGGATCGCGATGCGGGAGGCACTGGCGTGAGAAGGAGAAAGAGTACGAAGACGGGCGCCGGCGCGGGACACGCCTCGGCTCGGATCATCGACGGGTACGCCCGCGGCGGCACGGTCCTTGCCGCCGACGAGGTGTGGGCTGTGGAGGGTCATCTGGAGTCGTGCCGGGAGTGCCGTGACCGGTTGTCGGACGCCGTCGCCGCGCGGGTACCCGGCGTGGGGGCGCTGGTCGACTCCGTGTGGTCCGTCCTCGAACCGCAGGTGGCGGTCACCGCCCCGATGCCGCACCGACGGCGCTGGTCGGGCCGGCTGTCGAGATGGATGACCCCCACGATGGTGCCGTGGCTGGCCGTGGTCATGGGCGTCACCCTGCTGGCTCTGCTCCTCGACCTGCTCGACGGCGGCTCCGGCGCCATCTCCAACATCGGGACCGGCACTGGGACTAGCCGTGTCTCCGTCGTGCTTCTGCTCGCCCCCGTCCTCCCTGTGCTCGGCGTCGCGGCGTCGTGGTCGCGTGCGCTGGACCCGGCGTACGAGCTGACGGCCTCCGCGCCGAGGGCCGGGCTGTATCTGGTGCTCCGGCGCACCGCCTCCGTGCTCGCCGTGGTCGTCCCCGCGCTGCTGATCGGCGGCTGGGTGACGGGCGTGATGGTGGCCCAGTGGCTGCTTCCCTGCCTGGCGTTCACCGCGACGACGCTGGCGCTCGGCGGTGTCGTGGGGGTGACCCGTGCCGCCGTCGCACTGGCCGTCGTATGGGCCGTCCTGGTCCTGGCACCGACCGTGGCCGCCGGACGCACCAGCTTCGCCCTGCAGACTGGCGGACTGCCCGCGTGGGGGCTGGTCCTCGCACTCGGCGTCGGAGTCGTGATCGCCCGCAGGGGCGCGTACTCGGCACTGGGAGCCCATCGATGAACACGAACACGAACATGAGGACGACCATTGGAGGGGGACATCACATGACGTCCGCGGTGAGCGCGGCCGACATCGCGCCTACGCCGTACGCCTGGGAGATCCGGGCCACTGGGCTGAAGGTCAGGGTCGGCAGCAAACGGATGGCCGTCGACGGGCTCGACCTGGCACTGGGTACCGGCGTACACGGACTGCTCGGTCCCAACGGTGCCGGCAAGACCACCCTCATCCGGGCGCTGGCCACCGTGCTGCGCCCGGCCGGGGGCACCTTGGAGCTGCTGGGGGAGTCCATCCGCGGCATCGGCGAGCACCGTGCGCTGCGCCGCCGGATCGGTTATCTGCCGCAGGAGTTCGGCTATTACAAGCGCTTCACGGTGCGCGAGTTCGTCGAGTACATGGCCTGGCTGAAGGAGGTCCCCAAGGCGGACATCCCCGCGGCGGTGCAGCGCGCCGTGGAGCGGGTGGGGCTGGCCGACCGCGCCGACGACCGGATGAAGTCCCTGTCCGGCGGCATGGTGAGGCGCGTGGGCATCGCCCAGGCCATCGTCAACGACCCGTCGGTCCTGCTGCTGGACGAGCCCACCGTCGGCCTGGACCCGTCGCAGCGGCTGCGCTTCCGCCAACTGCTCCAGGAGCTGGGCCAGGACACGTGCGTGGTCGTCTCCACCCACCTGGTCGAGGATGTCGCAGTCGCCTGCACCGATGTGGTGCTCTTCGCCGAGGGCCGCCTGGTCTTCCAGGGCACTCCGAACGAGCTGGCGGCGGCGGGCAGCCCCGAGTACATGGGGGACAGCCCGCTGGAGCGCGGCTACTCGGCACTTCTCCAAGGCCCCCAGGGCACCCAGAGCGCTGATGGCGTCCGGGACAGCCAAGGTGACCACGGCCGGCAGGGTCGCGAGCGGGGAAGGGGCTCGTGGTGAACTCACGTGTCCTGCGCATCGAGCTGAAGCGCTCCGTCGCCCCGTGGGCCGGTGCCGCGGTCCTGACGACGGCACTCGGGTTCCTGTTGCTGCTGAAGGGCACGCTCGGCAACGGCACCACGGCCTGGACGGCCCAGTGGACGGCCATGGCCCTGTGGATCCGCGGCCTGCTTTTCTACCTGTGGCCGCTGGCCGTGGGGTTCGGGGCGCTCCAGGGTCTGCGCGACCACCGCTCGAGGATCTCCGAGTTGCTGGCGACCACGCCGCGGCCCGCCCGGCACCGCGCGGCCGTTCTGGTCGGCGCGACGGCGGCCACCCTGGCCTCGGCCTTCGCGCTGCTCATCGTCGTGGGCGGGCTCCAGGTGCTCGCCAACACCGAGTACACACACCTCGGTTGGCTGCCGATCTCGCTGGTGGGGGCACTGGCCCTGGTCGCGGGGGCCGTGCTGGGGATGGGGACCGCGCGGGCCCTGCCGTCCGTGCTCACCCCGCCGCTGCTGGCGATCGGTGCCTTCGCGTTCACGGTCCTCATGCAGATGTCGCTGGGCCGGACGCAGACAGCAACGGCGTCGGGGATCCCGGTCACGGAGCCCAACCAGCTCTCACTGCTGTCGCCTGCGGTGCAGGACGTGCGCGACACTCTCACCACGCTCTCCGCCTCCGTGCACATCGGGCAGACGATCTGGCTGCTCGGCATGGCCGTGACCGGCTTCGTGCTGCTCGTCGCGGCACGGCCGCGCACCCGCCTGCTCGCCCTGACCCCCGTCCTGGCGGGCGCGGCCGTCGCCCTGCTCGTCCTGCCCACCGACCCGGATCGGATGTTCGTCATCGACAAGGCAGCCGCGGAGCCGGTGTGCGACGGCCCGGTGTGCGTGACGCGCACACAGCAGGGACGGCTCGACGACGTGGCGGGTCCAGGCAAGAAGGCGCTGAGCCTGCTGCACACCGCCCTTGGGCGCCGGGCACCGGTCTCGGTCCGCGAGAACGACACCGTGCAGCAGGAGGGCACCACCCCGAAGTGGTCCGGCCGGACCGTGCCCCTCGACTTCGACGACGGCGGCGTCGTCGCGGCGAAGAGCGGGCAGGAGCTGACCTGGGTTCTCATCGGCAAGGGCATGGTGCCCGGGTGCTCCCCGGTCGGCTGGAGCGGCACGGGGGGCGAGGACGTCGCACGTGCCGTCGCGGTCGGCTGGGTGCTGGGCGACCTCAAGTCGCTGCCCGACGTGGCGGAATCCATCCGCCGCCATGTCGACAGCGAGGCCCGCCCGCTGTGGAAGAAGTTCAGGGCGTTGCCGCCGGCCCAGCAGCGCGCCCGGATCGACGCCATGCGCACCGCCGCGCTCTCCTGCAAGGGGGATGCGCTCGCCGCGCTCTCGGGCGGTGCGTCGAGGTGAGGTGGCTGACGCTGTACGCCCGCTCACGTCAGGTAACCGCGGCGCTGGCCGCGCTGGTGATCGGCACGGTGGCGGTGTGGGCACTCGCGGGACAGGGGGGCGCGGGTGCGGGGACCGGTGATCTGAGGCTGCCGGTGCTCTTCCTCGGGGCGGGCGCGATGGCCACCTCGACCGGGCTCGGCGGACAGGATCTCGCGCTGGACCGGACGGCCGCGATCCGATGGATGCCGCGCCGAGCGGCCCATGTACTGCTCGCCGGCGCGGTCGTGGCGGTGATGCTGCTGATCGTGCGGGCGGCGGGGAGGGACCTGCCCGACGCCGCGTTCGTCGTCCGGGACACCGCGGGCCTGATGGGACTGGCCGCGCTGGGCGCGGCGCTCGCGGGCGCCGAGTCCGCGTGGGCGCCGCCGTTCGTCTGGCTGTCGTTCGCGTTCTTCGCCCCGCCACCGACGAGTACGCCGATGCAGGTGGCGTCCTGGCTGCTCCTGCCCTCCGGCACGCCGGTGGCCACCTGGACGTCCCTGGCCCTCACGGTGGCGGGCACCACGGCGTACTCCGTCGCGGGCCCGCGACGCTGATCCGCGGCGGGGCCGAGGCGTGAATCGCGGGCCCGAGGAGCACGGCTTCGGTGCTATAGGAGTTCAGTGACCCGTGGCAGCCGTTTTCGGGCTGTTTCTGACCCGTCGGCCGTCGCCGCACGCTCTCTCAGCAGCCACCGGTGGCCGGACCCGAACACCGGGGGAGGACAGGGCCAGGTACTCGCGGATCTTGCCACGGATCATGGGGCGCGCGTCGCCCAGGGCGAAGGGCAGCCCGGGCAAGGCGTCGGTGAGTTCCCACGCCGACAGCGGCGCACCGATCGGCACGGCGTCCTTGCCCTGCTCTCTCTGTTCCCAGGGCTCGTCCAGCACGGCGCGCACGCGGCCTACCTGCCCGTTTACCCCGTAGACCACGGGGCGCGGCAGGGGCCTCTTGTCCTGGACGATGGTGAACCACATGCGGTCCGCGTCGCGCCGGCCCGTGCTGTCCTCCTCGCCGGTCTCGTCGTAGACGCGGCCGTTGCGGGCGACCTTGGCAGTGTCTTTGCCTCGGCAGAGCACCAGGGCCAGGCCGGTGACCTGGCCGTCAGCGTTCATCCGCACGGCCGGGGCCATACCCGCGAGGCCTGCGGTGAGTGGGGCGGGCGAAAACGGAGACACGGCAGGTAGCGGGTGCCGCTGCCACGAGTCCGCTCAGCGGGCAGGCATCGTCTTCAGTACGTACAGCCGGGTGGTTGGGCGGCGCCGCTCCACCATGGAGGTTTCGCGTGTCTGTTTCCACTTCGTCCGATCCGCTTGCTGAGCTGTCCGCCGCGGGGGTGTCGGTGTGGCTGGACGACCTGTCCCGCGAGCTGCTGGCCGGCGGGGAGCTGAAGGAGCTGATCGCCGACAAGCACGTGGTCGGGGTCACCACCAACCCCACGATCTTCGCCTCGGCGCTGTCCAAGGGCGACCGCTACAACGATCAGCTGGCCCGCCTCGGCGCTCAGGGGGCGCGGGTCGACGACGCGGTGTTCGCGCTGACCACCGACGACGTACGCGAGGGCTGCCGGGCGTTCCGGGAGGTCTACCGGAGCAGCGGCGGGGTGGACGGGCGGGTCTCGATCGAGGTCGACCCGAGGCTGGCTCGCGATGCCCGGGCCACGGTCACGCAGGCGGTCAAGCTGTGGGAGACGGTGGCCGAGCCGAACCTGTTCGTGAAGATCCCGGCGACCAGTGAGGGACTGGCCGCGATCACCGCAGCCATCGCCCGGGGCATCAGTGTCAACGTCACGCTGATCTTCTCCCTGGACCGGTACCGGAAGGTGATGGACGCTTACCAGACCGGTCTCGAGCAGGCACTGGAAGCTGGGATCGACCTGTCGGGTATCCACTCGGTCGCCTCCTTCTTCGTCTCGCGCGTCGACACCGAGGTCGACCGCCGCCTCGACGCTCTGGACAGCCCCCGGGCCCAAGAGCTCAAGGGCAAGGCCGCGGTCGCCAACGCGCGGCTGGCTTACCAGGCGTACGAACAAGTGGTGGCCGAGCCGCGCTGGCAGCGTCTGGCCGCGGCCGGAGCCAACGCCCAGCGACCGCTGTGGGCGTCCACCGGAGTGAAGAATCCGGACTACCCGGACACGATGTACGTCAGCGACCTGGTCATCGCCGGTACGGTCAACACCATGCCCGGCACCACGCTGACCGCGTTCGCCGACCACGGCATCGTGCCCTCCCACTCGCCGGACGCCGAGGACTACGCCGCCGCCGAAGCCCACCTGGCGTCGTTGCGGGACGCCGGAGTCGACTTCGCGGACGTGACCGACGTCCTGGAACGCGAGGGGCTGGAGAAGTTCGAAGCCAGCTGGGCGGAGCTTGGGGCCACGGTGGGCAGCGAGATGCGCTCCGGCACCAGGACGACGGCCGGGGCCACGGACGGTGATGCGAACAGCGCCGGCCTGCTGGCGATCTACCTCAACGACCACTACACCGGTGCGACCGGTGGCCTGGAACTCTTCCAGCGCGCCGCCGCCGCCAAGAAGGGCAACGAAGAAGAAGCGGTCCTGACGGATCTGGCCCATCAGGTGAAGGAGGACCGCGACGCGCTGGCGCAGCTGATGGCCGACCTGGGAGTGTCCGTCGACCGCACCAAGGTCGCCCTGGGCTGGGTCGCGGAGAAGGCCGGCCGCCTGAAGACCAACGGCCACCTCTTCTCCCGCTCCCCGCTCAGCGACGTCCTTGAAGCCGAGGCGATGCTCCTGGGCGTCCAGGGCAAGGCAGCGTGCTGGCGCACCCTGCGCGTCCGCGCCGACACCGACCGACGCCTGGACGCAGCGAAGTTGGACACCCTGCTGGAACGCGCCGAGCGCCAGAGCACGGCCCTGGAGGAGCTGCGGGTCACGGCAGCCACCCGCGCGCTCGTCCCCCGGACTGCGCCCACCAGCTGATCGCGGCCGTGACGATCCCTCATCTGCCCCGTGGCAGGTGAGGGATCGTCACGGCCCACGGGATGACGCACCTCACGCGGACGGCGCAGAGCGGAACCCTGTGTACGGGCGCTCTGCGCCGTCCGAATCACCGGCTTGATGAAGGAGCAACGGCATGGCGAGTGAACACTCCGGCGGCACAGTACGACGCGACAAGTCCTTGGCGCTCCCGGTAGCGGCGAGGGCCGGCTGGGACGAGGTCGACGTGCGGGCGGTGGACACCGTGCGGCTGCTGGCGGCGGACGCCGTGCAGAAGGTCGGCAACGGCCACCCCGGAACGGCGATGAGCCTGGCCCCGCTGGCCTACCTGCTGTTCCAGAACATCATGCGGCACGACCCGGACGACGACCAATGGCTGGGCCGGGACCGGTTCGTGCTCTCCTGCGGCCACTCCAGCCTGACCCTGTACATCCAGCTCTACCTGGCCGGCTACGGCCTGGAGCTGTCCGACCTGGAGGCGTATCGGACCTGGGATTCGGCCACCCCCGGGCACCCCGAGCACCACCACACCCGCGGGGTGGAGATCACCACCGGGCCGCTGGGACAGGGCCTGGCCAGTGCGGTCGGCATGGCGATGGCCGCCCGCCGTGAACGCGGTCTGCTGGACCCCGACGCCGAGGCGGGCACCAGCCCCTTCGACCACCACGTCTACGTCATCGCCTCCGACGGCGACATGATGGAGGGCGTCACCGGTGAGGCGGCGTCGCTGGCCGGCCACCAGGAACTCGGCGACCTGACCGTCTTCTACGACTCCAACCACATCTCGATCGAGGACGACACCGACGTCGCCTTCAGCGAGGACGTCCCCGCCCGCTTCGCCGCCTACGGCTGGCACGTGCAGACCGTGGACTGGACCGGCACCGGCAGTTACGTCGAGGACGTCGACGCCCTGCTCGCCGCGACCGAGGCCGCCCGCGCGGAGACCGGCCGACCCTCACTGATCATGCTGCGTACCTTGATCGGCTGGCCGGCCCCGACCAAGCAGAACACCGGCAAGGCCCACGGCGCCGCGCTGGGCGAGGACGAGGTCGCCGCCACCAAGCAGCTGCTGGGCTTCGATCCCGAAGCACACTTCATCGTCGAGGACGAGGTCCTGGCCCGCACCCGGCAGGCGGCTGAGCGAGGCCGCCGGGGCCACGCCCAGTGGGACGAGGCGTTCGCGGCCTGGCAGAAGGCCAATCCGGAGCGCGCCGCGCTACTGGACCGGCTGCAGGAGCAGCGGCTGCCCGACGGCTGGACCGATGCCCTGCCCGTCTTCCCCGCCGACCCCAAGGGGATGGCCACCCGCGCCGCGTCGGGCGAGGTGTTGACCGCGCTGGCGCCGGTGCTGCCGGAGCTGTGGGGCGGTTCGGCGGATCTGGCCGGCAGCAACAACACCACCATGGACGGCGAGCCGTCCTTCGTACCGGCCGACCGCCAGACCAAGGAGTGGAAGGGCGGCCCTTACGGCCGCACCCTGCACTTCGGCATCCGCGAGCACGCCATGGGCGCGATCCTCAACGGCATCGCGCTGCAGAGTCTGACCCGGCCCTACGGCGGCACGTTCCTGACCTTCTCCGACTACATGCGCCCGGCCGTGCGGCTGGCCGCGCTGATGCAGCTGCCGGCGACCTACATCTGGACCCACGACTCCATCGGCCTGGGCGAGGACGGCCCCACCCACCAACCCGTCGAGCACCTCGCCGCACTGCGCGCCGTCCCCGGCCTGGACGTGGTCCGCCCCGCCGACGCGAACGAGACCTCCGCCTGCTGGCGCACCGTCCTCGAACACAACGACCGCCCCGCGGCGTTGATCCTGTCCCGGCAGAACCTGCCGGTCCTGGACCGGGACAACGGACAGTACGCCCCCGCGCGGGAGGCGGGCCGCGGTGGCTACGTCCTCGCGGAGGCCGGCGGGGACTCCGCGAAGGCCGCGCCGGATGTCATCCTGGTCGCGACCGGCTCCGAGGTGCAGATCGCCCTGGACGCCCGCGAGTTGCTGGCGGCCGAGGGGGTCGCGGCGCGCGTGGTGTCGATGCCGTGCCGGGAGTGGTTCGCCGCACAGCCCGCCGCATACCAGGACGAGGTCCTGCCGCCGGACGTACGGGCCCGGGTCAGCGTCGAGGCCGCCGTCGGGCAGGGCTGGCGCGACGTGGTCGGCGACGCCGGACGCATCGTCAGCCTGGAGCACTACGGCGCTTCCGCCGACTACCAGCGCCTTTACGCCGAGTTCGGCATCACCCCCGACGCGGTTGCCGCGGCCGCCCGCGACAGCATCCACGACACCCAGCGCGCGCCGCGACCCGGCGGTCATCAGTTCACCTCCACCCCCACCAGCGGCAGCACCGGCGACCGTCCCTAGCCCGCCGGCGCGACGACCGGGAGATACGGGCCCTGCCGGCCGCGGGGAAGGAGGGCGAGGCGATCGAGTTCTGCGTGGGCCGGCAGCCGGGCACCTCCAACGCGCACTTCGGGGCGTGGATGGCGGCCCTGGACAAGGAGACCGGCATCAACCGCGTCCACGTCAGGCCCGCGGTCGACGCGGGCCGCTCGGTGGTCCTCGGCCTGCTCCCGTGGGCGGGCGGCCTGCCGGCCCTCGCCGTCGCCTCATTGCCCGGACTGCGGCCCAGGCCGGCCGAGTTCCGTCAGGCGTCCGCCAGCCGGGCCTCCTCCAGGTCGAGGGAGCGCTGGAGCCGGCGGCGGGTGGTGTCGCTGATGCGGTGGGCGTCGTACAGCCGCTGCAGTTCCGCCGCCTCGACGGCGATCAGATCGCGGCGGAGCTGGCGGTAGACCAGATCGGCGGACTCGGGCGCGACCGTGGTGCCGTTTCGCCCGGTCAGGCGTTCGTGGGCGTCGACCGCTGGTATGGATCAAGGGTCGTAAGAGTCTCGTCAAAGCCGTGGGCGGCGCCGTAAGAGAGCCGTCAACGGGCGACCCGATCCGGCCGAAGAGGCGCTTTCCTCTACTCGTCCGACTTCATCGAATCTCACTCCAGGAGTTAGCGATGGCCGATCTGGCCTTCGTCGTCACCGTACTCGCGGGTTTCGCACTGGTGGCCCTCGTCGCCAAGGGGGTGACGAGGCTGTGACCGCCGAGAACATCGTCGGCCTCGTCGTGGCCGTCGCCCTGCTGGGCTACCTCGTCCTCGCCCTGATCTTCCCGGAGAGGTTCTGAGACAAGCGATGGGTCCCGTACTCGCCGGCTTCCTCCAACTGCTCGCCCTCACAGGAGCGCTGGCCCTCGCCTACATTCCCCTCGGCAACTACATGGCCAGGGTGTACTCCTCCGACAAGCACTGGCGGGTGGAGAAGTGGATCTACAAGGGCATCGGTGCCAACCCCGACACCGAGATGCGCTGGCCCGCGTATCTGCGGGGTGTGCTCGCCTTCTCCGCGGTCAGCGTGCTCTTCCTCTACCTGCTGCAGCGCCTGCAGGGCATCCTGCCCGGCTCGCTGAACTTCTCCTCGGTCAACCCGGCGCAGTCGTTCAACACGGCCGTGTCGTTCGTGACGAACACGAACTGGCAGTCGTACTACGGCGAGCAGACCATGGGGCACGTCGTGCAGACCGCCGGTCTGGCCGTGCAGAACTTCGTCTCTGCCGCCGTCGGCATCGCCGTCGCCGTGGCGCTGGTACGCGGGTTCGCCCGCTCCCGTACGGGTGAGCTGGGCAACTTCTGGGCCGACCTGGTGCGCGGCACGATCCGGATCCTGGTGCCGGGCGCCGCGATCGCGGCGATCGTCCTGGTCGCCTGCGGCGCGATCCAGAACTTCTCCGGCATCCACGAGGTCGGCCAGTTCATGGGCGGCTCGCAGCAGTGGAACGGCGGGGCCGTGGCCTCGCAGGAGGCCATCAAGGAACTCGGCACGAACGGCGGCGGCTACTTCAACGCCAACTCCGCCCACCCGTTCGAGAACCCGACGCCGTTCACGAACCTGCTTGAGATCTTCCTGTTGCTGGTCATCCCGTTCTCGCTGACGCGCACCTTCGGCGTCATGGTCGGGAGCGTGAAGCAGGGGTACGCGATCCTGGCCACGATGGCGACCATCTGGGTCGGCTTCGTCGTCCTGATGATGTGGACCGAGTTCGCCCATCACGGCCCGGCGCTGCAGCTGGCCGGCGGTGCGATGGAGGGCAAGGAGGTCCGCTTCGGTGTCGGACCGTCGTCGATCTTCGCGGTATCGACCACCCTGACCTCGACCGGTGCGGTGGACTCGTTCCACTCCTCGTTCACCGGCTTCGGTGGTGGCATCACCATCCTGGGCATGCAGCTGGGCGAGATCGCGCCCGGTGGTACCGGGTCAGGCCTGTACGGCATGCTGATCATGGCGGTCATCGCGGTGTTCATCGCCGGTCTGATGGTCGGCCGCACGCCCGAGTACCTGGGCAAGAAGATCGGCACCCGCGAGATCAAGCTGGCGGCCTGCTACATCCTCATCACCCCGGCCCTGGTGCTGGTCTTCACGGCTGCCTCCATGGCCCTGCCGACCCCGCCGAACTCCATGCTGAACTCCGGCGCGCACGGCTTCTCCGAGGTGCTGTACGCCTTCAGCTCCGCGGCCAACAACAACGGCTCGGCTTTCGCGGGTCTGAACGCGAACACCGACTGGTTCAACACCATGACCGGTCTGGCCATGTTGCTGGGGCGCTTCCTGCCGATGGTGTTCGTGCTGGCGCTGGCCGGCTCGCTCGCGGAGCAGAAGCCGGTACCGGCCACGGCGGGCACCTTGCGCACCGAGAAGCCGCTGTTCACCGGTCTGCTGGTCGGCGCGATCCTGATCATCACCGGTCTGACGTACTTCCCGGCCCTCGCGCTGGGTCCGCTGGCCGAGGGGCTGACGTCATGACCACCCGTATACAGAACCAAGAGGACTCGATGTCCACACTCACTCCGACCCGGGCGCCGCACAGCGACGTACCCACCGGGCACAAACCCGCCGAGGGACGGGTCGGCGCGGGTCTCTTCGATCCCAAGCAGCTGCTCAAGTCGCTGCCCGACGCCGTCCGCAAGCTCGACCCGCGGGTGATGGTCAAGTCGCCCGTGATGTTCGTGGTGTGGATCGGGTCCGTCCTGACCACCGTCTTCTCCTTCAAGGACCCGGGCGACTGGTTCGGCTGGGCGATCAGCGCCTGGCTGTGGCTGACGGTGGTCTTCGCCAACCTGGCGGAGGCGGTGGCCGAGGGCCGCGGCAAGGCGCAGGCCGACACCCTGCGCAAGGCCAAGACCGACACCGTGGCGCGCCGGCTGACGGCCGAGGGCAAGGACGAGGAGCAGGTGCCGGGCACCGCCCTGAAGATCGGTGACCTGGTGGTCTGCGAGGCCGGCGACATCATCCCCGGCGACGGCGACGTCATCGAGGGCGTCGCCTCGGTCGACGAGTCGGCGATCACCGGCGAGTCGGCGCCCGTCATCCGCGAGTCCGGCGGCGACCGCAGCGCCGTCACCGGCGGGACGAAGGTCCTCTCCGACCGCATCGTCATCAAGATCACGACGAAGCCCGGTGAGACCTTCATCGACCGGATGATCAGCCTGGTGGAGGGCGCGGCCCGGCAGAAGACGCCGAACGAGATCGCGCTGAACATCCTGCTCGCGTCTCTGACCATCGTCTTCCTGCTCGCGGTGGCCACCCTGCCGCCGTTCGCCGACTACGCGGGCACGAAGCTCGGCATGGTGGTGCTGGTGGCGCTGCTGGTCTGCCTCATCCCGACGACGATCGGCGCGCTGCTCTCCGCCATCGGCATCGCGGGCATGGATCGACTGGTGCAGCGCAACGTGCTGGCCATGTCCGGCCGTGCGGTCGAGGCCGCCGGAGACGTCTCCACGCTGCTGCTCGACAAGACCGGCACCATCACCCTCGGCAACCGCCAGGCGTCCGAATTCGTGCCGGTGAGCGGCACCACCGAGGCCGAGGTCGCCGACGCCGCCCAACTGTCGTCGCTGGCCGACGAGACGCCGGAGGGACGCTCCATCGTCGTACTGGCGAAGGAGAAGTACGGGCTGCGCGAGCGTCACCAGGGTGAGCTCGCGGGCGCCGACTGGATCGCCTTCACCGCGCAGACCCGGATGTCGGGCGTGGACGTGGACGGGCGCAAGATCCGCAAGGGTGCGACCGGTTCGGTCATCGCCTGGGTCCAGGAGGAGGGCGGCACCGTCGCGGACGACGCGGACGCACTCTCCGACGCCATCTCGCAGGCGGGCGGTACGCCGCTGCTGGTTGCCGTCAAGGACGCCCGGGGCGCCCGCGTCCTAGGAGTTGTCTTCAAATGGGTCACGCCCACATCAGGAGCGAGGCGAGGGTGACAGCTGCCTGGTAGGACTCGGCGGTCTTGTCGTAGCGGGT
>NZ_JBITSP010000004.1:706833-999099 GCF_044540925.1 Streptomyces sp. NPDC085900 | reverse complement strand
GACGTGCTCGATGCGCGCGGCGTGCTCGACCGACTCGTCGGCCTTGGCGAGCGTCGTGATCGTGGCCATGGTCGTCACCTCCTGGGATCTCGTCGTGGTCGCGGCCGGGAGGTCGGCGGACTCGGGTGTCCGGGAACTGCCAGATTTCCGGGGACTGTCAGAAGTCCCATCCGTCGTCCTCGGCCTCGTCCTTGACGGGCTCCGGGGACGCGAACGACTCGCCGACCATGCCCGCGGTGAGCGTGGTGCCGTCGCTGGGGTCGATCAGGATGAACGAACCGGTGCGCCGGGAGTCGGCGTAGGAGTCCACCGGCAGCGGCTCCGCGGTGCGGATCTTCACGCGGCCGATGTCGTTGGCGGCGAGCTGTCCCGGGTGCGGGTGCAGGGACAGGTCGTCGAGCGTGAGCCGGGACGGGATGTCCTTGACGATCGCCTTCACCGTGCGGGTGCCGTGCTTGAGCAGCACCCGGTGGCCGACCGTCAGTGCCTGGTCGGCCACATGGCAGACGGTCGCCTCGATGTCCTGCGTGGTCGCCGGGGCGTCCTTGCTGGGCACGATCAGGTCACCGCGCGAGATGTCGATGTCGTCCTCCAGCAGGAGCGTCACCGACTGCGTCGTCCAGGCGACGTCGACCGGCTCGCCGAGCAGGTCGATCCCGGCGATCCGCGAGGCGCGGCCGGACGGCAGGACCGTCACCGCCTCGCCCACGTGGAACGAACCGGCGGCGATCTGCCCGGCGTAGCCCCGGTAGTCCGGGTGCTCGGCGGTCTGCGGGCGGATCACGTACTGCACGGGAAGGCGGGCGTGGCAGCGGCTCAGGTCGTGGCTGACCGGGACCGTCTCCAGGTGCTCCAGGAAGGTCGGGCCGCCGTACCAGTCCATGTTGGCGGACGGGTCCACCACGTTGTCCCCGGCCAGCGCCGAGATCGGGATCGCGGTGATCTCCGGGACGCCCAGTTCGAGGGCGTACGCCGTGAACTCCTCGGCGATCGCCGCGAAGACGGACTCCTGGTAGTCGACCAGGTCCATCTTGTTGACGGCGAGGACCACGTGCGGGACCCGCAGCAGGGCCGCGATCGCCGCGTGGCGGCGGGTCTGCTCGACGACGCCGTTGCGGGCGTCGACCAGGATCACCGTAAGCTCGGCCGTGGAGGCACCCGTCACCATGTTGCGGGTGTACTGCACGTGGCCGGGGGTGTCGGCGAGGATGAACCGCCGCCTCGGCGTGGCGAAGTAACGGTACGCAACGTCGATGGTGATGCCCTGCTCGCGCTCGGCCCGCAGTCCGTCGGTGAGCAGCGCGAGGTCGGGGGCGTCCTGGCCGCGGCTCGCGGAGGCGCGCTCGACGGCCTCCAGCTGGTCGACGAGGACCGACTTGGAATCGTGCAACAGCCGTCCCACCAGCGTGGACTTGCCGTCGTCGACGGAACCGGCGGTCGCGAACCGCAGCAAGGTGGTCTCGGAGATCTCCGTGGTCGTGCTCATGCTTAGAAATACCCCTCGCGCTTGCGGTCTTCCATCGCGGCCTCGGACATCTTGTCGTCGGCGCGGGTCGCGCCGCGCTCGGTGAGCCGGGAGGCGGCGATCTCCGTGATGACCTGCTCCAGCGTCACGGCGTCCGAGTCGACGGCTCCCGTGCAGGACATGTCGCCGACCGTGCGGTAGCGCACGAGGCGCTTCTCGACCGTCTCGCCGTCCTTGGGGCCGCCCCACTCGCCGGCCGTCAGCCACATGCCGTTGCGGGCGAACACCTCGCGCTCGTGAGCGAAGTAGATCTCCGGCAGCTCGATCCCCTCACGGGCGATGTACTGCCACACGTCCAGCTCGGTCCAGTTGGACAGCGGGAAGACGCGCACGTGCTCGCCGGGCGCGTGCCGGCCGTTGTAGAGGTTCCACAGCTCCGGGCGCTGCCGGCGCGGGTCCCACTGGGAGAACTCGTCGCGCAGGCTGAACACCCGCTCCTTGGCCCGCGCCTTCTCCTCGTCCCGGCGCCCGCCGCCGAAGACCGCGTCGAACTTCTCCGCCTGGATCTTCTCCGTCAGCGGCAGCGTCTGCAGCGGGTTGCGGGTGCCGTCCGGGCGCTCCTTGAGGACACCGCGGTCGATGTAGTCCTGCACGGAGGCGACGTGCAGCCGCAGCCCGTGCCGGGCCACCGCCCGGTCGCGATAGTCGAGGACCTCGGGGAAGTTGTGCCCGGTGTCCACGTGCAGCAGCGAGAACGGCACCGCGGCCGGGGCGAACGCCTTCAGCGCCAGGTGCAGCATGACGATGGAGTCCTTGCCGCCGGAGAACAGGATCACCGGCCGCTCGAACTCGCCCGCCACCTCACGGAAGATGTGCACCGCCTCGGACTCCAGCGCGTCCAGGTGCGAGAGGGCGTACGGAGCTTCCGTGCCCTCCTCGGTCTCGGCGACGGTCGTCGTCATGCCAGTCCCCTCTCGGTGAGCAGCGCGTGGACCGCGGCCGCGGACTCCTGGACGGTCTGGTGCTGCGACTCGATGCGCAGGTCGGGCGACTCGGGCTGCTCGTAGGGGTCGTCCACACCCGTCAGCCCGGTCAGTTCGCCCGCCGCCTGCTTGGCGTACAGGCCCTTCACGTCACGCACGGAGCACACCTCGACCGGCGTCGCGACGTGCACCTCGATGTACGGCGCCCCGCCGTCCTGGTGGCGCTTGCGCACCGCCTCGCGGCTGTCGGCGTACGGCGCGATGACCGGGACCAGCGCCTTGACGCCGTTGCGGGCGAGCAGCTCGGCGAGGAAACCGATGCGCTGCACGTTGGTGTGCCGGTCCTCGCGGCTGAAGCCGAGGCCCGCCGAGATGAACTCGCGGATCTCGTCGCCGTCGAGCACCTCGACGCGGTGGCCCTCCTCGCGCAGCCGGCCGGCCAGCTCGTACGCGATGGTGGTCTTGCCGGCACTCGGCAGACCCGTGAGCCAGACGGTGGCTCCGGTCGTCACCTGCAACTCCTCAGTCGTCGTCATGCGTGCAGCCCGCACTCGGTCTTGGCGCGCCCGGCCCACCGGCCGGCCCGCGCGTCCTCGCCCTCCAGGACCCGGCGGGTGCAGGGGGCGCAGCCGACGGACGCATAGCCGTCCATCAGCAACGGGTTGGTCAGGACGCCGTGTTCGGCGACATAGGCGTCCACGTCGTCCTGGGTCCAGCGGGCGATCGGGGAGATCTTGACCTTCTGCCGCTTCTCGTCCCAGCCGACGACCGGGGTGTTCGCCCGGGTCGGGGACTCGTCCCGGCGCAGACCGGTCGCCCAGGCCAGGTAGTCGGTCAGGCCCCGCTCCAGCGGCTGCACCTTGCGCAGCTTGCAGCACAGGTCGGGGTCGCGGTCGTGCAGCTTCGGGCCGTACTCCGCGTCCTGCTCGGCGACCGTCTGACGCGGGGTGAGCGTGATGACGTTGACGTCCATCACGGCCTCGACCGCGTCGCGGGTGCCGATGGTCTCCGGGAAGTGGTAACCGGTGTCGAGGAACACCACGTCGACGCCGGGCATCGCCCGGGAGGCGAGGTGGGCGACCACCGCGTCCTCCATCGACGAGGTCACGCAGAAACGCTTTCCGAAGGTTTCCGCCGCCCATCGCAGGATCTCCAGGGCGGAGGCGTCCTCCAGGTCGCGGCCCGCCTGCTCGGCGAGCGCCTTCAGGTCGTCGGTCGTCCGTTCTTCCGTCACCGCGGTCATTCCTGATCTCCCCGTGCTTCGGAGTGCTGAAGGCCCCGGGCCAGCAGCCCGAGGAACTTCAACTGGAAAGCCCTGTTGCACGCGGCGCATTCCCACGCGCCATGGCCCTGCTCGCCCGGACGCAGGTCCTCGTCGCCGCAGTAGGGGCAGTAGAAGGGGGCTGCACGCTCGCTCACGACAGGGCCTCCTCGGACGCGCGCGCGGCCCAGGCCGCGAACCGCTCGCCCTCCTCGCGCTCCGCCTGGAACCGCTTCAGGACGCGCTCGACGTAGTCGGGCAGCTCCTCGGAGGTGACCTTCAGACCGCGCACCTTGCGGCCGAAGCCGGCTTCCAGGCCGAGCGCGCCACCGAGGTGCACCTGGTAGCCCTCGACCTGCTCGCCGCGGTCGTTGAGGACGAGCTGGCCCTTGAGACCGATGTCCGCCACCTGGATACGGGCGCAGGCGTTCGGGCAGCCGTTGAGGTTGATGGTGATCGGCTCGTCGAAGTCCGGGATGCGGCGCTCCAGTTCGTCGATCAGCGCGGAACCGCGCTGCTTGGTCTCGACGATGGCGAGCTTGCAGTACTCGATGCCGGTGCAGGCCATGGTGCCCCGCCGGAACGGCGACGGCTCGGCCGTCAGGTCGAGCGCCGCCAGGGCCTCCACCAGCGGCTGGACCTGCGCCTCCTCGACATCGAGGACGATCATCTTCTGCTCGACGGTGGTCCTGACCCGGTTCGAGCCGTGCGCCTCGGCCACGTCGGCGATCTTCGTCAGCGTGGTGCCGTCCACGCGGCCGACGCGCGGGGCGAAACCGACGTAGTAACGGCCGTCCTTCTGCCGGTGCACACCGACGTGGTCGCGCCAGCGGCCCGCGGGGTCGGCGGGCGCGGGGCCGTCGACGAGCTTGCGGCTCAGGTAGTCGTCCTCCAGGACCTGGCGGAACTTCTCCGGCCCCCAGTCGGCGACGAGGAACTTCAGGCGGGCGCGGTTGCGCAGCCGCCGGTAGCCCCAGTCGCGGAAGATGCCGACCACGCCGGCCCACACCTCCGGGACCTCCTCCAGCGGCACCCAGGCGCCGAGCCGGACGCCGAGCTTGGGGTTGGTTGACAGGCCGCCGCCGACCCACAGATCGAAGCCGGGACCGTGCTCGGGGTGCTCGACGCCGACGAACGCCACGTCGTTGATCTCGTGCACGACGTCCAGCAGCGGGGAGCCGGAGATCGCCGTCTTGAACTTGCGCGGCAGGTTGGAGAACTCCTTGCTGCCGATGTAGCGGTCGTGGATCTCCTCGACCGCCCACGAACCGTCGATGATCTCGTCCTCGGCGATCCCGGCGACCGGCGAGCCGATCACGACGCGCGGGCAGTCGCCGCACGCCTCGGTGGTGGACAGCCCGACGGCCTCCAGCCGCTCCCAGATCTCCGGCACGTCCTCGATGCGGATCCAGTGCAGCTGGATGTTCTGCCGGTCGGTGATGTCGGCGCTGCCGCGCGCGAACTCCTGCGAGATCTCGCCGATAACCCGCAGCTGCCGGGTGGTGAGGCGGCCGCCGTCGATGCGCACCCGCAGCATGAAGTACTTGTCGTCCAGCTCCTCCGGCTCCAGGATGGCGGTCTTGCCGCCGTCGATCCCGGGCTTGCGCTGGGTGTACAGGCCCCACCAGCGCATACGTCCGCGCAGGTCGTTGGGGTCGATCGAGTCGAAGCCACGCTTGGAGTAGATCGTCTCAATGCGTGTCCGCACATTGAGACCGTCGTCGTCCTTCTTGAACTGCTCGTTGCCGTTCAGCGGAGTGAAGTGCCCCGCGGCCCACTGACCCTCGCCACGGTGACGGCTCACCTTGCGGCGGGAAGTCGCGGCGGCAGGGTTCTGCGGGGAGGCGGCCATGGTGATTACGTCCTTCGGGACAGGCGGAAAGCGGCTCTGGCCTGCGCGTACGTGCGCATGGGCATGCGTGCGCGTCTTTGCGCAGGGAAAGAGGAGATGTCAGAAGATGTCGGGCGGCTGAGCTGTCAGCTCGCCGGACAGATGGCGCTGGACATGCGGCCGAGGTCGACGTGCCGCCGACTCACCAAGGCAATCCCAGTTCCAGACATGACGGAAGCGTGTCACGGCGATCTGGACACAGTCCAGCTTCGTCCATGATGCGGACACCCTTGTCCCGACAGGTGAGACAAGAGTGTCGTCGATCACATCGTGCGCACGGGCTCTTGTCCGCGCAGGTCAGACGCGGTAAGCGCCGGGCCACGGCCCGGGAGCGGCCACCTCGGCCTGCTCCTCGACCTTGGTGTCGAACAGCTTGAAGCCCCGGCGCTGGTAGTTGTCCATGGCGTGCTCCCCGTCCAGGCTGCAGGTGTGCAGCCAGACCCGCTTCGTGCGGGCCAGCCCCGGCCAGCGGTCCGCGAGGTCCCAGGCGCGGGCGGCGCCGTACGACAGCAGGTGCCCGCCGATCCGGCGGCCCCGGAAGGCGGGGATCAGCCCGAAGTAGACGATCTCCACGACCCCGTCGTCCTGCGGCTCGAGCTCCACGTACCCGGCGGGCGTGCCGCGGTCGTAGGCCACCCACGTCTCCACGCCGGCCCGCCCGAGGTGCTCCTCCCACCGGCCGTACGTCCAGCCGAGCCGGTCGATCCAGCGGATGTCGCCGCCGACCGACGCGTACAGGAAGCGGCTGAACTCGGGGGAGGGGACCTCGGAGCGCACGATCCGCACGTCCCCCTCCGGCGCGGCGGCCGTCAGGAGGTCGGTCGGGGCGGTCTGCTCCAGGGACCAGGTGGTCACGGGGATGTTCGTCATGCCCGCCAGGGAATCATCTAGCCCAGAGATCTGTCGATCGAGCTCAGCGGCAGCGCGTAGAGCATCCGCCCGGACTGGGACCACACCTCGCCGGTCTCCTCCCAGTAGGACAGGGAGCCGGCCCGGCCGCTCCAGCAGCTGGTGGACTCGTCCGTGCCGCACTGGGTGGCCCGTGCGTCGTGGGTGTTCTGCCGCCACAGCGTGCCGTGCCCGGCGGGGTCGTCCGCCGCGCGGTCGAGATACCAGTTCGAGCCGTACGACAGGACGCCGCTGACGTCGGTCGTCTTCGTCTCGTACGCCCGGGTCGCCGTCGCCTCCCCGGCGGCGTCCGTGGCCAGCAGCCCGGCGCGGGCCGGGTCGGCGCTGAACGCGTAGCGCCACAGGCGGGTGTGCCGGTCGCTGTCCGAGGACACACGTTCGCTCGCGACCAGGCTGTCGGGCGCGGTGCTGCGGTCGAGGGAGATCGCCTCGGGGCGGGCGGCTCCGGGGGCCGGCCGGTAGGAGCCGATGGCCGGCAGCACGTACCGGTAGCCGTGGGCCGACCAGCCGCCGGGCACCTTGCCGACCCGGCCGCTGTCGACGGTGGCCCGCTGGACGCGGTGCAGGTCGTAGACGTACAGGCCGTCGGCGGTGGTGACCAGCAGCTTGCCCTGGTACCAGGTCATGCCGGACACGGCGGAGGCCAGTCCCCGGTAGTCGCGGCCGCCGTCGACCGGGACGGCGAGGAGGGCCCAGGTGTAGACGAGGTTGTCGGGGTCGTCGGCGTCGACGAAGGCGACCCGGGCCAGACCCGGCGCGCCCGCCCTGCCGGCGTGGGTCCAGCCGGACAGCAGCACCCGGTGCTCACCCCAGTGGCCGTCGTCGTCCGCGTCGCCCGAGGTGGTGACCGCCCCGGCCCGCCAGCCGCGGGTGTCGGCGGCGTCCCAGCAGTACGCGCGCGTGGCCGCCGGTTCCACGGGCAGCGCGGCGCGGTCGGCGGTCGCGCAGTCGGCCGGTGTGCGCAGGGAGTGGTCGGCGTCGTCCAGGACGGCGCGCACGCCGACGGGCCTGCCCATCCCGGAGGCGAGCCGGTCCAGCGTGGCCTGCGGCACCAGCCGTTCCCGCAGCCGGAACTCCGCGGCGGAACCGGCGAGGGTCTTCAACCCCCCGGGATCCTTGCTGACCGTGGCCTGGGAGGCGCTGATCATGGTGGCCGCCGCGGTGAGCGCGAGGGCGGTCCCGGCCAGGAAAGCGCGCAGCGCGCGGCCCCGCTTCTGCCGACGGTGCCTGCCACGTTGCTTCATAGGTCCTCCCGAGGCGAGCCAACTGCGTTCATTGGTCCGTGTGTTGACCAAAGGAGCAGGTGGGGTGGCCCGTAGAGGGATGCTACGGCAGTTCGGGGCGGCCCAGGGCTAAGACCCTGCAAATATGCGGAAGATGCTCCCTCGATGACCCACGTTGTCACTCCAAGGGAGCGGAAGGCTACATTCCTGGCATCTCGTCCGCCGTTCGCCCGCTGATCACCGCCGGCGCCGTCGAGTGCGGCAACAGGTCCCGGGGGTCGGCGGGCAGCAGCACCTCCACGTCGGCGCACTCGGCGAAGCGGTAGGGGCGGTGCTCCAGCAGGCCGCCCAGGTAGCGCCGTACACGTGACATCTCGGCCCGCACCGTCACCGTGCGGGCCGGGTCCCCGAACACGTCCTCGGCCAGGCCCGCCGCGCTGCGACCGTCGCGGTGCAGAGCCAGCAGATACAGCAATTCGGCGTGCCGCGGACTCAGTTCGTGGCTCCACGAGCCCGCGCTGCCGGACACCGTCACGGTCCAGCGGCGCGGCCGCGTCAGATCCAGCACCACCCGGGTGGCCGTCCGCGGCACCGGCTCGTCCGAGACCCGGATCAACCAGCCCCCGGCCAGCGGCTCCACCGTGCACAGCCCGAACGGCGGCAGCCACCGACGGCCCGTCGAGAGGGATTTGGGCAGGAAGGTCCGGCTCGTGTACGGCATTCCCGTCACCGCCGCCGTCCAGCCGTCCCGGTCCACCGCCAGGGCGCGGCCGCCCACCCGGGCCAGCACCGGGGCCGCCACCGAGCGCAGCCGTTCCAGCGAGCCCAGATGCAGTTCGCGCAGCTTCGACTCGGCGAGCTTCGCCACCGAGTCGACCCAGGCCAGGGTGGCCGGATGCATCGTCTCCAGCGGCCCGCTGACGTCCACGACGCCCAGCAGCCGGCCGTCGCGCGGGTCCGTGATGGGCGCGCCGGTGCAGGTCCAGGAGGTCTGCGAGCGCACGAAGTGCTCGGAGGCGAAGACCTGCACCGGCCGGCGGGCCACCACCGGGGTGCCGATGCCGTTGGTGCCGACGACGCTTTCCCGCCAGTCCGCGCCGAGTTCGAAGCCGGTTCCGTCGGCCTTGCGCAGCACTGGGGAACTGCCCTCCCGCCACAGCACCCGCCCGTCGGCGTCGGCGATCACCATGATGTGGTGGGCGGTGTCGGCGACCGACAGCAGTCCCTCGCGCAGCACCGGCAGCACATGCCTGAGCTCCGAGGCCTCCCGGCGCCGCCGCACCTCCTCCTGGGACAGCAGCCCGGTGCGGAAGTCGTGGTCGGGGTCGACGCCGCCGCGCAGCATGCGCCCCCAGGACTGCTCGATCACCGGGCGGGGTGCGACCGGCGCGCGCTGCCCGGAGAGCGCCGCCGAGCGGACGTCGCTCAGTACCCGTGCCGCGCGAGCCGTGTCCATCACCGCGAGTTGCGTCACGTCCGTCGGCGAGAGTGCCACTGGTCCTCCCGGAGGGAACATCTTGACTGTCCGTCCAATAGTGCCGTTCGTTCATGACGGACGGACACAGTCCGGCCACAGACAGCAGCAAGTTGCAACCCCCTGCAACCCTGGTGAACGCTCCCGGCTTGTTTGAATATTGAGCGACGCCGTCCCGAGCGGCGTTCGCGGCCTCGACCGGGGCAGTGCGGCGGGGGTGGTGCCGTGTCGGCGCAGCACCACCCCCGCCTTTTTCCTTCGGCGATCCGGCCGACCTCGCCTCGGGGGGTGGGGGCTTGTGCGCGACGGCGAGTGCGGGTCGGTTCGTGGCTGGTCGCGCAGTGCCCTGCGCTCCCAGGTCGGCGGAGCTCGGGTCAGTTCGTAGGGCGGGCCCGGTTCACCACCGACTTCAGGTTCAGTGTGTGGGGCAGGGTGCCGAAGGCCGCGCCGGCGTCGCCGCCCAGGCGGGAGGCGCAGAAGGCGTCGGCCACCTCGGGGGGTGCGAACCGGACCAGGAGCGAACCCTGCAGGACCAGGGCGAGCCGTTCCGTCAGGCGCCGGGCGCGGGCCTCGATCCCGTCCAGGTCGGCCAGGTCGGTCAGCAGGTTCTTGATCGCCTGGTCGAGACGGTGGTCGGCGCCCCGGGCCCGGCCGACCTCCTGGAGGTAGGCGTTCAGCGCCGTCGGCTCCCGGCGCAGGGCGCGCAGCACGTCCAGGGCCTGCACGTTCCCGGCGCCCTCCCAGATCGAGTTCAGCGGCGACTCGCGCACCAGCCGGGGCAGCCCCGACTCCTCGACGTAGCCGTTGCCGCCCAGGCACTCGGCGGCCTCCACGACGACGGGCGCGCACCGCTTGGTCACCCAGTACTTGGCGGCCGGCACCGCGAGCCGCAGCAGCGCCCGCTCCTGCTCGCTTCCGTCGTCACAGGCGGCCGCGAGGCGCAGCGCGAGGGTGGTCGCCGCCTCGGACTCCAGGGCGAGGTCGGCGAGCACGTTGCGCATCAGCGGCTTGTCGATGAGCCTGCCGTCGAAGGCCTCGCGGTAGGTGCAGTGGTGGACCGCCTGCGCCACCGCCTGCCGCATCAGGCCAGCCGAACCGAGCACGCAGTCCAGCCGGGTCGCGGCCACCATGTCGATGATGGTGCGCACCCCGCGCCCCTCCTCACCGACCCGCCGCGCCCAGGTCCCGTCGAACTCGACCTCCGCGGAGGCGTTCGAGCGGTTGCCGAGCTTGTCCTTCAGGCGCTGCAGGAGGAAGACGTTGCGGGAGCCGTCCTCCAGCACGCGGGGCACGAGGAAGCAGGTGAGCCCCTCCGGCGCCTTGGCGAGGACCAGGAAGCCGTCGGACATGGGCGCCGAGCAGAACCACTTGTGCCCGGTGAGCGCGTACGTCCCGTCCTCGGCGAGCGGTGCCGCGGCCGTGGTGTTGGCGCGTACGTCGCTGCCGCCCTGCTTCTCCGTCATGCCCATCCCGAACAGGGCGCCGGCCTTGAGGCGGGCGGGCCGCAGCTCGCGGTCGTAGACCATGGACGTGAGTCTGGGTTCCCAGGTGGCGGCGAGGTCCGGGTCGGTGCGCAGCGCGGGGACGGCGGCGTGGGTCATGGACAGCGGGCAGAGGTTGCCGGCCTCGACCTGCGTCCACACCAGGAACGCGGCCGCTCTGCGCACATGGCCCGCGGGGCGGGCCCAGGCCGCCGTCAGCCCGGCCGCGACGCCCTTGCCGAGCACGCGGTGCCAGGCCGGGTGGAACTCGACCTCGTCGACACGGTGGCCGTGCCGGTCGTGGGTGCGCAGCCGGGGCGGGTTGTCGTTGGCCTGCGCACCCCACTCCTGCACCTGGGCCGACCCGGAGGCCCGGCCGAGCGCGGACAGCTCGCCGTGGATCTCTTCCTGGAGGTCGGGGGAGACATGCCGGTCGACGGCCTCGGTGAGGACGCGGTCGGTGCCGTAGACGTCGTAGCCGGTCAGGGAAGGGGGCTGGTTGGACACGGTGTGCGTGGTGCCTGCCATGCCGCGAAAGTACCCCGTCTCGGCGCCGGCCAGCACAACCTGGGCGGGGACATTCCGGCCAACGCGGACATGGCGGAGGTTCGGTCGTGTCCCGGGCGCGGGATCCCGCCGTGTCGCCCGGGGCCGGGGGATGAGCGCACCCGGACCTGCCGGATACCGTTAGAACGTGCAGTCAGCAAGTGAGTCCTCGCAGCGGCCCTCCGGTCGTCTCCACCGGGCGCGTGCCCTCTACCGGAACGTCTCCAAGCGCAGGACCGCCTGGCTGCTGCTCAAGGACACCGTCAACTCCTGCATGGAGTACCGCATCCTCGGCCTCGCCGCGGAGGCCGCGTTCTTCACGCTGCTGTCCGTGCCGCCGCTGCTGCTCAGCCTCATCGGCCTGCTCGGCTACGTCGACGACTGGACCGGCACCGACAGCATCTCCAGCCTCGAGACCAACATCCTCAACGCGTCGCAGACCGTCCTGTCCGACAAGGGCGTCAGCGAGATCGCCCAGCCGATCCTGAACGACGTGATGAAGGGCGGCAGACCGGACGTCATCTCCATCGGCTTCCTGTTCGCCCTGTGGTCGGGCTCCCGCGCGGTCAACGTCTTCATCGACACCATCACCGTGATGTACGGCCTCGACGGCGTGCGCGGCATCGTCAAGACCCGGATCGTGGCGTTCCTGCTGTTCGTCGCGGCCCTGGTGATCGGTTCGGTCGCGCTGCCGCTGATGGTCGCGGGCCCGGACGCGGTGGTGCGGATCGTGCCGTGGTCGGAGACGGTGGTGCAGGTCCTGTACTGGCCCGTGGTCATCATCCTGTCGATCGTCTTCCTGACCACGCTGTACCACGTGTCCGTGCCGGTGCGCTCCCCGTGGATCGAGGACGTGCCCGGCGCGCTGGTGGCACTGGCGATGTGGGTGGTCTGCAGCTTCCTGCTGCGCATCTACCTCACCCAGACCATCGAGGGCGCCTCCATCTACGGCTCCCTCGCCGCCGCCGTCGCCGTGCTGCTGTGGATCGGCGTGGGCGCCTTCGCCGTGCTCGTCGGGGCCGCGGTCAACGCGGCGATCGACCGCGTGTGGCCGGCGGCGGCGACGGCCGCGGCCCGCGCCGCGAACGAGCGGCTGCGCGAGGCCCAGCTGGCCGAACAGATCGCCCGGGCCGCCGCCGGCCACGACACCGACCCCGAGGACCCCGACATGCCCTCGGAGTTCCCCGAGCGCTGGTCCCGCTTCCTGCCGCCCGAGGACGTCACCTCACGCCTGCGCACCCACGTCAAGAGCACCCACCCGCCGCACAAGCCGAAGAGCCCCTGACAGCTCGCGTCGAACCCTCCGTCGCCTCGGCCGCGCGCGTCTACGCTGACCGCCATGGACGCCCTCGCAGGTCTGCTGGAAGGCCCACGCGCGCGTGGCGCCTTCATGATCCGAGCGTGTTTCGATCCGCCCTGGGCCGTGCGGGTGGAGGACCGGGCCCCGCTGACGGTGATGCTCATGGTCCGCGGCGACGCCTGGGTCACGCCGGACGCGGGGGAGCCGGTGCGGCTGCGGGCCGGTGACCTCGCGATCGCCCGCGGACCCGATCCCTACACCTGCGGCGACGATCCCGGAACGCGGCCGCAGGTGGTCGTCCTGCCGGGGGCGGAGTGCAGCTACCCCGACGGACGGTCGCTGAACGGCACCATGGACCTCGGCGTGCGCACCTGGGGCACCCGGTCCGACGGCTCGGCCGTCCTGCTCATCGGCACCTACCTGTGGCAGGGCGAGGTCGGCGGACGCCTGCTGGACGCCCTGCCGCCGCTGCTGACCCTCACCGCCGACATGTGGCCGTGCCCGCTCACACCGATGCTCATGGAGGAGATCGTCCGCGACGAGCCGGGGCAGGAAGTGGTCCTCGACCGGCTCCTCGACCTGCTGGTCATCGCCGCGCTGCGGGCCTGGTTCGCCCGCCCCGAGGCGGCGGCGCCCGCCTGGTACCGGGCAATGGCGGACCCGGTGGTGGGGCGGGTGCTGCGGCTGGTCCAGGACGACCCCGCGCACCCCTGGACCGTCGCCTCGCTGGCCGCCAAGGCCGGGGTGTCCCGCGCGGCGCTCGCCCGCCGCTTCACCGGGCTCGTGGGCGAGCCCGTGATGACGTACCTCACCGGCTGGCGCCTGGCCCTGGCCGCGGACGCGCTGCGCGACACCGGCGACACCCTGGAGGCGATCGCCCGCCGCGTCGGCTACGGCAGCGCGTTCGCCCTGTCCAGCGCGTTCAAGCGGGTCTACGGGGTCAGCCCGCAGGAGCATCGTGGGCGGCCGGAGCGGTCGCGCGCGTAGGCTGGCGGGCGTGTACGAGGAGAGGCCCTCCCGGCTGACCGGAGCGGTCGTGTGGCGCAACACCCCGGCCGAGGCCGGCGTGGGGCGGGTACTGCCCGACGGGTGCATGGACCTGCTCTGGCACGACGGCCGGCTGCTCGTCGCCGGACCCGACACACACGCGTACGTCACCGACGGCGCCCCCGGACTGTGGACGGGCGTCCGGTTCTTCCCCGGGACCGCGCCCTCGATCCTCGGCGTGCCCGCGCACGAACTGCGCGACCGGCGCGTCGAACTCGCCGCACTGCGGCCCGCCGCGGAGGTCCGCCGGCTCACCGCGCTGGTCGCCGCGGCCCCCGAACCGGCCCTGGGCCTGGAGGAGTCGGCGTTGCGGCTGGCCGCGGCCGGCGCATCCCCCGACCCGGTGCTACGTCACCTCGTCGCGGCCCTCGACGCGGGGCGCCCCGTCGGCCGGGCCGCCGACGAACTGGGGCTCACGGCCCGGCAGTTGCACCGGCGGTCGCTGGTGGCCTTCGGGTACGGGCCCAAGACGCTGGCCCGGGTGCTGCGGTTGCAGCGGGCCGTGGGGATGGCCCGGCAGGGGGTGCCGTTCGCGGAGACGGCCGCCCGGGCCGGGTTCGCCGACCAGGCCCATCTGGCCCGTGACGTCAAGGAGTTGGCGGGGGTGCCGCTCGGCCGGCTACTGCTGGGGTAGCTGCGCGAACAGGTCGACGCCGTTGCCGTCGGGGTCGTGCACGACCGCGTACCGCTGGCCCCAGAAGGCGTCCCACGGCTTGAGCTCGCCGTGGTGGCCGGCGGCGACGAGGCCCGTGTACACCGTGTCGACCTCGGCGGGTGACGCGCACCGGAAGGCGAGCGCGATCCGGCCGCCGCCGCTCGGCGGCCGCCACCCGGGGTGGAAGGAACGGATCGTCTCCTCGGTGTCCAGGGCGAGGGTCAGGCCGCCGGGCAGTTCGGCCTCGACGTGCGGCTGGTCCTCGGCGCCGTCGGGGAAGACGAGGCCGAGGCGGCGGTAGAAGGCGAGTGAGGCCGCCATGTCGGAGGCGACCACGCCGATCACGGCGAATCGTGGAGTCATGCGGCCACCGTAGGCAGCGGACCGGACGGTGGTCTTGAAGGAATCGGACAGGGCGGGCCGGGGGTCAGGAGAAGGTGACGGGGCCGCGCGGGGTGTCCACGGTGAAGGTGAGGGCCACCGGGCCCTCGGTCAGCGGGAGTTCGGCACCCACGGCGGCCAGCAGCGGGCGGAGCTCGGCCGGGTCGGGGGCGCTCGCCGACAGCCGGAGCAGCGGGGTGACGGGCAGCCCGGAGGCGGAGGGGTGGACGGCGGACCCCCAGTCGATGAGGAAGGGCACCAGACCGGAGGGGTGCTGGGTGTCGCCGTCGGTCAGCCGCCACCGCAGGAGGGTGCCGCCGGGGCGGCGGCGGCTCATCGGGCGGATGTCGCCCGGATCGTAGCCGCGGGCCCGGGCGGACATGACCGCGGCGTCCAGGTCGGGCGGGCTGACGGCCCAGGTCACCGTCCGTGCGGCCGCCAGCTCGTCGACCGTGAAGGGGCGCGGGCCGTCCGGCTCCGCCTGCTCCGGGTCCGGCCCGATGATCTCCAGATAGCTCGAACCGCCCAGCGACACGAGGAAGTTGCGCGTACCGAGGCCCACATGGGCGCCGCCGGGGGCGGGCGGGACGCCGGTGCGCCGCGTGAAGTCGGCGACCGTCGCCGCCAGATCGGGGGTGGCGAGGACGAGGTGGTCCAGATGCGCGGGGATGGCGTTCATCGCAGTCGAGGCTAGAGGGCGAGGCGCCTGCGATGGAACACCTGTGCGGTGGCCTCAGCAGGAGAGTCGGGCGTCGATCTCGGCGGCCGTCATGGGCCCTTCCCGCGTCCAGTACCGCCCGGCGGGAATCCTGGCGGCTCTGACCTTCCGGACCTCGAACACGTCTCCGGTGCCGTCGCCGTCCGCGTAGGTGACGGAGACGTCGAGCCACTTCGGCAAGGTCCCGGGCGGCTCCTTCGGATGCGCCGTACGGAAGCCGTCCGCCGTCCAGAGCGTCACCGCCCCACTCCTGCCCTCGGCCGTCCTCGGCTCCTGCGCCCGCCACAGCAGGTCCTCGGAATCGCTGTCGTACACCGCGACCGTCCGCACCGTCTCACCGGCGCAGACGGGCGCCTTGAAGGAGACGAGTGAGCCGTCGATGCGCAGGCCCACCGGGATGGTCGTCGCCGGATCGGACATCCGGTGCACCATGAACTCGAAGGCGCCCACGGCGCCGAGCACGACGACGAGGATCGCCGACCCCATCAGCACGAAGGGCCACACAGGTCTCCTGCGGTACTCGTTCAACGGCGGGAACACCTCCGGTCCCCGGTTAGGCTCGCGCCCATGGCCCCCCGACTCCTCGTCTACACGCGCACCACCGACTACCGCCACGACTCCATCCCGGCCGCCGTCGCCGCGGTACGCGCGCTCGATGGTGTCGACGTGGACCATAGCGAGGATCCCGCCGTCTTCGAGAGCCCCCTGCACGGCTATGCCGCCGTCGTCTTCCTCTCCACCAGCGGCGAGGTGCTCACCCCGGCCGGACGGGAACGGCTGGCCGCCTACGTGGAGGGCGGCGGAGGGTTCGCCGGGGTGCACGCGGCGGCCTGCACGGAGTACGACTGGCCGTACTACTGCGACCTGTTGGGCGCCCGCTTCGACCGGCACCCGGCCCACCAGCCGGGACGGGCCGTCGTGGAGGACCGCGCGCATCCGGCCACCCGCCACCTGCCCGCCGTCTGGGACTTCACCGACGAGTGGTACGACTTCCGCACCAACCCCCGTGACCGGGTGCGGGTGTTGGTGAGCGCCGACGAGTCGTCGTACGAAGGCGGCGGCATGGGCGCCGACCATCCTCTGGCGTGGTGCCGGGAGCAGGGCGCGGGCCGGGTGTTCTACACGGCGCTCGGACACGCCGCAGAGGCCTACGAGTTGCCGGAGTTCCGGGAGCATCTGCGCGGCGGCATCGGCTGGGCGGGGCGGACGCTCACCGAGCCGTAGCGCCGTCGGCCGGCCGCTCGGGGCGGTTCAGGCGCCAGACCACGTCGATGCCGACGAGCGAGGGCGTCTCCGGCGTGGCCCGCTCGTGGCCGATCTCGGTGAACCCCAGACGGCGCGGGACCGCGCCGCTCGCCGTGTTGGCCAGGTCGTGGGTGATCTCCACGTACTCCACGCCCGGCAGGGCGAACATCGCCTCGACCAGCGCCGCCGTCGCTCTCGTGGCGATGCCCCGGCCGGTGGCGGCCGGGTGCAGCCAGTACCCCATCCGCCATCGGACGGGGGCGTCCACGCGGTAGGTCTGGCACATGCCGACGAGCGTGCCGCCCTCCGCGATGGCGTAGTTGTACGCCTCGTCGGCCGCCCACTTCGAGTCGGCCTTCGCGAGGAAGTCCCGGGTGCTCTCCTCGCCGTGCCGGGCGACCCAGCCCATCCACGGGCGCAGATGGTCCACGGACTCCTCGATCAGCCGGAACGCCGGGGCGAAGTCGTCCTGCGGCCGCCAGCGTCGCAGCACCAGGCCGCCGCATTCGATGAACTGACTCGGTCGCTCCATGACAGCCATGATCGGTTCGCGGCACGCGCCACCGCAACGGGGTGCGGAGACGGGCCCCGCGGGCCGCTTCGGCGATCACTGCCACCTCACCGGCGCGCGTGCCGTGCTGGCCCGCTGCACGAGTCGCGTCGACAACTCCGTGCGCGTGCCCTCGGGGCGGTCACCCTCCATCATGCGGACCAGCAGATGCAGGGCCGTCGCCGCCATCTCCGACAGGGGCTGGCGGACGGTGGTGAGCGCGGGACTGGCCCAGCGGGACTCGGGCAGATCGTCGAAGCCCACGACGCTGACGTCCTCGGGCACCCTCAACCCCCGTTCGGCCAGCGCCTCGTAGACCCCGAGGGCCATGCGGTCCGAACAGACGAAGACGGCCGTCGGGGGCTCGCGCAGGTCCAACAGGTCCAGCATGCGGCGATGGGCGACCGACTCGTCGAAGCCGGCGTGGCGGACGTACTCGGGACGGTGCCGGATGCCCGCCGACGCGAGGGCCGAGCGATAGCCGGCGACCCGCGCGCTGCTGCACATCTTGCGCTGATGACCGGCGATCACCGCGATGCGCTGGTGACCGAGCGCCAGAAGGTGCTCGGTCGCCGTCACACCGCCCTGCCAGTTCGCCGCGCCCACGGACACGACACCCGGCGGCGGCTCCAGCACCGGGTCGATCAGGACGTACGGAATGCGGTGCTGGTCCAGCCAGGCGTACTGCGACGGCGTCAGCTCGGACAGGTTGAACAGCACCCCGGAGGAGCCGCGCGCGATCAGCTTGTCCAGCCAGCCGCGCTCGGGCCGCGCACCCCGGGTCCGGGTCAGCCCCGCCGAGACCACGACCTCCAGCCCGGCGTCGTGCGCCGCCCCCTCGACTCCCTGCAGGATCGCGCCCGACCAGGAACTGTCGAGCGAGTGCACGACCAGGTCGACCAGACCGGGCACCTTCGCCGCGTCGAACCGGGGTCTGCGGACGTAACCGAGCCGGTCGAGCGCCTCCGTCACCCGCCGGCGGGTCTCCGGAGCCACGTCCTCCCGGCCGTTGACCACCTTGGACGCGGTCGGCACGGAGACCCCCGCCTCGCGGGCCACCACAGCCAGCGTCGGACCGGCGGCCACGCCGGCACTCCCCGTACGGACCATAGGGAACCACCTCTCCGGCCCGCCCGAGGGCCATGAAAAGTTTCGACAGGTGCGCGGCAGTAAGCGCTTCCTACCCTAGGTTCGCGGGCTGGGGCGGGGAAGAGGTCGGGCTTCGCCAGGTCTTCACAGGCCTTGGCTTTCGATACTTCGAACGAGGGGGCGGTGTGCGGCTGTTACCGCGACCTCGTCGCCCCGAGGGCGGAGGGGGTGACCACGGCTCCACCGGCAGCGGCTGCGACCCGCTCGGCCTCGGCCCCCGGCCTACGCCGAGTAGCCCCCGTCTCGCGCTCTGCGCCGGAATATCGCGGCGATCTGTGATGCTCTGGTGTTACCGATGCAGTTGCGCGGTGAGGAGGCTGGTGGGCACATGACGGCAGCAATCCAGACGGACCCCGTGGCCAGCACCCCGTACGGGGCGGTACGCGGCCGGTTCGAGCAGGGCATCGCGGTGTTCCGGGGCATCCCGTACGCCGCCCCTCCCCTCGGTCCCCGACGCTTCAGGCCGCCCGTCCCGCCCGAGCCCTGGGACGGCGTGCGCGACGCGGGTGCCTTCGGGCCGACACCGCCGAAACCGCCGTACTCCGAAGCCTTCGACAAGTACCTGTCCGACCCCGTCGTGCCGGGCGACGACTGCCTGAACCTGAACGTCTGGACCCCGGACCCGGGCCCCGGGGCCGGGCTGCCGGTCCTGGTGTGGCTGCACGGCGGCGCTCTGACCAGGGGTTCGTCCGCCGTGCCCGTGTACGACGGGCGGACCTTCGCCCGCGACGGCGTCGTCTTCGTCTCCGTGAACTACCGGCTGGGAGTCGAGGGTTACGGGCTGTTCCCGGACGCCCCCGCCAACCCCGGCCTGCGCGACCAGCTCGCCGCCCTGCGGTGGGTCCACGACTCGATCGCGGCCTTCGGCGGCGACCCGGACCGCGTCACACTCGCCGGACAGTCCGCGGGGGCGATCAGCGCGGGCGCCCTGCTGGCGGCCCCGCAGGCGCAGGGGCTGGTGCGGCGGGCGGTCCTGCAGAGCGGGCCGCCCGAGGCGTTCGAACGGGACAAGGTGCGGCGCATGGTGCGCCGTATGGCCACCCGGTTGAAGATCCCCGCCACCGCGGCCGCCTTCGCCGAGGTCGACCGCGAGCTGCTGCTGCGCACCCAGGGCGAGGTGGGCAGACTCAGCAGCCCGGTGCTCGGCGGCCCCTCCTTCGGCGTCGTCATCGACGACGACCTCGTCCCGCGCGACCCCATGGAGGCCCTCGTCGACGGCGGTGCGGCCCCGGGTGTCGACCTGATGATGGGCTGGACCAGCGACGAGTACCGCCTCTGGCTCGTCCCCGGCGGCCTCCTGGAACGCGTCGACCGGCTCGGGGCCGTCGCCCTCGCCGGCGCCATGGCCCGCTGCCACTGCGGCACCGAGGTGCCCCGCGGCTACCGCGCCCTGCACCCGCAGGCCGGTACCGCCGAGATCGTCGGCCAGATGGTCACCGACCACCTGCTGCGCCGCCCCCTGCACCGCCTGGCCGACGCCCGCCCCGGCGGCTCCTGGGTCTACGAGTTCGGCTGGCCCTCGGGCCTGCCCGACCTCGGCTCCTGCCACGCCCTGGAGCTCGGCTTCGTCTTCGACAGCGGCGACCTGCCGGAGTCGCGCAAGCTGGCCGGCGACGGAGCGCCGCAGGAACTGGCCGACGCGATGCACGGCGCGTGGGTGCGGTTCGCGGCCGACGGGGACCCCGGCTGGGAGGCATGGGACCCGCGGCATCCGGTACGGATCTTCGACGCCGAGGAGCCCCGCACGGCGTACGGCCCCCGCGACGCCGAGCTGGCGCTGTGGACGGCGGCCGAAACCGCGCCCCGTGAGCCGGACGACACCGGCGTGCCGGAGCCGACGCCCGCGCGGACTGCGGATCTGCGCGCGACGGTACGACGGCTACGGCGCTCCACCGGAGCGCGCCGCAGCTGAGACCTGCCCACGTCCCCCTACGAGGTGCCGCCGGGGGAGCGACGGGGCGTCACGGCGTCAGCGCCGCCGCGATCCCGGCGATCGCTTCCGGCCCCACCCGGCAGCACCCGCCGATCAGTCGCGCCCCGGACGCACGCCACCCCGTGACCTCCTCGGGGGTGAAGCTGGAGCGCCCGGCCCAGGCGCGGGCCCCGGCGTCCCAGGCCTCCCCGCTGTTGGGGTAGACGACCACCGGCTTGCCGGTGACGCGCGCGGCGGTCCGGACCGCGCCGTCGACGTCCTGCGGGGCGCAGCAGTTCACACCCACCGCGATCACCTCGTCCACGTCGGCGGCCAGCGCGAACGCCTCCTCCAGCGGCTGCCCGGCACGGGTGCGATCGCCCTCCACGGTGTACGACAGCCAGGCCGGCACCCCCAGCCCCCGCACCACCCGCAGCAGCGCCCGCGCCTCGTCGGCGTCCGGGACCGTCTCCAGGGCGAACACGTCGGGACGGGCCGAGGCCAGTACCTCCAGGCGCGGCCGGTGGAAGCCGGCGAGCTCGTCCACGCTCAGCCCGTACCGCCCCCGGTACTCGGAGCCGTCCGCGAGCATCGCCCCGTACGGGCCGACCGAGGCCGCCACCCACAGCGGCCGGGTGACCCCCTTCGCCGCCGCCTGACGCGCCGCCTCACGCGCCGACTCCACGCTCAGCGCGAGGAGTTCGGCCGCCTTCTCACGGCCGATCCCGCGCCTGGCGAAGCCCTCGAACGTGGCCTGGTAGCTGGCGGTGATCGCCACGTCCGCGCCGGCCTCGAAGTACGCGAGGTGGGCCTCGGTGATCGCCTCGGGCCGCTCGGCGAGCAGCCGCGCCGACCACAGCTCGTCGCTCAGGTCGTGCCCGGCCGACTCGAGCTGGTTGGACATACCGCCGTCGAGCACGACGGTTCCGGTGGCGAGAGCTGTGGCGAGGGAGGTGTCGCTGGTCATGCCACGAGGCTAGGCGAAGGGACGTCGGTAGTCCGCCCGTGTCCAGCCCGTGAACACCTCGACCAGCATCTGGGACGGTGGTTCACGGTCACCCCTGGAGGTCAGTCCTGTGCCGCATGCCGGCCGCCGCTCCGCCGGCCTCCGTGCCCCCGCCTCCGGACCGCCGGCACCACGAGCCCGAAGAGCATCCCCAGCGCGAGCACGTACGGCCACGAGCCCAGGCCGCTGCTCGCGGTGTCGGCGGCGTGCGGACCGGCCGCCGCGGCCTTGCCGGACGGTCCGGAGTGCCGGGCCGTCGGCGCGGGGGACCGTTCGGTCGCGCTCAGGGTCACGTCGTTGCCGTCGCCGCCCCGGTAGCTGATCCGGTAGGTGGTGCCGGCGAGCTTCAGCCGGGCGCCTTCCTCCAGGCCGACGAACGCGCCCTCCGTCCTCGCCCCGCCGCCGTGGTCGAGGACGGTGATCGCGCGCGCGGATCCGGCCGCCGCGGCCGAGAAGTCGAGGCCGCCCGCCAGCCGGACGGCACCGGACACCGTCAACGGCTGCTTCCCCACGACCAGTTCGCCCTTCGGGCGCTGTGTGAAGTCACCGGCGATCCGCAGCCCGCCCGCGACCACCCCGTCATTGGTCACCGCGCCTCGCACGGTGCCCTCACCGCTCAGCGAGGTCGCCACCCGCAGCCCCGCCCGCCCCGCGTCAAGCCGCGCCGACGCCGAGGTGAGCCGAATCGCCTTGCTGTGCAGCAGAGTCGCCCCTCCGCGCAGCGCCAGCGTGCCCTTGCCGACGGTCGTGTCGCCGGTGTACGTCACCTCGCCGCCGGTCAGCGTGGTCGTCGCCGCGCCCGACTGCACCAGGGAGCCGGAGCCGCCGATCCGCGAGAGGGACACGGGAGTCGACGCGTTCCGCACGACGAGCGTGCCGTCGTCCACCACTCGGCGGCGCGCCGAGCCCGTCAGCAGTGAGCCGTCACCGCCGCTTTTTGAGCCGAGTCCGATCCGCAGCACCGCGCCCTTCTCCACGGTCGTGGAGCCGTCGTAGTACTGCTTCGCCGCGAAGGTCACGTCGTTCCCGGGGGTCCCCGCGATGACGACGTCCCCGGCGCCGGGGGCGGCGAGCGTGTCGTGGTACCGGCCGCCACCGATCGGAGCGCCCAGGGTGACCGGCCCGTCGTAGTCGAAGGTCAGCTTCGAGCGGCGGCCGCTCGCCTCGTGCAGGTTGATGTAGACGGTGTCCTTCGTGCCCGGCATGAAGATCCGGTGGGTCGTGCCGTCGCCCCACCGCACGTCCGCGCCCTCGATGTTGGTGCCCCGCTTGTTCAACTGGTGAGCGACGGGACGCCAGTTGAGGCCCGGGTCGCTCAGGGAGGGCGTGGTGTCACCGCCCTCGTCGCTGTAGCTGTACTGGCCGGTGAGCACGACCTTGCTGCCGGGACGGGTGTGGACGTTGACGTCGCTGCCGTACGCGCGCTCGTAGAAGTTCTGCCGCAGAGTGATCGTCCGGTACAGCGGGGTGTCGATGATCCAGGAGCCCTGGTTGAGGATCGCCCGGGCGCGGGGGAGCGCCACCGGGAACTCGGGGCGCCCGACGGCCATGCCGGTGCCGTTGTCGATGACGCCGGAGAAGGGCTGGGTGCCGGCCAGGTCGAGGGTGCCCCACATGCCGCGCGGCTGGCTCACCAGACCGGAACCGCTGATCGTGCCGATGTCGAAGGTGCGGGTGAGCGACAGGCGCAGGGTGCCGTCGACCCGGATGTTGAGCTGGTTCAGCCGGAAACCGGGGGTGTCGTACGGGAAGTGGCCGATCAGGCCGGTGCCGCCGCCGGTGCCGTATTGCAGGGTCGTCCCGCGCTCGACCGTGATCGCGGGTGGGTCGGGGTCGGCGACCGTGGTGTACGGGTGGTTGCCCCCCAGCGTCCGCACGGTCTGCCGCTGCCGGGAGCGCGGCAGGGTGAAGTCGCTGTCCCTGGTGAGGACCAGGGTTCCGCCGCCGCGCACGGTGAGGGTGCCCTCGCCGCGGAAGACGCCGTCGTACGTCGTCGTCCCGGACGGCACGGTGACCACCGTGTCGCCGGTGAGCGTCACGTCCCGGTCGGCGAGGACGTCGGCGGTCGCGTCACGGACTCCGGCCGCCGCGGCCGGCCCGCCGGTGGCGAGCAGGGCGGCCACCGCCGCGAGGGCGCCCGCAGCGGCTGCTGTCTTGTGGATATGGCTGCGCACACGGGTGGAGACGTTCCGAGGTTGCCTTCGATAACAGAAAAACGGCGCCGCGGCAGAAACTTGGAAAGCGCTTCCTGCAAGTCGCGTCAGACCCGTTGACCTCCAGGTTCCACACCCTTACCTTTTCGGCGTTCGTAATGACAGATGTCGTTTGGCATCTCGAACATTCCCCCCGAGAGGCAAGCCGTATGAGCCGCGATGACGACCTGCCCGCAAGCACCTCGCCCCCCACACGCCGCCTGATGCTGAAGGGAGCCGCGCTGGCCGCGGGCGCCCTGGCAGCGACTCCCGGCACTGCCGGCGCCTCGGCGAGGCCGAAGGCCGCCCCCTTCGTGAACCCGCTCGTGAGGCAGCGCGCCGACCCCTACATCCACCGCCACGCCGACGGCTTCTACTACTTCACCGCCACCGTCCCCGAGTACGACCGCATCGTCCTGCGCCGCTCCCGCACCCTGAACGGCCTCGCGACCGCCGCGGAGGCGGTCGTCTGGCACAAGCACGCCACCGGGGCCATGGGCGCGCACATCTGGGCGCCGGAGATCCACCGCATCGGCGGCAAGTGGTACGTCTACTTCGCCTCCGCCCCCGCGGAGAGCGTCTGGGACATCCGCATCTGGGTCCTGGAGAACGCGAACCCCGACCCGTTCAAGGGGACCTGGGTGGAGAAGGGGCAGGTGAAGACCGCCTGGGAGACCTTCTCCCTGGACGCCACCACCTTCAGCCACCGCGGTACCCGCTACCTCGTCTGGGCCCAGCACGAGCCCGGCATGGACAACAACACGGCCCTGTGGCTGTCGAAGATGGCCAACCCATGGACCCTGACGGGACCTCAGATCCGCCTTTCCACACCGGAGTTCGACTGGGAGTGCGTCGGCTACAAGGTCAACGAGGGCCCCGCCGTCCTCGCCCGCAACGGCCGCCTCTTCCTGTCCTACTCGGCGTCCGCCACCGACCACCACTACTGCATGGGCCTGCTCACGGTCGACGCGGACGCCGACCTGATGGACCCCGCCAACTGGTCCAAGTCCCCGGCCCCCGTCTTCACCAGCAACGACACCACCAAGCAGTACGGCCCCGGCCACAACTGCTTCACGGTCGCCGAGGACGGCCGCAGCGACGTCCTCGTCTACCACGCCCGCCAGTACAAGGAGATCACCGGCGATCCCCTGAACGACCCCAACCGCCACACCCGGATCCAGAAGCTCGGCTGGAACCCGGACGGCACCCCCGACTTCGGCATCCCCGTGGCCGACACGGCCGCCGACCGAAGCAAGGAGAGTGTGTGAGATGAGACGTGTCCACGCGGTGCTGCTCGCCCTCTGCCTGGGCCTGCTCGGCGCCCTCGCGACCGCGGGCCCGGCCCAGGCGGCCACCCAGGCGATCACCAACGGCACGCAGTTCACCGACACTTCGGGCAACGCCGTGCACGCCCACGGCGGCGGGGTCATCAAGGTCGGCTCGTACTACTACTGGTTCGGGGAGGACCGCAACTCCGACAACACCTTCCGGTACGTGGACGCCTACCGCTCCACCGACCTGAAGAACTGGGAGTTCAGGAACCACGTCCTGACCCAGTCGTCCGCCTCCGAACTGGCCACCGCCTACATCGAGCGCCCGAAGGTCGTCTACAACGCCTCCACCGGCAAGTTCGTGATGTGGATGCACAAGGAGAACGGCGTCGACTACAGCCAGGCGCGCGCGGCCGTCGCCGTCTCCGACACCGTCGACGGCACCTACACCTACCGGGGCAGCTTCCAGCCGCTCGGGCAGTACATGTCCCGGGACATCACCACCTTCGTCGACACCGACGGCACGGCGTACATGGTCTCGGCGGCCAACGAGAACTACGACCTGCACATCTACCGGCTCACCTCCGACTACACGGCGATCGACAGCCTGGTCGCCAACCCCTGGCCGGGCGGCCACCGCGAGGCTCCGGCGCTGTTCAAGCGGGGCGGCGTCTACTTCATGCTCACCTCGGGAGCCACGGGCTGGAGCGCCAACCAGCAGCAGTACGCCACCGCGACCTCCCTCTCGGGCCCGTGGACGTCATGGACGAACGTCGGCGACTCGACGGCCTACAACTCCCAGACCGCCTACGTGCTCCCGGTCACCGGCACATCGGGCACCTCGTACCTCTACATGGGCGACCGCTGGGGCAACTCCTTCGGCGGCACGGTCAACGACTCGCGCTACGTCTGGCTGCCGCTGACCTTCCCCAGCTCGACCTCCATGTCCATGTCCTGGTACCCGGAGGTCACCGTCGACACCACCGCGGGCACGGTCGCCGGGACCGGTGCCACGTACAACACACTCGTCGCCCGGAACAGCGGCAAGTGCGCGGACGTGCCGAACCAGTCCCTGTGGCAGGGCGTCGCAATCAGCCAGTACACCTGCAACAGCGGCACCAACCAGAAGTGGTGGTTCAAGGACCTCGGAACCGGCTACTACGAGCTGATGGGCCGGGGCAGCTCCCTGTGCCTGCAGGAGAACGCCTCCGGCGTCACCCAGGAGAACTGCACCGGCGCCACCGCCCAGCAGTGGTCGGTGGTCGCCTCCGGCTCCTACGTGAACATCAAGGCCCGCGCCACCGGCGAGTGCCTGGACGTGTCCGGCGCGTCCACCGCCAACTCCGCCGCGATCATCACCTACACCTGCAACGGAGCCACCAACCAGCAGTGGACGCGCGGGACCTGATGTCCCGTCGGGTCAGGCCAGCAGGTCGATCGCGTCGATCGACGTGCCGGCGCTGAGGAAGGACGTCGTCCCCGAACCGCTCACCACGTTGATCTTCAGCACGTTGTACTGGCTGGTATCGGTGAGCCAGGCGCTCGCCGGAACGCTGTAGGTGAACGTGTAGTTGTTGCCCCGGTAGGAGCCCACGGTCAGCGACCGGGTGCTCGGCTGGGAGGGCGGTGAGGGGATCGACGACGTCCAGTCGTTGACCGAGATCTGCGGCCGCCCGTTGGCGTAGGCCGTCGTCACGCCGATCCGCAGGGTGTGCGCGGCGGCGGCCTGGGCGGCCGTCAGCTTGAAGTAGACGAGGAGACCGCTGTTGACGTCCTTCCAGAGGTAGCAGGGGAAGGCGGAGGTCTCGGTGCCGCTGCCGACGACGACGTTCCCGGTCCAGGACGCGGCCCGGACGTCGGACGGATGCGCGTACGTCATCAGGTCCGCGTTCTTGAAGCCGCTCGGCGTGCCGTTCCAGTCGCCGATGCGCCAGATCGCGCTCGCGTTGCCCGGGTCGTTGGAGGACGGGATCGCGATGGTGTTCAGGGTGGTCGTGCCACCGGCCGTGACCGTCACCGAGCCGGTGTAGACGCCGAGTTCGCCCTTGAAGACGGTCAGCGTGTACGTCCCCGGCAGGACGCCCGCGATGGAGAAGTATCCGTCCGACGACCTGGCCGAACCCCAGTACTGGGCGGCCGAGTTGGCGATCCCCACGGTGTACGGGAACGCCGTGTTGCGGCCGGTGATGCCGACACCGGCGACCTTGCCGCGCCCGCTCGCCGCCACGTATCCGGAGATGCCGAGCGAATCCGCCCAGGAAGTGGTGAGGTTGGCGTGGTAGAGCGAGGAGGAGGGCGCGCCGCCGTCGGTGAAGGCGATGACGTACGGGCCCTGGAGGCCGAAGCGCTGAGACTCCGTCTGGTTCTCGCCGTAGTAGAGGATCTCGTACAGGCCGCCGCCGTCGGCGCTCTGGTGGCGCAGCAGCGAGCGGTAGAAGGGGCCGCCGGAGGCCTTCTCGTGGTTGGAGCGGACGACGTACAGTCCGACGCTGCCCGTGGTCCAGCCGATGCAGTCGTAGTCGATGACCCTGAGCTTCGAGTAGTGCTTGGAGCGGGTCTGCCCGTCGGACTTGGCGAAGACGTCCGAGGCCTCGATGGTGCTGGTCGTGTACGTGTAGGAGTCGGGCTCGTCGTTGAGGAACATGCCCGCCTTGACGCGCACGATGTAACGGGTCGCGGAGACCGAGTCGTCGGCCTTGTTCGTCCACAGATACACGTTGTTCTCGCCGCTGCGGGCCGCGTAATAGTGCTTGAGCGTGCCGTACGCCACGGAGATCAGGATCGTCGAGCCGGACTGCTTCACGGTCACGGTGGAAGTGCCCAGGCCGGATTCGACGTGGGAGTTCTTGCCGCCGTAGCCCTGGTACTCCGTGCCCTTGTAGACCAGCGAGGTCAGGTCGCCGTTGGTCTTGCTGACCTTGAAGACGAGGCTCGCGCCGGTGTCGACGACGTAGTTGGAGCCGTCGTCGCTGTAGCCGAAGCCCGCGGCGGACGCGGACGGGGCGAGGGGTCCGGCGAGGGCGGCGGTGCCGGCGGCGGCCGCGGAGCCGAGGACGAAGGTGCGGCGGCCGACCGGTCTGTTCGCGGTGTCGGACATGGGGGTGCCTCCTTCGGGGGGCGCGTGGGGGTTGCGGGTGAGTGTGAGGGTGACAGTTGAATCGATTTCGCGAAAGGGCTTTCACGCGGCGGAGGTTGGCTATCTTGTGAAAATAGTCGAAAGGCTAGAAAGCGCTTGCCGATGGGGGTACGGTCCAGCCGCCAGCCCTGTCGCCCAGTCCGTCCCGTCGGAGGGATTCGCGAATGAGACGTTTCAGCCTCGCCGTGTCCGCCGCGCTGATCCTGAGCGCCTGTCTGACCGCCGTACCCGCCCAGGCGCACGACGGCCCCGGGCCCCTCGGCATCGACGACTGCACCGCCAACGCCTGCCACTTCGACGTCCCGCCGGGCACCTACGACATACGGGTCCTGCTCGGCGGCGACGCCGACTCCAGCACCGCCATCAGCGGCGAGACCCGGCGCTCCCTGCTCCCCGAGACGTCCGTCGCGGCCGGCGAGCGCGTCGCCCGCAGCTTCACCGTCGACGTCCGCACCCCGGAGGGCGAGCCGACCGGCCCCGACGGAACTCCCGGCCTGGACCTGGCAATCGGCGGCTCGGCGCCGGCCCTCGCGGACATCCGCGTCACCCCGGCCGACCGGCACACCCGCCAGATCCTCCTGATCGGCGACTCCACGGTCTGCGACCAGCCCGCCGACCCCTACTCCGGCTGGGGCCAACAGCTCCCGCAGTTCCTGCGCAAGGGCGTGTCCGTCGCCAACTACGCCGACTCCGGCGAGAGTACGGTCACCTATCTGGGGAACCCGCGGTTGTGGGGCACCGTCCAGCCACTGATCCGCCCCGGCGACCTGGTGCTCATCCAACTCGCGCACAACGACAAGACCACGGACGAGGCCACCTACAGTGCCAACCTGGAAACGCTCGTGACCGGGGTGAGGGACAAGGGCGGACGGCCCGTCCTGGTGACGCCGATCGTGCGACGGTGGTTCAATGCCGACGGCACCTTGAACAACAACACCGCACTGCTCGTCAATGGTCTCGGTGTGGACCATCCCGCTGTCATCCGGTCGGTCGCGGCGGCGGAGCACGTACCGCTCATCGACCTGACGGCGAAGACGAAGGCACTGGTGGAATCCCTCGGCGTCGAAGGCTCCAAGGCGATCTACCTCTACAACGAGAAGAAGGACAACACCCACACTTCCGTGCACGGCGCCACCGTGTACGCGGGCCTTGTCCGCGACGAACTTCTCGCCCAGCATCTGGTGCCCGGGGGCACGGTGCGGGTGGGATGAGCCCCTGGGGCGTCTCGACCGGAACCGGGGCGCCCCAGGCCTCCCTTCTCCGGCGCTGCTGCCGTGAGCCCAGTGAGCGCCGTGTGACAGTCGTGGGCCACCGGTGTCGTGGGACACGATTGTCGTGAGCCATGTCGTGAGCCATGTCGTGAGCCGTGATGTCGTGATTCGTGAGCCGTGATGTCGTGAGTCGTGAGAGAGAGCCGATGCACCTGCCCCCCGCCGACGACGCCCGCAGCCCGTACACCGGTTACACCCGCGCCCACTGGGAGGCGGCCGCCGACGCCCTGCTCGCCGCGGTCGAGCCGTACGCCACCGAGGGCGGCGCGCTCTACCACCTCCCCGGCGACCGCCAGAGCTGGTCCGGCCGCCTCTCCGACGGCCTGGAGGGATACGCCCGTACGTTGCTGCTCGCGGCCTTCCGCCGGGACGAGACCGCGCTGGAGCGCTACGCCGAGGGCCTCGCGGCCGGTACCGCGGGCGTGTGGCCCCGCGTCGAGGACCGCGGCCAGCCCCTCGTCGAGGCCGCGTCCGTCGCCCTCGCCCTGCGCCTGACCCGCCCGCTGCTGTGGGACCGCCTGGACGACGGGGTACGGCAGCGGGCGGCGGCCTGGCTGGGCGACGCGCTGACCGCCGAGGCCTGGCCCTGCAACTGGGAGTTGTTCCCCGTCACGGTGGGCGGATTCCTCGACGAGATCGGTTACGAGACGGAGGCCTCCCGCAAGGCGATCGACCACGGGCTCGCCCGTATCGAGGACTGGTACCTCGGCGACGGCTGGTACACCGACGGAGACGGCCGCAAGTTCGACTACTACAACGGCTGGGCGATGCACCTGTACCCGGTGCTGCACGCCTGGCTCGCGGACGACCCCCGGCTGCTGGAGCTGTACGGCGGCCGGCTCTCGCGCCATCTGGAGGACTACGCCCGCCTGTTCGGCGGCGACGGCGCGCCGATGCACCAGGGCCGTTCGCTCACCTACCGCTTCGCGACGACGGCCCCGCTGTGGCTGGGCGCCCTGTGCGGCCGTACGCCGCTGTCGCCGGGCGAGACCCGGCGGCTGGCGTCCGGCGCGCTGAAGTACTTCCTGGAGCGGGGCGCGGTGGACGAGCGGGGCCTGCTCACCCTCGGCTGGCACGGCCCCGACCCGGCGGTCCTGCAGGGCTATTCGGGCCCCGCCTCGCCCTACTGGGCGAGCAAGGGCTTCGTCGGCCTGCTCCTGCCCCCGGACCACCCGGTGTGGACGGCCCCCGAGGAGCCGGGACCGGCCGAGCGGTCCGACGCGGTCACACCGGTCGGCCCGCCCAACTGGCTCCTGCAGTCGACGAGTTCGGACGGGCTGGTGCGCCTGCACAACCACGGCAGCGAGGACGTCCGCTACGACCCGTACTACACGCGGCTCGCGTACTCGACCGCGACGGCGCCCTCCTCCTCGTACGACAACAGCGTGTTCGTCGGGGACGACCCGAGCCGGACGGGGATCGAGCCGTTGGGCGTCGGCGAGGGCTGGGCGGCCTCCCGGCACACGGCCGGCGCGGGAGCGCGGGTGACCAGTGCGGTGCTGGCGCGCGGGGCGGTGGAGGTACGGGCGCATCTGGTCTCCGGGGCCGAGCCGGGTACGGCGGTGCGGGTGACCGGGTGGCCGACGGCGGAGCGGGGTCCGCGGGCCGAACTGGCGCCCGCCGTCGGCCTGTCGGAGGCGATGACCGGCGTCACCGGCGACGGCGACACGCTCTTCGTCGCGCTGGCCCGGCTCACCGGTGAGGCGGATCCGGTGCCGCTGACCGAGACGGTCGACGTACGGGCGGACGGGGAGCGGGAGTTGACGGTGCGCTGGAGCGAGGGGCCCGAGCTGCGGGTGGTGTTCGGCGCGGCGGGGGTCGACGTCGTCGCAGGGTGAGCCCGTCGGGCGGATGAGGCCTGTGTCCGACCGTGCGGCCACGCACGGTCTCCGCCCGAATCTCCGTTGCCCGCGTCGGGCCGGGCGTTCGAGAATCCCTCCCATGACCTCTGCCATCCGCCACACCACCGTCGACTGCGCCGACGCCTACGCCCTCGCCGGGTTCTGGTCCCGGGTTCTCGGCCACTCCTTGCGCCCGGAGGACGAGCCCGGCGATCCCGAGGTACTCATCGAGCCGGCGAGCCTGCTGTTCGTCACCGTGCCGGAGGCCAAGGCCGTCAAGAACCGTGTGCACCTCGACCTGCAGCCGCAGGACCGCACCCGCGACGAGGAGGTCGACCGCCTGCTCGCGCTCGGCGCCACCCTCGTGGACGACCGCCGCAATCCGGACGGCACGGGCTGGGCCGTGCTCACCGATCCTGAGGGCAACGAGTTCTGCGTGGAGCGCAGCGCGGCGGAGCGCGCCGCCTGAAACGCCGTACCGCCGGGGTGAGCGGCCGGACCCCCACACTTCGGCGGGCACCGAACCGATCGGCGCCTACCGTTCCGGTATGACCGACAGCCCGCGGGTGAGCGCCGCCGACGTCGATGCGGTGGTCGAGCTCCCATGACCGCCTTCGCCGAGCTCCACCACGCCGATCAGCCTCTGTTCCTGCCCAACGCCTGGGACCATGCCTCGGCGACAGCCCTCGCCGCGCGCGGCTTCCGCGCGATCGGCACGACCAGCCTCGGTGTCGCCGCGGCCGCCGGTCTGCCCGACGGCGCCTCCGCCACCCGTGACGAGACCCTCGCACTGGCCCGCATCCTGGGCTCCGGGCCCTTTCTGCTGTCCGTCGACGCGGAGGACGGCTTCAGTGAAGATCCGGACGCGGTGGGGGAGTTCGCGCGCGAGCTGGCCGCCGCCGGCGCCGTGGGGATCAACCTGGAGGACGCTCTCGGGCCGGTCCAGCGGCACGCCGCCAAGATCGCAGCGGTCAAGGCCGCGGCTCCCGGCCTCTTCGTGAACGCCCGCACCGACACGTACTGGCTGGGGGAGGGCGGCGAGCCCGAGACGCTACGACGACTCGACGCCTACCAACAGGCGGGCGCCGACGGCGTGTTCGTCCCCGGCCTCACCGATCCCGGGACCATCGCCGCCCTGGTGCGGCGCGTACGGGTCCCCCTCAACGTCCTCTACTCACCCACCGGCCCCGGCGTCCCCCACCTCGCCGACCTCGGAGTGCGCCGCGTCAGCCTCGGCTCACTGCTGTACCGGCGCGCGCTGGGAGCGGCCCTGGAGACGGTGGCGGACATCGGAACCGGCCGCCGACCGCTGGGCGCGGCACCGTCGTACGCCGAGGTCGACGGCCTCGGGCGGCACGGGACGCCCGTGCGGACGCCGGGCTAGGCGGTCAGCGGCTCGCACTCGGCCGGCCGGGCGAAACGCGCGGCTCGTCGTGCTCAGCCAGCGTCTCCACGAGCCGCTCGGCGAACGCGACGGGGTGCTCGCTGGCCCCGACGTGCCCTCCGGGGAACTCGACGAAGCGGGCTCCGGTGCGCCCGGCGACGAACTCGGCCGTCCGGTGCAGGAGTTGGCCGCGGGAGTCGGACCCGGCGGCGAGAGTGAGCCGGTCCGAGAGGGTGGCCAGGGCGCCCAGGTCGGGAGCGTACGAGGTGAAGCCACGTACGACATGGGCGAGGAAGAGCGCCATCGGGTCGGCCAACTCCGCCTCCCTGGACAGTGGTCGACCCGAGACGGTCTCGCCCGGCTCCTGTCCCGTCAGCCCGGCGCCGAGCCGTGCGGCGGCGGCCTGCGGTCCGGCGGCGCGGTAGGTGTCGTACACCTCCCGGAACATGGCCCGCTGCCGCGCCCCGTCGGGCAGCATCCCCACGCAGGGCGGCTCGTGCGCGACGACGTGCCGCAGCCGCTCCGGACGGCGGGTGAGCAGGTCGAGCGCGGCGATCCCGCCGGAGCTGAGGCCGAGGACGTACGCCGACTCCCCGTCGTCCAGGACCGCTTCGAGCAACCGGGAGGCGCCGTCGCTCCACTGCTCCACCCGCTGGTCGGCGACCGGCTCGCCGAGCCGGCCGTGCGCCAGCCCGAGCGGGTCGTACGTCACCACGGTGAACCGCTCGGCGAGTACGTCCGTCAGCGGGCCGAGTCCCATCGGGTGTCCGGCACCTCCGGGGACGACCAGCAGGACGGGCCCGGCGCCTCGTCGGTCGTGGTGCGGTTCAGTCATCGTCGTGCGTTCCTTCCCGGGGCCAGTGTTCGAGGGCGATGTGCAGGGCGTCGACCGCCTTGTCCCAGGACCTGCGCACATCGCGCGGGGCACCGAAGCCGCCGCTCGCCTCCAGGGCGCAGTAGCCGTGGAAGGTGCTGCGCAACAGGCGTACGGCGTCGGTGAGATCGGGTTCCTCCAGGCCGTAGGCGCGGAGCATGCCGTAGGTGATCTCGGCGGTGCGGCGCAGCTCGGGGGAGTCGGCGACGAGGGACTGGTCGATACGGATCTGGGTGGCCGCGTACCGTCCGGGGTGTTCCAGCGCGAACTCCCGGTAGGCGCCCGCGAAGGCGGCCAGCGCGTCCTTCCCGGCCCGGCCGGCCACGGCCGTCGCGATGCGGTCGATCAGCTCGCCGCCGGCCAGGAACGCCATCCGCGTACGCAGGTCCTGGAGGCTTCTGACGTGCGAGTACAGACTCGCGTCCTTGACGCCGAAGTGCCGGGCCAGAGCGGAGAGCGTGACGTTCTCGAACCCCACCTCGTCGGCGAGATCGGCGGCGGCCGCTGTGATGCGCTCGGGACTGAGACCGGCCCTGACCATGACACACCCCCCTTTCCTAGAGGTCCTAGGAAAGAGCCTAGCTGTCCGAGGTTGGCGCCGGCCACCGATTAACCGCGGCCGCGCGAGGGCCCGTGGCCCGAAGCGGTCCGCCGTCCGGAACCCCTCTCCAGGTACCGCAGTGCCGATCGGGCCGCGTTGGCTCCGCACATGCCGTGGGCGCCGGCGCCGGGGGGTGTGGCCGCCGAGCAGATGAACATGCCCGATACGCCCGTGCTGTACGGGTCGAGGCTGAGGCGGGGCCGGAGCAGGAGCTGCGGCGCGGTGTTGGCGCCCGTGACGATGTCCCCGCCGACGAAGTTCGGGTTGTACTCCTCGAATTGAGCGGGTGAGCGGGTCGCCGTGCCGACGATTCGGTCCCGGAAGCCCGGTGCGAACCGCTCGATCTGCCCCACGACCGCCTCCGTGGCGTCACCGGCGTAGCCGTGCGGCACATGGGCGTACGTCCACACGGGATGCACGTCGCCGTCGGACCGGCTCGGGTCCGCCAGGTACTGCTGGCCCACCAGCACGAACGGCCGCTCCGGCATCCGCCCGGCGCAGACCTGCCGTTCCGCCTCGGCGACTTCCTCGAAGGTGCCGCCCAGATGGACCGTCCCCGCGCGGCGTGCCGCCTCGTGGGTCCACGGCACCCCGCCCTCGACCGCGAAGTCCACCTTGAAGGCGCCGGGGCCGTGCCGGTAGCGGCGATAGGCGCGGGCCACCCGGGCCGGCAGCCGGTCCCCCAGGATGTCCGCGACCGCGCGCGGAGCGGTGTCGAACAACACCACGTCCGCCGGAGGGAGTTGAGTGTGCGAGCGCACGTGGACGCCCGTCTCGACCCGGCCGCCCAGCTCGGTCAGGAGCGAGGCCAGCGCGTCCGTGATCGCCCGCGAGCCTCCCTCGGCCACCACCCAGCCGTACCGGTGCCCGGAGGCGACGATCGACAGACCGATCGCCGCGGTCGCGGGCCGGTTCAGCGGCCGGAAGGCGTGGGCGGCCACGCCGCCGTACAGGGCCCGGGCCGCCTCGGTGCGCCACAGCCCGGCCACGGCCGTGGCGGGCAGCAGGGCCGGGATCCCGAACCGGGCCAGCAGGAGCGGATGGCGGGGCACGCGGGCCGGCGGCCCCATGATGCCGTCGGCCAGCGCGTCGAAGCCGTCGGCCAGCGGGTCGAACAGCCGCCGCCACCGGGGCCCGTCGACCGGGCCCAGCCCCTCCGCCGTCTCGTGCACGGACCGTCGCAGCACCCCTGCCTCGCCGGAGTCCAGCGGATGCACGCAGTCGATCTCCGGCAGCCGCCAGCGCAGACCGTGCCGGTCGAGACCGAGCTCGCGCAGGAAGGGCGAGCCGGCCGTCATGGGGTGGATGGCGGAGCAGTGGTCGTGCAGCAGGCCCGGAGTCAGCTCGCTGGTCCGCGTACCGCCGCCGATCGTCGCGGCCGCCTCCAGGACGGTGACGTCCACGCCCTCCCGGGCCAGGAGGACGGCCGCCGCGAGTCCGTTGGGACCGCTGCCCACCACGACGGCAGTACTCATGGAACGCTCCTCGCCGGGACCGGACAGACCGAAGACACCGCACAGGGATCGTAGGCGCCGGGGCGTGTCCCGCCGGTCATCCGCGGCCGTGCGGTCGCCGGACGCGGGTCAGCCGTTCACCCCCGTGTAGTGGTCCAGGCTCCAGCGCCACAGCAGTCTCGCGGCGAGGTAGGCGAGTACTCCGAGTACGGGGGAGGCGGCCGCCAGCCAGTAGGGGACGCCTGTGTCGTGGCCGTGGCCGGTGAGGACGGCGGCCGGGAAGTAGGCGACGAAGGCGAGTGGGAGGCCGAAGGTGAGGAAGCCGCCCACGGCCTTGGGCAGGACGTTGAGCGGGTAGCTGCCGAAGGTGCCCAGCAGCTCCTCCAGCCAGCGGCTCCAGTAGTCGGCGGTCGGGAAGCGCAGGGACGCGGCGGCCACCGCCGTGAACAGGGCGGCCTCCAGCAGCATGCCGCCGATGAGGCAGACGGTGAGATACGTGATCCGCCCGGCGTTCCAGTCGAGGTGGCTGCGGGACAGGGCGCCGGCCATCAGCCCCGTGGCCACGGTCAGGTCACCGATCGCGTTGGTGGGGAAGTACTGCAGCTGGACCTGCCGGTGGACCGGCATGGGCCGCAGCAGATAGACGTCGATCTGTCCCTCCTGGATGAACCGGCCGATGCCGTGCATCCGGCCCAGGACCAGGACGAACAGCCCGTGCGCCAGCATCCGGGTCGCCGGGATCAGCAGCACGTCGGAGCTGTCCCAGCCGCCCATCCCGGTGAACCGGGTCAGCAGCACGGTCGCGAACACGATCACCGACACCTGCCAGATCGCGCCGATCGCGACCATCAGCAGGAACTCGGTGCGGTACTCCAGCTGGGAGCGGAAGTTGAGGCGCGTGACGCGCCAGGCGATCCGGACGGCGTTCATGACCTCAGCCTCCCTGGGAGATGACCCGGCGGGCGGCCCGCCGCCACAGGAACCGGGTGAACAGGTGGAGCAGCACGACCCAGCCGACCTGGATCGTCAACTGCAGTGGCGCGTCGGACAGTTCGATGCGGCCGACGTACAGCGACAGCGGCACGTTGAGCGTGGCCTGGAAGGGCAGGAAGGTGCTCAGGGTCCGGAACCACGCGGGGAAGAACCACAGCGGGGCGTACACCCCGGACATCAGGTTCTGCGCGAAGATCAGGATGAGCATGGCGGCGCTGTTGCGCACGGTCCAGAAGCACATCTGGTCCAGCAGGAGCATCACGTGGTACAGCACGAGCTGCCCGAGCAGCAGGCTGAGCACGAACACCCCGGCCACGGCGGCCGATCCGGGCGGCTCGACCACCCCGGCGGCGAGGCACACCGCGTATCCGGCCAGCGCCCACGCGGCCCCGTAGACCTGCTCGCCGAGGGCGCGCAGGGCGTGGTAGCGGGCGGGCGACAGCGGGCGCAGGTACCAGTAGACGATGGTGCCGAAGTGCATGTGCTGGATGACCGTGTCCCGGCCCGCGTACTGGTCCAACTCCCGCAGCCGGGAGGCGAGTACGGCCAGCACGGCGTACGTGACGGCCTGCTCTCGGCTCATCCCGGCCGAGACCTGGGTCCGGTCGTACAGGCCGTTCCACAGGGAGGCGACCAGCACCACCTGGACGGTCAGCCGGACCAGCACGGCCGACATCCGGGGCGGGGCGTGCAGTTCGCCGAGCGGGGTGACGCGGGCGGCGCGCCAGGCGTGCAGGACGGCCACCTCAGGCCCCTTCCGCGCCGGGACCGGCGTGCACGTACGCGGCCCGCATCACGTCCTCCAGGTCCGCCTCGTCGATGGCGATGCCCGTCACCTCGTACCGTTCGATGACCGCCTTGAGCGCCTGGTGGACGGTGGGCGCGTCGGGTCCGTCCGGGCCGAACACGACCTGCGGCCCCTCCTGCCGCAGCAGCGCGATGCCCGGCGGCGGCACGACGTCGGTGTGCGCGTCGGCGAGGGTGGCCCGCACCTGCCAGGTCGAGCCGTACTTGCGGCGGATCTCGTCGAGCGTGCCGTCCAGGACCAGCCGCCCGTGGTTGACGAGCACGACCCGCTCGGCGAGCCGCTCCACCTCCGTCATGTCGTGCGTGGTCAACAGGACCGTACGGCCGCGCTGTTCGACCTGGTGCCGCAGGAACTCCCGCACCTGCTCCTTGACGACCACGTCCATGCCGATGGTCGGCTCGTCCAGGAAGACGACCGGCGGGTCGTGCAGCAGCGCGGCCGCCAGGTCGCAGCGCACCCGCTGGCCCAGGGATAGATGGCGCACCCGGGTGTCCCAGAAGGACGACAGTTCGAGGATGTCGTCGAACTCCTTGAGGCGTGTGGCGTGTTCGGCCTTCGGCACCTCGTAGATGTCCCGCAGGATCGCGAACGACTCCCGCACCGGCAGGTCCCACCACAGCTGGGTGCGCTGCCCGAACACCGCGCCGATGTTACGGGCGTTGCGCTCCCGGTCCTGGTACGGCACCACGCCCGCCACCCGGGCCTCGCCGGAGGTCGGGGTGAGGATGCCGGTGAGCATCTTGATGGTGGTGGACTTGCCGGCGCCGTTCGGGCCGAGCAGGGCGAGGAGTTCGCCGGGCGCCACGTCGAAGGAGATGTCGGAGACGGCGTGCTTGACGGCCCGCTCCGGGTTGACGAGGGATCTGAGGGCGCCGGCGAAACCGGGCCGGCGGACGGTGGTGTGGAACGAGCGGGAGAGGGAGCGGACCTCGATGCTGCCGATCACTCGACGGACCTCCGGGTGAGCTGGATCAACCACACGGTCGCCACGAGCGAGGCGGCGGAGAGCAGGGCGAGCACCCAGGGGACCGCGTGGATGCCCGAGGCCTCGATGCCCGCTCCCAGCAGTGGGGGAGCCGCCACTCCGCCGACCATCGACGCGGCGATGACCCAGGCACCGGCGCGCCTCGCCTGGGGAAGCGCCCTGTTCAGCCAGGGCAGTCCGGTCGGGAAGACCGGCGCGATGAACAACCCGACACCCGCGTACGCCACCGGCGCCACTCCCTCCACCAGCGACAGCAGCAGACACGCGGTCATGCCGGCCGCGCACAGGGCGAGGATGCGCTCGGGGGAGTGCCGCAGGGCGATCGGGACGATGAGGAACCGGCCCGCGGTCAGCATCAGCCAGTACACGGACGTCGCCGAGGCGGCCACGGTCGCGCTGTAGCCGACGGTCTCCAGATGGGTGGGCTCCCAGCCGCCGACGCCCGCCTCGACGGCGACGTTGAGGACGTACAGGACGAGGAAGCCGAGCAGGACACGGGACAGGCCCAGCGAGCCCGGCCTCGACTCCACGGGCTCGACGGAGGCCGTGCGCACGCCGCTCGTGCACAGCGCCAGCGCCGCCGCGAGGACGGCACAACCGCCGAAGGCGTAGGCGTAGTTCCCGGGTCCGGCCCACGCCACCACCGCCGGCCCCAGGACCGCGCCGATGCCGAAATGGGCGTTGAGGACGTTCAGCATGGCCGTGGACCGGTCGCCGAAGCCCACCGCGAACAACTGGTTGAGGCCGTAGTCGATGCCGCCGAAGCCGAGGCCGCCGAGGAAGGCGGCGGCCAGCGCGAGCGGCCAGGCCGGGGCGAGCGCGAAGCCCGCGCTGCCCAACGCCATCAGCGCGTAACTCGCGGCCAGCAGAGCCCTGTTGCTGATCCGGGAGTGGATCGCGTTGAAGGCCAGGACGCCGGCCACGCCGCCCGCGAAGTGCAGGCTCAGACCGAGACCCGCGCCCGACGGGGACAGGCCGAACTCCTCGCGCAGACCCGGGACGGCGGGCCCGTAGAGCGCCTGGAGCATGCCGATGAGGACGAATCCGGCACAGGACGCGACCGCGGCCGCCCGGCTGAACAGCCGGCCGGCCGTGCCGGGCCGCACCTCCGTGTCCGCCACCCGATCTCCCCCGAAGAACTTCCGGCCGGACCCCGACGGCCACCGGCGCCGCGCCAGGCTATGACCCGCGCGGGCATTCGACAAGGGGTTAAAAAATGGGCCTTACGAAGCCTCCTCCAGTACGCCCCGCACGAACGCGTTGGTGAACTTCCCCGCCGGATCCAGCTCCCGCGCCAGCGCCCGGAAGTCACCGAGCCGCGGATACCGGCCCCGCAGCACGGCCGCCGGCACGGCGAACACCTTCCCCCAGTGCGGTCGCGCGTCGAAGCCGTCCAGGGCCTCCTCCACCCGCCGCACCACCGGGAGCACGGCCGCCGTGTCCTCGAACCAGGTGAAGTGCAGCGCCACGGTGTCCCGTCCGTACGCGGGGCTCAGCCACTGCGTGTCGGCGGCCACCGTCCGCACCTCGCAGGTCTGCAGCACGGGCGCGACCGTCCCGCGGATCGCGTCCAGCGCGTGCAGCGCGTCGAGGGCGTACTGCCTGGGCAGCAGGTACTCCGACTGCAGCTCGGCCCCGCTGCTCGGCACGAACTCCGCCCGGAAGTGCGGCAGCCGCTCGTGCCACGGCCCCGGCACCCCGAACTGCTCGGTGCAGTTCACGGCCGGCATCCCCGGCACGGGATGCAGCTTCTCGGTCGCCGGCGCAGCCCACGGGAACTCCGGCAGCGGCTGGTCGGTGCGCCGCTTCAGCCACACCTGGCGGAAGCCCGGCTCCCGCCAGTCGGTGAACAGGCTCACGCTGTACGCGGCCGCCGCGACCTTCTCGAAGTCCAGCCCGGTGAGGGGCAGTTCGGTGAACACGTGCTGCTCGACCTCGTACGACGGTTCCAGGTCCAGGGTCAGGGCGGTGACGACGCCCAGGGCGCCCAGTGAGGTCACGGCGCCGTCGAACCGTTCGTCGCCCCGCCCGACGGTGACCGCCGACCCGTCGGCCGTGACCAGTTCGACCTCCCGCACGGCCGACGCCAGCGAGCCGTTGCCGACCCCCGAGCCGTGCGTGCCGGTCACCACCGAGCCGGCCACCGAGATGTGCGGCAGGGACGCCATGTTGGGCAGCGCGAGCCCGTGCGCGTCCACCTCGCGCGCCAACTCCGCGTACCGGACGCCGCCGGAGACCCGTACCGTACGCGCCGCGGTGTCCACGTCGATCACCGGCGGCAGGGCGGCGATCGACAGCAGGACGCCCTCCGCGCCCGGCTCGGCGATCTCGTTGAAGGAGTGCCCGCTGCCCAGCACGCGCACCTTCGGACTGCCGGCCACGAGCGCGCCGAGCGCGTCGAGCGAGTGGGGGCGGTGCAGCTCCTTCGCGGTGTAGGTGATGTTGCCCGCCCAGTTGGTGACCGTCTCCGTCATCCCTGCCGTCCCCTTCGAGGAAGTGTGTGCACGTTGACCCTCTCACTCGCCGCCGCCTACCGTGGAGAGCGTTTTCTACAACTTTCTCGCGAAGCCGGAGGGCCACTCCCTTGTCCGAGCGTCCCCGGGCTCTGTTCGCCATGACCGCCGGCAACCTGCCGCTCGTCTTCCCTCCGGAGGTGCTGGCCCGGCTGCGCGAGGCGGTGGACGTCGACCCGGAGCTGATCGCCGAGGACTTCACCGAGGCACGCGTGCGCGAAGCGCTCGCCCGCACCGAGATCCTGCTCACCGGCTGGGGCTGCCCCCGGCTGGACGCGGCCGTCCTCGACGCGGCGCCCCGGCTGCGTGCCGTCATGCACTCGGCCGGCTCGGTCAAGGGCTTCACCACGCCCGAGGTGTGGCGGCGGGGCATCGTGGTCTCGTCGGCGGCCGACGCCAACGCCGTCCCGGTCGCCGAGTACACCCTCGCGATGATCCTGCTGGCCGGGAAGGACGTCCTCGCCGCCCGGGAACGCCTGCGCGCCGAACGGGTCCACCCCGGCGGATGGGGCGTTGTCCCCGGCATCGGCAACCACGGCCGCCGCGTCGGCGTGATCGGCGCCTCCCGCATCGGCCGCCGCGTGATCGCCCTGCTCGCTCCCTTCGACCTGCGCGTGAGCCTCACCGACCCGTACGTCACCGAACGCCGGGCGGCCGAACTCGGCGTGCCGCTGCTGCCGCTGGACGATCTGCTGCGCACCTCGGACATCGTCACGGTCCACGCCCCCGACACCCCGAGCACCCGCCACCTCGTCGGCCGCCGGGAACTCGCCCTGATGCCCGACGGGGCGACCCTGATCAACACCGCCCGCGGCGCTCTGGTCGACCACGACGCCCTCGTCGAGGAAGTGCGCGCCGGGCGGCTGAACGCCGTCCTCGACGTCACCGATCCCGAGCCGCTCCCGGCGGACTCGCCCCTCTACGACCTCCCGGGCGCCTTCGTCACCCCGCACCTCGCCGGTTCCCAGGGCAACGAGCTCGCCCGCCTCGGCGCGACGGTCGCCGAGGAAGCCGCCCGTCTGCTGGCGGGCGAAGAACTCGCCCATCCGGTGGATCCGGCGGTGCTGGAGCGGGAAGCCTGAGCGGATCGGCTGCGGATTTCGCGGTGAATGAGTCGCTGGCCAGAGCAATCCGCAAATATCTGGCGTCATAGGTGCGATATCGGTAGCGTCCTGCCGTATGACGCTCGAACCGCTCCCGGAGAACGACCTCACCCGCCACCGCCGCCTGCGCGAACAGGGCAGCCTCGACCGCGCCGACCTCGACGCCGTCCTCGACGCCGGATTCGTGTGTCACCTGGGCGTGGTGGTCGACGGCCGGCCACTGGTCGTGCCGACGGTCTACGGGCGCGACGAGCGGCAGCTCTACCTGCACGGTTCGGTGGCCAGCCGCAGTCTCGCGGGCTCCACCCCGGTGTGCGTCACCGTCACGCACGTGGACGGACTGGTCCTCGCCCGCTCCGTTTTCGAGCACGGCGTCAACTACCGCAGCGCCATGATTCACGGCGAGGCCCGGAAGATCACCGACCCCGAGGAGAAGCTGGCCGGGCTGCGCCTGCTCACCGAGCACGCGGCACCCGGCCAGTGGTCCTACGCCCGCGGCCCCAACCGCAGGGAGCTCGCCGCCACCACCCTGCTCGCCCTCTCCCTCGAACAGGCCTCCGTGAAGATCCGCACCGGGGCCCCCGACGACGGTGACGGCCCTGACGCCGAGCTGGGCCTGTGGGCCGGGACCCTGCCGCTGACCTGGTCCTGGGGCACCCCCGAGCCCGACCCGCTGCTGCCGCCCGGCCTGCCGATACCAGGACACATCGCGCGCCGTGAGGGGACCCGGCACGGCTGAGCGCCGGGCGGAGGCATACGGTGGGGAGTCGAACGCAGCCGGGAGGAGAGTCGGGATGGGCAGCCGTACCGCACTGGTCGAGGATTTGATGGAGCGCTTTCCGCAGGTACCGCGGGAGGCCGTCTTCAAAGAGGACCTGCTGCGTGGTGGTGTGGCCTTCGACCCCTCCGCGCTGAGCGACAACGAGGGCGGCGAGGTCAAGCCGAAGTCGTACTTCATCTTCTCCTTCGACCACGGGACCCTGCCCGAGCTCGGCGAGGCCGCCCTGCGCCGGCCCCCGGAGGAGATCATCCTCACCGGCGGCCCCTACGACCTGCGCCGCACCGTCGTCTCCGTGCGCGTGAACCCGGCCTCGCCGTACCGCGTCGCCGCGAACGACGAAGGGGTGCTCGGCCTCTACCTCGACGGCAGGCGCATCGCCGACGTCGGCGTGCCGCCCATGCCCGAGTACTACCGGCACACCCTGTCCAACGGGAAGTCGGTCATGGAGGTCGCCCCGACCATCCAGTGGGGCTACCTGATCTACCTCACCGTCTTCCGCGTCTGCCAGTACTTCGGCGCCAAGGAGGAGTGCCAGTACTGCGACATCAACCACAACTGGCGCCAGCACAAGGCGGCCGGGCGCCCGTACACGGGTGTGAAGGACGTCGAGGAGGTGCTGGAAGCCCTCGAGATCATCGACCGGTACGACACCGCCAAGGCCTCCACCGCCTACACGCTCACCGGCGGCGCGATCACCAAGACGGTCTCCGGGCGGGACGAGGCCGACTTCTACGGCCACTACGCCAAGGCCATCGAGGAGCGCTTCCCGGGCCGCTGGATCGGCAAGGTCGTCGCGCAGGCGCTGCCCAAGGACGACGTGCAGCGGTTCAAGGACTACGGCGTGCAGATCTACCACCCCAACTACGAGGTGTGGGACGAGTACCTGTTCAAGATGTACTGCCCGGGCAAGGAGCGGTACGTCGGCCGGGACGAGTGGCACAAGCGCATCCTGGACTCGGCGGACGTCTTCGGCGCGCGCAACGTCATCCCCAACTTCGTCGCGGGCGTGGAGATGGCCGAGCCCTTCGGCTTCAAGACGGTCGACGAGGCCATCGCCTCGACCACCGAGGGCCTGCGCTTCTTCATGTCGAACGGCATCACGCCCCGCTTCACCACCTGGTGCCCCGAGCCCACGACCCCGCTCGGCAAGGCCAACCCGCACGGCGCCCCGTTGGAGTACCACATCCGGCTGCTGCAGGCCTACCGGCAGACGATGGACGACTTCGGCCTGTCCTCGCCCCCCGGTTACGGCCCGCCCGGCCCCGGCCGCGCCGTCTTCTCCGTCAGCTCCTTCATGGACAGCCTTCCGGCGCGGGAGACGGAGGACGAGAACGCGGAGGAGACGGCGGAGGTGTGAGCGACCTCTGTGCACGGTGAGTCGAAGCGTGGTCTCCTTGCGTACATGAGGCCGGAGTTGTTGCCCGGCGGCGGTTCCACAGGGGTCTGTCAGGACAACTGAACACAGCGCTTGTCAGTTGTGAGAAAAACGTGAAAGGCTCCTGCCCTGCCGCGAGGTTCCCCCCAACTCCTTTGCCGTCATGGTGAGTTGACCTCGCTTTCAATGCAGGAGACCCATGCCCGACCTGCCGACCCCGAAGGACGCCGCCGAGGCCGCGCTGTTCTCCGAGTGCTGGGACGCGGTGCTTTCCTACGCCGACCTGTGCACCGCCGGCGCCACCGCGGCCACGCAACTCGCCTCCGAGGCGTTCGCGCTCGGAATACGCGAGGTCCGCGCCACCGAGACCGGACCCGCCGCCCGAGGCACCGGCCGCCGCTCACCCCGACTGCCCATGATCCCGCTGCTGTTGACCGCCGTGCGCAGCACGGCGGCCGACTGGGAGGAGGGCGGACAGGGCGACGACCTCGACCCCGACCTGCGCCTGTGGCTCAACTCCGAGAAGGCCACGCGCTACACCGGCCCGCCGCTGCAACGCCCGCTCGCCCTGCGTGCCCTGCGCGACCTGCAGGACGCGGACGCGACACTGCTGTGGCTCGCCGAGGTGGAGGCGCTGCCGTACTCCGTGGTGGCCCGCAGGCTCGGCCTCGACCCGGCGCTCGTCGGCGAGGAACTCACCGAGGTGCGCCGCCTGTTCCGCGACCGCTGCCACCGCGCCCACCTCGACATGCCGCTGGACGCGAACTGCCGCAGCTACGCCCGCCTCCTCGACGCCGTCACCCGCTCGCCCGGCGCCGACATCCCCGCCGACCTCTCGCGCCACCTCGCCACCTGCGTGGAGTGCGCCGAGGCCGCCGCCTGTCTGCGCCCGCACGGCGGCGGACTCCCCACGGCCCTCGCCGGCGGCGTGATCGGCTGGGGCGGCCTCGCCTACCTGGAGCGCCGCAGGCGGGCCGCCGAGGTGCGGCTCGGCGCCGGGCGCCCCGACCCGGCCGAGGGCGAGCACGGCGAGCCCAAGTCCGGCGCGGACCGGGCGCGGACGGTGCGCAACGGCCTCCTCGTCGCCGCCGTCCTGGTCTCGCTCCTCGCGCTGGCCGTGTCCCTGATGCCGTTCGGCGGCGCGGACGGCGACATCACGGCGGGCGACACCCCGTCCGACAGCAGTCCCGTGGCCGCCCCCCGCCCCTCCCCGCCGCCCGTCACCTCGTCCCCGCGCGGCACCTCCCCGTCCCCGACCACGACCGTCTCCAGGACACGGACCGGCGACGAGAAGAAACCCGACCCCGAACCCCAGGGCACCTCGTCGTCCGCCGCCGGCGGCGGCAGTGGTGCCACGGTGAAGGAAGCGGCCACCTGCACGGTCGGCTACGACCTGGTCAACGAGTGGCCCGACGGCTTCCAGGCCACCGTCTCCGTCACCACGACCCGGGCCCTGACCAACTGGAGCGTCGGCTGGTCCTTCAAGGACGGCCAGCAGGTCGGTCAGATGTGGGACGCGACCGTCGCCCAGAGCGGCTCCCGCGTCACCGCCACCGCCGCCGACTACAACAAGGCCGTCCCCGCGCACGGCACTCTCTCCTTCGGTTTCCTCGCCTCCTGGAAGACCAAGAACTCGCCGCCCTACGACTTCACGCTCAACGGGCAGCCCTGCGAGAAAACCGGTTGACGGAACACCGGCGCGGCGGGCTACTGTTGCGCCGGGTCCACAAGGAAGTCCCGAGCAGAGGAAAGAAGGAGGTGTCGACCGATGGCTGTCTTTGCGACGAGCGCTGCCCGCATCCAGATCATCAAGTCCACCTCCGTGGCCGCCGGCTGACCACACCGAACCCGTCGCCGGGGCCGCCCTTGTGAAGGGTCACCCTTGACTTCCAGTTCTGTCTTCACCGCGCTCGCTCCCTACGGCTGGGACGAGGCATGGGCGGACACGTTCGCCCCGTACGACACCGAAGGCCTGCTGCCCGGGCGCGTGCTCCGGGTCGACCGCGGTCAGTGCGACGTGGTCACCGCCGGCGGGGTGCTGCGGGCCGACACCGCGTTCGTCACCCCTAACGACCCGTTGCGGGTCGTGTGCACCGGCGACTGGGTCGCCGTCGAACCCGGCGGCAACCCCCGCTATGTGCGCGCGTATCTGCCGCGCCGCACCGCCTTCGTGCGCTCCACCTCCTCCAAGCGGTCCGAGGGGCAGATCCTCGCCGCCAACGTCGACCACGCCATCGTCGCGGTGTCGCTGGCGGCCGAACTCGACCTCGGCCGCATCGAGCGGTTCCTCGCCCTGGCCTGGGAGTCCGGCGCCCAGCCGCTCGTCGTCCTCACCAAGGCCGACCTCGTGCCGGACCCCGTGACGCGGGCCTACCTGGTCCAGGACGTGGAACTGTCGGCGCCCGGCGTCGCCGTGCTGCCCGTCAGCGCCGTGGACGGTGGCGGCCTCGACGTCCTGCGCGCCGCCGTCGGCGACGGCACCTCCGTGCTCCTCGGCCAGTCCGGCGCGGGCAAGTCGACCCTCGCGAACGCGCTCGTCGGCGCCGACGTGATGGACGTACGGGCCACCCGGGACGTCGACGGCAAGGGACGTCACACGACCACCACCCGCAACCTGCTCGCCCTGCCCGGCGGGGGAGTCCTCATCGACACGCCCGGACTGCGCGGCGTCGGCCTGTGGGACGCCGAGAGCGGTGTCGGACAGGTCTTCTCCGAGATCGAGGAACTGGCGCAACGCTGCCGCTTCCACGACTGCGCCCACAACGCCGAACCGGGCTGCGCGGTCCTGGCCGCCGTGGACGCCGGAGAACTCCAGGTACGACGACTGGAGAGCTACCGCAAACTGGTCCGCGAGAACCAGTGGATCGTCGCCAAGACCGACGCCCGCGCCCGCGCAGAACTACGCCGCGACTGGAAGCGCAAGGGCGCGGAGGGCAGGGCGGCAATGGAACTGAAGAGGGGGCGCCGCGGCTGAGAGCCCCCGGGGGCGGTGGGCGGGGGCCCAGGGCCCGGCTCCTGAGACGGGTCTGGGCGACGCCGGCAGGTAGCCGGCGGCGCCGCGCGTCGGGGTCCCCCGATGGGCCGGTGGCCGGTCGGGGGGGCGCGGCGCTTCTGGGAGGCCCAGGGTGCCTCTCCCGGGATCGCGCTCTGGGGAGTCGGCGGGGGTCGGTGTCGCCGCACGTAGGGGTTCTCCCGATGGGCCGATGGCCGGTCGGGGGCGCGCCGCTCCTGAAAGGCACCACCGGTCGGTCGGTGGGCTGTTCGGGGGCTGCCCCCGAGGCGCGCGTAGGCGGACCAGTGGCCTTCGGAGGCGCGGCGCCCGCGGGCCAAGCCGACGGGCCGATGGTGGCGGGAGTGCCGTTCCCGTGCGGGGCCGCCGACGGGCCGATGACTGGTCGGGGGTGCCGTTTCCGCCTCCCGAAGGGCCGATGGTCGGTCGGGGTGCTGTTCCCGGGCAGGCCCGCGGAAGGGCCGATGGTCGGTCGGGGTGCCGTTCCCGGGCAGGCCCGCCGAAGGGCCGATGGTCGGTCGGGGTGCCGTTCCCGGGCCTGCCGACGGCCGACGGCCGGCCCGGGGATGCCGTTTCCGCCCGCCGATGGGCCGATGGTCGGCGGGTGGGGGGTGCCGTTCCCGGGCGGGCCCGTCGACGGGTCGACGGCCAGCCGGGGGTGCCGTTTGCGCCCGCCGGTCGGCCGGGGCCGTCGCTCCAGAGAGGCACCCCCGGCCGCCGTGTCCGATTTCCGCCAGCCCCGGGTCGGCGCGCGGCGCAGACTGGAGGGGTGATGGACGAGGACACCAGGTATGAGGCCGTGCGGAGTCGGGACGCTCGTTTCGACGGGGAGTTCTTCTTCGCCGTCGAGACCACCGGCATCTACTGCCGGCCCAGCTGTCCGGCCGTGACCCCGAGGCGCCGTAACGTCCGCTTCTTCGCTACGGCCGCCGCGGCCCAGGGCGCGGGCTTCCGGGCGTGCCGCCGCTGCCGTCCGGACGCCGTGCCGGGGTCGGCCGAGTGGAACGCTCGCGCCGACGTGGTGGGGCGCGCCATGCGGCTGATCGCGGACGGCGTCGTCGACCGCGAGGGCGTCGCCGGGCTCGCCGGGCGGCTCGGCTACAGCGCCCGGCAGGTGCAGCGGCAGCTGACCGCCGAGCTCGGGGCCGGGCCCGTGGCCCTGGCCCGGGCCCAGCGGGCGCACACCGCGCGGGTGCTGGTGCAGACGACCGATCTGCCGATCACGGAGATCGCGTTCGCCTCCGGGTTCGCCAGTGTCCGCCAGTTCAACGACACCGTCCGCGAGGTGTACGCCTCCACACCGAGCGAGCTGCGGGCCGCCGCGCCCCGGCAGCGGGGCCGGCGCCCCGCGGCGGGGATCCCGTTGCGGCTCGCGTACCGGGGGCCGTACCAGGCCGGTGCCGTCTTCGACCTGCTCGCCGAGGAGGCCGTGCCCGGCGTGGAGGAGGTGCTCGGGGAGCCCGGCCGCCGCACCTACCGCCGTACCCTCCGCCTCCCGCACGGCACCGGTGTCGTCGCCGTCGACGAACGGGCGGGCGCGTCCGGGGCGGCGTCCGCGGCGCATCCCGGCGGCTGGCTGGAGGCCCGGCTGCAGCTGACCGACCCGCGCGACCTCACCACCGCCGTCGGCCGGCTGCGCAGGCTGTTCGACCTCGACGCCGACCCCTACGCGGTGGACGAGCGGCTCGGCGCGGACCCACGGCTCGCACCCCTCGTCGCCGCCCGCCGGGGCCTGCGCTCGCCGGGCGCCGCCGACGCGGACGAGGCGGCGGTACGGGCCCTGCTGGGGCCGCGGGCGAGCGAACGGCTGGTGCGGCGCTACGGCAAGGCGCTGGACTCGCCCTCCGGCAGCCTCACCCACCTCTTCCCCGAACCGGCGGTCCTCGCCGAGGCCGAACCCGACGGCACCCTCGGCGCCCTCACCGCCGCCCTCGCCGACGGCGCCCTGCGTCTCGACCCGGGCGTCGACCGCGACGAGGCGCAGGCCGCACTGCTCGCGGTGCCCGGCATGGACGCCGGCACCGTCGCCGAGATCCGCACCCGCGCCCTGGGCGACCCCGACGTCGCCCCGCCCGGCCTGGACGTCCCCGACGCCTGGCGCCCCTGGCGCTCGTACGCCCTACGACACCTGCGTGCAGCGGGAGAGTTGGACTGAACCGCGATGACCACCCTGTGGACCCGTGTCGACAGCCCCGTCGGCGCCCTGCTGATCACCGCCGACGCCACCGGCGCCCTGACCTCGGTCTCCGTGCCCGGGCAGCGCAACGGGCGTGAGGTGGATGCGAGTTGGCGGTACGAGCCGGCGCTCTTCCGTGCCGCCGAGGAACAGCTGGACGCCTACTTCGCCGGTGAACTGAAGGACTTCCGGCTGCCGTTCAGCACCGCGGGCAGCGAGTTCCGGGAGCGGGTGTGGGCCGCTCTGGACTCCGTCCCCTACGGCGCCACCACGACCTATGGCGAGATCGCCGCGCGGATCGGGGCGCCCCGGGCGGCCGTACGGGCCGTCGGAGGCGCGATCGGCGCCAACCCGCTGCTCATCGTGCGGCCCTGCCACCGGGTGATCGGCGCGAACGGCGCGCTGACGGGCTACGCGGGCGGCCTGGAACGGAAGGTGCACCTGCTCACCCTGGAGGGCTGCCTGTAGCCCGCCTGTTCGCCGGGTCGTCGGTTCGCCGGGGCGTCAGCCCAGGAACACCACGCCCAGCCATGCCCCGGCGATCAGCAGACAGGTGAACAGCTCCGCCAGCACGCTGGAGCCGCCCGAGCGCATCGCGGTGCGCAGGGCCGCCATCGCCGGGCCGTGCCCGCCCAGACGCAGGCGTTCACTGAGATAGATGCCGCCGATGAAGCCGGGGATCGCGCCCAGGACGGGAAACAGCAGGAAGCCGAGGAACGCCCCGGCACCCGCGTACACGCCCATCCGTGGGGTCGCCCCGCTGCCCCGCAGCCGTCGGGGCGGCAGCGCCCAGCGCACGACCTGGGAGAGGAACAGCGCGACCGTCGCGCCGACCAGCACCCACCAGGCGGCCGGCCGAGGGTCCTTCAGCGCCCACCACAGGATCGCGGCCCACACCAGCCACGACCCCGGCACCCCGGGCACCAGCACCCCGCACAGGCCGAGCAGGAGGACCAGGCCGACGAGCACGAGGTCCCACACTCCCATGAGCCCAGGGTGCCCGAGCGGAGCCGAATGTGCAGGTCAGGGTCGCTCCCGAGTCACCCAGCCCCGTTCGTACGCATGCCATCCCAGCTGCAGCCGGGTCGTCGCGCCGGTCAGCTCCATCAGCCGCGCGACGCGGCGCTGCACCGTTCGCAGCCCCAGGTCCAGCTGTTTTGCCACGCTCGCGTCGGTCAGCCCGGCCAGCAGCAGGGACAGCACCTCCAGATCCGTGGCGTCGGGGCCGTCCGGCTCCTGCTCGGTGACCCCGGCCGCCCCGAACCGCAGCGGCAGCGCGTCCCGCCACACCGACTCGAACAGCCCGGACAGCAGCTGAAGCAGCCCGCTCGCGTGCACCACCAGCGCGGCCGGCTCCGCGGTGTGCGTGGTCAGCGGCACCAGGGCCAGCGAACCGTCGGCCACCACCAGCTTGGTCGGCACCCGGTCCACCACCCGCACCTCCTCGCCCCGGCCCAGCGCGGCGGACAGCTCGGTCATCCCGTCCGGCAGGTCCAGCACCGACCGCTCGACCACCACCCGGTAGCGCACTCCGCGGCCGGCGGCCTGCTCCTCGGCGTGGTTCTCCATGCCGGAGACGACGGAGGGGCTGCCGGTGACCAGCGCGCACACCTCGTCGGCCGCCCCCAGCTGCAACTGCAGGAACCGCTGGGCGACCGCGCCGGCACCGACCACCACCTCGACCAGGTCCTGCACGGCCGGTTCGGCGGCGGCCGCCCGGTACTCCTCGGCGAGCAGCGCGGCCGCCAGTTCCGCCCTCTCCAGCTCGTGCCGCTGCTGGGTGAGCAGCGCGCCCAGCGCCACCCCGGGCGGCGCCGCGACCCACCGTCCCGGCCGCGCCGACGACTGGGCGGCCAGCCCGTGCCGCTCCAGCCGCCGCAGCGCCAGCTCGGTGTCGTCCTCGCCGAGCGTCAGCCGCCGGGCCAGATCCGGTACGTCGGCGGCGCCCACCGAGACCAGCGCCCGGTACGCCGACTCGTGCGTCTCGTCCAGCCCCAGCACTGCCAGCATGCGGTGTCGTCCCTCCCCGGACCCAAGCCCACCGGGCCGCGCGGTGGCGGAAACCGGCCACGGCGCAAACCCGCCTCGGAACATCATCGCCGTACCGCCCGTCTCTCTGCCAAGGTGACGGCACGACCCTGTCGGCCCCGCCCGCCTGCGGCGGAATCCCGGGCCGTCTCACAGCTCATCTCCAGGGAACCGGGTCACACTCGGGACCGGTCCGACCGGGTCGGGACGTGATCCGGTCATCCACAGCGTGATCCGGGCCCGTGAGCGTGCCGTCGGCGCACCGTCGGCACGCAGGGGATCCGGGCCCGGGTCACCCCGGCGGTCGCCGGGCGGCTCTCCCGTGGGGGGTGGAGCCGCCCGGTGACTTCCTCCGCACCCCTGTTCGACGACTCACTCGACACGCCGTTCGACACGGCGTGCCGTGCGGGATTTTCCCGATGCCCCGTTTTCATCCGGCCCCCGCGGTGGACAATCAGGGGCATGAGTCAGCAGGGGGGAAGGCCCACCGGGCACGACGACGACTGGTGGGGACAGCTGTACGACGACTCCACCGAGGACACGGGGCCCACCCCCGCGGCCGACACTCTGGACGACCGGTTCGCCTCCGCGGCGGGAGCGGTGCACACCGGGGCGGGGGAGCGGGGCGAGGACACCGATCCCGGGACGGGACGGGGGGTTCCGCAACAGCGCTCCAGGAGCACCGAGACACCGCCCCCCGAACAGCCTCCGTCCAGCAGGACGCCGACGGAGCCGCCCGGCACGGCGGTCACGGCTCCGGCCGAGCCCCCCGCGCCGCCGTCCGTCCCGCGGACGGACGACACCCCGCCACCGCCATCGCCACCGACCCCCGAGCCATCGCCCACGCCCCACACGGCCACCCACCTCGACCTCCCCGCCTTCCCGCCACCCCCCGTCGACTACGTCGGCTCCGGCCCCCCGACCTACGACGCCGAACCCACCGCCCTCCCGCCCGCCGACCCCGACGACCTGGACGACCTCGTCGCCGACACCGTCCTCGACGGCGCCCGGTACGGCGCCTGCACCCTGCGCGCCGCCTCCGTCCGCGGCGACTCCGCCCGCTACCGGGGCGAACCCCGCCGCGACTCCCTCCTCACCGCCCGCTTCGGCACCGCCGAGCACGCCCTGGTGCTCGTCGCGATGGCCACCGGCGCCCGGGCCACCCCCGGCGCCCACCGCGCCGCCGCCGAGGCCTGCCACTGGATCGGCCGGGCCGTGGGCCGCAGCCACGCACGGCTCGCCGAGGACATCCGTGCGGGCAGGCGCGGCGACCTCAAGTCCGGCCTGCACCGCCTCACCGACCGCAGCCTCGGCAAACTGCGCGCCAGCGCCGCCGAGCAGGGCATCGACCCGGAGGAGTACGCGGCCACCCTGCGCTGCCTGCTGCTGCCCGCCGACCCGGAGTGCCGTACGCGCGTCTTCTTCGGCGTCGGGGACGGCGGACTGTTCCGCCTCAGAGACGGCGACTGGCAGGACATCGAACCCCGCGTCGCCGACGTCACCGGCGAACCGGTCGTCGGCTTCGGCTCACTGCCGGCCGAGACCCCCGAGGGCGACCGCCTGACGATGGACCTGGGCATCCCGACACCCCCGAGCCCCTACGAACCCGCCCCGGAACCACCCCGGGAACCCTTCCGCTTCCGCGCCTCCATCGCCCACCCGGGTGACACGCTCCTGATGTGCACCAGCGGCCTCGCGGAACCGCTGCGCGGCGAGCCGGACCTGTGCCGCCACCTGACCGGCCGGTGGTCCGGCCCCACCCCGCCGGGGCTCGCCGCGTTCCTGGCCGACACCCAGGTGCGGGTCAAGGGATACGCGGACGACCGCACGGCCGCCGCCGTTTGGGAGGCGTGACGCGGCGCGTTGTGAATTCATGTAACCCGTAGGGAACTCCGGAGACCGAAGGGGCATGAGAGCGCCATGGCCAAGCAGAACGTCGCCGAACAGTTCGTCGACATCCTCGTCCGAGCCGGAGTCAAGCGCCTCTACGGCGTCGTCGGCGACAGCCTCAACCCGGTCGTGGACGCCGTGCGCCGCAACGCAGCCATCGACTGGGTGCACGTCCGCCACGAGGAGACCGCCGCCTTCGCGGCCGGCGCCGAGGCCCAGATCACCGGGAAGCTCACCGCGTGCGCCGGCTCCTGCGGCCCTGGCAACCTGCACCTCATCAACGGCCTGTACGACGCCCACCGGTCCATGGCCCCCGTGCTGGCCCTCGCCTCGCACATCCCCTCCAGCGAGATCGGCCTCGGCTACTTCCAGGAGACCCACCCCGACCAGCTGTTCCGCGAGTGCAGCCACTACAGCGAGCTCATCTCCAGCCCCAAGCAGATGCCGCGCCTGCTGCAGACCGCCATCCAGAACGCCGTCGGGCGGTCGGGCGTCGCCGTCGTCTCCCTCCCCGGTGACATCGCCGACCAGCCCGCCCCCGAACGGGCCGCCGAGAGCGCGCTGGTCACCTCCCGGCCCACCGTCCGGCCGGGCGACACCGAGATCGACAAGCTCGCCGACATGATCGACCGCGCCGAGAAGGTCACTCTGTTCTGCGGCAGCGGCACGGCCGGCGCCCACGCCGAGGTCATGGAGTTCGCCGGGAAGATCAAGTCACCCGTCGGCCACGCCCTGCGCGGCAAGGAGTGGATCCAGTACGACAACCCGTACGACGTCGGCATGAGCGGCCTGCTCGGCTACGGCGCCGCCTACGAGGCCACCCACGAGTGCGACCTGCTGATCCTGCTCGGCACCGACTTCCCCTACAACGCCTTCCTGCCCGACGACGTGACGATCGTCCAGGTCGACGTCCGGCCCGAGCACCTGGGCCGCCGCTCGAAACTCGACCTGGCCGTCTGGGGCGATGTGCGCGAGACCCTGCGCTGCCTGATCCCGCGGGTCAAGGAGAAGACCGACCGCCGCTTCCTGGACCGCATGCTGAAGAAGCACGCCGGCGCCCTGGAGGGCGTGGTCAAGGCATACACCCGCAAGGTCGACAAGCACGTCCCCATCCACCCGGAGTACGTGGCCTCCGTCCTCGACGAACTCGCCGACGACGACGCGGTGTTCACCGTCGACACCGGCATGTGCAACGTCTGGGCCGCCCGCTACATCTCGCCCAACGGCCGCCGCCGGGTCATCGGTTCGTTCTCGCACGGCTCCATGGCGAACGCCCTGCCGATGGCGATCGGCGCGCAGCTCACCGACCGCGGCCGGCAGGTGGTGTCGATGTCGGGCGACGGCGGATTCTCCATGCTGATGGGCGACTTCCTGACGCTCGTGCAGTACGACCTGCCGGTCAAGGTCGTCCTGTTCAACAACTCCTCGCTCGGCATGGTCGAGTTGGAGATGCTGGTCGCCGGGCTGCCCTCCTACGGCACCACCAACAAGAACCCCGACTTCGCGGCCGTGGCCCGCGCGTGCGGCGCCTACGGAGTGCGGGTGGAGAAGCCCAAGGACCTCGCCGGGGCCCTGAAGTCCGCCTTCAAGCACAAGGGGCCCGCCCTGGTCGACATCGTCACCGACCCCAACGCCCTGTCCATCCCACCGAAGATCAGCGCCGAGATGGTGACGGGCTTCGCCCTGTCGGCGTCGAAGATCGTCCTGGACGGCGGTGTGGGCCGGATGCTCCAGATGGCCCGCTCCAACCTTCGCAACGTGCCACGCCGCTAGCTGTCGTAGGGGACCCAGGCGCGGTCGCCGGAGTCGTTCGTGCCGTACCAGTAGCGCGGCATGTCCGTGATGCCGCTCGTGTGGAACGGGCGGCCGTGGTCGTCGATGCGGATCGTGCCCTTGCGGCCCTGGGAGGACCAGTCGAGTTCGAGGTACCAGCGGGCGTCGTGGGCCCGTGTCGTCGCGTCCACGAGCAGCACCTCGGGGTCCTGGGCTGAGACGCGGTAGGGGAAGTGCACGGCAGGGATGGTGTGTTCGCTGTCGGCGCCGTCCTTCGGCCGGGCGATGGGCCGGTCGGCGTCGAGGTTCACGGTGAAGCTGCGGGGCGTGAGTTCGCCGCCGCAGCCCTGGTCCATGGCGTAGGCGTTGCCGGTCAGGGGCTGCCCCCGGCCGACGATCCGCACCCGCAGGGCCTCCAGGACGACGGCCGTCGACGAGCGCCCCTGCACGGAGACCTGCACCAGGGTCTGCCGCCCGTGCACCGCGCCCTGCGTCGCCGCCCAGGTCCCGGCGTCCTGCTGGACCGGGGGCGGGGGCACCTGGGCGGGCGGCTTGTCGATGACGTAGTCGTGACCGCAGCCTCCCTGCCACACCTGGGAGTCCACCGTCCAGGCGAGGGGAAGTCCGGCGGCCCGCCCGCCAGTACCGCCGGTCCCGCCGGAACCGCCGCCGGGCGATGCCGAGGCGGTGGGCTTCTTCCCCGCCTCGGGTGAGGACGAGTTCGGGGCGGTGGTGGGGGAGGAACCGGCCGACGGCTTCGACGGGCGCCACGGCGCGCCCGGCGCCGTGGTCCGGGGCGCCGTGCTGTCGTGCGGCGCCCGTGCCTGCGGGGCACGGTCGTCCGAGAGGGCGCGCAGGCTGCCCAGGGAGGCGAGCAGCGCACACGCCACACCGACGGACACCAGCACCCGCCGACGCCGATACCAGGAACGCGGCCCCGGAGCGGGGTCGGGTGCGGGCTCGGACGCGGGTTCGGGTGCGCCCTCCGCCGAAGCCGCCTCCTCAGCCGGAACGGCGTCCCTGGCTGCGGGTGCCTCGTCCGTCGGCCTCGGCGTCGGCTCGGCCGCCGCAGGCGTCGCCCCCGGCGCTCCCGGCTCGGTCGCCGCAGCCGGGTCCTCCGGCGCGCCGGGCCCGGTCGACCGCGGGCGCTGGCGCGCCGCCACGGCCCGCAGCCACAGGCGGTGCAGTTCCAGGCGTTCCTCCGGTGTCGCCGCGCAGAACGCCGCGAGGCGCTCCACCGGCGCGTACTCCAGCGGTACCGCCTCCCCCGCGCAGTAGCGGTGCAGCGTGGAGGTGTTCATGTGCAGGCGCCGGGCCAGGGAGCCGTAGCTCCGGTCCGTGCGGTCCTTCAGCCGGCGCAGCAGCGCCGCGAACTCCTCGACCTCGTCCCCAGCCGACACCGTTCCCCCGTCGTCGCGTCGCGTCCCCGTATCCCAGGCACTCCATATACCTGCACGTCAGATGGGCTGGGATGGTTCCACCGTCGCCGAACGGGCGGTGGCCGTTGCGCCGGACCGCGCCGACCGCCGATGCTCTTGGTGTCGCACCGACCGGGCCGGACCGACCTTCCGGCGTCGCGGCGACAGCCCACACCCATGCACTCACTCACGGGGGACACCCATGCCCAAGCGCACCCGAGCAGGTGTGCTCGTCGCACTGGCCGCCGCGGGCCTCGCCGCAGGCACCGCACTCGCCCAGCCGGCGGGCGCCGCCACCAAGGCACCCGGCTTCCTGGCGGCCGCCGACCTTCCGCCGTACGCCACGTCGTCCTGGACGGCCGGCAAGGTCACCGGCGGCCTGCCGGAGGCGGTGGAGGTGGACCGCTGCCTGGGCCTGGTGCTGAACGACGACCGGGGCTCCTGGTACCGGGAGTTCCACACCGACCTCGACGCGCACGCCGTCCAGGTCGGCGTCGTGTCGTCGACCACCGGCGCGGCCAAGGGGCGGTTCACGCGGCTGACCAAGGACATCGCGTCCTGCGCGGCACGGACCGAGAAGGCCGACCCGGACCTGAAGGTCACGTTCAAGGACTACGGCACCCTGCCCGTGGAGGAGGGCGCCCACCTCTACGGCCTGCACACGCAGAGCTCCTGGGGTGCGACCGACATCCGCCTCCTCGCGGTCGGCCGGGACGGCCGGACCGTGACGGTCGTCGACTGGGGACGGATGGGCGGCTTCAAGGACGCCCCGGTGAAGGCCTTCAAGAAGACGGCCACCAAGGCCGTCGACAAGCTCCACTGACCGCACGACCGGGGCCGCCCTCCTGCCACGGGGGTCAAGAGGGCGGCCCACCGACCACCCGACACGCAACGCACACTTCGAAAAACGGGGAACTCACATGAACAGCAAGACCCGCACCGCCCTGTCCGCCGGCGTCCTCGCCGTCGCCCTCGGTCTCGGCGCCACCGCCCAGGCCTCCGCCGGCGCCCCGCGCAGCGTCAGCGGCAAGCCGTCGGACAACCTCACCCGCGTCGCCGACTTCTACGGCGCCTACATCGACGCGGTGACCGACGAGGACAGCGGCAACCTCGGCCAGGCCCTGCGCGCCCACTACCTCACGCCCGCCTTCCAGAAGCAGCTGGCCGCCTGGGAGGAAAGGGAGCACGCCGACGGCGTCCTGCGCGCCCAGAACGTCCCGCTCGCCTGGAAGGTCACCGACAACGGCACCGCGAAGAACCACACGGAGGCCGTCGTGACCCTCACCTGGAGCCGCAACAGCACCACCAAGGTGTACGTCGACGTGACCCGCGACACCCACCAGATCTACCGCATCGGTGCGAAGGCCCTGGGAGCGAAGTAGTCACTCCGGTGGCGACCGCGACATGACGATGCGGATCGGCCGCGGCCCGAAGGCGAACCGACCTTCGGACCGCGGCCGTTCCGGCGTGTCCGTCCGGTCCCGGCTCGGTCACCGGGTCGGGGACCAGCGGATTCCGGCCACTTTCAAGAGCCGCGGGAGGACGGCCGCGCCGCCGAAGCGGTGCGCGCACCGCCCGGAACCGGCTGCCACACGGTTTCGTCGGGTACGGCGGGCTCGGCAGACGGGAATCGGTAGTTGGGGCGATCCTCGGCGGTCAGGATGCCGCCCGGGCGCGTAGTCGCGGAGCCGGACGACAAGGACGTACCGGCGCCCCTTCGTGGAACGGACGGAACGGTTCGTCTCCGCTCGCCGTGGAGGGGACGGCGAGGCGTCGATCGCGCGGGGAACGCCCCTGAGGAGGCCGTCCGCGACGTCGTACGGCAGGCCCTGGACCTGGGCGTCCGGCCCGTCGAACAGGACCTCGGGACCAACGGTGCGACCAGGGCTTTCCGCAGGCCGTGCCGCTGGCGAAGGACTCGCGGGCGGCACGGCGGTGTCCGCTCTCCCCGGGACACCGAGGCGGCCGGCGACGCGCGCCTGCCGCGGTGCACGGGCCGCGCGAAATGGCTCATGGCAAGTTCCGGACGCGCTTCCCCGCGTGTGCGGTCACCGTGCGCGGCGGTCCGCTCGTGGCCCGCACAGTCCCCCCCCGGCTTCCTCCCAAGCGCCCCTCCACCCGGCCGGGAGGGCCTCAACCTTGGCCGAACACCTGGTCATCGAGGATTCGACATGACTGGCGCGTGTGGCATGGGGCATGGATCCCGTGAACGTGTTCGACAAGGAGGGGAACCGACATCGGCACGCGGGCGGGGGTCATGAAGAGGCAGGCACGAGGGGGCGGTCCCATGGCGATCGGGGCCTCCTCGGCTCAGACGGTGGAGGAAAGGACGGACGGCGTCCCGGCACCGGAGCAGCCGTCGCAGCTACGGCAGAGACTCGGACGGGCGGACCTGAAGGCGGTGCCCGAGGCGCGCAGGGCGCTGCGCGAGCTGTTGCGGCACTGGGGCAGGCCCGGACGGTCGGAGATAGCGGAGTTGCTCACCAGCGAACTCGTCACCAACGCGCTCATCCACACCGACCGGGAGGCGGTGCTCACCGCCACCGTGGGATCCCACGGACTACGGGTGGAGGTACGGGACTTCGTGGCCCGCAGGCCGCGGCTGCGCGTGCCGGTGGCCGACGACGGTACGCACGGCAGGGGCCTGGTACTGGTGCAGTCCCTCGCGGACGCGTGGGGAGTGCGGTCACACGGCGTGGGGAAGGCCGTGTGGTTCGAACTCGACGCGGAGGCCGCCTGAACGGGGAGGGGGCGTGGCCCGCAGGCCACGCCCCCTCCCCATGACGGCCGTCTCTAGCCGAACTGCTGCTCGAGGTCCTTGAGCTTGCGCTCCAGGGAGTCGAGGCGCGGCAGGGCCATTGTGTCGTCCTCCGCGGTGAGGTCGACGGTCACCGGGTCAGAACCGCCCTTGCGGACGGGCTGCAACGAGGGACGGTGGCGTACGGGCAGCGGCTCCGGCGCGGATATGGCAGGCTCCGCGGTGGCCTGGGCGGAGGCCCGCTCCAGGGCCTGCGGCTCGGGCCGGCCGCCACGGCCGATGAACCCGCGGTGCCCGCGGCTGATCGCCTTGAGCTGCGCGCGCTCCAGGCGGTCCGCCTCGCGGCGGCGCAGGCGGTTCTCCTCCTTCTGCCGCTTGTCCTCGCGGACCTCCTCGACCGCCTCGTCCAGGCTGCGCACACCCTCCAGGAGCATGAGCGACCAGGCCCTGTAGGTCTCACGGGGGGCCCGCAGCCAGCGGACGATGCGGATCTGCGGCAGCGGACGCGGCACCAGACCCTGCTCGCGCAGGGCGGCGCGACGGGTCTGCTTCAGCGCGCGGTCGAACAGGACGGCAGCCGAAAGGGACATGCCGGAGAAGAACTGCGGCGCGCCCGCGTGGTCGATGCCCCTGGGCGCGTGCACCCAGTTGAACCAGGCCGCGGCGCCCGCGAACGTCCACACCAGTATCCGGGAGCCGAGGGCCGCGTCACCGTGGCTGGCCTCGCGCACCGCGAGCACGGAACAGAACATGGCCGCGCCGTCCAGGCCGAACGGCACCAGGTACTCCCAGCCGTCGGTGAGGCCGAGGTTCTGCTGGCCGAAGCCGACCAGGCCGTGGAAGGAGAGCGCCGCGGCGACCGCCGCACAGCAGAACAGCAGCACGTAGGAGGCGGTGGCGTACAAGGCCTCCTTGCGCCTGCGGCGCTCCTCGCTGCGCTCCCACGAGTCGTCCTTCGCGTGCTCCCCGCCGGACCGCTTGCTGCGCGCGAGCACCGCCACCGCCGCCAGCATGCCCAGGAGCAGTACGGCGCCCGGAAGCAGCCAGTTCAGCGATATGTCGGTCAGTCTCATCTAGGGGTCCCTTGCATTGGGATAGGGCGTAACGCCCGCCATAGTGGCCCAATCCCACCGGCCCTCAGGGGGTTTCGGGGCAAGAGGCCGCCAAGGAAGTGCAAGGGGATGCCCAGGGCGGCGTTCTGCTCGAACTGCCGCTTGAGGGGCGGGAGTTGAGTTCGAATAAGACTACCCGTACGGATGGTTCTTCGGAAAGTTCCTGCGACAAGTGAGGAAGTTGTGAATCACCTGTAACCGAAGGAGCGGTCTCGTCGCGGTGATCTTACGGGACCGGCGCGGAGGTTGCGCCTCCGGGGTCCTCAACTGGCGTCCGCTCCCGACGGCTTGGTCGCCGGGAGCGAGGCAGGTGGTCCGGCGTGCCCTGTGCGGGGTGGCGCCCTCCGGATCGAGCTCGGAGCAAGGCAAGGCTTGCCTCATTCGAGACAATCGGGATTTGAACTGACGGCTTGTGCGCTTATGGTGCTTGACGGACGAGTAACAACCCGCCGTAATGACCCCAAGTACCGACACGTCCGGAGGAGGACCCGTGAGGCAGAGCGCACAGGGCTCGGCGCGGACGGGGATCCCGCAGGCCGGCACGGACGTGCCCAGGGTGCCGCCGCAGCCGGCCGCGGCCGACGTCGACCGGGAACGGGGCCTCGCCGCGGGCGGGGGCACACGCGGCGAGCACACGCACAGTGAGCAGCCGCTCACCGCGCCGCGTCCGGTCCAGCGGGCCTCGGTGCGGGGGCAGATCCTCACCGCGCTGCGCACGGCGCTGGTGACGGGCGAGCTGCGGCCCGGCGAGGTGTACTCGGCGCCGGCCCTGGGCGAGCGCTTCGGCGTCTCCGCGACACCGGTGCGCGAGGCGATGCAGCAGCTGGCGCTGGAGGGCGCCGTCGAGGTGGTGCCCAACCGCGGCTTCCGGGTGGTGGAGCGCGGGACCCGTGAACTGGCCGAACTGGCCGAGGTGCGGGCGCTGATCGAGGTACCGGTGATGCTGCGCCTGGCCCGTACGGTCCCGGTGGAGCGCTGGGCGGAGCTGCGCCCGCTCGCCGAGGCGACGGTCCGCGCCGCGTCCTCGGGCTGCCGGGCGACGTACGGGGAGTCGGACCGCACCTTTCACCGGGCCATGCTGGCCCTGTCCGGCAACGAGCAGCTCGTCCGCATCGCCGACGACCTGCACCGCCGCGCGCAGTGGCCGCTGGTCGGGGCTCCGGCGTCGCGCGGGCGTGCCGACCTGGTGGCCGACGCGGCGGAGCACACGGCACTGCTCGACGCCCTGATCGCCCGGGACCTGGACGTGGTGCGGGGGCTGGTGGGGGAGCACTTCGCGGGGGCGGCCCGCCCGCACTGAACCGGCATGGTCCGTGCGGGAGTTCCCACCGACCGGACCCCCCGCACGTCCCGTTCCGCCGCGGCCGGGGGTCAGTCGTCCCCGTCGCCCGATCCGGTGGCCGTCTTCGAGTAGCCGTCGTGCCAGGCGGCCTTCGCGCCGGAGTCGCCGATGCGGTACACGTCCACGATCGCGCCCGCCGCCACGACGACCGACAGCACCGCGGCCGCGATCCGTATCACCGACGCCGACCGGTTGCCCGTCTGCTCGGACGGCGTCCGCCGGGTGGTCCACCACACCGCCGCCGCCAGCACGAACAGGCCCAGTGCCCAGGGCAGCAGTCCGTCGCCGAGTTCCGCGTGCCGCCGTACCAGGGCGTCGCTGCCGACGTGCTCCTCCAGCCATTCGCCGGCGCTCGTGGTCAGCGGCACGCTGGCCAGGGTGACCAGCGCGAGCACCGGCAGCACCACGCCCATGCGGCGCGCGACCGCGGGCCACACGGCGCTCGCCACGAGCGCCAGCGCGGTCAGCGGTACGAGGACGACGACGAAGTGCACCAAAAGGACATGTGCGGGCAAGCCATTGACGAGGCTCATCGAGGCGCTCCTATGAGGGGGTTGGGCGCGCCACACTGGCACAGCAACTTCTCAGCTTCCTCTCAGTGACCTCTAGGCCAAGGCTGCCGCGCGCCTTTCAGGCCGTCGCCGCGTCCGCCGCGGGTGGCGCCAGCTGGCGTGCCAGCCATGTCGGTACGCCGCCCAGCAGTCGGAACAGCCGCCGGGCCTCCTCCCGCAGCCGCGACGCCTCGGGCTCCGCCTCCGCGTCCGCCAGTGACGCCAGTGCGGGCGCCGTGCCGACGAGATAGCCCAGCTCCTCCCGGATGCGCAGCGACTCGGCGAAACCGTGCCGAGCCTCCGCCAACTCCCCCTCCCGCAGGGCCAGTCCCGCGAGATGGCGCCAGGTGAAGGACAGCAGCAGGGGGTCGGAGTGGGCGGTGGCGCCCGCGTGCGCACGGCGGTACGCGGCCCGCGCGGCCTGCGGGGAGCCGGTCAGGTTCTCGGCGAGCAGCCCACGCCGGAAGTCCAGCAACGGCCGCCCCGCCGCGCCCGGCGCGATCAGCGCCGCCGCCCGCCCGAGCGCGGCCCGCGCCTCGTCGGCCCGGTCGCGCACGGAGTGCAGGGTCGCCGCGTACGCCAAGTACCCGCGTTCACAAGCGGCCGCGCCCCGCTCGTCGTCGGTGTGGGCGAGGGCCTCCGCCGTGCGCAGCGCGTCCTCGGCCGCCTCCCAGCCCTGCTCCGTGTACAGGCACTTCTCCACGAGGAGCGCGGCTCTCTGCAGCGCGGAGTCGGCGGTGACCGGCTCCAGCAGTGCGGCCGCGTCGACCCAGCAGGCCCGTGAGCGCAGCCGCCATACCGCGGTCTGGAGGGGATCGTCACCTGCGGTCGTTCCGGTACCAGACATGGCGGTATGCGCCACGTTGCCCTCCCCGAGCACGCCATCGAGCCTTGGTTGGTGGCCGCATCTCAGCACGAATCCGGGCGCTCGGCCAAGGGGCTGGGTGAAGGATTTCACAAAGTCGTGGGACCCGCGCGGCACTTGGTGCCATCCGGTGCCCCTCTCGGACGGCCTCAGCTCATCCGCAACGCCAGGAAGAAATCGAGCTTGTCCTCCAGTCGGGACAGGTCGCGGCCCGTCAACTGCTCGATCCGCCCGACCCGGTAGCGCAGCGTGTTGACGTGCAGGTGCAGCCGGGTCGCACACCGTGTCCAGGAGCCGTCGCAGTCCAGGAACGCCTCCAGGGTGGGGATCAGCTCGGCGCGGTGCCGGCGGTCGTAGTCGCGCAGCGGGTCGAGCAGGCGCGCGGTGAAGGCCCGCCGCACGTCGTCCGGCACGAACGGGAGCAGCAGCACGTGCGAGGCCAGCTCCTGGTGCCCCGCCGCGCACACCCGCCCCGGCCGCGCGGCGGCGACCCTGCGCGCGTGCCGGGCCTCCTCCAGCGCCCCGCGCAGTCCCTCCGCCGAGTGCACGGCCGCGCTCACCCCGAGCGTGACCTGCCCGTCGTCGTCGAGGCCGGCCGACAGCGGCTCCCGTACGGACTGCAGGAGCGCGTCGGCGACGATCCCGGTCTCCGAGCCGTCGTGCTCGGCGGAGACCGCCGGGAGCGGTACGAGGGCGACGGCCTCCTCGCCGGTGTGCGCGACGGCGATCCGGTCGGAGGGCTCCGGGCCCGTCGCCAGCGGGTCGACCAGGATCTCCTCCAGCAGCGACTGGGCGACCGGGCCGGCCTCGACGCCCGCGTCCTGCCACTCGACGCGGGCCACGACCACCTGCCAGTGCGGGGCGGCCCCGAGACCGGGCAGCAGGACCGGGGCGGCCACCCGGAGGCGGGCGGCGATCTCGGCCGGCGCCGCGCCCGTCTGCACCAGCTCCAGCACCTCCTGGGCGAGGCGGCGCCGGACCGTGCGGGCGGCGTCCCGGCGGTCGCGCTCGACGGAGATCAGCTGGGTGACGCCCTGCAGGAGGTCGAGGCGCTCGGCGGGCCAGTCGCCCGCGTCCGCCTCGACGGCCAGCAGCCAGTCCGACAGGACCGTCTCCCTCACGTCCCGGGCGGCCTGCGGGGAGCGGCCGCTGCTGCGGATGGGGAAGAGCGAGTACGTCGCCTGGCCGACGCTCAGCCGGTGCGGTCCGCGGCGGCCGGTGCGGGTGGCGGCGAGGTGCTCGGCGGCCAGCTCGGCGCAGACCTCGGGGGGCAGGGCGGGCCCGCCCACCTTGGAGCCCGCGATGAGCCGGCCGGTGGGGGACAGCACCCAGGCTCTGAGGTCCAGGTCGGAGCCGAGCAGGTCCAGGACCACGTCCGGGCCGCCGCCGGCCGGACCGGAGGTCATCATCCGGCGGTGCCGGTCGACCACGGCCGCGAGGTCCCCGGCGCGCTCACCGCTGACCTGCCGCACCACGTGCTCGGTGATCGTCGCGAACGCCACCGACTCGTGCACCGCGAACAGCGGCAGCCGGTTGCGGGCGCAGGCCAGCACCAGGTCGTCCGGCACGTCCCCCAGCTCCGCCTCACCGGCCGCCAGGGCGGCCACACCGGCCTGCACCAGGATCCGTACGAAAGGCTCCGAGTCGTCGGCGTCGCGCCGCCAGGCCAGGCCCGTGAGCACCAGCTCGCCGCCCGACAGATAGCGGCTCGGGTCCCGCAGGTCGGTGGTCATGACGCCCCGTACGGTGCGGTCCAGCTCGTCCTCGCCACCGAGCAGCCTCAGGCCCAGCGCATCGGTGTCCAGAAGTGCGCGCAGCCGCATTCTCGTCGCCGCCGTTCTATGTCTCGAAATCTACGATGAATCCAGAGGGTGGGCGGGGAGAGAAGTCCGCCGGACGGCGCGGAAGCCGCACCCTTCGGTCGCCGGGCTGTCTCCTGCGTTTCTACAGGAAAACAGGGAGGTAACTGAGTGCCTCCGTTCATACGAATCTACAAGATGCCCGCCCTGGCCAGCCAACTCCTTCATGGTTTCCGTGACTGACCCCCATGGAGTACGGCGCTGTGTACTGACCCCACTCCGCGTGAACAGCACATGAACGAGCCGGTCCCGCCGCACCGGAAGTGGCTCAAATCCGTACCACCAACGAGACGAAGAAGAGAGCCGGTCATGGACTTCCTTCGCCCCGCCAGCTGGGAGGAGGCGCTCGCCGCCAAGGCCGAGCACCCCACCGCTGTGCCCATTGCGGGCGGCACCGATGTGATGGTCGAGATCAACTTCGACCATCGGCGGCCCGAGTACCTGCTCGACCTGAACCGCGTCACCGACCTCACCGAGTGGGAGGTCGGCGAGGACACGGTGCGCCTCGGGGCCTCCGTCCCGTACACGAAGATCATGGAGCACCTGCGCGCCGAGCTGCCGGGTCTCGCCCTCGCCTCGCACACCGTGGCCTCCCCGCAGATCCGCAACCGCGGCGGCGTCGGCGGCAACCTCGGCACCGCCTCCCCGGCCGGCGACGCCCACCCCGCCCTGCTCGCGGCCGGCGCAGAGGTCGAGGTCGAGTCGGTGCGCGGCACCCGTCTCGTCCCGATCGACGAGTTCTACACCGGCGTGAAGCGGAACGCCCTTGCCGCCGACGAGCTCATCAAGAGCGTGCACATCAAGAAGGCCGACGGCCCGCAGCAGTACTCCAAGGTCGGTACGCGCAACGCGATGGTGATCGCCGTGTGCGCCTTCGGTCTCGCCCTGCACCCGTCGTCGCGCACCGTCCGTACGGGCATCGGTTCCGCGGCGCCCACCCCCGTCCGGGCCAAGGCCGCGGAGGAGTTCCTGAACGCGGCGCTCGAAGAGGGCGGCTTCTGGGACAACGGGAAGATCATCACCCCGTCGGTCGCCAAGCAGTTCGCGGAGCTGTGCTCCGGCGCCTGCAACCCGATCGACGACGTACGCGGCACCGCGAGCTACCGCCGCCACGCGGTGGGCGTCATGGCCCGCCGCACGCTGACCTGGACCTGGGAGTCGTACCGCGGCGCCCGCCGCACCACCGAGGGAGCTGCGTGATGCGCGTCAACTTCACCGTCAACGGACGCCCGCAGGAGGCCGACGACGTGTGGGAGGGCGAGTCCCTGCTGTACGTGCTGCGCGAGCGTCTGGGCCTTCCCGGTTCCAAGAACGCCTGCGAGCAGGGCGAGTGCGGCTCCTGCACGGTCCGCCTGGACGGCGTGCCCGTGTGCTCGTGCCTGGTCGCGGCCGGACAGGTCGAGGGCCGTGACGTCGTGACCGTCGAGGGGCTCGCGGACTACGCCCGGCAGAGGTCCTGCGGTTCCTCGTGCGGCACCTCGCTGGACGAGGCCAAGGGCTGGCAGGGCAAGGGGACCGACTCGCAGACCGGCGAGGGCGCCGGGCTCTCCCCGATCCAGCAGGCGTTCATCGACGCCGGCGCCGTCCAGTGCGGCTTCTGCACGCCGGGCCTGCTGGTCGCGGCCGACGAGATGCTGGAGCACAACCCGAACCCGACCGACGCGGACATCCGCGAGGCGCTGTCGGGCAACCTGTGCCGCTGCACGGGCTACGAGAAGATCATGGACGCGGTCCGCCTCGCGGCCGCCCGGCAGGGAGAGGCGGTCTGAGCCCGATGCCCACCAACGGCGCTCCCACCAAGATCACCCAGGGTTCGCAGACCAAGGGCGGCGTCGGCGAGTCCACGCTCCGCCCGGACGGCACCCTCAAGGTCACCGGCGAGTTCGCGTACTCCTCCGACATGTGGCACGAGGACATGCTCTGGGGCCAGATCCTGCGCTCCACGGTCGCGCACGCCGAGATCGTCTCCATCGACACCGCGGAGGCGCTCGCCACCCCGGGCGTCTACGCGGTCCTCACCTACGACGACCTGCCGACCGAGGTGCGCAACTACGGCCTGGAGATCCAGGACACCCCGGTCCTCGCGCACGGCAAGGTACGCCACCACGGCGAGCCGGTCGCGCTCGTCGCCGCCGACCACCCGGAGACCGCCCGCCGCGCCGCCGCCAAGATCAGGGTCGAGTACCGCGAACTGCCCGTCATCACCGACGAGGCCTCGGCGACCGCGCCCGACGCGATCCTCGTCCACGAGGGCCGCGACGACCACCACGCCGGGCACGTCCCGCACCCGAACATCGTCCACCGCCAGCCGATCGTCCGCGGCGACGTGGAGGCGGCCCGCAGGCGGGCGGACGTGATCGTCGAGGGCGAGTACACCTTCGGCATGCAGGACCAGGCCTTCCTCGGCCCCGAGTCCGGGCTCGCGGTACCGGAGGAGGACGGCGGCGTCCACCTCTACATCGCCACCCAGTGGCTCCACTCCGACCTGCGCCAGATGGCGCCCGTCCTCGGCCTGCCCGAGGACAAGGTGCGGATGACGCTGGCCGGCGTCGGCGGCGCGTTCGGCGGCCGCGAGGACCTGTCGATGCAGATCCACGCCTGTCTGCTGGCCCTGCGCACCGGCAAGCCCGTCAAGATCGTCTACAACCGCTTCGAGTCGTTCTTCGGGCACGTCCACCGCCACCCGGCCAAGCTGTACTACGAGCACGGGGCCACGCGCGACGGCAAGCTCACGCACCTGAAGTGCCGGATCGTCCTGGACGGCGGCGCCTACGCCTCCGCCTCCCCGGCCGTCGTCGGCAACGCCTCCTCCCTCTCCGTCGGCCCGTACGTCGTCGACGACGTCGACATCGAGGCCATCGCCCTCTACACCAACAACCCGCCCTGCGGCGCCATGCGCGGCTTCGGCGCGGTCCAGGCGTGCTTCGCCTACGAGGCGCAGATGGACAAGCTGGCGAAGGAACTGGGCATGGACCCGGTGGAGTTCCGTCGGCTCAACGCCATGGAGCAGGGCACGATCATGCCGACCGGGCAGCCGGTCGACTCCCCGGCGCCCGTCGCCGAACTCCTGCGCCGCGTCAAGGCGATGCCCATGCCGCCGGAGCGCCAGTGGGAGTCCAGCGAGGGCGCGGACGTACGGCAGCTGCCCGGCGGCCTGTCCAACACCACCCACGGCGAAGGCGTCGTACGCGGGGTCGGCTACGCGGTCGGCATCAAGAACGTCGGCTTCTCCGAGGGCTTCGACGACTACTCCACCGCCAAGGTCCGCATGGAGGTCGTCGGCGGCGAGCCCGTCGCCACCGTGCACACCGCGATGGCCGAGGTCGGCCAGGGCGGGGTCACCGTCCACGCGCAGATCGCCCGCACCGAGCTGGGCGTCGCCCAGGTCACCATCCACCCGGCGGACACCCAGGTCGGCAGCGCCGGCTCGACGTCGGCCTCCCGGCAGACGTACGTCACCGGCGGCGCCGTGAAGAACGCCTGCGAGCTGGTGCGCGAGCGGGTGCTGGAGATCGGGCGCCGCAAGTTCGGCACGTACCACCCCGCGTGGGCGACCGCCGAACTGGTGCTGGAGGGCGGCAAGGTCGTCACCGACGGCGGCGAGGTCCTCGCCGACCTGGTGGACGTCCTGGAGGACGAGGCCGTCGAGCTGGAGGAGGAGTGGCGGCACCGGCCGACCGAGCCCTTCGACCTGCGCACCGGCCAGGGCAACGGCCACGTCCAGTACTCCTTCGCCGCGCACCGCGCCGTCGTCGAGGTCGACACCGAGCTCGGGCTCGTCAAGGTGATCGAGCTGGCCTGCGCCCAGGACGTCGGCAAGGCGCTCAACCCGCTGTCCGTCATCGGCCAGATCCAGGGCGGCACCACCCAGGGTCTCGGAGTCGCGGTGATGGAGGAGATCATCGTCGACCCGAAGACGGCGAAGGTCAGGAACCCCTCCTTCACGGACTACCTGATCCCCACCATCCTCGACACGCCGACGATCCCCGTCGACGTGCTCGAACTCGCCGACGACCACGCCCCGTACGGGCTGCGCGGCATCGGCGAGGCTCCCACCCTGTCGTCCACCCCGGCCGTCCTCGCGGCGATCCGGAACGCGACGGGGCTGGAGCTGAACAGGACGCCGGTACGGCCCGAACACCTCACCGGCACGGCGTAGGCAAGTCCCTCCGGGCGGTGCGGGAACGTCACATTCCGACGTGCCGCCCGGAGCAACCAGTTCGTTCGTCTCGGGCCGTCCCCCGGGTCGTGCGGCCGCAGCACCTTCCCAAATCCCGCACCACTCAAAGCAGTTCGCGGGTGCCCCTTTGAACCTTGGGAGTAGGCCCACATGACCCAGCAGTCACTGGAGCCGCAGACCGTCTCGGACGACGCGGGCGCAGGATCCCGCGTCCCCGCCGGACGGTCGTGGCTCGACCGGTACTTCCACATATCCCGGCGAGGATCCACGGTCGCGCGCGAGGTCCGCGGCGGCGTCACCACCTTCATGGCGATGGCGTACATCCTCCTGCTCAACCCCCTGATCCTGTCCGGGAAGGACGCGGCGGGGGACACGCTCGGCCAGAAGGCCCTGATCACCGCCACCGCGTTCGCGGCGGCCTTCACCACGCTGCTGATGGGCTTCTTCGGCAAGGTCCCGCTGGCCCTCGCCGCCGGCCTGTCCGTCTCCGGCGTGCTGTCCTCGCAGGTCGCCCCGCAGATGACCTGGCCGCAGGCCATGGGCATGTGCGTGATGTACGGCGTCGTCATCATGCTGCTGGTCGTCACCGGACTGCGCGAGATGATCATGAACGCGATCCCGCTCGCGCTCAAGCACGGCATCACGATGGGCATCGGCCTGTTCATCGCCCTCATCGGCTTCTACAAGTCCGGCTTCGTGCACCAGGGCAAGGCCACCCCGGTCACCCTCGGCCCGGCGGGCGAACTCGCGGGCTGGCCGGTGCTGTTGTTCGCCGGCACCCTGCTGCTGATCTTCATGCTGCAGGCCCGCAACTTCCCCGGCGCCATCCTCGTCGGCATCGTCAGCGGCACGATCGTCGCCGCGATCCTGAACGCCGCCGGCGTCATCGACCCCCGGCAGTGGGCCAACGGCGCCCCCGAACTGCACGGCAGTGCCGTGTCGATGCCCGACTTCTCGCTGATGGGGCACGTCGAGTTCGGCGGCTGGGGCAAGGTCGGTGCGATGACCGTCGGCATGATCGTCTTCACCCTGGTGCTCGCCGGGTTCTTCGACGCCATGGCCACCATCATCGGCGTGGGCACCGAGGCCAAACTGGCCGACGACAAGGGCCGGATGCCCGGGCTGTCGAAGGCGCTGTTCATCGACGGCGCGGGCGGCGCGATCGGCGGTGTGGCCGGCGGCTCCGGCCAGACGGTCTTCATCGAGTCGGCGACCGGCGTCGGCGAGGGCGCCCGTACCGGACTGGCCTCGGTGATCACCGGCCTGTTCTTCGCGGCCTGCCTCTTCTTCACCCCGCTGACGGCGATCGTCCCGCAGGAGGTCGCGTCCGCCGCCCTGGTGGTCATCGGCTCGATGATGCTGATGAACGCCCGGCACGTGGACTGGGCCGACCGCGCGACCGCGATCCCGGTCTTCCTGACCGTCGTCGTGATGCCGTTCACGTACAGCATCACCGCCGGAGTCGCCGCGGGCGTCATCTCCTACACCGCCATCAAGGCCGCCCAGGGCAAGGCGCGCGAGATCGGCGTCTTCATGTGGGGCCTGACGGCGATCTTCCTGGTGTACTTCGCGCTCAACCCGATCGAGAGCTGGATGGGCGTGCACTAGGCGCCACCGGAAACCCGCTCTCGTCCACGCCCTCCACCCGACCCCCTGAAGGAGACCGACAGATGCTGGACATCGCCGAGGAGCTGAACCGGTGGGTCGAGCAGGGCCGCGACTTCGCCGTGGCCACCGTGGTGGCCGTCGGCGGCAGCGCCCCGCGCCAGCCGGGTGCCGCCCTCGCGGTGGACACCGACGGCACGGCGATCGGCTCGGTCTCCGGCGGCTGTGTGGAGGGCGCCGTCTACGAGCTGTGCCGACAGGCCCTCCAGGACGGGGAAACCGTCCTGGAGCGCTTCGGCTACAGCGACGAGGACGCCTTCGCCGTGGGCCTGACCTGTGGCGGCATCATCGACGTCCTGGTCACCCCGGTGCGGGCCGGCGACCCCGCCCGCCCGGCGATCGTGTCCGCCCTGGCCGCCGCCGCCCGGGGGGAGGCGGCGGCGGTGGCGCGGATCGTGTCGGGACCGAGGGAACTGCTGGGCCGCGCGCTGGTGGTGCGGCCCGACGGCTCCTACGACGGTGGTTTCGGCGCCCATCCGGAGCTGGACCGCACGGTCGGCGGCGAGACGGCGGCCTTCCTGGACGCCGGCCGGACCGGCACCCTGGAGATCGGAGAGCAGGGCTCTCGTTGCGGAGCACCGCTCACGGTCCTGGTGGAGTCCTCCGTCCCCCCGCCCCGGATGATCGTCTTCGGCGCGATCGACTTCGCGTCGGCGCTGGTCCGCGTCGGCAAGTTCCTGAACTACCACGTGACGGTGTGCGACGCCCGCCCGGTGTTCGCCACCCGCACCCGCTTCCCGGAGGCCGACGAGATCGTCGTCGAATGGCCCCACAAGTACCTGGAGCGCACGCCGGTCGACGGCCGTACCGTCCTGTGCGTCCTGACCCACGACGCCAAGTTCGACGTACCCCTGCTCCGGCTCGCGCTGCGCCTGCCGGTGGCGTACGTCGGCGCGATGGGCTCCCGCCGCACCCACCTCGACCGCAACGAGCGGCTGCGCGAAGTGGGCGTCACGGAGCTGGAGTTGGCCCGGCTGCGGTCGCCGATCGGCCTCGACCTCGGCGCCCGTACGCCGGAGGAGACGGCCCTGTCGATCGCCTCCGAGATCGTGGCCGACCGGCGCGGCGGCAGCGGCGTCTCCCTGACCGGCGCGCACACCCCGATCCACCACGACCCGGCCTCGACACCCCCGCGGCGGATCGACTCGGTGGCCTGAACTCCCGTACTCGGCACGGCCGTCGGGGCCGTCACCGCATTCGCAGGAGCCGGTTCGCCGCGCGTCCGAACATCACACGGGCCGAGTGTTCCAGCAGCGGGTCGAAGAGGCGGGGCAGCAGCCGGACCGCCAGTTCCTCCCGCCACACCACGTGGGCCCGCCCGCCCGGGCCCGGCCGTACCTCGATCTCCGCCCAGCCCTTCACCACCCGACCGCGCTTCTCCAGGCGGCACATGCCGGGCTCGTCGTCCGTGGGCGGGCGCCACACGGTGACCTCCATCCGGTCGTCGAAGGCGAGCGGGCCGAGCCCCGAGCGGGCCACGAAGACCGTTCCCTCGCCCGTCGGTGCCGGCGTGAGCACCGAGACGCGGGTCAGCGGGACAACCTCGCCGTGCCGGGGCCAGTCGGTGAGGCGGCGCCAGGCCTCGGGCGGGGAGAGGGGCGCCGTACGTTCGAGCAGGATGTTGACCACGTGCAGATCGTAGGGAATCCGGGCTGCTCACAGCGCCCTTCGGGGGCGCGTCACGCGCATGGCGCAGCGCGCACGGCACGACGGGTCGCGGCCCGCTCAGCCGTACACCGCTACGAGCACCCCCACGAGCAGCAGCGACAGCGCGACCTCGACCAGTCCGACCGCCACCGCCGGCACCCGGCCCAGCGCCGGCACGACCAGGGTCCGCAGGAGACAGACCGTGAAGAAGGCGGTGACCCAGAGGGACAGGAAGCAGGCCGCCACCAGTGCGCCCGCGTGGTAGACCCGCGACGCCCACAAGTACGCCCGGCTGTCGCGCTCGCGGATCATGGTCTTGACGTGGAACACCGTGCCGGCGAAGTAGAGCAGGCACACCAGAGCCGGCTGCCAGGCCTGCCCGGCCGTGCCGCCGCCGAGCAGCACGGCCACCGGCAGCATTCCGCAGGGCGGCACCACGGCGGCCAGTCCGTTGGCGAGGGCCCGCTCCCGGTTGCGCCGGGCGTACCAGCAGTTGACGGCCAGGAACGGCAGCGCGCAGGCCGCGGCGAGCAGCAGCCAGGGCGCGTGCACGACGAGTGCCAGGCCGAGCGGCAGCAGGGCGGCGGCGAAGACCAGGGCGGGGCGGAGGTGACGTCCGGCGGCCCTCGGGTTGCGCGAGAGACGCTGGAGCCGCAGCCACTGCTGGACGTGGTACGCGGCGAGATAGCCGAGCAGCCACGCGGGCAGCAGGACGGCGTCCCAGGGCGTCGGCGTGGCGATCAGCATTCCCGCGACGAACGGCACCACCAGCATCGCCCAGGCCCCGTGCTGCTGCGGAAGCCAGCGCCGTACGGCACGAGAAGCCATGCTGTCCATCCCTTCCCGGCCGTACGGACGTGGCTCCCTCAGCCTGTCACCGGCCGGCGGCGGAACCCGGCTGCATTGGTCCCCTTCCGACGGGACCAAGGTCCTTCCCCCGGACGCCGCCGCGCACCGCTCTCGCGACCTCGGAGCACGTCTTGCACGAGGGCCCGCGCGGCCTCGTGGGAGACGCGTACGGCCCGGCGTATCCACCGCGCCCGGGCCGACGGCCGGGACCTCACGTGCTCGCCCGGCTCCCCGCACCGCGCGAGTTGTCGTGACCGACCAGCCGTGCGGTGATCTGGACGTGGGTGCGGGCCGCGGGGGCATACTGGCGCGATGCCGCCCGTCCGACAGTCCCGGCCACCCGCCCCCGTCCCCCCGGAACCCGTCACCGCGGACGCGCCGGGCGAGATCCCGCGCCCCCTGCTCACCCAGTCCTGGCTCGACCTGACCTTCCTCCACTGGGCCGCCGACCCGGCCGACGTCGCCGCTCTCCTGCCGCGGGGCACGGTCCCCGACACCCTGGACGGGGTCACCTACGTCGGCCTGGTCGCGTTCCGGATGCACCGCGTGGGCTGGCTGCACCTGCCCGGCGTGCCCTACCTGGGCACCTTCCCCGAGACCAATGTGCGGCTCTACTCGGTGGACGCGCACGGGCGGCGCGGGGTGGTGTTCCGCTCGCTCGACGCCTCCCGGCTGATCCCCGTGGCCGTGGGGCGGCTCGGCTTCCGGATGCCGTACCTGTGGTCCCGCATGGCCGTCGAGCGGGCCGCGGGCCCGGACGGCGACACCGTCACCTACACCAGCTCCCGCCGCCTGCCCGGCCCGCGCGGCGCGCACAGCCGGATCACCGTGCGGGTGGGCGAACGGATCGCCCGGCCGACGGAGCTGGAGCACTTCCTGACCGCGCGCTGGGGCATGCACGGGGCGTTCTTCGGCCGCCCCACGTACCTGCGCAACGCCCACCCCCGCTGGACCCTGCACCGGGCCGAGCTGCTCGAGTGCGAGGAGGACCTGGTGGCCGCCGCCGGCCTTCCCGCGCCGGCGGGCGAGCCGGTGAGCGTCCTGTACTCGCCGGGCGTCCCGGCCCGCTTCGGCCGCCTGTCACGCCCCGCCGGCATCCCCACGCCCTAGGCGCCGCGCCCCGCCGGCACCCCCACGGCACAGGCCTGCCGCCCCCCAAAACCGGGGCGACCGGCGGCCCCGCATCCGCTGCCCAGGCCTTGGACAGTGCTGGTATCCATTACCCCCGGGATACGGCCTTGTGTACGAATTGGTGCACTCTGCCTGGCGGTGGACGAGGCTCCGGCGGACGATGGTGGTGCTGACCGGAACCAATCTCCAAGGGGGCCGACATGGCTGTGGAAATCCCTCCCCTGGTGAAACCCTCCAGGCTCAGAAGTCGCGGGGGCCTGCTGGGCGAATGCCTGGCGGAGTTCCTCGGGACGTTCGTCCTCATCTCCTTCGGATGCGGTGTGGTCGCCATGGCGGTCGCGGGACTGCCCGGATCCGGCCGGACCGCGGGACCGACGACGATCTTCGTCGCGGCTGGGGACTGGCTCCTCATCACCTTCGGCTGGGCCTTTGCGGTCGTCTTCGGCGTCTACGTCGCCGGCGGCGTCAGCGGTGCCCACCTCAACCCGGCCGTGACGCTTGCCTTCGCGGTGCGCCGGAAGTTCGCCTGGGCCAAGGTCCTGCCCTACTGGGGATCCCAGCTCGTCGGGGCGTTCACCGGAGCGGCGCTGGTCTACGGCGTCTACCACAACGCGATCAGCGCCTTCGACAGCGCCAGCAAGGGTCCGAAGACCAACGGCCACACACTGGCCACGTTCTCGATCTTCGGAACCTTCCCGGCGCCCTACTTCCACGGCGGGATCTGGGGGCCGTTGATCGACCAGATCGTCGGTACCGCCTTCCTGGTGATGCTGGTCGTCGCCCTGATCGACCTGCGCAATACGGCGGTGCAGGCGAACCTCGGGCCACTGCTGGTCGGCTTCGCGGTCGCCGCCATCGGCATGTCCTTCGGCGCGAACGCGGGGTACGCCATCAATCCGGCCCGTGACTTCGGCCCCCGCCTGTTCACCTGGTTGGCGGGATGGAAGGAGCTGGCTTTGCCAGGTTCCTTGTCGGGTGCCTTCAGCGCCTATTGGTGGATCCCGATCGTCGGGCCGCTGATCGGCGGCGTCATCGGTGTGCTGGTCTACGACCTGTTCATCGGGGACGTCCTGAACGTGCGCGACAAGATGGGCGAACTGCCCGAGCCGGGCCGGACGCGTCCGGTGGTGGAGGAGTAGACCGGTGAGACACGCGGTCCGGCGCCGGGCCGACCGAGCCCGGCGTCGGACCGCCTAGAGCCAGTCCCGGCGCTTGAAGATCACGTACAGGCCGCCGCAGATGACCCCCATCAGCCCGATGGCGAAGGGGTATCCGAAGCTCCAGCTCAGCTCCGGCATGTGGCGGAAGTTCATGCCGTAGATGGTGCCGACGAGGGTGGGCGCGAACAGGATCGCCGCCCATGAGGAGATCCGCTTGATCTCCTCGTTCTGCTCGAACCCCGCCTCCGCCAAGGCCCGCATCTCCGCGTTCTGCTGCTGGGTCACCAGGGTCGCGTTGACCGTGAGGATCTCGGTGAGCGCCTGCCGGAAGCCGTCGACACGCTCGCTCGTGTGGGTGACGTGGTCGGCGACGTCCCGCAGATAGCGCTGGAGCTCCTCGTCGGTCTCGTACTTGGCGAAGCCCGCCATCAGACCGTGCAGCATGCCGACCAGGGGGCGGGTGGCGCGCTGGAACTCGACCATCTCCCGGGAGAGTTCGTAGATACGGCGGGAGACCTCGGGGTCGCCGCGGAACACCTCGGTCTCGATCTCGTCGATGTCGTTCTGCACCCCGGCGACGACCGGGGCGTACCCGTCGACCACCGCGTCGAGTATGGCGTACAGCACCGCTTCCGGGCCGAGTTTGAGCAGGTCGGGCGACTCCTCCATGCGGCGGCGCACCGCGGACAGATCGGGGGCCGCGCCGTGCCGCACCGTGATCACGAAGTCGGGGCCGACGAAGACGTGCAGCTCGCCGAAGTCGACCTCTTCGGGGGCGTCCAGGTAGCGGGCCGCCCGCAGCACGACGAACAGCGTGTCGCCGTAGCGTTCCAGTTTCGGCCGCTGGTGGGCCTCCATCGCGTCCTCGACCGACAGCGGATGGAGGTCGAACTCGGCCGCCAGGGAGAGGAGTTCACTCTCGGTGGGACGGGCCAGACCGATCCAGGCCATCCCGGACGGCGCCTCGCGCAGTTCCCGGAACGTCTCCGCCAGCGTGGTCGGGGAGGAGACACGGACGCCGTCGCGGTACAGGGCCGCCTGTACGACGCTGGCGACCTCCGGCGAGTCCGCGGCCATGGAAGCGGGCGATGGGGGAGCGGTCTCGGCCGGCGGGGGCTGCGGAGTCGTCAGGGCGCGGCGCAAGACGGACTTCACGGAGTTCCTGGGGGCCGGACGGGCGCGTCGCTCGGACATGCGGCTGCCTCCCGGGTCGAACCTGCGGCTGCGTGATCGGGGGCAGGATATACGGGGCAAACGACACCGGGGTGGCTGGAGCACGAGGGATTCGGTGAGAGTCGCGGACGGAAGCTGTCCGCAAGCCGGACTAGCGTGCACGACATGACCAGGACGACCTCCGCCCGCACGCGGCGCGCCCCGAAGGCGGGCGCCGCCGACGCCCCCGTGCTCGGCCCCCGTGCCCTGAACCGCGCGACCCTCGACCGGCAGCTGCTGCTGCGCCGGGCCCCGCTGTCCGTGGCGGCCGCCGTCGGGCACCTCCTGGGGCTCCAGGCGCAGAACGTGAAGCCGCCGTACTACGCGCTCGCCGCCCGCCTCGACGGTTTCGCCCCCGAGCACCTCTCCGAGCCGATGGCCGCACGCGAGATCGTCCGTATCGTCACGATGCGCTCGACCATCCACACCCACACCGCCGACGACTGCCTCACCCTGCGCCCCCTGGTGCAGCCCGCCCGCGACCGTGAGCTCATCCACTTCCGCAAGGGACTCGATGGCGTGGACCTCGGCCGGCTGGCCGCCCTGGCCCGGGACCTCGTCGAGGCCGAGCCCCGCACCATGAAGGAGCTGCGCGAGGCCCTGGCCGCCGAGTGGCCGGAGGCCGACCCGCAGGCCCTGGGCGTCGCCGCCCGCTGCACCCTGCCCCTGGTGCAGGTCACCCCGCGGGGCCTGTGGGGCAGAAGCGGCCAGGTCGCCCTCACCACCGCCGAGCACTGGCTGGGCCGCCCCGCCGAGGAGGCCCCCTCGCCCGACGCCGTGGTCCTGCGCTACCTCGCGGCCTTCGGCCCCGCCTCCGTCAAGGACATGCAGACCTGGGCCGGCCTGACCCGGCTGCGGGAGGCCTTCGAACGGCTCCGCCCCGGGCTCCTCACCTTCCGCGACGCCGACGGCACCGAGCTGTTCGACCTGCCCGACGCGCCGCGTCCCGACGCCGACACCCCGGCCCCGCCCCGGTTCCTGCCCGAGTTCGACAACCTGCTCCTCTCCCACGCCGACCGCACCCGCGTCGTGCCGCCCGAGTACCGGGGCCGCAGCTGGGTCGGCAACATGGTCCACCGCACCTTCCTCGTCGACGGCTTCCTCGCCGGCGTGTGGAAGCTGGAGCGGGACGCACTCGTGATCGAACCCTTCGGCCGGCTCACCAGGGCACAGCGGACGGACCTGGCCGACGAGGGCGGACGGATGCTGGCGACCATGCACCCGGGGACGCCGTACGACATCCGCTTCGGCACCGTGATCCAGTAGCTTCCGACCCGCGTCAGTCCGCCCGGCCGGTCACCGCCACCGTCAGCCCCAGCCCGATCATCGTGAACCCGCCCGCACCGCCGATCAGGGACAGCCGGCGGTCCGAGCGGGCGAACCAGGCGCGGGCCGCCGACGCGGTCAGGCCCCACAGGGTGTCCGTGACCAGCCCGATCGAGATCGGGACGAGGCCCAGCAGCAGCATCTGCAGCGGCACCCGGCCGGCCGCGTGGTCCACGAACTGGGGGAGGACGGCGGCGAAGAACACCACGCCCTTCGGGTTGGTCGCGCCCACGAGCACGCCGTCCAGCACCGTCCGCAGATCCCCGCGGGCCGGCTCGCCCGGCCGAACCGCGATCGCCGAGGCCTTCAACTCCCCGCGGTGCCGGAACGCCTGCACGCCGAGGAGGACGAGATAGGCGGCGCCCGCCAGCTTCACCACCAGGTACACGGTCACCGATCGCTCCACCAGCGAGCCGACACCGACCGCGACCGCCACCACCAGCAGATACGAGCCGAAGACATTGCCGATCGCGGTGGCCACGGCGTTACGGCGGCCATGGGCCAGAGCCCGCCCGATGACGAACAGCACGCTCGGTCCGGGAACCACGATGACCAGCAGGGACATCACGGCGAAGGCGAGGAACCGGTCCGTGGACACCATCCGTACCACTCCCATCCGGCGCTCATTGAAACAAGGCCCCGGGCGTCCCCTCTAGAGTCGGGACATGGAACTGCGGCAGCTCAGCTACTTCGTCACCGTCGCCGAGGAGCTGCACTTCGGGCGGGCGGCCGAGCGGCTGCACATCGTGCAGTCCGCGGTGAGCATGCAGATACAGCGCCTGGAGCGGGAGTTGGGCGCCGAGCTGTTCGACCGCACTCCGCGCCGGGTGCGGCTGACGTCGGCGGGGGAGCGGCTGCTGCCCAGGGCGCGGGAGGTGCTGGCCGCCGCGGACCGGGCCCGCGCGGCCGTCGCCCCGCCTCCCGGTCTGAGGATCGGCACCAGTACGGGCATGGGCGCGCACCTGGACCGGGTGCTCGCCGCGTTCGCCCGCCGCGCGCCGGAGGTACCGGTGGAGCTGTTCTCGCTCCCGGCCGCCGAACGCCTGGACCGGGTCGCCGGGGGACAGTTGCACGCCGCGTTCGTACGGTCCGTCGACCCGGTCCCCGGCGTCCGGGTGCTGCCTTTGTGGCCCGACCCGCTGGTCGCCGCCCTCCCCGCCTCCCATCCGCTCGCCGGCCGAGCGGAGATCGACCTCGGGGAACTCGCCGAGCTGCCGCTGAGCCTGACCGAGCGGCGCAACAACCCCGCCCTGGTCGACCTGGTCGTCGGCGCCTGCCACGAGGCCGGCTTCGAGCCGCTGCCCGGCCCGGCGAACGGCTCTCTGCAGGACACCCTCGCCACCATCGGCAGCCGCCCCGGATGGACGGTCGTCTACGCCTCCCACGCGCGCGTTCTGCACAGCCCGCGGGTGGCCTTCGTCCCGTTCCGCGCCCCGGGCCTGGCCCTGTCCACGGGCCTCGCCGTGCCCGTCTCCTCGCCCGCCCCGCACCTGGACACCCTGCTCCTGGCCTGCGGCGATCACGAGAGCTGATCGCTGCGGTCGCGGTCCGGCCCTTGGTCGGGGACGCCCGGCGCGATGGACTGGACTCACCCGAAGGAAGACCGAGAACAAGGGAGTTCAGCCATGCCGATCGTCACCGTCCAGCAGGGCCCGCGCGACGCCGAGCTCAAGCGGGAGCTCGTCCGGCGCGTCACCGACGCCTTCGTCGACGCGTACAAGATCCCGCCGGAGACCGTGCAGGTGTGGATCCACGAGGTCCCGGCGGACAGCTGGGGTGCCGCGGGCACGCTCACCGCGGACAAGTAGCCGCACATGGATAGGGGGCGCTGCGAGCTGCTCGTGGTAGCTCGCAACGCCCCCTGGTCACTCACCTGAGGGGTGCTCAGGAGTTCTTCTGGGGCTAGGAGTTGACCTGCGCCGTAACCAGGCTGGAGAAGGTGGTCAGCCGGGTGTAGACACCCGGGTAACCCGCCTCGGCGCAGCCGTTGCCCCAAGAAGTGATCCCTGCCAGGACGCCCCCGATGAGCAGGGGACCGCCGCTGTCGCCCTGGCAGGTGTCTGTGCCGCCGGAGGTGTATCCGGCGCAAACCATGTCGGACTGGACGAAGTCCGAACCGTAGGAGCTCTTGCAGCTGGAGTCGGACACGATCGGGACGGTCGCGGTCCGCAGCTGGTTGGACGAGCTGCCGTTCTCCGACGTGGTGCCCCAGCCGAGGATCCGGGCGGTGGTGCCGGCCGCGTACACCGAGGTGTCGGAGGAGGAGACGTACGAGGCCTTGGTGTACGGCATCGACGTCGAGAGCGTGAGGACGGCGACGTCGTCGCCGTTGGTGGCGTCCGTGTAGGACGGGTTGATCCAGATCTTGCTCACCCGGCTGACGGTGCCGTTGGTGCCGTTCAGGTACGTGCGGCCGCCGACGACCCTGACGCTGCTGGTGGTCTCGCCGACCATGCAGTGCGCCGCCGTGACCACCTTCGTCGCGGACACCAGGGTGCCGCCGCAGAACTGGTTCTGCGAGGCGTCCGTGATCTGCATCATGAACGGGTACGCGGTCGTCGTGGTCGTGGTACCGCCGACGATGGGCTGGGGGGCTGCGACGGCGGTGGGGGCGCCGATCAGTGCCGTCGCTGCGGCTGCAGCGGCCGCCGCGACCACGGCGGCGGTCTTTCTTGCGCGGTCGATCCCGAACATGAGTCTCCTCAGTGGGGGTTGCCGGTGGGGGTCGCGCGGGTGGTGTGGGGGTGCTGCACGGGGGTCGCGGGACCGACCCCCGTATGCCCGGGCGAGCGGCACGCCCCAAAAACTAGAACCCGGCACACCCTCGTCCCAATGAGGGAACCCCCTAGGGGGAGTTGGGCAGGGAAAACCCTCGGTCGCCGCTCAGTAAACCCGGACGAACCTCACTTCGTACGGCGCCCCGCCGCCAGTCGGACGATATCCACCCGGGAGCGGATGCCGAGCTTGCGGTAGACCCGGGTGAGGGTCGCCTCGACCGTCTTGACGCTGATGAACAGACGCGCCGCGATCTCGCGGTTGGTCGCGCCCTCCATGACCAGCGCGGCGACCTGACGCTCCATCGAGGCCAGGCCCTCCAGGCCCTCTGACGCGGGAGCGGGGGGATTCGGTTCCACCCGGCCCGCGACCGCGGCCGCCTCGGCCTGACGCAGCCACGGCAGCGCCCGGCAGCGGCGGAAGAGCCGGGCCGCCTCGTCGTACGACGTCGGGCCGGGCCGGCCCGGGTGAAGCCCGGCGAGCGCGAACGCGGCGCGGGCCTCCTCCAGGCCGTAGCCCAGCTTGGCCAGCCGGTCCTGAGCCGACGTCAGCTGCGCGACGGCGGCCTCCTGGTCGCCGCGCGCGGCACGCACCAGCGCCTCGGCCCGGTCCAGCACGGCGAGCATGCTCTCCCGGCCCAGCCGCAGCGCGTGCGCGCGGGTCTCGTCGACGACCCGCTGCGCCTCGTCGAGCTCCCCGATGCGCACGAGGGCCTCGGCGAGGTCCCCGTGCCAGCGGCCGCGGGCCGGATCGGTGATGCCGAAACCGTTCTCCAGCTCCCGCACCCGACGCAGGGAGGCCACCGCCCCCTCCGCGTCTCCCGCGACCAACTGGGCCTGCCCGAGCGCCGTCAGGCCCCGCGAGATGTACATCTGGTCCCCGGCCTGCTCGGCGAGTTCCACCGCCTCCCGGCCCAGCTCCAACGCCCGCTGCACGTCCCCGCCGGCGGCCTCCGCGAGGGAGGCGAGCACGGCGGAGGGCATCTCGCCGATCCCGGAGTCGCGGGCCAGCCGCATGCTCTCGCGGGCCAGGTCCAGAGCCCGCCCGCAGTGACCGGAGCGCAGTTCGGTGTCGGCGAGCAGGCGCACGAAGTGCACCTCGCTCTCGACCATGCCGCGCCGGCGCACCTCGCGCAGCAGCGCGCTGACGGTGGCGCGGGCGTCGGGCAGCTCGTCGCTCATGATCAGCCAGCGGTAGCGGGCCATGCCGGCGCCGTTGTGATGGCACGTCACCTGCGGGTCCTGCGGCTCCTTCAGGGCCCGCTTGATCGTCTCGGGGGCGGCCGGGTGGCCCATCAGGGTCTCGGTCTGCGCCTGGAAGGACAGCGCGAGGAGCTCGGCGCGCCGGTCGCCGGCCCGGGCCGCCAGCTCCGCCGCGTGCGCGGCCTCCTCGCGGCCCTTGGCGAAGTCGCCCTCGACGACCAGGCCCCGCCAGGCCAGCTGGTAGTGGACCAGGGCGAGCAGCCGGGGGTCGTCGCCGGCGTCGGCGAGGACCTGCGGGTAGACGGTGTCGACCTCGCCGAGCGCCTGCCCGGCCGCCTCGATCACCACCATCCAGGCCCGCACCCGGTCCTCGGGCGAGGTGGCCCGGGTCAGCACCTCGCGGGCGATGTCCCGGGCGAGGTCCACCTCGCCCGCGGTGATCGCGTCCTCGGCGGCCTGCAGCCGGCGCTGGTCCGGTCCCGGCTCGTCGTCGGCCGGGGTGTGCAGGGCGGCGAGCAGGCCCAGCGAGGCGGCCGCCGACGGGGCGCCGCGGTCCCGGGCCAGTGCGGCGGCCTCGGCGAGCCGAGCCGCGGCCTCCGGATCGGTGCCGGTGGTCGCGAGCGCCAGATGCCGGGCCCGCTCGATCGGGTCGGAGGCCGCCGTGGACAGCGCCGCGTGCACCGCGCGCCGCTCCTGCGCCGGGGCCTCCGCGTACAGCGCGGCCGAGATCAGCGGGTGCGCGAAGCGTACGGCGGGGCCCTCCGGATCCGTCGCCAGCAGGCCCAGCTCGGCCGCCCGGGCCGTGTCGGCCTCGGCGTTCTCGCGGCCGGCCGCGTGCAGCAGGGCCAGGGTCGGGCGGGCGCCGGCGCTGGCGACGAGGAGGGTGCGCCGGGCCTCGCCGGACAGGGCCTCCAGCCGGTTGAGGACGAGGGTGCGCAGCGAGGTCGGCACCGGCAGGGGCTCGCCGGGCCGGGGCGCGGTCGGGTTCTCGGCCAGGGCGCGGCCCAGTTCGAGGGCGAACAGCGGGTTGCCGCCGCTGGTGCGGTGGATGTCGCGGACCGTGGAGCGGGGCAGACCGGTGTAGCCGCGGTGGTCGAGCAGGGCGGAGACCTGGGCGCGGGAGAGCGCGCCGAGCCGGACGGCGAGGGTGTCCGGCGGCGAGGAGCGCAGGTGGCGGTCGTACTCCTGGCCCTCCGTGCGCACCGCGCTCAGCAGTTGGACGCGGGTGCCGCCGAGGCGGCGGGCGGCGAAGCCGAGGAGTTCGGCGCTCGCGGAGTCCAGCCACTGCAGGTCGTCGGCGACGACCAGGACGGGCCCGTCGGCGGCGAGGGCGCGCAGCGCGGAGAGCACCGCCAGGCGCAGGGCGAGGCCGTCGCGCTGGAGCGTGGACTCGCCGCCGCCGAGGGCCGACTCCAGGGCCGTGCGCTGGGCCGCGGGCAGCTTGTCGGACACGTCGCCGAGGACCAGGCCGAGGAGGTCGGCGAGGGCCAGGAAGGGGAGATGGGATTCGGACTCGGTCGCCGAGCAGCGCAACACGGTGCCGGCCGATGTCCCATATTCGGATGCCAATGCCCGCAGGACGGTGGACTTTCCTATTCCGGCGGGGCCGTGGAGCAGCACACTGCCGCCGCGCGCGAGCTGCTCACGCGCCGCGGCGACCAGCTCGTCCCGGCCGATGACCAGGTCGGGGCGGCCTCTGGCAGGCTCCTTGAAGTCCCGTCGCACGGTCACCGCTCCCCTCCGTGTGTCGTGTCCGAGCCAAATTCTAGGCAACGACTGTTTGGAATTCGGACGGACGAGGTGGTGAGGGATATAACAACGGCGCAGCATAGCGAAATTCAAAGCGCCGTCGAATGAATAGCCAGCTGCTCGGGGCGCCCCCGGTCCGTGGGACGGACCCTACGGCAGCAGCCCCGCCCGGCGCGCCGAGGCGACCGCCTCACCCCGCGTGTGCGCCCCCAGCTTGCGCATCGCCGAGCGCAGATAGCTCTTGACCGTCTCCGGCCTGAGCCCCAGCCGCTCCGAAGCGCCGGCGTTCGTCGCGCCGGCCGCCAGACAGGTCAGCACGTCCAGCTCGCGCGGTGCCAGACGCACCTCGGTCCGGACGGGCTCCGGTGTCAGCAGCCGGCAGGCATCGAGGAGTTCGGCCCGCAACGCCGGGTCCGCGATCCGCGGCGCCAGCGCCCGCAAGGCCGCGTGCGCCTCCCGCACCTGCTCCCACACGGCGCCCGGCGCACGCTCCCGCACCGGTTCGGCGCCGACGGCCGCCGCGAGCAGCCCCCTGACCTCGTCCCGCACCACCAGCGCCTGCTCCACGTCCCGCGCCGCCTCCATCGCCGCGCCCAGCGTGCGGTCACCGAGCGGCTCGGCCGTGCGCAGGGCGCCGTACAGCACACCGCGCACCCGACGCCGCACCACCACCGGTACCGCCAGGATCGAGCGCAGCCCCTCGGTGGCGACCGGGACGTCGTACTCGTGGCTGATCTGCTTCGCCGAGGAGTAGTCGGTCACCGCGCACGGCCGCGCGAGCGCGACCGCCCGGCCGCCGAGGCCGTTGCCCGAGGTCACCGGGAGCCCGCTGAGCGCGGGTGTGCTGTTGCCGTTCAGTTCGCTGATACGCACCCGCCGCCGGCCCGGTTCCACCAGGCCGCCGAAGGCGACCGGCAGCCCGGTCGCGCGCCGCAGTCGTACCAGCGCGTTGCGTATCTCGACCGCCCCGGCCGCGTCTGCTGTCACCTGCTCGCCCTTTCCTGCAGCCTGGGGTCCCTGTCCCGGGGGCCCCTGTCCCACGACGCACCCCCGTTCGGGGGTGGTGAGACCTGCATCACGGATTACACGATGGCAGAGAGCCGCCCGGCAATGGTCCGGTATCGAGGAGGAGCGAGATGACGACCGCGACGGAGGCCTTTCGCAGCGCGCGGGACTTCCTGCTGGAACACCGCGAGGACTACGCGAAGGCGTACGAGGGCTTCGACTGGCCCCGGCCCGAGCGCTTCAACTGGGCGCTCGACTGGTTCGACGTCATCGCCGAGGGCAACGACCGGACCGCGCTGCACATCGTCGAGGAGGACGGCACCGAGGTGCGCGTCTCCTTCGCGGAGATGTCCGCCCGCTCGGACCGCGTCGCGAACTGGCTGCGCGACCGGGGCGTCCAGCCCGAGGACCGGATCCTGGTCATGCTCGGCAACCAGGCCGAACTGTGGGAGACGGCGCTGGCGGCGATGAAGCTGCGGGCCGTCGTCATCCCGGCCACCCCGCTGCTCGGCCCCGCCGACCTGCGCGACCGCGTCGACCGGGGCCGCGTCAAGCACGTGATCGTCCGGGCCGAGGACACCGCCAAGTTCGACGACGTGGGCGGCGCCTACACCCGTATCTCCGTCGGCGGCCTGCCCGAGGAGGGCTGGGAGCCGTACGAGGACGCGTACGCGGCCCCCGCCGAGTTCCTGCCGGACGGGCCCACCCTCGCCGACGACCCGCTGATGCTGTACTTCACCTCCGGCACCACCGCCCGCCCCAAGCTGGTCGAGCACACCCACACCTCGTACCCGATCGGCCACCTGGCGACCATGTACTGGATCGGCCTCAAGCCCGGCGACGTGCACCTGAACATCTCCTCGCCCGGCTGGGCCAAGCACGCCTGGTCCAACCTCTTCGCTCCCTGGAACGCCGAGGCGACCGTCTTCATCCACAACTACACGCGCTTCGACGCGGCCCGGCTGATGGCCGAGATGGACCGCGCGGGCGTGACCACCTTCTGCGCCCCGCCGACCGTCTGGCGGATGCTCATCCAGGCCGACCTCACCCAGCTGCGTGGCCGGCCGCGCGAGGTCGTGGCCGCGGGCGAGCCGCTCAACCCCGAGGTCATCGAGCAGGTCCGGCGCGCCTGGGGCGTCACCATCCGGGACGGCTTCGGGCAGACCGAGACGGCCGTGCAGGTCTCCAACAGCCCGGGGCAGAAGCTCAAGACCGGCTCCATGGGCCGGCCGAGCCCCGGCTACAAGGTCGAGCTGCTGGACCCGGTGACCGGCGCCCCCGGCGCCACCGAGGGCGAGATCTGCCTCGACCTGTCGGCCCGGCCCGTCGGCCTGATGACCGGCTACCACGGCGACCCCGACCGTACGGCGGAGGCGATGGCGGGCGGCTACTACCGCACCGGCGACATCGGCTCCCGGGACGGGGACGGCTACATCACCTACGTCGGCCGCGCCGACGACGTCTTCAAGGCCTCCGACTACAAGATCAGCCCCTTCGAGCTGGAGAGCGCCCTGCTGGAGCACGAGGCGGTGGCCGAGGCGGCCGTCGTGCCCGCCCCGGACGAGGTGCGCCTTGCCGTGCCCAAGGCGTACGTCGTGCTCGCCGAGGGCTGGCAGCCCGGACCCGACACCGCGAAGGTGCTATTCGAGCACTCCCGCGAGGTCCTGGCGCCGTACAAGCGCATCCGCCGCCTGGAGTTCGCGCCGCTGCCCAAGACCGTCTCCGGCAAGATCCGCCGCATCGAGCTGCGCGAGGCCACCGCCGCCGGCTCGACGGCCGAGTACCGCGAGGAGGACTTCCGATGACGCAACCGTCGTACAGCCACGGCACCAGCACCACCACGCTGCTCGGCGACACCATCGGCGCCAACCTCGACCAGGCCGTCGCCGCCTGGCCGGACCGCGAGGCACTCGTCGACGTGCCCTCCGGGCGGCGCTGGACCTACGCGCAGTTCGCCGCGGACGTCGACCGGCTGGCGCAGGCGCTGCTCGCGAGCGGCGTCGCCAAGGGCGACCGGGTCGGGATCTGGGCGGTCAACTGCCCGGAGTGGGTGCTGGTCCAGTACGCCACCGCCCGCATCGGCGCGATCATGGTGAACATCAACCCGGCCTACCGCACCCACGAGGTGGAGTACGTCCTCAAGCAGGCCGGCATCTCCCTGCTCTTCGCCTCCCTCAGCCACAAGAGCAGCGACTACCGGGCGATGGTCGGCGAAGTGCGCGGCCGCTGCCCGGAGTTGCGGGAGGCCGTGTTCATCGGCGACCCGGGCTGGGACGCGCTGCTCGCCCGCGCGACCCCGGCGCCGTATCCGGAGCTGTCCTGCGACGAGCCGATCAACATCCAGTACACCTCGGGCACCACGGGCTTCCCCAAGGGGGCCACCCTCTCCCACCACAACATCCTCAACAACGGTTACTTCGTGGGGGAGATGATCTCCTACAGCGAGCAGGACCGGGTGTGCATCCCCGTGCCCTTCTACCACTGCTTCGGCATGGTCATGGGCAACCTCGCCGCCACCTCGCACGGCGCCTGCATGGTGATCCCGGCCCCCTCCTTCGACCCCAAGGCGACGCTGGAGGCCGTCCAGCGCGAGCGCTGCACCTCGCTGTACGGCGTACCGACCATGTTCATCGCGGAGTTGAACCTTCCCGACTTCGCCTCCTACGACCTCTCCTCGCTGCGCACCGGGATCATGGCGGGCTCGCCCTGCCCGGTGGAGGTGATGAAGCGGGTGGTCACGGAGATGAACATGGCCGAGGTGTCGATCTGCTACGGCATGACGGAGACCTCGCCCGTCTCCACCCAGACCCGGCGCGAGGACGACCTGGAACACCGCACGGGCACCGTCGGCCGCGTCCTTCCGCACCTGGAGGTCAAGGTCGTCGACCCGGCCACCGGGATCACGCGGCCGCGGGGCAGCGCGGGCGAGCTGTGCACCCGCGGCTACAGCGTGATGCTCGGCTACTGGAACGAGCCCGAGAAGACCGCCGAGGCCGTCGACCCGGGCCGCTGGATGCACACCGGTGACCTGGCGGTGATGCGCGAGGACGGCTACGTCGAGATCGTCGGCCGCATCAAGGACATGATCATCCGGGGCGGCGAGAACATCTACCCGCGCGAGATCGAGGAGTTCCTCTACGGCCACCCCAGGATCCAGGACGTCCAGGTCGTCGGCATCCCGCACGAGAAGTACGGCGAGGAGGTCCTGGCCTGCGTCATCCCGAAGGACGCGGCCGACCCGCTCACCCTGGAGGAACTGCGCGCCTTCTGCGAGGGCCGCCTGGCGCACTACAAGATCCCCAGCAGGCTCCAGATCCTCGAGTCCTTCCCCATGACGGTCTCGGGCAAGGTCCGCAAGATCGAACTCAGGCAGACATACGCCGGGAACTGAAGCGCCCCGAAAGGGGCTATACGCCGGGCACTGCAGCGCCCCGACAGGGGCGCGGGGAACTGCGCGACCAGCCCCCACCGCCCCGCAGTTCCCCACCGGCCGTGGCGGTTTCTCCGCCCCCCGGCGGAGCGTCGAGGCGCGGGACTGCAGCGCCCTGAAAGGGGCGCGGGGAACTGCGCGACCAGCCCCCACCGCCCCGCAGATCCCCACCGGCCGTAGCTGTTTCACCGGCCCCTAGCGGAGCGTCCCCCCGTCGAGTTCGTCCGCCAGGCTGTTGACCGGCTGCGCGGTGCCGGTGAGGTCGAGGACGAACAGGGGGACGCCCAGGTCGTCGGCGCGGGCGCGGGCGTCGCCCGCGTACCCGGCGAGGGAGAAGTAGACGCAGCCCGCCGACTCCGTCATGGCCGTCAGCCACAGGCACTCCACGTCCCGCAGCGAGGCAGGCCGCACGGTCGGGTCGACCTGGGCCAGCAGCCCGCGGGCGGCGAGGCCGACGCCCGACGGCGGCCGCTGGTCGGCGCGGCGGATGTCCCGGTAGCCGAGCCGGCGAAGGTACAGCGCGGCCGCCGTCACCGCGTCGCGCGCCGTGCGGATCGCGACGGGCGGGAAGCGGGGCCGCTGCTGCCGCGGGCCCGCCGCCCCGGGCGCCTCCGTGACGCCGGCTGCCGCCGCGCTCCCACCCGTCACCGGAACCCGCAGCACGGTCCCGCACGGGCAGCCCAGTTCCGGGTACGGCCACTCGTCCCGGCGGCCGCAGGCGGTGCACCGCAGGCTCATCCAGTCCTCCGCGCGCACGTCATGGGTGACGGCCGTCGCCGTCCCGTGCCGGTCCAGTGCCGGGCTGACGGACGCCCCGCACGCGCACGGGAACGACGGGGCCGTGTAGAGGTGCTCGCGCCGGCAGGCCGGGCAGCACACCGAGATGCTCTCGGTCATGCCTCACATCGTCCTCCCGCGCACCCCCGCTTGTCCGTCCCTTGACTGCCTTCCCGCACCCACTTACATTGCTTCCAGATAGTAGAAGTTAGTTTCCACTATGCGGAAGTACTCACCGCGGGGCGCGACGGGAGTGCTCATTCCGACAGCCGAGGCAGGAGTACTCGATGGCACGTATGACCGCTGCCCGCGCGGCAGTTGAGATCCTCAGGCGCGAGGGCGTCACCGACGCGTTCGGGGTGCCGGGCGCGGCGATCAACCCCTTCTACGCGGCGCTCAAGGCCTCCGGCGGCATCCACCACACCCTCGCCCGCCATGTCGAGGGCGCCTCGCACATGGCCGAGGGGTACACCAGGACCCACCCCGGCAACATCGGTGTCTGCATCGGCACTTCGGGCCCCGCCGGCACCGACATGATCACCGGCCTGTACTCGGCCATCGGGGACTCCGTCCCGATCCTGTGCATCACGGGCCAGGCCCCCACCGCCGTGATCCACAAGGAGGACTTCCAGGCCGTCGACATCGCCTCCATCGCCAAGCCGGTCACCAAGATGGCGGTGACCGTCCTGGAGGCCGCGCAGGTCCCCGGCGTCTTCCAGCAGGCCTTCCACCTGATGCGCTCCGGCCGCCCCGGCCCGGTCCTGATCGACCTGCCGATCGACGTCCAGCTGACGGAGATCGAGTTCGACCCGGAGACGTACGAACCGCTCCCGGTCTACCGCCCGGTCGCGTCCCGCGCCCAGATCGAGAAGGCCATCGGGCTGCTGAACGCCTCCGAGCGCCCGCTGATCGTCGCAGGCGGCGGTGTCATCAACGCGGACGCCTGCGAACTGCTCGTGGAGTTCGCCGAGTTGACGGGCGTTCCGGTCGTCCCGACGCTGATGGGCTGGGGCGTCCTGCCCGACGACCACGAGCTGAACGCCGGCATGGTGGGCCTGCAGACCTCCCACCGCTACGGCAACGCGACGTTCCTGGAGTCCGACTTCGTCCTCGGCATCGGCAACCGCTGGGCCAACCGCCACACCGGCAGACTGGACGTCTACACGGCCGGCCGGAAGTTCGTCCACGTCGACGTCGAGCCCACCCAGATCGGCAAGATCTTCGCCCCGGACTACGGCATCGCCTCCGACGCGAAGGCCGCGCTGGAGCTCTTCGTCGAGGTGGCACGGGAGTTGAAGGCGGAAGGCCGCCTCCCCGACCGCTCGGCGTGGGCCGCCTCGGCGCAGGAGAAGAAGGCGACGCTCCAGCGCCGTACGCACTTCGACGACATCCCGATCAAGCCGCAGCGCGTCTACGAGGAGATGAACAAGGCCTTCGGACCGGAGACCCGGTACGTCTCCACGATCGGCCTCTCGCAGATCGCCGGCGCCCAGATGCTGCACGTCTACCGGCCCCGCCACTGGATCAACTGCGGCCAGGCGGGCCCCCTCGGCTGGACGATCCCGGCCGCGCTGGGCGTCGCCAAGGCCGACCCCGAGGCGCAGGTCGTCGCGCTCTCCGGCGACTACGACTTCCAGTTCATGGTCGAGGAGCTGGCCGTCGGCGCGCAGCACCGCATCCCGTACGTCCATGTCCTGGTCAACAACTCCTACCTGGGCCTGATCCGCCAGGCGCAGCGGGCGTTCGACATCGACTTCCAGGTGAATCTGGAGTTCGAGAACGTCAACTCGCCCGAGCTGGGCGTCTACGGCGTCGACCACGTCAAGGTCGCCGAGGGTCTGGGCTGCAAGGCGATCCGGGTGACCGACCCGGCCGAACTGGGCGCGGCCTTCGAGCAGGCGAAGAAGCTCGCGCAGGAGTACCGGGTCCCGGTCGTCGTCGAGGCCATCCTGGAGCGCGTCACCAACATCTCCATGTCGACGACCAACGACATCGGCAACGTCGTGGAGTTCGAGGAGATCGCGACCGAGCCGGGCCACGCCCCGACCTCGATCAGGACGCTGAAGGTCTGAGCCCCGGGGGCTCGTGCGACCGACGGCCGAAGGGCGGTCCAGCCGACTGGCTGGACCGCCCTCTCGCGTGCCCGGCTCCCCCGAACCGTCCCCCGTTTCCCCCGTACCGGTGCCCGCCGCCCCCGTGCCGGCGGGCCCCGTGTGACGAGAATGTGCCCAAGGGCGGGGGCAGTTGAAGCCCCTTGAACCGTGTTCAGAGCTGAATTTGAGGTTTGCGTAGACGTCCTACGTCCCGGCGCGTACGCGCGTGGCGTCCCTCGCGTCCCTCGTGCCTCCCTAATCGTGCTCCGACAGCCCCGGCCAGTCGTCCGGCCCGCCGCCCTGCCACTCGATGAGTTCGCTGTCCTCGACGTCGGTGACGTAGAGGTCGGCCAGCCGCAGGATCTCGCCCACGTCGTCCGCGTGCGTGGCGATGCCCAGCGTCTCGTCGCCCTCGGTGACCCGCCGGGACCCGTCGAGGGCCGGCGGATGCACCACCACATGTGGATGTTCCCTCTGGTGTGCCATGCCTTCAGCCTCCTGCGCGCCGGCCGGACGCGCACCCCGTGGACACCCGCGGGCGGCTGCGGGCGCCCGCGGACGCCGAAGAGCGCCGGATGCGGGACGGTCCGCATCCGGCGCTCTTGAGGGTGTTGGTGCCGTCCGACGGCGCGAGGCTGGGCGCGACAGGACGTTCGCGCCGGACGGGGTCCGTGGTCGTGCTGGTGAGACGGCAGGGACCGCGGCGGCGGCGACGGCACCGGGCGCTCCTCCCCTCAGGTCGAAGGAGGAGGGCCCGGACCTTCACCACCGCACTGGCTCGCACGCCGCCGCGGTCTCCGGCCTGCCCGCGTACGTCCGGCCGGCCACCCCTCATCCGGGCCGGTCCGGCCGTCGCGGGCCGTCTGTGACTCAGTCCTCGCGCAGGGCGTGGACCGCCTCCTCCACGCGCTTGCCGTACTCGGGGTCGGCGGCGTGGAAGTGGGCCAGGTTCTTCTCGATCACGTCGTCGCGGGAGACCTTCGAGAGGCTGCCGGCGATGTTCGCGACCAGACGGGACTTCTCGTCCTCCGACATCAGCCGGTACAGCTCGCCCGCCTGGAAGAAGTCGTCGTCCTTGGTGTGCCGCGCGGCCTCGTGGGTGCCGGTCCAGCCGGTCACCGCGAGCGGGGCCGAGAGCGGGCGGCCGGTCTCGACCGGACCGCCGTAGGAGTTCGGCTCGTAGTTCTTGGCGTACCTGCCCTGGGAGTTGGACGCCATCAGGCCGTCGCGGCCGTAGTTGTTCGCCACCGTTGCCCGCGGGGCGTTCACGGCGAGCTGGGTGTGGTTGACGCCCAGGCGGTAGCGATGGGCGTCCGCGTAGGCGAACAGGCGGCCCTGGAGCATCTTGTCGGGCGAGGGGCCGATGCCCGGGACGAAGTTGTTCGGGGAGAACGCGGCCTGCTCGACCTCGGCGAAGACGTTGTCCGGGTTGCGGTCGAGGACCAGCCGGCCCACGCGCCGCAGCGGGTGGTCGGCGTGCGGCCACACCTTGGTCAGGTCGAAGGGGTTGAAGCGGTAGTCGGCCGCCTCGGCCGCCGGCATGAGCTGCACGTACAGCGTCCAGGACGGGTGGACGCCCCGCTCGATGGCCTGCAGCAGGTCCGTCTGGTGAGAGTTGGGGTCCCTGCCCGCGAGCTCGGCAGCCTGCCCGGCGCTCAGGCAGCGGATGCCCTGGTTGGTCTTGAAGTGGTACTTGACGAAGAAGGCCTCGCCCTGGGCGTTCGTCCACTGGTAGGTGTGCGAGCCGTAGCCGTTCATGTGGCGGTACGACGCCGGGATGCCGCGGTCGCCCATCAGCCACGTCACCTGGTGCGTGGCCTCGGGGGAGTGCGCCCAGAAGTCCCAGACGTTGTCCGGCTCCTGACGGCCCGTGAAGGGGTCGCGCTTCTGCGAGTGGATGAAGTCGGGGAACTTCACCGGGTCCTTGATGAAGAACACCGGGGTGTTGTTGCCGACGAGGTCGTAATTGCCCTCCTCGGTGTAGAACTTGACGGCGAAGCCGCGCGGGTCGCGGACCGCGTCCGCGCCGCCCAGCGAGTCGGCCACGGTGGAGAAGCGCAGGAAGACCTCGGTGCGCCGGCCCACCGTGCTCAGGAAGTCGGCGCGGGTGAAGTCGGTGACGTCGTCGGTCACCTCGAAGTAGCCGTAGGCGCCGGAGCCCCGGGCGTGCACCACCCGCTCCGGGATGCGCTCGCGGTTGAAGCGCGCCAGCTTCTCCAGCAGGTGCTGGTCCTGCAGGAGGAGCGGGCCGCCGATGCCCGCGGAGGCGGAGTTCTGGTTGTCGGCGACCGGGGCGCCGGACTCGGTGGTGAGCACGCGCTTCGACATCTGGACCTTCCATGCGGTGGCAGCGGAAGTTGATTTCCGCTTCGTGGAGCCTAGGAGTGGACGACTGGAGCGTCAACAGTTTGTTGAAGTGGTTTCCGGGCGGCGCCCCCGCCTGGGCGCGACAGGACAGATGTCGGCGGCGGCGCCGCCCGGAAGCTTCGGTGACGCCCCGGGTCAGACCTGGGCGCCGGAGAGCCGCTCGACGGCCCGCAGCAGCGCCGAGTGGTCCAGGCCGCCGTCGCCCTGCGCGCGCAGGCTGGCGACGAGCTGGGCGACCACGGCGCCGACGGGCAGGGCGGCGCCGACGTTGCGGGCGGCGTCGGTGACGATGCCCATGTCCTTGTGGTGCAGGTCGATGCGGAAGCCGGGCCTGAAGTCGCGCTGCAGGAAGTTGTCCTTCTTGCGCGTCAGCACGGTCGAGCCCGCGAGGCCGCCGTTGAGCACGTCCAGCGCGGCCGTCAGGTCCACGCCGGACTTCTCCAGGAAGACGACGGCCTCGGCGCACGCCTGGATGTTCACGGCGACGATCAGCTGGTTGGCCGCCTTCACGGTCTGGCCCGAGCCGTGCGGACCGCACAGCACGATCGTCCTGCCCAGCGCCTCGAAGATCGGCTTCGCCTGGTCGAAGTCGGCCTGCTCCCCGCCGACCATGATGGACAGCACGGCCTCGACGGCGCCGGCCTCGCCGCCCGACACGGGCGCGTCCAGCACGCGGACGCCCTTGTCCGCGGCGGCCTTCGCGAGGTCCACGGAGGTCTGCGGGGTGATGGACGACATGTCGATCAGCAGCGCGCCGGAGCGGGCGTTCTCCAGGATGCCGTCGGGGCCGTAGGAGATGGCCTCGACCTGCGGCGACGCGGGAACCATCGTGATGATCACGTCGGCGTCGCGGACGGCCTCGGCGATCGAGCCGGCGGCGGTGCCGCCGGCCGCGGCCAGCCGGTTCAGCTTGTCCTGCTCCAGGGTGAAGCCGGTGACGTCGTAACCCGCCTTGATCAGGTTCTCGGACATGGGGGAGCCCATGATGCCGAGGCCTATCCAGGCGATCTTGGGAAGCGTGTTGCTCATTCGGAATTGCCTTTCGGTGCGGGGGTCAGCGGGGCAGCCAGTCGAAGGCCTCGGCGCTCGGGCGGTCGCCCGGCTTGTACTCGAGGCCGATCCAGCCGTCGTAACCCGCCTTCTTCAGCCGGTCGAGGAGGTCTTCGAGGGGCAGTGAGCCCGTGCCCGGGGCGCCGCGGCCCGGGTTGTCGGCGATCTGCACATGGCCGGTCTTCGCGGCGTACCGCTCGATCACCGCCGGCAGGTCCTCGCCGTTCATGGACAGGTGGTAGAGGTCCATGAGGAACTTCGCGTTGCCGAGCCCCGTCGCCGCGTTGACCTTGTCGACGACGTCGATCGCGGCGGGGGCGCTCACCAGCGGATACAGCGGCGATTCCGGCTTGTTGAGGGTCTCGATCAGCAGGATCGCGCCGATCCGGTCGGCCGCGCGGGCCGCCAGCACCAGGTTCCGGAGGGCGAGCGCGTCCTGCTCGGCCGGGTCGACGCCCTCGACGCGGTTGCCGTACAGCGCGTTGAGCGCCCGGCAGCCCAGCGAGGCGGCGAAGGCGGCGGCCACGTCGATGTTGGCGCGGAACCGCTCCGACTCCTCGCCCGGGACCGACAGGGCGCCGCGGTCGGGCCCCGGCAGCTGTCCGGCGTAGAAGTTCAGGCCCGTGAGCTGGACGCCCGCGTCCTCGATCGCCCCCTTCAGGGCGTCGAGCTCGGACTGCTCGGGGGTGGGGGAGTCGACCCAGGGCCACCACAGCTCGACCGCCGAGAAGCCGGCCGCGGCGGCGGCCGCGGGGCGCTCCAGGAGCGGGAGTTCCGTGAAGAGGATCGACAGGTTGACGTTGAAGCGCTGCTCTGCGAATCCCATGCGGGTCGGCGCTCCCTTCCGTGTCGAGTGGTTCCGTATTGCGGAAGTTCGTTTCTGCTTAACGGAAGACTGCCTGTGGCGGGGGAGGGCTGTCAAGTACTCTGGGGGTGTGGCCCGGTCCAACGACGAGGTCGCCGCGCTGCTCCAGGAGTACGCCGACCTGATCTCGATCACCGGCGGAGACGCGTTCAGGGCGCGCGTCTACGAGAAGGCCGCGCGGGCGGTCGGCGGCCACCACGCGGACGTCGCCACCCTCGACCTCAAGGGCCTGCAGCAGATCCCGAACGTCGGGAAGTCCATCGCCCAGAAGGTCCGCGAGTACTTCGACCACGGCAGCGTCACGGCCGTGGAGGAACTGCGGGCGAAGATCCCCGCCGGGGTCCGCCGGCTGACCGCCATCCCCACCCTCGGCCCGAAGAAGGCCATGGCCGTCTACGAGGAGCTGGGGATCTCCTCGGTCGACGAACTGGCCGACGCCATCCACCGGGAGCGGCTGCGCGATCTCAAGGGCTTCGGGCCGAAGACCGAGCAGAACATCCTCCACGGCATCGAGCTCCTGCGGTCCGCCGGCGGGCGCGTCCGGCTCGACGTCGCCACAAGCCTCGCCGACGACATCGTCGCCGCGCTGTCCGCCGTGGACGGCTGCCTGCGCTGCGCGTACGCCGGATCGCTGCGCCGGTGCCGGGAGACCATCGGCGACATCGACGTCCTCGTGGCCGCGCTCCGGCCACTGCCGCTCATGCGGGCGTTCACCGCGCTGCCGTACGTCACCGAGGTCATCGGCACGGGCGAGAAGAAGACCTCCGTGCGCACCGCGATGGGGCTCGACGTCGACCTGCGCGTCGTGCCGCCGGACTCCTGGGGCGCCGCCCTGCAGTACTTCACCGGCTCCAAGGCCCACAACATCCGCACCCGCGAGCGGGCCGTGCACCAAGGGCTCAAGCTCTCCGAGTACGGGCTGTTCGACGCCGAGACCGGCGAGAGGATCGTCTCCGAGACCGAGGACGCGGTGTACGCCCGGCTCGGCCTGCCGTGGATCCCGCCGACCCTGCGCGAGGACCGCGGCGAGATCGAGGCAGGGCTCCGGGACGAGCTGCCCGACCTCGTCACCGAGGCCGACCTCCGCGGCGACCTGCACAGCCACACCGACCTCACCGACGGCCTCGCCCCGCTGGAGGAGATGGTCGAGGCGGCCGCCGCGCGCGGCTACGCCTACTACGCGATCACCGACCACGGCCCCGACATGGCCATGCAGCGCATGACCGACCAGCGGATGCTCGCCCAGCGCGAGCGGGTGCGCGCGCTGGACCGCGCCCACGGCGGGATGCGGCTGCTGCACGGCGCCGAGCTGAACATCGGGGCGGACGGCGAGGTGGACTGGCCCGCGGACTTCCTCGCCGGCTTCGACCTGTGCGTGGCCTCGGTCCACTCGCACTTCAACCAGGACCCGGACGCCCTGACCCGGCGGCTCGTGCGGGCCTGCGAGAACCCGTACGTCGACATCATCGGCCACCCCACCACCCGCCTCATCGGCAGACGGCCCGGCATCGACGCCGATCTCGACGCGGTCTTCGCCGCCTGCGCCCGCACCGCTACGGCCCTGGAGATCAACGCCCACCCGGACCGCCTCGACCTGCGCGACGAGGACATCCTGCGGGCCAGGCGGTACGGGGTGAAGTTCGCCGTGAACAGCGACGCCCACGCCGTGCCGCACCTGGCCAACATGCGCTACGGCATCGGCACCGCCCAGCGCGGCTGGCTCACCGCCGACGACGTGATCAACACCTGGCCGGAGCGCCGGCTGCGGGGCTTTCTGCGCGGGGGGCGGCGGTGACCGGGAGGGCTGCCCGAAAGGCCGTGCGGCGCGTTAGGTTGAGCGCGTGCGATTGAAAGTGGAGTTCACGACCGAGCCCTTCGACCTCGACGAGGCCCCCGCGCACGCTGTCGTCGCCCGCGAGGTCGTCGAGGCCGCCGAGCTGGACGCGGTGGACGTCGGCCCCTTCGGCAACACGGCGGAAGGCGGCGCCGACGCGGTACTGACGGCCGTGGACGCCCTGCTGCGCAGGACCCTCGAGGCCGGCGCCACCCGCGTCACCCTGCAGCTCAACGTGATCGGGGAGGGCGGGGCGTGACCGGCACCGGCGACGAACCGTTCATCACGGCCGTGAAACCGCTGGTCGACGCCATGGGCGGGGAGATGCTGCCGCCCGACGAGGCCGGCCCCGACGACGTCGTCCTCTCCTGGGAGGGCGCCGACGCGGTCGCCGTACGCCTGCCCCAGCTCGCGGACTCCCTCGACCACATCCTGGCCGCCATGGAGCGCAAGCAGGGCAAGCCCCTGGCCGACCTGGACCGCAAGGCCAAGCAGGAGGTCGTACGGATACTGGAGGCGCGCGGCGCCTTCTCCGTGCGGCACGGCGTGGAGACCGTGGCGAGTGCGCTCGGCGTCAGCCGGTTCACGGTCTACAACTACCTCAACCGCGACAAGCAGGGCTGAGTACCGCCCGGGGCTCGGCTGCGGCACGACTCCGGGCTCGGCCCGGCACCGCCCCGGGCCCACCCTCGGTTGGGCCCGGGCCCGTTTCACGGGTTTGTCACGCCGAATTTTCAACAAAGTGTTGACGGCTTGTCGCCGCAAGGCGTTAGCTGTTCCGCAGCCCGTTCAGCACGAAGGCCCTTCGCGGCCACGGAGGCTCCCGTGACTTCGACTTCCACGCCCCCGGGCCTGGCCCGGTTCAACGCACTTCAGGAGCCCGCGGCCCACGCCGCCCTCCACGAGGTGTGTGCCTCCACCGCCTGGGCGAAGCGGGTGCTGGCCGCCCGCCCCTACGCCACCACCGACGACCTGTACGCCGCCAGCGACGCCGCCATGGCCGAGCTGACCACCGCCGACCTGGAAGAGGCCATGGCGGGCCACCCGCCCATCGGCCGCCCCAAGCCGGGCGACCCGGCCTCCGCCCGGGAACAGCGCGGCATGGCCGGCGCCTCCGAGGAGCTCAGGGCGCAGATGCTCGAACTGAACCTGGCCTACCAGGACAGGTTCGGCCACGTCTTCCTGATCTGCGCCACCGGCCGCACCGCCGAGCAGATGCGTGACGCGGTCGCCGAGCGGCTCGGCAACTCGCCCGAGCGGGAGCGGGAGATCGTCCGTACCGAGCTCGGCAAGATCAACCGCATCCGACTGGCACGACTCGTCGAAGAGGACGCCTGACCCATGAGCACCAGCACCACCGCTTCCGTGTCCACCCACATCCTGGACACCAGCGTCGGCCGCCCCGCCGAGGCGGTCGCCGTCCGGCTCTCCGCCCGCAGCGGGCGCGAGGCGGACTGGCGGGCCCTCGGCGGCTCGGCGACCGACGCGGACGGGCGGTGCAAGGACCTGCCGGCGCTGCCGGAGGGGACCACCCACGTACGGCTCGACTTCGCCGTGGAGCCGTACTTCGAGAAGAAGCAAGCCGATGCGCAGCAGGACGCCCCCGCGAATCGGGACAGCGGACCCGGTGTGTTCTTCCCGGAGGTGGCGATCACGTTCGCCGTCGTGCCGGGCGAGCACTACCACGTACCGCTGCTGCTCAACCCGTTCGGCTACTCCGTTTACCGAGGGAGCTAGCTAAATGACCGTCAATTCCCGCCCTGCCCACCCGGTGATGCTGGGACAGAACCAGTACGGCAAGGCCGAGAACCGAGTCGTGAAGATCACGCGGGACGGCGCCACCCACCACATCAAGGACCTCAACGTCTCCGTCGCCCTCTCCGGCGACATGGACGAGGTCCACTACTCCGGCTCCAACGCCAACGTCCTGCCGACCGACACCACCAAGAACACGGTGTTCGCGTTCGCCAAGGAGCACGGCATCGAGTCGGCCGAGCAGTTCGGCATCCACCTCGCCCGGCACTTCGTGACCTCGCAACAGCCCATCCACCGGGCCCGCATCCGCATCGAGGAGTACGCCTGGGAGCGGATCGCGGCCTCCGACGCCAACTCGCAGTTCATCGGCGCGGACGAGGTCAAGCACTCGTTCGTCAGGAAGGGTCAGGAGACGCGGCTGACGCAGATCACCTACGACGGCTCGTCGTGGGAGGTCATATCGGGGCTGAAGGACCTGACGGTGATGAACTCGACCAACTCCGAGTTCTGGGGCTACGTCAAGGACAAGTACACGACGCTCCAGGAGGCCTACGACCGCATCCTGGCCACCTCGGTCTCGGCGCGCTGGCGGTTCAACTGGACCGACGACGAGCAGAAGGCGCCCAACTGGGAGAAGTCCTACGAGCAGACCAGGAAGCACATGCTCCAGGCCTTCGCCGAGACCTATTCCCTGTCACTGCAGCAGACGCTGTACCAGATGGGCTCGCGGATCATCAACAACCGCAGCGAGATAGACGAGGTCCGCTTCTCGCTGCCGAACAAGCACCACTTCCTCGTCGACCTGGAGCCCTTCGGGCTGAAGAACGACAACGAGGTCTACTTCGCCGCCGACCGGCCCTACGGCCTGATCGAGGCGACGATCCTCCGGGACGGCTGCGAGCCGAAGATCCCGGTGGACCTCACCAACCTGTAAGAACTGCACAACGCGGCACCCGCGGCCGGTGAGGTACTCGAACCGGCCGCGGCACTCAAATCACCCGGGGTCCTGCCGTGCCCTCTCCACCGAAGCGCAAAGGACGAATCATGGCAGCAGACCGGCGCATTGTCATCGAGAACTGTGCGATCGCGACCGTCGACGCGAACGACACCGAGTACGCGCACGGGCACGTCGTCATCGCCGGCAACCGCATCGAGACGCTCGGCGCGGGCAGGGCCCCCGAGGGCCTGGAGAACGTCGAACGCCGAATCGACGCCTCCGGCCATCTCGTCACCCCCGGACTGGTCAACACCCACCACCACTTCTACCAGTGGATCACCCGGGGCCTGGCCACCGACCACAACCTCTTCGACTGGCTCGTCGCCCTGTACCCGACGTGGGCGCGCATCGACGAGCAGATGTGTTACGCGGCGGCCCAGGGCTCCCTCGCGATGATGGCCCGCGGCGGCGTCACCACCGCCATGGACCACCACTACGTCTTCCCCAAGGACTCCGGCGACCTGTCCGGCGCCATCATCCGCGCCGCCCGCGAGACGGGCGTCCGCTTCACCCTCGCCCGCGGCTCCATGGACCGCAGCGAGAAGGACGGCGGCCTGCCCCCGGACTTCGCCGTCGAGACCCTCGAAGGCGCCCTCGCCGCCACCGAGGCGACCGTCAAGGAACACCACGACGCCTCCTTCGACGCGATGACCCAGGTGGCCGTGGCCCCCTGCTCGCCCTTCTCCGTCTCCACCGAACTCCTGCGTGAGGGAGCCCGGTTGGCCCGCCGCCTCGGCGTGCGCCTGCACACCCACGGCTCGGAGACCGTCGAGGAGGAGAAGTTCTGCCACGAACTGTTCGGCATGGGCCCGACCGACTACTTCGAGTCCACCGGCTGGCTCGGCGAGGACGTGTGGATGGCGCACTGCGTCCACATGAACGACTCCGACATCGCCGCCTTCGCCCGTACGAAGACCGGTGTCGCCCACTGCCCCTCGTCGAACGCCCGCCTGGCCGCCGGCATCGCCCGCGTCCCTGACATGCTGGCGGCCGGCGTCCCGGTCGGCCTCGGCGTCGACGGCACGGCCTCCAACGAGTCCGGCGAACTGCACACCGAACTGCGCAACGCCCTGCTCATCAACCGCCTCGGCGCCCACCGCGAGGCCGCGCTCAACGCCCGGCAGGCCCTTCGCCTCGGCACCTACGGCGGCGCCCAAGTGCTGGGCCGCGCAACGGAGATCGGCTCACTGGAACCCGGCAAGCTGGCCGACCTGGTGCTGTGGCGGATGGACACCCTCGCCCACGCCTCCATCGCCGACCCGGTCACCGCCCTGGTCTTCGGCGCGGCGGCCCCGGTGACCGCCTCCTTCGTCAACGGCCGTCAGATCGTGGAGCACAACCGCCTGCTGCACGTCGACGAGGACGCGATCGCCCGCTCCACCCGCGAGCAGGCCCAGCGTCTGGCGCGGATCGCCGCGCAGTAACTCCGCTTCACCGCACGGCACTTGATCTCCGGCCGGGAGGGACGGCTCCCGGCCGGTAGCCGTGGACCCCAGTGGTCCCTGGCGGCCGGCTCCGGGGCGCGCGTGGACGCGTGCGCCCCGGAACGGTCACCGTTCCCCCTGCCCGGAACGGCCGTCCCGGTCCCGCACGACCGCGAGCACCACCTCCCTGAAACCCACGTCAGAGCCGACGTGTTACCCGCCCGGAGGAGCCGCCCGTGTCCGCCCACCCCGTCGACGAGAAACTCCCCGCCCTGAAAATGGCGACCACCGGTCTGCAGCACGTGGCCGCCATGTACGCGGGAGTCGTCGCCCCGCCCCTGATCGTCGGCGCGGCCATGGGCCTCTCCGCCACCGACCTCACCTTCCTCACCGGCGCCTGCCTCTTCACCGCCGGCCTCGCCACCTTCCTGCAGACGCTGGGGGTGTGGAAGATCGGGGCCCGGCTGCCCTTCGTGAACGGCGTCACCTTCGCCGGGGTGGCCCCGATGACGGCGGTCGTCGCCTCCACCAAGGACAAGACCGACGCCCTGCCCGTCATCTTCGGCGCGGTGATCGTCGCCGGCCTCCTCGGGTTCGTCGCCGCCCCCTTCTTCAGCAAGGCGGTCCGCTTCTTCCCGCCCGTCGTCACCGGCACGGTCATCACGCTGATAGGGGTGTCCCTGCTGCCGGTCGCCTTCGGCTGGGCGCAGGGACCCAACCCCGGTGCGCGGGACTACGGTTCGGCGAAGTACCTGACCCTGGCCGCCGCGACGCTCCTGCTCGTGCTGCTCCTGCGCCGCTTCACCCGGGGCTTCGTCAAGCAGATCGCCGTCCTGCTCGGCATGGTCGCAGGCACACTGGTCGCGATCCCCTTCGGCGTCACGGACTTCGGCCCGGTGGCGGACGCGGACGTGATCGGCTTCCCGACGCCGTTCCACTTCGGCGTACCGCAGTTCCACCTCGCCGCGATCCTGTCGCTGTGCGTGGTGATGGTGGTCTCGATGACCGAGTCGACCGCCGACATGCTGGCGCTCGGCGAGATCGTCGAACGCCCCGCCGACGAGCGGACGATCGCCGCCGGCCTGCGGGCCGACACCCTCGGCTCGGCCCTCAGTCCCCTGTTCAACGGCTTCATGTGCAGCGCCTTCGCCCAGAACATCGGCCTGGTCGCCATGACCCGCATCCGCAGCCGCTACGTCGTCGCCACCGGCGGAGGCTTCCTGGTCCTGATGGGGCTGTGCCCGATGGCCGCCTCGCTGATCGCCGTCGTACCGCGCCCGGTGCTCGGCGGCGCGGGCGTGGTCCTCTTCGGGTCGGTCGCGGCCAGCGGCATCCAGACCCTGGTCAAGGCGGGCCTGGACAAGGACAACAACGTCCTGATCGTGGCCGTCTCGCTCGCCGTCGGCATCATCCCGATCACCGCGCCGGAGTTCTACCACGCCTTCCCCGAGACGGCGCGGATCGTGCTGGACTCGGGCATCTCGACGGGCTGTGTGGCCGCGGTGGTGCTGAACCTGGTCTTCAACCACCTCGGCAACGGCCGTGACGCACAGGAGGTGACACACCCGATGGAGGCACCCGCGATGGTGCACGCTGTCTCCCATGAATGAGTCCGGCCGCGTCGAGGCCTTCAGCGACGGCGTCTTCGCCATCGCCATCACCCTGCTCATCCTGGAGATCAAGGTTCCGGAGGTCGGCGAGGACGGCCGGCTGTGGCACGCCCTCGGCGCGCAGTGGCCGTCCTACGCCGCCTACGTGGTGAGCTTCCTGGTGATCGGCATCATGTGGATCAACCACCATCAGCTGTTCGGATACGTCACCCGCGTCGACCGCACGCTGATGTTCCTGAACCTGCTCCTGCTGATGGTGGTGGCCGCAGTGCCGTGGCCGACCGCGATGCTCGCGCGGTACCTGCGCGAGGACGCGCCCTCGCACGTCGCCGCGGCCGTCTACAGCCTGGTCATGGTGGCGATGGCGCTCACCTTCCAGGCCCTGTGGTGGCATCTGACCCGCACCGGCCATCTCTTCGACGACCGCGTCGACGTCGCGGCGGCCCGCGCCACCCGGGCCCGCTTCGCCCTCGGCTCCCTCGGCTACCCGATCACGGTGGGCCTGGCCTTCGTCTCGGCACCGCTCACCCTGGCCGCGCACGGCCTGCTCGCCGTGTACTACGCCTTCAACCAGCTTCCGGTGCCGACCCGGCCGGACCCGGCCAGGTCATGAGGTTGGCCAGCAACTCGGCCTGCTCGACGGCGTCGTCCAGGGCGTGGTGCGTGTGCCGCCGGCGGGAGAGCAGATGCCGGGGCATCGTTCCCTTGGCGACCGCCCGCAGCGGCAGCCCGGCCTTCGTCGCGTACAGCGTCTTCATGTCCAGGCACCCCGAGTGCCCGAAGGGACTCGCACCGGTGAACCGGATCAGGTACCAGTACAGGAACGTCCAGTCGTACGGGGCCGGGTAGCCGCACATCACGGGCTGCGCCCCGGCGCAGACCTCCCGCACCCAGTGACCGAACTCGGCGAGTGCCACGGCCGGTTCGGCTCCCTCGGTCTTCAGCAGCTCCCGGTCCAGCCCGCTGACGGCGAGCGCCTCCGGCACGAACTCCTCGCTGATGGGCCGCAGTTCGCGGTAGAAGGTCAGCTCCTCGGGGTCGGCGGCGATGAAGCCGTCGGCATCCTGCGTCCCGGCGACGGCGGCCCCGAGGCTCAGCATCGAGTACGGCCCCGGGATCGGGCCGTCGGCCTCGATGTCGACGGAGATGTAACGACTGGGTTTGACGCGACGTGCGGACATGACCGCGGATCATCGCAGCTGAGCGCGGCCGGCCGCATCCGATTTCGGCCCCGGGGCCGCCTTGGCCCCGAGTGGGCCGTCGTAGGCTCCCCGCATGGAGAGGATCACCGCACGGCTGACGGCGCCCGCCACCCCCTCGGCTCCGCCGCTGGTGCTGCGCCCCTGGGAACCGGCCGACGCCCCCGCGCTGCTCGCGCTGCGCGGTGACGACGCCCTGCGGCGCTGGACGAGCCTCACCGTCGAGGACGAGAGCGGGGCGGCGAGCTGGGTGCGGGAGCAGCGGCGCGGCTGGGAGACCGGCGAGCGTTTCGCCTTCGCCGTCGCGGAAGAGGGCGAGCCGGTCGGCCACGTGGTCCTCAAAGGCCCTGCCCCCGGCGCCCCTTCGGCGGAGGTCGGCTACTGGACCGCCGCCCGCGCCCGCGCCCGCGGCCGCGCGATCGCGCCGCGGGCCCTGGAGGCGCTGACGGAGTGGGCCTTCGCCGTGTTCGCCGACGACGGACTCGCCCGCATCGAACTCATCCACCAGACCGACAACGAGGCGTCCTGCGCGGTCGCGAGGAAGTGCCGCTACGAGCTCACCGGGCTGCTGCCCGCCGCACCGCCCGCCTTCCCCCGGGACGGGCACGTGCACGTGCGGGAGCGGTAGGCATAGGGCCTGTCGTTCGGACAGGCTCGGCGTCGCGGGCCCCGGCTCAGAGGCCGAACAGCTCCGGCCGGTTCGTCAGCGCCCGGAAGTATCCCCGCGGGTCGGCGACCAGCCTGCGCTCGTTGAGGTCCAGCAGGCCGCCGACCGACCGCAGTTCGGCGGAGACCGTGCCGTCCGTCCTGGTGATGGTCTGCGCGACCTGGAACGTCTTGCCCTCGCCCCACTCGAAGCCGCACGACACCGAGACCTCGTCGCCGGCACGCAGCTCGCGCCGGTAGTCGATCGTGGTCCGCAGGACCACCGGCCCGACGCCCTTGGCGAGCAGCTCGGCGGGGCCCACTCCGGCGGCCTGGAGTATGGACCAACGGGCGTGTTCCGCGTACTGCAGGTACACGCTCTGGTTGAGGTGGCCCAGTGCGTCTGTCTCGTATCCGCGGACGGTCACCGGGACGGAAAACGGCTCGCTCACTGCGTTCCCTTCGCGTACTGACTCTCGTGCCGGGTGTGACGATCACCTGATCTTGGCATGTTCATCACGTCCGGCGCGGGGAGGCCAGTAGATACCGTCTTCCTGTGCGCGGCTCCGCGTACTCGCCCACCTGCCAGCCCGCCCGCTCCAGCGTCGCCGCGCACGCCCGCCGGGCCTCCTCCGCCGGCTCGTACACGGCGACCGCCTCCGGCTGCGGTGTCGCGCGCACCCGGTAGCCCTCCGGGCCCGCCCCGGCCGGACGGTGCCCGGCCGCCTCCAGGGCCAGCGCGGCCGCCTGCACCAGATGCGTGCGCTCCCAGTCGCAGGGCCGGTCCGTGGCGCCGTCCCGGTTGGTCATCCGGCGCAGCTCCAGCAGCCCCTGCCAGGCGCTGTGCACCTCGCGGACCCGGGCCGGACCGGTCGGCGGCGCGTCCTCCTCGCCCCCGACCCGCGCTGCGAACCCGCCGCCGGCACCCGCGGCCGCCCGGGACTCCGCCGGGGCCGGGGCCTCCTCGGCGTCGCGTATCCGGTGCCCGGCCGGAGTCAGGAAGTGGTCGTGCGGCGGCCGCGGGTGCCGGAACGCGAGCCCCCGCTTCACCAGCGCCGCCAGCTGCGCCTCGGTACCTCTCAACCGCCCGGTGACGGGATCGGCGGCGTCGATGACACGCCGCTGCGCGGCGGTCGGCAGTCGTGTCACGGCGTACCCCTCCCGGCCTCGGACCCCTGTTCCCACCTGCTTCGAAGGCTACGACGAGGGTCTGACAACCGGCGCGCGCAGGGGCGGCGGCAGGGTGGTGCCGCTACTGCCGATACCCGCTGAGGAACCGCCCGATCCGGCCGATCGCCGCCTCCAGGTCGTCGGCGTGGGGCAGGGTGAGGATGCGGAAGTGGTCGGGGGCGGGCCAGTTGAAGCCCGTGCCCTGCACCACCTGGATCTTCTCCCGGAGCAGCAGGTCCAGGACGAACTTCTCGTCGTCGTGGATCCTGTGCACCTTGGGGTCGATGCGCGGGAACGCGTACAGCGCGCCCTTCGGCTTCACGCAGGACACCCCGGGGATCTCGTTGAGCTTCTCCCAGGCCACGTTGCGCTGTTCGTACAGCCGGCCGCCCGGCGTGGTCAGTTCGCGGATGGACTGGCGGCCGCCGAGCGCGGCCTGGATGGCGTACTGGGCGGGCGCGTTGGCGCACAGGCGCATGGAGGCCAGCATGGTCAGGCCCTCCAGGTAGTTCTTCGCGTGCTGCTTCGGGCCGGTCACCACCAGCCAGCCCGAGCGGAAGCCGGCCACCCGGTAGGTCTTCGACAGCCCGCAGAAGGTGAGGACGACCAGGTCGGGGGCGAGGGCCGCGGCGGAGTGGTGGACGGCGTCGTCGTAGAGGATCTGGTCGTAGATCTCGTCCGCGAACACCATCAGGCCGTGCCGACGGGCGAGGTCGAGGATGCCCTCGACGACCTCCTTCGGGTAGACCGCGCCGGTGGGGTTGTTGGGGTTGATGATGACCACGGCCTTGGTGCGGTCCGTGATCTTCGACTCCATGTCGGCCAGGTCCGGGTTCCAGTCGGACTGCTCGTCGCAGAGGTAGTGCACCGCCTTGCCGCCGGCGAGCGTGGTGACCGCCGTCCACAGCGGGAAGTCCGGGGCGGGGATGAGGATCTCGTCCCCGTCCTCGACCAGCGCCTGCACGGCCATCGACACCAGTTCGGAGACGCCGTTGCCGAGGAACACGTCGTCGACGTCCACCTCCAGGCCGAGGGTCTGGTAGCGCTGGGCGACCGCCCGGCGGGCGGACAGGACGCCGCGTGAGTCGGTGTAGCCGTGTGCCTGGGGGAGCATCCGGATCATGTCCTGGAGGATCTCCTCCGGCGCCTCGAAGCCGAACACCGCGGGGTTGCCGGTGTTCAGACGCAGGACGCTGTGGCCCGCCTCCTCGAGCGCGTTGGCGTGCTCGATCACCGGGCCGCGGATCTCGTAACAGACCTCGCTGAGCTTGTTCGACTGCCGGAACTCCATGCGTCCCTCCGGTATCTGGTGTTGCTTGGTTTTACCAAGTGGGTGCTTGGAAAGTCCAATGACATGTCTAGACTGCGTCGCATGTCACGACGCCGAAGCTACGACCAGTACTGTTCCGCCGCCCGCGCGCTCGATGCCGTCGGCGACCGCTGGACCCTGCTGATCGTCCGGGAGCTGCTGGCCGGACCCCGCCGCTACACCGACCTGCACGCGGACCTGCCGGGCGTGAGCACGGATGTACTCGCCTCACGGCTGAAGGACATGGAGCGCGACGGGCTGACGACCAGGCGCCGGCTGCCGCCGCCCGGCGCCGCCTACGTCTACGAACTCACCCCGCGTGGAAGCGAGTTGCTGCCCGTGCTGCAGGCGCTCGGGGTGTGGGGGCAGCGGGAACTGGGGGAGCGGCGGCCCACGGACGCCCTGCGCGCCCACTGGTTCGCGCTTCCCCTGCTGCGGGCGCTGGAGGGCGAAGGGCTCGTCGAAGTCGGCCTGGAGGAGGGCGACTTCCACCTCTTCGTCGGCGCCGAGGAAGGTCCCGTGTACGGCGACGGTCGCGCTCCCGGCGAGCCCGACGCGCGGCTCGTCCTGGACGCCGGGACCTGTGCGGCCATCGCGCGCGGGGAGTTGAGCCTGTCCGAGGCGGTGCGGGACGGGCGCGTCACGGTCACCGGCGACGGCACGCTCGCCAAGTCCCTGCGGGACGCATGAGACGGGACGCATGAGAAGAGCCCGCCGTACGCGAAGTACGGCGGGCTCCTCGACGGACCGTCAGGCCCCGGACGGCACCCGCGAGGGCCGTCCCGAACCGCGGGTCAGCGCGTAGCCGCCGATCCCGGCGAGCGCGGCGAGCACCGCGCCGATCCCGGTCCACACCCAGCGGTCCGACCACCAGCCGGACGTCCAGCCGCCGTCGGGCTCGATGCTGGACAGCACCGCTGCCTTCGACGTGTCACCGTCCTCGGAGTCGGACTTGGACGACACCGCGATGCCCGGCACCAGCGGCTTCGCCAGTGAGCCGTCCACCGCCGCCGAGCCGCCGATGTCCTTGGAGCCGACCCGCACGGAGGCGTTCACCGGCTGGCCCAGGTCGGCCGTCGTCAGGTTGAGGGCCGTCAGCCGGATGTAGTAGGTGCCCGGCAGCGGGTCGTTGGCCCATGGTTCCGACCAGGCGCGGACCGTGCGCAGCACGCAGGCCAACTCGACGGTGGCCGAGCCCTGTTCGGCCGTGCGCGTCTGCGCACCGTACTGGCAGGACTGGCGGCGGCGCAGTCCGTCGTAGACGTCGACCTGCCAGGTCTGGGCCGCGTGCGTGGCCGGCAGCTTCACCGTCGCCTGGACCGTGGGCCGTTGTCCGGCGTCCGCGGGGAACGACCAGTACAGGTAGTCGCTCGTGGAGGCGCTCGCCGTGGCCCGCTGCCCCTGGTCGACCTCGGTCGCCGTACGGAACGACGTGCCCGCCGACGTCGGCGCCGAGTCGTCGCCCGAGGCGCTCGGGGAGGGCGAGGAGTCCGCGACGGCCGGGGTGACCGTCAGCCCGAACAGCAGCGCCGCCGCTCCCAGCATCCGTGTGATCCGCATCAGTTGGTCCTCCAGACCGCGACCCGCCAGCGTGACAGCCAGCCCCACAGCAGACCGGCGACGAAGCCGACCAGCACCAGCACACCCAGCAGCCACCAGCCGCGCCCGAGACCGAACGAGGCCACGTCGCTCGCCTTCGAGGGGCCGTCGACGACGTCCACCGTCAGCTCGAGAGGCATACCGGGCGTGGTCTTCACGCCCGAGGCCGGCGAGAAGGAGTTGGTCACCTGCAGGCACACCGTCTCGGCGGGAGCGTCGTCCGCGTCGCTCTCGGCCTTCGGGTAGCGCAGCCCCGTCGAGATCACGTCCGTACGGCCGTTGCCCGCCGACTCGCCCCGCACGATCTCCCGGCCGTGCACCGTGACCGCGCGCAGCAGCACACCGTAGGACGGGTTCACGGCCCGGTCCGCCGCCACGCTCACCGAGGCGCGCAGCTCCTTGCCCGGGTCGACGTCCACCTTGTACCAGCGCTGCTGCCCGAACTCCTCGCGGTCGGTGTACAGACCCGACTTCAGCGTCGGCGCGTCGGTGCACTGCGTGGCGCCCTCGGTCGCCACCGGCGTCACCACCGGGTCGGCGGCCCGGTCCACCAACTGATTCACCTTGTCGGTGAGTTCGTCGGTGTGCTCGACCGAGGTGTACGTGCCCCCGGTCGCCTCCGCGATACAGCTGAGCTGCTTGTTCAGCTTGGTGCTCGGGACCAGGCCGAGGGTGTCGATGGTCATGCCGATGCCCTTGGCCGCGATCTCGCGGGCCACCTCGCACGGGTCGAGCGGCGCGCAGGTGTCCTCGCCGTCGGTGATCAGCACGATCCGCTTGGAGCCGTCGCCGCCGGCGAGGTCGTCCGCGGCCTTCAGCAGCGCCGGGCCGATCGGCGTCCAGCCGGTCGGCGAGAGGGTCGCAACGGCCGTCTTGGCCTCGGTGCGGTCCAGCGTGCTGACCGGGTACAGCTGCGCGGTGTCCTTGCAGCCCGTCTGCCGGTCGTTGCCCGCGTAGTCGGCGCCGAGCGTGCGGATGCCGAGCTGGACGTCCTCGGGCGTGGCGTCGAGGACCTCGTTGAACGCCTGCTTCGCCGCGGCCATCCTCGTGCCGCCGTCGATGTCCCGGGTCCGCATGGAACCGCTGACGTCGAGGACGAGGTCGACCTTCGCGTTCGCCCCGCCGGTGGGTTCGCCGGCCTCCGCCGCGGCCGGGAAGGCGAGCCCGGCCGCCAAGGTGGCGAGCAGGGCGCACACTCCCGCCGCCAGCCGTTGTGTTCTGATCATCGGCGGATCCTATTGATCAGATGGGCCGTGATCCAAAACCACCGGTCAGCGCAGGGGGTTGGGCAGCAGTGTCCACTGGTCCCCGGGCGTCCCCGGTGACAACCTCATCAGCGTCAACGCCTTCGCCGGGATCGGCGCTTCGAGCAGGCTCACGGTGTCCGGCGTGCGCGGCAGATCCCGTACGGCCGTCTCAAGTGCCTCGCCCAGCGCGGCCGTCGACCCCGCCGTACCGGCGAGCGCGCCGGCGACCAGGGAGCCGAACAGCTTGCGCCGCAGGGTGGTCTCGTCGTCGGTGACGACCCGTCCGCTCAGCTCCGGGACCGGGACGCCGTGCCGGGCGAGCCGTGCCGGGCTGACGCGGATGTCGGCGAGATCGCGGTAGACCAGCCGCAGCGGGGCACCCGTGTCGGAGAGCACGACCAGCAGGTTCTGGCCGTGCGCCTCCAGGGCCACACCGAGCTCCAGCAGGCGCAGGCCGACGGTGAGGGCGAGGCGGGTGAACTCGGCGAGCCAGGACGGCGACGACGGCAGTGCGGTGGTGGCCAGCGCGGCCACCGGCACCACCCGCTCGCCCCTGTCCGTCGCCGCGTACGTCTGCGGCGACTCCCGCAGCACGGCCGCGAGATCGGGCGAGTCGGCAGTCGCCGCGCACAGCGTCCGGGTGACGTGCAACAGGCCGCCCGAACGCGCAGCCAGCGACTGCCCGAACGCCGACAAGGTCGCCGACAGGCCCACCGAGTAGACCGAGATGTCCCGCACCGAGGACGTCAGCCGGGCACTGAGCGCGGTCTTGACGTGCGGCCCGCCCGGTACGGCGAGCGTGCGCAGCGACATCAACGGGTGCGCGGCGGACCCGTCCTCGCAGCTCCGCTTGAGCACATGCGCCGCCTGCCACGGATGCACCGGCAGCAACAGCCGCCCCCCGTCCCGCAGTTCGTCCGGCCAGACCCCCGTCACCAGGCACTCCTCCGGGCGCACCGGTAGCGTCCCCAGCCGCACCACCGGCCGGTGCTCGGGCCCGTACGCCAGCTGCTCGGCGACCGAGAAGCCGGGCCGGGAACGGCAGTTGGGATGGTACGGATGCCCGTCCACCACCCGCTGCTCCCACTCCCAGTCGGTCGTCGGCCACGCGTCCGTGAGCGGCGCCCGATCGGCCCGTGACAGCGCCGTCGAGGCCACGCTGTGCCCCAGCTCGGCCGCGAAGCCGGTGCCGTGCGGCACGGTGAGGTCGGCCATCAGCCGCGCCGGATCGTCGTACGCCGTCCCGTCGAGCCGTACGACACCGACGTACGCGTCGGTCGCGTACGGGTCGGCGGCCGGGCCGTGCAGTCGGCGGCCGTCGCCGAGGCGCAGGGTGAGGCCCTCCCGGCCGGTCTCCCGCCCCGCGATCCAGGGCAGCGGCTCGTGCGCGAGCGCCCGCCACAGCCGGGTCAGCACGGCCGCCCGGGCACCGGGCAGCTCGGCCGCGTACCGTGGCAGCAGGCCGGGGCGTACGACGGCCAGCTCGTCGGCGACCTCGGTCTCCGCGGGACGGGGACGGTCCACGGGCGTGCTCCTCGGGTACGAATAGGGCGTCACGGACAGGTCGCGACGGCGTACATACTGATCATCTTCTCCCGAACGGACCTTCAGGGAACGAGTGGATCGCGTGGATCTCATCCCCCCTCATGCCGGCCACGACGCCGACCGCGCCGACGCGTACGCGGCCGTGCCGCTCCTCAACTGTCTGCTGCGTGAGGTCGCGGAGCCCGTCGCGCGTGACGGGGCGCCCACGGGGCCGGGCCCGGACGCCGGTGCGATGCGCACGTACCGGCTGCCCGGCACCGGCCGTCTGCTGCGGGTGCGCGGCCAGCGGCGTCCGGCCGGCCCCGAGGTGTTCGCGGCGGGGCACTGGCACCGCATCGGCCACACCGAACTCGTCAAGCTCGTCGGTGAGGAACTGCGCCGGCACACCGGCCTGTCCAACCACGAACTGCCCGCCGAGATGATCGACAGCCGGGACGCCGTGGCCGCGCTGCTCGCCGCCCGCGCCGGGGCGACGGCGCCGCAGGACCCGTACCTGCGCTCCGAGCAGTCCCTCATCACCGGCCACCCCCACCACCCGGCGCCCAAGGCGCGCGGTGGCGGTCCGGTCGCCGGCTGGCTGCCGTACGCCCCCGAGGCGCACGCCCGCTTCCCGCTGGTCCTGCTCGGCGTGCGCGAGGACACGGTCGTCGAGGAGGGCGACACCTCGGCCCTGGACGCGCTCGGCGAGGCACCGCCCGGCTACCGGCTGCTGCCGGCCCACCCCTGGCAGCTCGACCTCGTCGACCTCGCGCCCGCCTTCGCCGACGGCCGCCTGGTCCGGCTGGGCACGACCGGCTTCGACGTCTGGCCGACGGCCGCGATCCGCACGCTGTACGCCCCCGCGCACGACCTGTTCCTGAAGTTCAGCCTCGACGTCCGCATCACCAACGACATCCGCCGGCTGTGGCGCCACGACCTGCTGAGACTGCGCCGGACCGACACGGCCGTCACGGCCGCGTTCGCCGCGATGGGCGGCCCGGCCGCCTGGCTGGGCGACCGCGGCTACCGCACCGCCGCGTTCGCCTTCGAGGAACTCGCCGTCCTGGTCCGCGACGGACTGCGCGGTCATCTGCTGCCCGGCGCGACCCCGCTGCTCGCCGCCGGTCTCGTGGAGGGCTTCGCGGGCAGCCCGCTGCAGGCGGCAGGGGATCCGGCGGCCTGGTGGGAGGCGTACCTGAGGGCCGTCGTGCCGCCGGCCCTGACCGCGTTCGCCGAGCACGGCGTCGTACTGGAGGCCCATCTGCAGAACACGCTGGTCGCCGTCGACGCCGACGGCACTCCGGTGCAGGCCCTGTTCCGGGACGCGGAGGGCGTCAAACTGCTGCCGGAGGTGTCCCGGGCGGCGGGCTGGGAGCGCCTGGTGTACTGCCTGGTCGTCAACCACCTCACCGAGGTCGCGGGCGCCCTGGCCGAACACCGGCCCGGCCTCGACCCCTGGCCCGCCGCCCGCCGCGAACTCGCCCGCCACGACCTGCCCGAGGTCACCGCCCTCCTCGCCGCCCCGACCCTGCCCGGCAAGACCAACCTGCTGCTGCGCTGGACGGGCGCGGACGGCGCGGACGCCCGCTATCTGCCGCTGCCGAACCCGCTGGCCGGATGAGCGCTGACATACCCTGGCGGGTGTGCTGCGCGACGTGACTGCTGTTCGATACGTGACCCCACTGCGGTCCGGCGGCTCCGTGCCCGGAGTCGTCGAGGCCGACGACCTGGGCACGTACGTCGTGAAGTTCACCGGCTCCGCGCAGGGCCGCAAGGCGCTGGTCGCCGAGGTGATCGTGGGCGAGCTGGCCCGCGCGCTGGGACTGCGCTTCCCCGAGCTGGTCCTCGTGCACTTCGACCCGGCGATCGCCGACGGCGAGCCGCACCAGGAGGTCCGCGACCTCCATGCGGCGAGCAACGGGCTCAACCTCGGCATGGACTACCTGCCGGGCGCGAAGGACTTCACCCCGGACCTCGCCAAGGTCTTTCCGGTGGACCCCCTGGAGGCGGGACGGATCGTCTGGCTCGACGCCCTGACCGTCAACGTCGACCGCACGGTCCACAGCTCCAACCTGATGGTCTGGCCCACCCTCGGCACCGTGCCCCCGCGCCTGTGGCTCATCGACCACGGCGCCGCCCTCGTCTTCCACCACCGCTGGGACGGCACCGACCCCGCCAAGGCCTACGACTTCCGCCACCACGCCCTCGGCCACTACGGCCCGGACCTGCGCGCCGCCGACGCCGAACTCGCCCCGAAGGTGACCGAGGAACTGCTGCGCGAGATCGTCGCCGAGGTCCCCGACGCCTGGCTCACCGACCACGCCTCGCCCGGCGAGGCGCGCGAGGCGTATGTGGCGTACCTGCACGCGCGCGTACGGGCCTCGGGGCAGTGGCTGCCCACCGACTTCCCCAGCAGGGAGGAACTCGCCGCCGAGGAGGCCCAGCGGGCGGCGAGGAACCAGCAAGGACGCCCCGCGTGGCTCCGGCAGGTCCCCGACCTGCACGGCAAGCCCGCGGCCGAACAGGATTGGTCGGTGCACCTCGGATGAGTGGCCGGGTCGAGATCGAGTACTGCACCCAGTGCCGCTGGCTGCCGCGTGCGGCCTGGCTGGCGCAGGAACTGCTGACGACCTTCGAGGCGGAGCTGACGGAGCTGGCGCTGAAGCCGGGCAAGGGCGGGGTGTTCGTCGTGCGGGTGGACGACGAGGTCGTCTGGGACCGCCGCGAACACGGCTTTCCCGAGCCGACTGCGGTGAAGAGGGCCGTACGCGACCGAGTGGCCCCGGGGAAGTCCCTGGGCCACTCGGACGCGGTCCCGCAGGAGGAGGTCAGCCCCTGAGCTGCTGGTACGCGGGCAGGGTGAGGAAGTCGGCGTAGTCCTCGTCGAGGGAGACGGTCAGCAGCAGGTCGTGGGCCTGCTGCCAGTGGCCGGCCGCGAAGGCCTCCTCGCCGATCTCGCCGCGGATGCTGTCCAGTTCCTCGGCGGCGACCTTGCGGGCCAGCTCGGGGGTGGCCTTCTCGCCGTTCTCGAACTCGACGCCCGCGTTGATCCACTGCCAGATCTGCGAGCGGGAGATCTCGGCGGTGGCCGCGTCCTCCATCAGGTTGAAGATGGCGACCGCGCCGAGACCGCGCAGCCAGGCCTCGATGTAACGGATGCCCACCTGGACGGCGTTGACCAGACCGGCGTACGTCGGCTTCGCGTCCAGCGAGTCGACGGCGATCAGGTCGGCCGCCTCGACGTGCACGTCCTCGCGCAGCCGGTCCTTCTGGTTGGGCCTGTCGCCGAGGACCTTGTCGAAGGACTCCATGGCGATCGGGACCAGGTCGGGGTGGGCGACCCAGGAGCCGTCGAAGCCGTCGTTCGCCTCGCGGTCCTTGTCGGCGCGGACCTTCTCGAAGGCCACCTTGTTCACCTCGGCGTCCCGGCGCGAGGGGATGAAGGCCGCCATGCCGCCGATGGCGTGCGCGCCGCGCTTGTGGCAGGTGCGGACGAGGAGTTCGGTGTAGGCCCGCATGAACGGGGCGGTCATCGTGACCGCGTTGCGGTCCGGCAGGACGAACTTGGCCCCGCCGTCACGGAAGTTCTTGACGATGGAGAACAGGTAGTCCCAGCGGCCGGCGTTCAACCCGGAGGCGTGGTCGCGGAGTTCGTAGAGGATCTCCTCCATCTCGTACGCGGCCGTGATCGTCTCGATCAGGACGGTGGCGCGGACGGTGCCCTGCGGGATGCCGACGTAGTCCTGCGCGAAGACGAACACCTCGTTCCACAGCCGGGCTTCGAGGTGCGACTCGGTCTTCGGGAGGTAGAAGTACGGGCCCTTGCCGAGGTCGAGCAGGCGCTGGGCGTTGTGGAAGAAGTACAGGCCGAAGTCGACGAAGGCGCCCGGGACCCGGACGCCGTTCTCGTCCACCAGGTGGCGCTCGTCGAGGTGCCAGCCGCGCGGGCGCATGACGACGGTCGCCAGCTCCTCGTTCGGGCGCAGGGCGTACGACTTGCCGGACGTCTCGTCGGTGAAGTCGATGTTCCGGGTGTAGGCGTCGGCGAGGTTGACCTGGCCCAGGACCACGTTCTCCCAGGTCGGCGCGGAGGCGTCCTCGAAGTCGGCGAGCCAGATCTTCGCGCCCGAGTTGAGGGCGTTGATGGTCATCTTGCGGTCGGTGGGACCGGTGATCTCCACGCGGCGGTCCTCGAGGGCCGCGGGGCAGGGGGCGACCTTCCAGGAGTCGTCGGCGCGGATCGCGGCGGTCTCCGGGAGGAAATCGAGGGTGGAGGTGCGGGCGATCTCGGCGCGGCGCTCGGCGCGGCGGGCGAGGAGTTCGTCACGGCGCGGCGTGAACCGCCGGTGCAGCTCGGCCACGAAGGCGAGCGCCGCCTCGGTGAGGACCTCCTCCTGCCGGGGCAGGGGCTCGGCGTCGACGATGGCCAGCGGGGACGGCGCTGGTGTGGACATGAGCTGTCACTTCCTTCAGCGGTGGCACCGGGTGCCAGTCGTTCCGGGTACGGCGAGCAACACCCCGGGAGCAGCAGGGTGCTTCTGAACAGTGGATACTAGTTTCCTCATCGTGGAACTTCAATGGTTTGTTGATGTCGAGATTCTCCGGGTCGAGCAAAGGTGGCGCAGGGTGCCACCTCGCTCACTCAAGGTGGATCAGATCGGCCTCCGTGTCGATGTCGTACGGCCGTGCCACGTCCCCGCACTCGACGAGCCTGATCGCCTCCCGATGGGCCCGGAGGTAGGCGCGGGCCCCGCGATCCCCGCTCGCGCTCTCGGCGATCCCGGCCCAGTGCGAGGCGCCGAGCAGGACCGGATGCCCGCGCACCCCGTCGTACGCGGCGGACACGAGCGAACCGTCGTCCTCGTAGGCGGCGAGTACCCGCCGTACCGCCTCCACCCCGATCCCCGGCTGGTCGACGAGCGAGACGAGGGCGGCCCCGGCGCCCGTCCCGGCGAGCGAATCCAGCCCGGCCCGCAGCGAGGACCCCATGCCCTCCTCCCACGCCGGGTTCTCCACGACCACGCACCCGCCCAGCTCCGCCCACCGGCGCACCTCCTCGGCCCGCGCCCCCAGGACCACGTGGACGCGGGCGCAGCCGGCCGCGCGCAGCACGCCCACCGCGTACTCGACGAGCGGCCGCCCGCGGTGTTCCAGCAGCGCCTTGGGCCGCCCGCCAAGCCGTCGGCCGCCCCCGGCGGCGAGGAGCAGCCCGGCCGGTTCGCGCTCTTTCTCCGTCATGCGTCCTGCATACCTGACGCACGGGCGAGTGCCCGGTTTCCGGGGGCTGAATTTCGGTCCGCACTGTGGCGCGCCCCGCACCGGGTGGCGTTTACTGACCCGCGTCCCCCGGCGCCCGACCAGCGCCACGGGATCGCTCGGCGGGGGCACCATCACACGACGGCGCACAGGGGCGTGCGAGGGGGGAGAGCTGTGTTGCGGAGCTTGGGGCAGAGACCGGTGACCGGCAGCGACGAGGATCCCAGGGTGGCGGGACTGCGGACCGCCGTGTCCAGGCTGCGCCGTGAACTCGCCGCGCATCCGGCGGAGTTCCCCGACCGCTGTATCGCCGAGGACGAACTGGCCGCCCTCGCCGCCATGACGATCGACGGCGCCCCCGAGGTCCCCCGGCTGCGCCGCTCGTTGCTGCTGATCGCCGGCGCCATCGGATCGGTCAGCGCCCTGTCCCGCGGCCTGTCGGAGGTCCGCAACGCGGTGGAACTGTTCGGCGAACCACCCAGGCGGTGACGGGACGTCACATCCCGTCCGCCCGGGACTCCTTCGTCCGCCTCAGCCCCCGGTGCTCGCCAGCGCCTCCGACAGCTCCACCGCCACCTGCTGCAGCACCGGCACGATGCGCTCCGTCGCCGCCTCCGTCACCCGGCCCGCCGGGCCCGAGATGGAGATCGCCGCGGAGGTGGGGGAGTCGGGCACGGACACCGCGAGACAGCGCACCCCGACCTCCTGCTCGTTGTCGTCGATCGCGTACCCCTGACGCCGTACGTCCTCCAGGGCCGCCAGGAAGCCCTCCGGCGTGGTGATCGTCTTGTCGGTCGCGGCCGGCATGCCGGTGCGGGCGAGCAGGGCGCGGACCTCCTCGTCCGGGGTGTTCGCCAGGAGGGCCTTGCCGACGCCCGTGGAGTGCGGCAGCACCCGGCGCCCGACCTCGGTGAACATGCGCATCGAGTGCTTCGAGGGCACCTGGGCGACGTAGACGATCTCGTCGCCGTCGAGCAGGGCCATGTTCGCCGTCTCGCCGGTCTCCTCGACCAGGCGGGCCAGGTAGGGGCGGGCCCAGGTGCCCAGCAGGCGGGAGGCCGACTCGCCGAGGCGGATCAGGCGGGGGCCGAGCGCGTACCGGCGATTCGGCTGCTGGCGCACGTACCCGCAGGCCACGAGGGTGCGCATCAGGCGGTGGATGGTGGGCAGCGGCAGCCCGCTGCTCGCGGACAGCTCGCTCAGGCCTACCTCGCCGCCCGCGTCGGCCATCCGCTCGAGCAGATCGAAGGCGCGCTCGAGGGACTGGACCCCGCCACCGTTGGACTTGGCGGAGTCGGTGGTGCTGGCGCTGGACGTCGGCACGGCGCGTTCCTTTCGGGACTGGCGGGAGGGGCCAAAGCCTACCCGGCAGTCGGTTGACTCCCCGCTCGTACATAGCTACGTTCTGCTTGCTGGAATTCTAATTCCGCTTTGTGGAAACGTCCAGAGTGGAGACGTCGAGGGCTCTCCGTCGAAGTGTGCCCTTGACGGCGCCGGGACGGGAGTGAAGACTCCTTCAACAGAAAGTTGAATTCCGTTACGTGGAAGTAAATCCCGTGTCCTGGACGTAACGGCGGCGGCAGAGAGGGGTTCCGGGTGTCCGACGTAGAACTGGTGCTGCGCTCGACACGCGTCATCACGCCCGAGGGGACGCGCGCCGCCTCCGTCGCGGTCACCGACGGCACGATCACGGCCGTACTGCCGTACGACGCCGAAGTGCCGTCCGGCGCGCGCCTGGAGGACTTCGGCGACCACGTCCTGCTGCCCGGTCTGGTCGACACCCACGTGCACGTCAACGACCCCGGCCGCACCGAGTGGGAGGGCTTCTGGACCGCCACCCGCGCGGCGGCGGCCGGCGGCATCACCACCCTCGTCGACATGCCGCTCAACTCCCTCCCGCCCACCACGACGGTCGACCACCTCCGCACGAAGCAGGCGGTCGCCGCCGACAAGGCGCACATCGACGTCGGCTTCTGGGGCGGCGCCCTGCCCGACAACGTCAAGGACCTGCGCCCGCTGCACGAGGCCGGCGTCTTCGGCTTCAAGGCCTTCCTGTCCCCGTCCGGCGTGGACGAGTTCCCCCACCTCGACCAGGACGGGCTCGCCCGGTCGCTGGCCGAGATCGCCTCCTTCGGCGGGCTGCTGATCGTGCACGCCGAGGACCCGCACCACCTGGACGCCGCCCCGCGGCACGGCGGCCCCCGATACGCCGACTTCCTCGCCTCCCGGCCGCGCGACGCCGAGGACACGGCCATCGCCCAGCTGATCGACCAGGCAAGACGCCTCGACGCGCGCGTGCACGTGCTGCACCTGTCGTCGAGCGACGCGCTCCCGCTGATCGCCGAGGCGAAGGCGGAGGGCGTCCGCGTCACCGTCGAGACCTGCCCCCACTACCTCACCCTCACCGCCGAGGAAGTCCCGGACGGCGCCAGCGAGTTCAAGTGCTGCCCGCCCATCCGGGAGTCCGCCAACCAGGACCTGCTGTGGCAGGCGCTGGCCGACGGCACCGTCGACTGCGTGGTCACCGACCACTCCCCGTCCACGGCCGACCTGAAGACCGACGACTTCGCCACCGCCTGGGGCGGCATCTCCGGCCTCCAGCTGAGCCTGTCGGCCGTGTGGACGGCGGCCCGGGGGCGCGGCCACACCCTGGAGGACGTGGTCCGCTGGATGTCCTCGCGGACGGCCGAACTGGTCGGCCTCGACACCCGCAAGGGCGCCATCGCCCCCGGCCGCGACGCCGACTTCGCGGTCCTCGCCCCCGACGAGACCTTCACCGTGGACCCGGCGGCCCTCCAGCACCGCAACCGCGTCACCGCGTACGCCGGCAGGACCCTGTACGGCGTCGTGAAGTCGACCTGGCTGCGCGGCGAACGCATCGTCGCCGACGGCCAGTTCACCGACCCGAAGGGCCGCCTGCTGACCCGTGTCCCCTGATCCGCCCGCACCCGCGGCGGCCGACTCCCGAAAGGAACCCCTGATCACCGTGACGGCGATTCCGAGCTTCACCGGCGACGCGAACCCCTACGGAGGCGGTGACCCGTACGCGGACTACCGCACCGCCGACTTCCCCTTCACCCAGTACGCCGACCTCGCCGACCGCCGGCTCGGCGCCGGTGTCATCGCCGCCAACGACGAGTTCTTCGCCCAGCGGGAGAACCTGCTGGTGCCCGGGCGCGCCGAGTTCGACCCCGAGCACTTCGGGCACAAGGGCAAGATCATGGACGGCTGGGAGACCCGGCGCCGCCGCGGCACGGGCGCCGAGCACCCGTGGCCCACGACCGAGGACCACGACTGGGCGCTCGTCCGCCTCGGCGCACCCGGCGTCGTCCGGGGCATCGTCGTCGACACGGCCCACTTCCGCGGCAACTACCCGCAGGCCGTGTCCGTCGAGGGAATTTCGGTGCCGGGCTCCCCGTCGCCGGAGGAACTCCTCGGGGACGACGTGAAGTGGACGACCCTCGTACCGCGCACACCGGTCGGCGGCCACGCGGCGAACGGTTTCGCCGTCTCCGTCGAGCAGCGCTTCACCCACCTGCGCGTCAACCAGCACCCCGACGGCGGCATCGCGCGGCTGCGCGTGTACGGCGAGGTCGTACCGGACCCGACGTGGCTGGCGACGCTCGGCACGTTCGATGTCGTCGCCCTGGAGAACGGCGGCCGGGTCGAGGACGCCTCCGACCTCTTCTACTCTCCGGCCACCAACACCATCCAGCCGGGCCGCTCCCGCAAGATGGACGACGGCTGGGAGACCCGCCGGCGCCGCGACCGGGGCAACGACTGGATCCGCTACCGGCTCGCGGCGCAGTCGCAGATCCGCGCGATCGAGATCGACACGGCGTACCTGAAGGGCAACAGCGCGGGCTGGGCGTCGGTGTCGGTGCGCGACGGCGAGGACGGCGACTGGACCGAGATCCTCCCGCGCACCCGCCTCCAGCCCGACACCGACCACCGCTTCGTCCTGCCGTCCCCGGCCGTCGGCACGCACGCGCGCGTGGACATCTTCCCGGACGGCGGCATCTCCCGCCTGCGGCTGCACGGCTCCCTCACCGAGGACGGCGCCGCCCGCCTGAAGGCCCGCCACCAGGAACTCGGCGGCTGACCAGTTGGGGCGCACCGGTCCGACTGTCCGGTGCGCCCCACGCACCCGACACGTTGCATGGTGTCGGCGTGCCTCGTGCGCGTCACGCCGCGTGGCCGCCGTCGACGGCGATCTCCGCCCCGGTGACGTACTCGGCGGTGGCCAGGTGGGCGACCGTCGATGCCACCTCGTCGGGCGTGCCGAACCGCCCGACCGCCGTCATCGCCGCCTGTGCGGCGGCGTACGGCCCGTCCGCCGGGTTCATCTCCGTGTCGGTCGGGCCGGGGTGCACGATGTTCGCCGTGATCCCCCGCGCGCCCAGCTCGCGGGCGAGTGCCTTCGTCAGACCGACGAGGGCCGACTTGCTCGTCGCGTACAGGGTTCCACCGGGCCCCGGCACGCGCTGCGTCATGCACGTACCGATCGTGATGATCCGGCCGCCCGGACGCATCCGCGCTGCCGCCGCCTGAGAGGTCAGGAACACCCCGCGCACGTTCACGGCCAGCACCCGGTCGACGTCCGCGAGCGAGAGGTCCTCCAGCGGCCCGAGCACCCCCACGCCCGCGTTGTTCACCAGCACGTCCAGCGCGCCGAGCAGCTCCTCGGCACGCTCCACCGCCCCGGCCGCCTCCACCGCGTCCCCGGAGTCCGCCCGCAGGGCCACCGCCCGCCTCCCCAGGGCCTCCACTCGCCGGACGACGTCCTCGGCGGCCTCCTTGCCGTTCACATAGGTCACCGCCACGTCCGCGCCCTCCCGGGCCAGCCGCACGGCCGTCGCCGCACCGATGCCGCGGCCGCCGCCGGTGACCAGGGCGACCTTCCCGTGCAGAGTGCCGTCGGTCTTCGCGTGAGTCGTAGTCATGGGTCCATCCCAGCGGCCACTGCATCCGCGCGCTGGCGGCCGTCGGACACCTACCTCGGGCGCCCGGGACACGGCGGAACTCTTCGAGCCGCCTCCCTCGTTCTTCTCTCGTGACACTTCAGCAAGAGATCGTCGGCAACGCCATGCAGATGGCGGTGGTCAACCTGCAGCCGGGCCAGACCGTGTACTGCGAAGCCGGCAAGTTCCTGTTCAAGACGACCAACGTGACCATGGAGACCCGCCTCTCCGGCCCGTCCGGCGGCGGGCAGCAGCAGGGCGGGGGCGGCGGCATGGGCGGCATGCTGCGCCAGGCCATGGGCACCGCCATGCAGGCCGGCCAGCGCATGCTCGCGGGCGAGTCACTGGCGTTCCAGTACTTCACCTCCCAGGGGGGCGAGGGCACCGTCGGCTTCGCGGGCGTGCTCCCCGGCGAGATGCGCGCCCTGGAGCTGGACGGCACGCGCGCGTGGTTCGCCGAGAAGGACGCCTTCGTGGCCGCCGAGTCCACCGTCGAGTTCGGCATCGCCTTCCAGGGCGGCCGCACCGGCATGAGCGGCGGCGAGGGCTTCGTCCTGGAGAAGTTCACCGGCCGCGGCACGGTGATCATCGCGGGCGCCGGCAACTTCATCGACCTCGACCCGGCCGACTTCGGCGGCCGCATCGAGGTCGACACGGGCTGCGTCGTCGCCTTCGAGGAGGGCATCCGGTACGGCGTCCAGCGCATCGGCGGCCTCAACCGCCAGGGCATGATGAACGCCGTCTTCGGCGGCGAGGGCCTCTCCCTGGCCACCCTGGAGGGCAGCGGCCGCGTCATCCTGCAGTCGCTGACCATCGAGAGCCTGGCCAACGCCCTGAGGAAGGCCCAGGGCGGCGACAAGCAGGGCCCGACCGGAGGACTGTTCTCCACGCACGCCGGATGAGCCGCGGCCGCCGTCGAGCGGTGAGCCCCGGCCGTCGTCGAGCGATGAGTTGCGCCCGCCGTCGAGCGATGAGTTGCGGGCGCGGACGGGGTCTGAGGTGATGACAACAGACCCCATCACCAGGAAGCAGGCACCCGTCATGGGCAAGCTCGTCTCCACGCTCTTCGTCACGCTCGACGGCGTCTACCAGGCGCCCGGCGGTCCGCAGGAGGACACCCGGGGCGGCTTCGAGCACGGCGGCTGGAGTTTCGTCTTCGGCGACGACGACTTCGGCCGGTTCGTCACCGAGGTCATCGACCGCTCCGCCGCCTTCCTCCTCGGGCGCCGCACGTACGACATCTTCGCGGGGCACTGGCCGAAGGTGACCGACCCGGCCGACCCCATCGCGGCCAAGCTCAACGCGCTGCCGAAGTACGTCCCCTCGTCCACCCTCACCGACCCCTCCTGGGCCGGCACCACCGTGCTGAGCGGAGACCTGGCCAAGGAGGTCACCGCGCTCAAGGAGCGCACCGACGGCGAGCTCCAGGTGCACGGCAGCGGCGCCCTCGTCCGGTCCCTGCTCGCGCTCGACCTCGTCGACACCCTCCACCTGCTGACCTTCCCCGTGGTGCTCGGCTCCGGCCTGCGCCTGTTCGAGCAGGGCGCGGTGCCGACGAAGTTCCGGCACGCGGGCGGCCGTATCACCTCCACCGGGGTCTCCCTGCAGACGTACGAGCCGGCCGGACGGCCCGAGTACGGCTCCTACGCTCTGCCGGAGAACGGCTGACCGACGCGTTGTGGGGGCCGTGTGGCGGCGCGCGGCCCCACGTTAACTCCCGGAAAACTCATCGGACTCGACGGGAAATTCTCCAGAGTTGTCATTGACATGCCACTGTCTACGCGCGTCATCATGTCGGGCATGAGATTCCCCCCACGCGCCACCCGTGTCGGCGCCGCAGCCGCCCTTCTGTCCGCCCTGCTCGTGGGCGGCACGGTCGCGGCGACTCCGGCGTCCGCCGCGGTCGGCACCATCTGTTACGGCGACCTGCCCTCCCAGGCGTACGACACGCTCGACCTGATCGCCTCGGGCGGCCCCTATCCGTACTCGCAGGACGGCACCGTCTTCCGCAACTCGGAGGGCGTCCTGCCCGGCCAGCCGTCCGGCTACTACCACGAGTACACGGTCAAGACGCCCGGCTCGTCCACGCGCGGCGCCCGCCGCATCGTCACCGGTGAGGAGTACCAGGAGGACTACTACACCTCGGACCACTACGCCACGTTCGACCTGATCGACTTCGGCTGCTGAGCGACGTCCGCGCGCTGGGCCGGGACGCCGGCCCAGCGGGACGTTCGGCTCGGTGGGACTGCGTGCTCAACGGGCCTTCGAACTCAGCGGGACTTCGGGCTCAGTGGGACTTACGGCTCTCCGCCGCGGCGAACAGCGCGAAGGCCAGCACCACCAGGGCGAGGCTCGCGTAGACCCCGTGGCGGTCGAGGAAGCCGACCCTCTGCAGGAGCCCCACATGCCAGTGGGTGAACTCGTGCACCAGGCCCAGAACGCCCTGGACCAGGGCCAGGAAACCGAGTACCTCCAGCAACTGCTTCATGGCACGACCCTCGCCCCGCGGACCCCCCACGCACATCGGCCGCGGGGCGGGCCGTGACCGACGCAGGTCCGGCTCCCGCGCGGCCGTCAGCGCCGAAAGTCTGCGTTGCCGCGACTTTGGTCGGCGATCGCCCGCGAAGGGAGGTGCCGGGGGCCGCGGCTGCGTAGATTTGTCGACCGTGAGGGACGACAGACCGACGCCGACCGTGGCGGGCGTCGCAGGGCGGCGCAGATGGCTCTTCCCGTCCGCCCTGCTTCATGAGATCGACCCCGACGCGGGGCGGTCGGGGCGGCCCCGGCGCACCGCCCGCGACTGGATCGTCGACTTCACCTGCTTCCTGCTCGCCGCGGCCATCGGCCTCGCGGCCGCCGACACCCTGAACGGCGACCCGCACACCTCGCACTCAATCGCCGTCCTCGACCAGGTGGTCGGCGCGCTGGCCTGCGCGGCGGTGTGGCTGCGCCGACGGTGGCCGTTCGGTCTGGCCGTCGCGATGATCCCGGTCGGCCTGCTGTCGAACACGGCGGGCGGCGCGGCCATGATCGCCCTCTTCACCCTCGCCGTGCACCGGCCCTTCCGGTACGTCGCCTGGATCGGCGGTGTCCAGCTCGCGCTGGTCCCGCTGTTCTACTGGATGCGCCCGGACCCCGACCTGCCGTACGCGGGAGCGGTCGCCTTCGCCGAGCTGCTCAGCGTCACCGTCATCGGCTGGGGCATGTTCGTACGGTCCAAGCGGCAGCTCATGCTGAGCCTGCGGGACCGCGCCCGGCGCGCCGAGACCGAGGCGCGGCTGCGGGCGGAGCAGGCGCAGCGACTGGCGCGCGAGGCCATCGCCCGGGAGATGCACGACGTGCTCGCCCACCGGCTGACGCTGTTGAGCGTGCACGCGGGCGCCCTGGAGTTCCGGCCCGACGCGCCCCGGGAGGAGATCGCCCGGGCGGCCGGCGTCATCCGGGAGAGCGCGCACGAGGCGCTGCAGGACCTGCGCGAGATCATCGGCGTACTGCGCGCGGGCGAGCCCGACGAGACGGGACGCCCCCAGCCGACGCTCGCCGCGCTGGACACGCTGGTCGCCCAGTCCCGCGAGGCCGGCATGAAGGTCACCCTCGACAGTCGTGTCACCGACCCCGCGACCGTCCCGGCCTCCGTGGGCCGCACCGCCTACCGCATCGCCCAGGAGGCCCTGACCAACGCCCGCAAGCACGCCCCCGGCACGGAGGTCACGGTGACGGTGTCGGGCGCCCCCGGCGAGGGCCTGACGGTGACCGTGCGCAACCCTCCGCCCGAGGGCGAGGTGCCCCCCGTCCCCGGCTCCGGGCAGGGCCTGATCGGGCTGACGGAGCGGGCCACCCTGGCCGGGGGGCGCCTGGAACACGGCGCGGACGCGAACGGCGGCTTCCGGGTACGGGCGTGGCTGCCCTGGGGATGACGGTTCCGAGGCGATCGTCACGCGAGGTGTCCTGGAAACGGCTGCGACGTCATCGTCACGCAAGGTGCCCTGGGAACGGCGCCGAGGCCATTGTCACGCAAGACTGCCAACACCCGTGCCCGCGACCGTGATTACGTGAGGCCCATGACTGCGATCAGACTGCTCCTCGTCGACGACGACCCCCTGGTGCGGGCCGGCCTGTCACTGATGATGGGTGGTGCGGACGACATCGAGATCGTCGGCGAGGCCGCCGACGGCGCCGAGGTCGAGGCGCTCGTCGACCGCACGCGGCCCGACGTCGTCCTCATGGACATCCGGATGCCGTCGGTGGACGGTCTCTCGGCCACGGAGCGGCTGCGCGCCCGCAAGGACGCCCCGCAGGTCGTCGTCCTGACCACCTTCCACGCCGACGAACAGGTCCTGCGCGCCCTGCGCGCGGGGGCCGCCGGGTTCGTCCTGAAGGACACCCCGCCCGCCGAGATCGTCGACGCCGTGCGCCGGGTCGCGACCGGCGACCCCGTGCTGTCGCCCACCGTGACCCGCCAGCTGGTGGAGCACGCCGTGGGCAACGCCGCCGACACGCGACGCGCACGCGCGCGTGAACGCGTCGCGCTGCTCAACGACCGCGAACGCGAGGTCGCCGTCGCGGTCGGCCGGGGTCTGTCCAACGCGGAGATCGCCGCGGACCTCTTCATGAGCGTCGCCACCGTCAAGACCCACGTCTCCCGCGTCCTCGCCAAGCTGGATCTCAACAACCGGGTGCAGATCGCCCTGTTGGCCTACGACGCCGGACTCCTGGAGGAACCGGAGGGGAACGGGCACTAGCGGCCGGCGCGGCGCGTTGTCCGGGTACCGGGGACCACCGGCGGGGGACGGGGGAGGGCAGGTTTGAGCCACATGGCGGAACTGATCGACCTGGGGGAGTTCGGCGACGGCTTCCGCACCGACCCGCATCCGGTGTACGCGCGACTGCGTGAGCGCGGGCCGGTGCACCGCGTGCGCCTGCCGGGGGTCGACGCCCACTACGAGACCTGGCTCGTCGTCGGCTACGAGGAGGCCCGCGCGGCCCTCGCCGACCCGCGCCTGGCCAAGGACGGCAGCAGGATCGGCACGGAGTTCCTCGACGAGGAGCTCATCGGCAAGCACCTTCTGGTCACCGACCCGCCCCAGCACACCCGGCTGCGCTCCCTGGTCTCCCGCGCCTTCACCGCGCGCCGCGTGGCGGAACTGCGGCCGCGGATCCAGCAGATCACCGACGAACTGCTCGACGCGATGCTGCCGCACGGCCGTGCCGACCTGGTGGACTCCTTCGCGTACCCGCTGCCGATCACGGTGATCTGCGAGCTGCTGGGCGTGCCGGAGATGGACCGCGGGGAGTTCCGCCGCATGTCCACGGAGGCGGTGGCGCCGAGCAGTCCGGAGACCGAGTACGACGCCTTCGCGCGGCTCGCCGCCTATCTCACCGAGCTGATCGAGGACAAGCGGTGCGCGGGCCCGACCGGCGACCTGCTGAGCGACCTGGTCCGCACCACGGCCGAGGACGGCGACCGGCTCTCCCCGGGCGAACTGCGCGGCATGGCCTTCGTCCTGCTGATCGCGGGGCACGAGACGACGGTCAACCTGATCAGCGGCGCCGTCCACACCCTGCTCACCCACCCCGACCAACTCGCCGCCCTGCGTGCCGACATGAGCCTCGTCGACGCGGTGGTGGAGGAGACGCTGCGCTACGAGGGCCCGGTGGAGAACGCCACGTTCCGGTTCGCCGCCGAGACCCTGGAGATCGGCGGCACGAAGATCGTGCGGGGCGACGCCGTGATGATCGGCCTGAGCGCCGCCGACCGCGACGCCTCGCGCTACCCCGCCCCGGACCGCTTCGACCTCCACCGCGACACCCGCGGCCACCTGGCCTTCGGCCACGGCATCCACTACTGCCTGGGCGCCCCGCTGGCCCGCCTCGAAGCCCGCACGGCGATACGGACCCTGCTGGAGCGCGCCCCCGCTCTCACCCTCGACGGCCCACCCGGCGACTGGCTCCCGGGCATGCTGATGCGCGGGGTACGCAGCCTTCCGGTGCGCTGGTAGCCGCGGCCGGCGCGGGGGGCTCGTGGCGCTACCTCGCGCTGACGGGGATCCCTCCTGGCACTACCCCCTGCCGGGCGGGCCGCCGCGCTACTGACCCGCACCGGGCGGCCCACCAGACCCGGGGCTTACCGGGCCCGGCGGTCCATCCGCGCCGGGCGGGGAGCTCTCCTGGCCTACCCCGCGCCGGGCGGGACGCCCGTGGCGCCGACCCGCGCCCGGCGGCTTACCGGGCCGGAGAGTTACCGCGTCGGGCGGCTTATCCGCCCGAGGCTTACCGGGCCAGGGGGCTCACCGGGCCGTAGGCTCACCGCGCCCAGCGGCCGACCAAGCCGCAGGCTCACCCCGCCGCGCCGCTCACCGGAACGCCGACTCCACCCGCCCCGGGATCTCCGCGAGTGCCACCGGTCTGCGCTCCCGTCGGGAGATCTCGCAGGCCTCGGCGATCCTGAGGGCCTGCAGGGCCTCGCGCCCGTCGCACGGGTTCGCCCGATGCCCGAGCACGACCTCGACGAAGGCGCCCAACTCGGCCTCGTAGGCGGGCCCGAAGCGCTCCAGGAACCCCGACCACGGCTTGTCGGCGGCGGGTGGGCCAGTCGGCTCCGTCGAGGCGATCGGCGTACGGTCGTCCAGGCCGACGACGATCTGGTCCAGCTCCCCGGCCAGCTCCATGCGTACGTCGTACCCGGCGCCGTTCAGCCGCGTCGCCGTGGCTGTCGCGAGCGTGCCGTCGTCGAGAGTCAGCAGCGCCGCGCCCGTGTCGACGTCGCCCGCCTCCCGGAACATCGGCGGCCCGGCGTCCGACCCGGCCGCGTACACGTCGACGACCTCGCGCCCGGTCACCCAGCGCAGCATGTCGAAGTCGTGGATCAGGGTGTCCCGATACAGCCCGCCGGACAGCGGCAGCCACGACGGCGGGGGAGGGGCCTGGTCGGACGTGAGGGCGCGGACGGTGTGCAGCCGGCCGAGCCGGCCCGAGCGCACCGCGTCCCGCGCCCCCGCGTACCCGGTGTCGAAGCGGCGCTGGAACCCCATCTGCAGAATCGTCCCGGCAGTCTCGACCTCGGAGATCGCGTTGAGCGTGCCCGGCAGATCAAGGGCGATGGGCTTCTCGCAGAACACCGGGAGTCCCGAGCGTGCTGCCCGACCGATCAGTTCGGCGTGGGCGGCGGTCGAGGCGGTGATCACCACGGCGTCGACGCCCCATTTGAAGATCTCGTCCACTCCCGGCGCCGCCGTCTCCCCCAGGCGGAGCGCGAGCTCCTGGGCGCGCGCGAAATCCGCGTCCGTGAGGATCAGGGACCCGACCTCGCGATTGCGGCTGAGCGTGTTCGCATGGATGGTGCCGATCCGCCCCGTACCGATGACCCCGATGCGCATGAAAACAAAGTGAGGGTTTGGTGGTCGCGCTGTCAATGCGTATGTCCGGACAATCGAACTACACAACTTCCCGTCAACAACGTGTGGAGCTACGCTCGGCGGGTGCCGAAACCTGAAGTGGACCCGACCGTGTCGCTCGAGCTCAGCGTGGACCGGAGTTCTCCCGTCCCGCTGTACTTCCAGCTGTCGCAGCAGCTGGAGGCGGCGATCGAGCACGGAGCGCTCACGCCCGGCAGCCTGTTGGGCAACGAGATCGAGCTGGCGGCCCGGCTCGGCCTGTCCCGCCCCACCGTCCGCCAGGCCATCCAGTCCCTGGTCGACAAGGGCCTTCTGGTGCGCCGCCGCGGCGTCGGCACCCAGGTCGTGCACAGCCAGGTCAAACGCCCGCTGGAACTGTCCAGCCTCTACGACGACCTGGAGGCGGCCGGCCAGCGCCCCGCGACGAAGGTGCTGGTCAACGCCGTCGTCCCGGCGGCCGCCGAGGTCGCCGCGGCCCTGGGTGTCGCCGAGGACAGCGAGGTTCACCAGGTGGAACGGCTGCGCCTCGCGCACGGTGAGCCGATGGCGTACCTGTGCAATTTCATCCCGCCGGGCCTGCTCGACCTGGACACGGCGCAGCTGGAGGCCACGGGCCTCTACCGGATGATGCGGGCCGTCGGCATCACCCTGCACAGCGCCCGGCAGACGATCGGTGCGCGCGCGGCCACCCTGGCGGAGGCCGAGCGCCTCGCCGAGCAGGAGGGCGCCCCGCTCCTGACGATGCAGCGCGTCACGTTCGACGACACGGGCAGGGCGGTCGAGTACGGCACGCACACGTACCGGCCGAGCCGCTACTCCTTCGAGTTCCAGCTGCTCGTGCGGGGCTGAGGACCCGCCTCGGATGTGGCAATTGTCATAAAGTCACGACAATTGTCCCGCCTGGAGGAGGGTGCTCGGAACCGCGCGACCAGCCGCGTCGAACCGTCGGCCGACACCCGGCGCGCGCCGCCCGCTTGCTCCCCCGCTCGGCACCCAGCGTGAGCGTGCGGCACAATCGGGCCTTGATGAGCACCTACGGCAACTTCACGGCCCCCATAGGCTCCCGGCGTGCCCCGGCCCTGCGCACGGTCGGCACCCGAGAGCGCCGCTCGCACCTGACCGCACCCCGCGTGCCGACGGTCGGCATCGACATCGGGGGCACCAAGGTCATGGCAGGCGTCGTCGACGCCGACGGCAACATCCTGGAGAAGCTCCGCACGGAGACCCCGGACAAGTCCAAGAGCCCCAAGGTCGTCGAGGACACCATCGTCGAGCTGGTCCTGGACCTGTCCGACCGCCACGACGTGCACGCCGTCGGCATCGGCGCGGCCGGCTGGGTCGACGCCGACCGCAACCGCGTGCTCTTCGCCCCCCACCTGTCCTGGCGCAACGAGCCGCTGCGCGACCGCATCGCCGGCCGCCTCGCGGTGCCCGTCCTCGTGGACAACGACGCCAACACCGCCGCCTGGGCCGAGTGGCGCTTCGGCGCGGGCCGCGGCGAGGACCACCTGGTCATGATCACGCTCGGTACCGGCATCGGCGGCGCGATCCTGGAGGACGGCCAGGTCAAGCGCGGCAAATACGGCGTGGCGGGCGAGTTCGGGCACATGCAGGTCGTCCCCGGCGGACACCGCTGCCCGTGCGGCAACCGCGGCTGCTGGGAGCAGTACAGCTCCGGCAACGCCCTGGTCCGCGAGGCCAAGGAGCTGGCCGCCGCCGACTCGCCGGTGGCGTACGGGATCATCGAGCACGTCAAGGGGCAGATCGGCGACATCACCGGCCCGATGATCACCGAGCTGGCCCGCGAGGGCGACGCGATGTGCATCGAGCTGCTGCAGGACATCGGCCAGTGGCTCGGCGTCGGCATCGCCAACCTCGCCGCGGCCCTCGACCCCTCCTGCTTCGTCATCGGCGGCGGCGTCTCCGCGGCCGACGACCTGCTCATCGCCCCCGCCCGCGACGCCTTCAAGCGCCAGCTCACCGGCCGCGGCTACCGCCCCGAGGCCCGAATCGTGCGCGCCCAGCTCGGCCCGGAGGCCGGCATGGTGGGCGCCGCCGACCTCGCCCGGCTCGTCGCCCGCCGCTTCCGCCGCGCCAACCGGCGCCGGGTCGAGCGCTACGAGCGCTACGCCCGGTACACCGACGGCCGCCGCTCCACACAGGACACCGCATGACGGCATCGCTGCCGCGTCAGGTGGCGCCCCCGGACGAGCCGGGGCAGCCCGAGGACCGCCGCCACATGATCCGCCGCAGGGCGCTCACCCTGCTCATCATCGTGCTGCTCATCGGCGTCCCGGCCGGCTACCTGGTGATCTCCGCGAACCAGAGCCGCAACAGCGGCAAGGACAAGGAGGCCAAGTACTCGGCGACCGGCCTCACCAGGGGCTGGCCGTCGAAGGTCCAGCGCCGCATCTACCAGGTGCCGATGCCGCACCCCTCCGGCAAGGTCGCCTACTACGAGACGAACAACTGGAAGACCAGCCGGCTCTACGTCCAGTTCCAGACCCCGGTCCGCAACCTCGACGTCTTCCTCCACGACATGGGCGTCAGCCGCGCCGACCTCAAGCGCGACGACATCACCATCGGCGCGCGCGACCAGAAGATCACCGGCTGGCGGTTCACCCGCCCCGGCCCCTGGTACGGACTGGTCCACAAGCAGAAGGACCCGGCGCCCACCCAGGACGTCGTCGTGAACATGTCCGACGCGAACAACCCGTTCTTCTACGTCGTCTCCCGCACGGTTCCCTAGCCGGCCCCGGCCGGGCCGTCGGGGCCGATTGTCAGACCCCGCCCGTAGAGTCGAAGACGTCTGATCCGACACACGGGCCGGGAGGTGACAGGTCGTATGGGTGACACGGCTGTGGTGGCCGAACACGCGGGAGCGCCGATCCCCGTCCGACTCGCGGCCGTCTTCCTGCCCGCACCCCTGCCCAGGAACGGCCGGATCGCCTTCTGGGACCCCGACGGCGACCCGCTGCCCGCCGAGGACACCGAGCTCACGGTCGTACGACCGCACGGAGCGTCCGGCGTACGGCGCAGGAGCGCCCCCGCGCTGACCCTTCCCGTCGGCGAGGCCCTGCCCCACCTGGTCCGCGCCCGCCGTGACCCGGCCGCCCACCCCGCCACCGCCTGCTGGGGAGCGGCCGCACTGCACGCGCTGCGGCTCGTCGCCCGCGGCCGCCTGCTGCCCGGCCTGACGGCCACCGGCCACGACGCCTGGCGGGCCGGCCCCCTGGACCCCGAAGACATCGCACACCTCAGGGCGGTCGCCGCCGCCCTGCCCCACGAGGGCCACGCGGTCCCGCTGCCCGGCCCCGGCCCGCTGCTGCTGCCCGAGCCGGAGGCGCTGATGCGCGCCTTCCTGGACGCGGTCGCGGACACCCTTCCCCGCACTCCGGCCGCCCCGCACGCCTGCGGCAGGCCGTTCGCGGACCGCCGCCCGCAGCGCCTGCCCGACGCCCACGACTGGGCCGCGGAGGTCGCCGCCGGCATGGACGCCGGCGTGCGCATCTCCCTCCGCCTCGACCTGTCCGCCTACGAGTTGTTCGACGGCGAGGAGTCGGTGCGCACCGCGGGCGCCGCGATCGTCCAGGTGCACAGCCTCGCCGACCCCACCCTCGTCGTCGACGCGGCGGCCCTGTGGGCGGGCGAGGCGGACGCCGCGTTCGGCCCACGCGCACGCGTGGACGCCGCCCTCGCCGTGCGGCGCGCGGCCCGCATCTGGCCGCCCCTGGACCGGCTCGCCGAGCAGGACGTGCCCGACGTCCTGGCCCTGCAGGACGAGGAGCTGGGCGACCTGCTCGGGGTGGCGGCGACGCGGCTCGCGGCGGCGGGCGTCGCCGTGCACTGGCCTCGGGACCTGGCCCAGGACCTCTCCGCGGCCGCGGTGGTACGCCCCGCCCCGGGCTCGGCGACCGACGGCACGGGCTTCTTCGAGAGCGAGGAACTCCTGCAGTTCCGCTGGCAGTTGGCGCTCGGCGGCGACCCGCTCACCGAGGCCGAGATGGACACCCTCGCCGAGGCGCACCGCCCGGTCGTCCGCCTCCGGGACCGCTGGGTGCTGGTCGACCCGGCCCTGGTCCGCAGGGCCCGCAAGCGGGAGCTCGGCCTCCTCGACCCGGTCGACGCCCTGTCCGTCGCCCTCACCGGCACCGCGGAGGTCGACGGCGAGACGGTCGAGGCGGTCCCGGTCGGCGCGCTGGCCGCCCTGCGCGACCGCCTCACCACCGGGGTGCGCCCCGCCGAACCCCCGGCCGGCCTGCACGCCACCTTGCGCGACTACCAACTGCGCGGCCTGGCCTGGCTGGACCTCATGACCTCCCTCGGCCTCGGCGGCTGCCTCGCCGACGACATGGGGCTCGGCAAGACGATCACGGTGATCGCGCTGCACCTCAAGCGCGCCCGCCGCGAGCCGACCCTGGTCGTCTGCCCGGCCTCCCTGCTCGGCAACTGGCAGCGGGAGATCACCCGCTTCGCGCCCGGCGTCCCCGTCCGCCGCTTCCACGGCCCCGACCGCAGCCTGGAGGACCTGACCGGCGGCTTCGTCCTCACCACCTACGGCACCATGCGGACCGCGGCACCGCGCCTCGCCGAGCAGCGCTGGGGCATGGTCGTCGCGGACGAGGCACAGCACGTCAAGAACCCGTACTCCGCGACGGCGAAGGCACTGCGCACCATCCCGTCCCCGGCGCGCGTGGCCCTCACCGGCACGCCCGTCGAGAACAACCTCTCCGAGCTGTGGGCCCTGCTCGACTGGACCACGCCCGGGCTCCTGGGCCCCCTGAAGTCCTTCCGCGCCCGGCACGCGCGCGCCGTGGAGAACGGCGAGGACGCGGAGGCGGTCGAGCGGCTCGCCCGCCTGGTCCGGCCCTTCCTGCTCCGCCGCAAGAAGTCCGACCCGGGCATCGTCCCCGAGCTGCCGCCCAAGACGGAGACGGACCACCCCGTACCGCTCACCCGCGAACAGGCCGCGCTGTACGAGGCGGTGGTCCGGGAGTCCATGCTGGCCATCGAGACGTCGCAGGGCATCGCGCGCAGGGGCCTGGTGCTCAAGCTGCTGGGCGCCCTGAAACAGATCTGCGACCACCCCGCCCTGTACCTGAAGGAGGAGACGGCCGCCGCGTCCGACGGCCGCCTGCTCGCCCGCTCCGGCAAACTCGCCCTCCTGGACGAGCTGTTGGACACGCTGCTCTCCGAGGACGGCTCGGCGCTCGTCTTCACGCAATACGTCGGCATGGCCCGGCTGATCACCGCCCACCTGGCCGCCCGCGCGGTCCCCGTGGACCTGCTGCACGGCGGCACGCCCGTCCCCGAGCGGGAACGCATGGTGGACCGCTTCCAGGGCGGCGCGACCCCGGTGCTGGTGCTGTCCCTGAAGGCGGCGGGCACCGGCCTGAACCTCACCCGCGCCGGCCATGTCGTCCACTTCGACCGCTGGTGGAACCCGGCGGTGGAGGAGCAGGCCACCGACCGTGCCTACCGCATCGGCCAGACCCAGCCGGTGCAGGTCCACCGCCTCATCACGGAGGGCACGGTCGAGGACCGCATCGCCGAGATGCTGGAGGCCAAGCGCGCCCTGGCCGACGCCATCCTCGGCTCCGGGGAGTCGGCGCTCACCGAACTGACCGACCGCGAACTCTCCGACCTGGTGTCCCTCAGGAGGCCGTCATGACCCCGAGCCCGGCGGACGAGGTCCGCCGCGCCCTGCGGGAGGCACGGGAGAGGCGGCTCCGGGACGAGGGAGAGGGCGCCGGGCCCGAGTCGACGGCCGTCGCGGAGGCGGGGGAGGGGACCGCACCCCGGGAAGCCGTCGAGGGGGCGCCCGCGGACGGAAGGGAGTCGTCCGAGGGATCTCGGAATGCCGAGGTGCGACCCGGTGATGCCGCGCGCGCGGCACTGCGGCGGGCCCTTGCCGCCGAGGCACCCCTCGCCGGCGGGCCGCTCGAGGAGGGCGATGTCCCTGACGGAGGAGAAGCGGAGCCGTTCGTCGACGGCGAAGGCGGACCGCCGAGCACCTCTCCCGATGTTCGGCCGAGCCGGGGCGCCGACGCCGCGCGGGAAGCGCTGCGGGCAGCCCGTATCAGGGCGCGGCGGGACGAGGAGGCCGGTGAGCGGGCGGGCGGTCGGCCCGCGTGGGGGCCGCGCCGCGCCGAGCGGACGGCCGAGGCGACGCGCGGGGGTGCGGTCGGGCTGTCTCCGGGTGGCGAGGCGACGCGCGCAGGCGCGATCGGCCGGTCTCCGGGCGGTCAGGCGCGCGCCGTGCGGGAGTTGCTGGCCGGGGCGTTCCACATGCCGTCCGACGATGCCCCACCGGAAGACGGGACGACGCGCGACGACCGCACCGGGAAGGCAGATTCGGCCGACGCGGACGCTCGGCTCGCGGCCCCTGACAGTGCGCCCGGCCCGGACGTGATGGCTCCTCCGCCGCCCCCGTCCATGGCCGCCCCGTCCCGCGACGGGGAGCTGCGGCGCACGTTCCCCGCCCTGCCGCCCCCGGATTCCGGGGCGTTCGCGCGGACCTGGTGGGGAAACGCGTGGGTCACGGCCCTGGAGGAAGGCGCGCTGGACGCCAAGAGGCTGGCCCGCGGCCGGAGTTACGCCGAGCAGGGGCACGTGGACGCCATCACCGTCACGCCGGGGCTGGTGCTCGCGTACGTGCAGGGCAGCCGCCCGCGCCCGTACCGGGTGCAGGTGCGGCTGCGCACGCTGGAGGACGCCGACTGGCAGCGTTTCCTGGACGCCGCCGTCGAGCGGACCGGACACATCGCCGCGCTGCTCGACAAGGAGCTGCCGCATTCGCTGGCCGACTGCGGGGTGCCGTTGCTGCCGGGGCCGCACGACCTCGACCCGCACTGCAGCTGCCCCGACCGCGGCCACCCCTGCAAGCACGCCGCCGCACTGTGCTACCAGACGGCCCGGCTGCTCGACGCAGACCCCTTCGTACTGCTTCTGCTGCGCGGCCGCGGCGAGCGCGAGCTGCTCGACGCCCTCTCCCGGCTGAACGCGGCCCGGGCGGCCCGCGCCGCCCAGGAGCGGGAACCGGCGCCCCTCCCCGGTGTCCGGGCCGCCGAGGCAGTCCTGGCGGCCGGTCAACTCCCGCCCCTGCCGCCGCCGCTGCCCGTGCCCCCGCACCCCGGGCAGCCCCCCGCGTACCCGGCGGCGCCGGGCGGCCCCGACCCCTTCGCACTGGACCAGCTGGCGACCGACGCCGCCGCCCGTGCGCACGCCCTGCTCAGCACCGGCCGCGATCCCGTGGCCGACCTGACGCTGTGGCAGGACGCGGTCCGCGTCGCCGCCGCCCGCCCGGGTTCCGGCCTCACCGCGGCCACCCGGTCCCTGTACGCCTCGTTGGCCTCCGCGTCCGGCCGCACCCCGGCCGAGCTCGCGCGGGCGGTCGCCGCCTGGCGGCAGGGCGGTCTCGAAGGGCTCGCCGTCCTGGAGGAGCCCTGGGACCCGCCGGCCGGCCGCTTCGACCGCGCGCGTCCCCTGCTCCTCGCCGCGGACCTCCCGGCCTTCCGCCCCTGGCACAACCACCTCACCCACCCGCGCGGCCACGTCCAGCTCCGCCTCGGACGCGACGGCCTCTGGTACGCCTACGAGTCCGAGCCGGGCCACGACGGCTGGTGGCCGCGCGGCACACCGGACCTGGACCCGGTAGGGGCGCTCACCGGCCTGGGCGCGCCGAACGACCTCTGAACGAGCGGTGACGTCAGGCCTTGGCGACGGTGAGCAGGACGACGGCGTCCTCGACCGCCCGCAGGCTGTGGCGGGCGTCGGGGATGGCGATGAGGTCGCCGGTCCTGCCGTCCCAGGACGTGTCGCCGCTGGTGAGACGGACCCGCCCGCGCAGCACCAGCAGGGTCGCCTCCCCGGGGTTCTCGTGCTCGGCCAGCTCGGTGTCGGCGGTCAGGGCGAGGACGGTCTGGCGCAGGACGTGTTCGTGGCCCCCGTACACGGTGGTGGCGCTGCGGCCGGTGGCTGCGGCCGCAGCGCGTTCGAGGTGTTCGCGGGCGAGAGCGTCCAGTGACAGTTTCTGCATGGTGACCAGTGTCCGCGCAGCAAGGGGCGGCTGCCAGCGCGGGCACGGACGCCGGCAGCCCCGCACAGGACCAACAGCCCCCGCCCGTAGGGCTGTTCGGCACATTGCTCCGCGGCATCGCCGCCCCGCCGGGTCCGCCGCTCAGAGCAGGCCGCTCCAGTAGGACCAGAAACGGGTGAGGACCAGCATCACGATCACCCCGTACCAGCCCGCGAGCAGCAGTCCGTGGGTGTCGCGCAGGACCGTGACCACGCCGCGTGGCGCGCGCAGGATCCCCCGTTCCAGGCAGTGCAGCGTCAGGTACCAGAACAGGGCGATGGTGACCACCCAGACCGCCGCGCAGTAGGGGCAGAGCTTGTTCAGCTCGTACAGGGACTGGCCCATCAGCCAGTGGACGAAGACCACTCCCGCCAGCGCCCCGGCATCCAGCGCGAGCCACAGCCGGGGGTGCAGGCGGGCCCCGGCCAGCACGGCGACGCCCAGCGCGGTCACGGCGGCGAAGGCGCCCAGTCCGAGCAGCATGTTGGGGAATCCGAAGAGGCTGCCCTGGGCGCTGGACATGACGCTGCCGCAGCTCACGACGGGGCTGATGTTGCACGGCGGCCGGTAGGCGGGGTTCTTCAGCAGCCGCCAGTCGTCCACCGTGAGCTGGAAGGAGGCGAACCAGCCGAGGACCCCGGCCACGAGCATGACGAGACCGGTACGGCGTCCGGCGCCCACCGCGCGCGTACACGGGGCGGGCGTGAGGTCGCCGCTCATGCCGCGCGACGCGAGACGGAGGAGGCCTCCGTCCGGACGGCCGATGCCGGGGCGGGCGGTGTGCCGGCCCGCCGCCGGTAGACCAGGTAGGGCCGGACGAGGTAACCGACCGGGGCGCTCCACACGTGCACGAGCCGGGTGAAAGGCCAGGCGGCGAAGAGCAGGCAGGCGCTCAGGGCGTGCAGCTGGAACAGCAGCGGCGCCCCGGAGATCGCCTCGGGCTGCGGGTGGAGGGTGAAGACGCCGCGGAACCAGACGGAGACGGTCTCCCGGTAGTCGTAGCCGCCGCCGAAGACGTTGTGCACGGCGGTGGCGCTGAAGCCCAGCAGGACGGTGAGGGAGAGGAGGGGGAAGAGCAGCTTGTCGCTGCGGTCGGTGGTGAGGCGGATCCGGCGGGCGAGCAGCCGGCGGGCGCACAGCATGCCCAGGCCCGTGACCATGGCGACCCCGGCGACCGAACCCAGCGCGACGGCCGTGGTGTGGTAGGCGTGTTCGCCGACGCCGGCCGCCTCGGTCCAGGAGGCGGGGACGGCGAGGCCGACGACATGCCCGGCGATCACGGCGAACGCGCCGAGGTGGAACAGCGGGCTGCCCCAGCGCAGCCAGCGGTGTTCGAGCAGCTGGCTGGTGCGCGAGGTCCAGCCGAACTGGTCCTGGCGGTAGCGCCAGACGTGCCCCACCACGAACACGGCGAGGCAGATGTAGGGGAAGGCGGTCCACAGCAGCAGGTCGGTGCTGCTCGCCGCGGCGGTGGCCGACAGGGGGAGCGGGGCGTTCATCGGGGGCCTTCCGTACGGCTGGTCGGGGCGGGCGGTACCCGGGTCGGCGGGGCGGGCGGCGGCGGTACGAAGGTGCCCGGAGGCGCGAACTCGCCGTCTCCGTAGGTGCCGTAGGGGTCGAGTCCGACGTCCTCGTTGGGCGGGCCCTCGGCGACGAGCCGGGCCACCGCGGTCCGGTCGGCCTCGGTGGGCGGGGGCAGCAGGGTGAGCAGCGAGGCCAGGACGTGCCGGTAGGGCGAGTCGGCGTCGGTCAGCGCCCGCTGGATCAGTTCCAGCCCGCGGCGGTGCTGGCGCAGCGGTGCCTCACCCCCGCCCGGGCCCGCCAGGGCGGCGAACTCCAGGACGACCGGGAGGTGGTCGGGCAGTTCGCCCCCGTCGGTGTCCCAACCGGCGGCGCGGTAGCGCTGGTTGAGGGTGAGCAGGGCCATGCCGCGGCGCCGGGTGTCGCCGTGCAGGTAGTAGGTGAGATAGAGGCTGCTCTTGCGGCGCAGGTCGAACATCTCGACGTAGTGCCGTTGCAGTGCCTCGGGTTCCTGCGCGGCGAACCAGCGGGTGAACCGCGCCAGGTGCTCCGCCGCCGGCGTGTCCGGCAGGGCCGCCACCACGGTCGTCAACTCCGCCCGTGCGTCGGTGAGTTCCTCGTCGGGGTACTGCAGCAGCAGGGACACGAGCCGCAGGGTCAGTGCCCGGCCGGCGGTCTCCTCGGGCGTGAGCCGGCCGGGCCGACGTACGGCGGCCCGGACGCGGGTGCGCACGAGCGCGGGAATCGACCGGGGTCCCCCCAGGCGTCCGGCACTGGGCGAGGGCAGGGGGCTCATGCTCGTCCTCCGTCGGATGCGCGGCGCAGGGTGGGGATGCCGAGCATCACCTTGCGGGTCTGGGGGTCGCCGGTGGTCTCCACCGGGCAGCGGTTCTCCATGGCGCTCAGCGCGGCCGCGTCCTCCTTGTGCGCGGCCGGCACGACGTAGCGGTCGTCGTACTTGGCGACGGCGAGCAGCCGGTGCAGGTCCTCGGCCTCGCTCGCGGTGAGCCCGACGGCCGCCAGCGCCGCCTCGTCGGCCTGCTCGCCGAGCGTTCGCGAGCGCATGTGGGAGCGGAGCGCGGTGAGTTTCATCAGCACGCCGGCCACCACGTCGGTGTCGCCCGCGGTGAACAGCTCCGCCAGGTACTCCAGCGGGATGCGCAGCCGGGTGACGGCGGCGAAGACGTGGTCGGGGTCGTCCTGGTCGCCGCCCGCGCCGGTGACGGCGTCCAGCACCGGGGACAGCGGCGGCACGTACCAGACCATGGGCAGGGTGCGGTACTCCGGGTGCAGCGGCAGCGAGACCCGGTAGCGGCAGACCAGGTCGTACACGGGGGAGCGGCGGGCGGCCGCCAGCCAGTCCTCCGGGATGCCCGACTCCCGTGCCGCGGCGATCACTTCGGGGTCGTTCGGGTCGAGGAAGACCCCGCGCTGGGCGTCCAGCAGGTCCTGTTCGTCGGCGGTGGCCGCGGCCTCGCCGACGCGGTCGGCGTCGTACAGGAGCAGTCCGAGGTAGCGCAGACGGCCGACGCAGGTCTCCGAGCAGACGGTGGGCTGGCCGGCCTCGATGCGCGGGAAGCAGAACGTGCACTTCTCGGCCTTGCCGGTGGCGTGGTTGACGTACACCTTCTTGTACGGGCACGCCGTCACGCACATCCGCCAGCCCCGGCAGCGGTCCTGGTCGACCAGGACGATGCCATCCTCGGTGCGCTTGTACATCGCGCCCGACGGGCAGGCGGAGACGCAGGCGGGGTTGAGGCAGTGCTCGCACAGACGGGGCAGGTGGAAGAGGAAGGTCTGCTCGAACTCGAATTTCACCTTCTGCGCCCACTCACCGGAGAGGTTGGGGTCGCCGCCGGCGTGTTCGGGCGCGCCGCCCAGGCCGTCCTCCCAGTTGGCGCCCCAGGTGATGGCGGTGGGCCGGCCGGTCAGCACGGAACGGGGGCGGGCGACCGGGATGTCCTGGCCGGCCGGGGCGCCGACGAGGTTGTCGTAGTCGTAGGTGACCGGCTCGTAGTAGTCCTCGATGGACGGCAGGTCGGGGTTGGCGAACAGCGACAGCAGCCGCTTGACCCGGTTGCCGGAGCGCAGCACCAGCCGGCCGCGCTTGTCGAGCATCCAGCCGCCCTTCCACCGCTGCTGGTCCTCGTAGCGGCGCGGGTAGCCGACGCCGGGCTTGGTCTCGACGTTGTTGAACCAGGCGTACTCCACGCCGGTGCGGTTGCTCCACGTCTGTTTGCAGGTGACCGAACAGGTGTGGCAGCCGATGCACTTGTCGAGGTTCATCACCATCGCCACTTGGGCCATCACGCGCATGTCAGTACTCCACGTCCTGCGAGCGACGGCGGATGACCGTGACCTCGTCGCGCTGGTTTCCGGTCGGGCCGTAGTAGTTGAAGGCGTAGGTGAACTGCGCGTAGCCGCCCGCGAGATGGGTGGGCTTGAGCAGCAGCCGGGTCAGCGAGTTGTGGATGCCGCCCCGCTTGCCGCTGACCTCGGTCTTCGGCACGTTCACGGTGCGGTCCTGGGCGTGGTACATGTACACCGTTCCCTCGGGCATGCGGTGCGTGACCACGGCCCGGGCGGCGACGACGCCGTTGCGGTTGTAGGCCTCGATCCACTCGTTGTCCCGCACGCCGATCTTCTCGGCGTCGGCGGTCGACATCCAGATCACGGGACCGCCGCGGGACAGGTCGAGCATGTACTTGTTGTCCTGGTAGTTGGAGTGGATGGACCACTTCGAGTGCGGGGTGAGGTAGCGCACCGTCACCTCCGCGCGTCCGTCCCGCAGCTGCTCGTCCCCGTAGTGCCGGGGCGTGTTCAACGGTGGCCGGTAGACGGGCAGTTGTTCACCCAGCTCGGTCATCCAGTCGTGGCTGACGAAGAAGTGCTGGCGGCCGGTGAGGGTGTGCCAGGGCTTGCGGTGCTCGGTGTTGATGACGAACGGCGAGTAGCGCCGCCCGCCGGTCTCCGAGCCCGACCACTCGTAGGAGGTGATGACCGCCCGGGGCTGGGTGCGGGTGTCGGCGAACGTGATCCGTTCCGCCTCCCGCTCGGCGGAGAGTTCGACCAGGCCCTCGCTGCCGGTCTGCTCCTGCAGCCGGCGGAAACCCTCCGTGGCCAGGCGCCCGTTGGTGGTGCCGGACAGGGCGAGGATCGCCTCGCACATGTCGGTGGCGGTGGCCAGGGACGGGCGGCCGGCGGCCACGCCCTCGCGGACGGTGCCGTTGCGGTGGCGCAGGTCCTCGATCTCCCGGTCGGGGTGGACGGTGACGCCCTTGGTGGTCGTGCCGAGCGTGTCGAGCAGGGGGCCGACCGCCCGCATCTTCTGCGCCACGGCCGTGTAGTCGCGTTCGACGGTGACGAGCCTCGGCATGGTCCGGCCCGGGACGGGCTCGCACTCGCCGGCCTTCCAGTCCCGCACCACGCCGCCGGGCTGGGCGAGTTCGTCGGGGGTGTCGTGCAGCAGCGGCACCGCCATGACGTCGGTGCGGGTGCCCAGGTGCTCGACGGCGAGCTCGCTGAACCGGTCCGCGATCGTCAGGAAGGTGTCGTAGTCGGTGCGCGCCTGCCAGGGCGGTGCGATGGCCGGGGTGAAGGCGTGCACGAAGGGGTGCATGTCCGTCGACGACAGGTCGTCCTTCTCGTACCAGGTCGCGGCCGGCAGGACGACGTCGGCGAGCAGTCCGGTGGAGGTCATCCGGAAATCCATCGCGACCAGCAGGTCGAGCTTGCCCTCGGGCGCCTCGTCGTGCCAGACGACCTCCTGCGGCCGGTGCTCGGGCGGGGTCTCGGCGGAGCGGACGGCCGCGTCCGTGCCCAGCAGATGGCGCAGGAAGTACTCGTTGCCCTTGCCGGAGGAGCCCAGCAGGTTGGCCCGCCACACCGTCAGCACGCGCGGGAAGTTGGCCGGGTCGTCAGGGTCCTCCACGGCGAACCTCAGCCGCCCCGCCTTGAGTTCGTCGACGACGTGCTCGGCGACCGGGCGCCCCTGGGCCGCGGCTTCGTCGGCCAGGTCCAGCGGGTTGCGGTCGAAACCGGGGTGGCCCGGCGTCCAGCCCAGCCGCACCGCCTGCGCGAGGGTGTCGGCGAACCCCTTGCCCTTGAAGCGGCCCGTGCCCAGCGGCGAGGCCAACTCCTCGGGCCCGAAGGCCTCGTAGCGCCACTGGTCGGTGTTCAGGTACCAGTACGAGGTGCCCGCCATGTGCCGGGTGGGCCGCTGCCAGTCGAAGGCGAACGCCAGATGCTGCAGCCCGGTGACGGGACGGACCTTCTCCTGGCCGACGTAGTGCGCCCAGCCGCCGCCGTTGACGCCCTGGCAGCCGGTCATCGTCGTCAGCGCCAGGAACGCGCGGTAGATGGTGTCCGAGTGGAACCAGTGGTTGGTTCCGGCGCCCATCGCGATCATCGAACGGCCCCGAGTGCGCTCCGCGTTGCGGGCGAACTCACGCGCGATGCGGGCGGCCTGCTCGGCCGGCACCGAGGTGACGGTCTCCTGCCAGGCCGGGGTGTACGGCTGCGAGGCGTCCTCGTAGGAGGCGGGCCAGCTGCCCGGCAGGCCGGGGCGGTGGACACCGTACTGGGCCAGCATCAGGTCGAAGACGGTGGTCACCAGACGGCCGCCGACCGTGCGGACCGGCACACCGCGCGTCATCACCGAACCGCCCTCGGTGGGGCCCTCGTCGAAGCGCGGCAGGGCGATCCCGACCGTGTCCTCGGCCGACTCCAGCAGGCTCAACTCGGGTACCACGTCACCGAGTTCCAGGTTCCAGCGGCCCCGCTCGGCCTCCCCCCAGCGGAAGCCGAGCGAGCCGTTGGGCACCACCGGTTCACCGGTGGCCGCGTCGAGGAGCACCGTCTTGGACTCCGCGTGCTCCGTGTCGTGCCCGAGGTCGGCCGCGGTCAGGAACCCGTCCGGGACCAGACCGTGCGCGCCCTCGCGCAGGGTCACCAGGAACGGCGCGTCCGTGAACGACCTCAAGTAGTCCCGGAAGTACGGCACTTCACGGTCGACCAGGAACTCCCGCAGGATCACGTGACCCATCGCCATGGCCAGCGCCCCGTCGGTGCCCGGGTGCGGGGCGAGCCACTCGTCGGCGTGCTTGACGTTGTCGGCGTAGTCCGGGCTCACCGCGACGACCTTGGTGCCGTTGTAGCGGGTCTCGGTCAGGAAGTGCGCGTCCGGTGTACGCGTGACGGGGATGTTGGAGCCCCACATCACCAGATAGCCGGCGTTCCACCAGTCGGCCGCCTCGGGCACGTCCGTCTGGTCGCCGAAGACCTGCGGCGAGGCGATCGGCAGGTCGGCGTACCAGTCGTAGAACGACAGCAGCGTGCCGCCGATCAACGACATGAACCGGGCCCCCGCGGCGAACGACGCCATCGACATCGCCGGGATCGGCGAGAACCCGGCGACGCGGTCGGGCCCGTACTCCTTGACGGTGTGCACCTGCGCGGCGGCGACCAGCTCCGCCACCTCGTCCCACTCGGCGCGCACCAGACCGCCCTTGCCCCGCGCCCGCTTGTACGCCCGGGCCTTCGCCGGGTCGGAGGTGATCTCCGCCCACGCGGCCACCGGATCGCCCAGCCGCCGGCGCGCCTCGCGCCACAGCTTCAGCAGCGCGCCCCGCACATACGGGTAGCGCACCCGGCTGGGTGAGTACGTGTACCAGGAGAACGACGCGCCCCGGGGGCAGCCACGCGGCTCGTACTCAGGGCAGTCGGCGCCGATCGACGGGTAGTCGGTGGCCTGGTGCTCCCAGGTGATGATGCCGTCCTTGACGTACACCATCCACGAGCAGGAGCCCGTGCAGTTCACGCCGTGGGTGGAGCGCACCACCTTGTCGTGCGCCCACCGATCCCGGTAGAACCCCTCCCACTTGCCGTCGTTCTCACCGAACACGGCCCGGCCGTCGGCCGAGATCTCACGCCGCGTCAACAGCCGCCGGGCCGCGAGCGGCCAGCCCTGCTCGCCGCGCGGCCGTTCCCGCCGACCGTTTTGATCGTTCTCCATGGCTCGGAACGCTAGGCGCGCGTCCCTTCGTGCGCCTGGGGCCGGCGGTCCTGGCCGGGCGGCCTTCCGGCCCAGTCCCGGCGGTGCCGACAGGGCCCAATGGTCCCCAGTGTGGGGTCCGGTCGGCGGGCGAGGAGGGCGGGTCCGGCGATGCATTCTGAGCACTGATCGAACCGCGGATGCCGAGGCGCGGCCACGACCGCGCGCCGTACTCGTCGGCGGCCGTCACCCCGTCCCAGGCCGCCTGGGTCACGGCGAGCACGGAGTGTGCCGCCCGGATCGGTCGTCCGTCCGGCCGCCTCGCGCGGCCGGACGCGGCATCCGCCCCGCGTCGGCGCGCATCCGTGGCCGCCGCCACCCGCACCGGCCGGCCACGTCGGCCGTCGACCTGTTGGAGACACCGTCATGAGCGTGCTCACCGTCGCGTCGGCCCCCGAGGACGCCATCGCTCTCGAGAGCGCCGAGGCGCACCAAGCCCGCACGGCGCGGGAACTGGCCGGACGGGTGGCACTGCTGACCACCGCGGCGGGCACCGACCCGAGTGCGGCCGAGCGGGTCCGCGCCGGTCTCGTGGCCTTCTGCGACCGAGAGGTGCTGCCGTACGCGGCGGCCGAGGAGGCCGTCCTCTACCCCGTCGCGCGGACCATGCCCGACGCCCGGCTGCTGATCGTGAGCCTGGTGTCCGAGCACCGCTGCCTCGGCGCGCTCGTGGACGCGATGCGCGAGGCGGCGCCGGCGGACGCGGTGGCCGAAGCCCGGGCCCTGCAGGTCCTGTTCGAGGAGCACACCGCCAAGGAGAACGGCCTGGTCCTGCCCCTGCTGGCCATGGCCCCCGGGGTTTCCCTGGCCACCCTCCTCACCCGACTCCACGAGCGGCTTCCGTCGGCCCAACGGAGGTAATGAGACGGCGATCTGACGCACTGTCGGACTGATCCGGCGAAGCCCGAGAAGACCGACGGCTGCGGCGGGGGCCGCGGTTGTAGCTGTGGCGGTGCGCCGGAGACGGCCGGTCGGCCACGAAACCTGGCGGCTCCGGCTCGGCCACCGCTGACACCCCTTTTCACCGCCCCGAGTACGAAAGAAGACCCGCCATGAAGGCCGCACCCCGCCGCACCAACGCCCTGATCGGTTCGGTCGGCATCGCCCTGTCCGCCGCCGGGCCCGTCATGCTGCTGCGAGGCCGCAGCGGCCGTAAGGAGATACGAGCCGAACTGACGGCGCAGCGGATCACCTTCCCGGACCACGGACTCCCCGCCCACCTGGCCCGCTTCACCGGCTGCAGGGTGGAGACCGGTCACGAGGCCCATGCCTACGCCGATCTCATCAAGGACCATCTCGCCCCGGCGACCGGCGGCCGCACCTACGCGGAGATCACCGACGAACTCCACGCCGGCGGAGGCGAGGACGAGAAGCTCGCCCAACTGCGGCAGACCGCGTTCATGGGGGAGACCCTGCGCGGCTCGCTGCTGTCAGCCTGCCAGGCCTGGCACCTCACCACCCTCGTCATGGGCCTCGGCACTTTGCTGACCGCCACCGGAGCAGCCCTCGTAGCCACTGCCACCGGTCTTGAGGCGAAGCCGCGCCGCACCTGACCGTCCTGCGTCACCGGCCCGCAAACCGAGCCGCGCCGCACCTGACCGTCCTGCGTCACCGGCCCGCAAGTCCCGCCGCGCCGCTCCTGACCGTCCTGCGTCACCGGCCCACAAGCCCCGCGTGCCGCACCTGACCGACCGCAGGTCAAGGGACCCTCGGCCCCTCGGAGGGGACTGGTCGGCCGCCGCGCCGGGCCGTGTCGACTCCGCATGATGATCAGTGACCGACCCGGAGGTATCCCGTGCACCACCGCAACCCGCGCCTGTGCGGCCGTTTCCGTCGCCGTCCCTCGGCACAGGCGCCGCGCACGGTCCGAGCCGGTCACCGTCCGGCCGCCCGCCTCGTCTGCCCTGACTCCAGGGCGGCCGGACGCAGTCTCGGGGCGCGAGGGAGGGCGAGCGGGTGAGCACCGCCGTACGGGCCGTGCGCCGCCGGCGGCACGACGCGGCGGAGCGCCCGTTCATCGTCATCTGGGAGCCCACCCGGGCCTGCCCGCTGGCCTGCCTGCACTGCAGGGCCGAGGCCGTGCCACGCCGTGACCCCCGCGAACTGGACACCGCCGAGGCCAAGGAACTGCTGCGCCAGGTCGCCGAGTTCGGGCAGCCCGTCCCGCTGTTCGTGATCACCGGCGGAGACCCGTTCCAGCGCCCCGACCTCACCGAACTCATCGCCCACGGCAGGCGGATCGGGGTCCGGGTCGCCGTCTCGCCCTCCGGCACCCCCACGCTCACCGAGGAACGGCTGCGTGCCGTGCACGCCGCGGGCGCCTCCGGGCTCTCGCTCAGTCTGGACGGTTCCACCGCCGAGGTGCACGACACCTTCCGCGGGGTGCCCGGCGTCTACCGCTGGACCCTGGACGCCTGGGACACCGCCCGCTCCCTCGCCATGAAGGTGCAGATCAACACCACGGTCGCCCGGCACAACCTGCACGACCTCCCCGACATCGTCCGGTTGGTCGCCGAGCACGGGGCGGTGCTGTGGAGCGCCTTCTTCCTGGCGCCCACCGGCCGGGGCCGCGACCTCGGCGCACTGACCCCGGCCGAGACCGAGGACGTGCTCAACTTCGTTCACGACGTGGGCCTGACCGTGCCCGCCAAGACCACCGAGGCCCACCACTTCCGCCGCGTCGCCCTGCAACGCCGAATCCTCGCGGACCGCGGCGAGGACCATGTCGCGGTGCTCGGCCTCGGACCCCTGTACCGCGAACTGCGCGACCGAGCGGCCGAGTTGGGCCTGCATGCCGAAGTGCGCCGGGTGCGGCGCCCACCGCTGGACGTCAACGCCGGCCGCGAATTCGTCTTCGTCTCCCACACCGGCAGCGTCCACCCCAGCGGCTTCCTGCCGCTCAGCGCGGGAAACGTGCGCACCTCGCCGCTGACGTCCGTCTACCGCACCTCGCCGCTGTTCACCGGCCTGCGAGCCCCCGGCATGCTCCAAGGCCGTTGCGGGGCCTGCGAGTTCCGCGAGGTCTGCGGCGGTTCGCGGTCACGGGCGTACGGCGTCACCGGCGACCCCTTCGCCGAGGAGCCGTGGTGCGGCTACCGGCCCGGTTCCTTCCCCTACCAGCGGGAGCTGGCCGTGCTGCTGAACGGGGGAGCCGGCGAGGAACCCGCGGGAGGCGGCGGCCGCCCGCACCGCAGCAGCTGCAAGGAGTGAGGACCCGTGCTGTACGCCCCAAGCCCCGCCCTGGACCCGGCCACCGTGGAGTCGCTGCTCGCCGCGGCCGTGGCGGCCCCGTCGATCCACAACACCCAGCCGTGGCGCTTCCACGTGGACCCCCGCGACCGGATGGTGGAGGTCCACACGGTGCCGGAGCGGACGCTGCCGCTGACCGATCCCACGCACCGCGCCCAGCATCTGTCCGTGGGCGCCGCCGTCTTCAACCTCCGGCTCGCGGCCGTCCACCACGCACTCCGGCCCGAGGTGGCGCTCCTGCCGGACCCGGGCGAACCGGGACTGCTGGCCACCGTACGACTGACGGGTCCGTCCGTCGGGGACGACCGGCTGCCGGACCACGGCCTGTACGCGGCCATCGCGCGCCGGCGCACCAGCCGGCTGCCGTTCACCGGGCGCCCGGTGCCCGACCCCGTCGTGGCGGAGATGGTGACGGCCGCGCATGCCGCCGGAGCGCGCCTGTACGTGCCGGACTTCGCCGGGACGAGGCGGTTGTTGCGGCTGACCGCCGCGGCCGAGGCACGCAACCACGCCCACCCCGACCGCACCGCCGAAACCCGGACCTGGCTCAGGACCCCGGGCTCGCACATCCCGTACGGCATCCCCGTCACCGCCCTCGGCCCACCCGACGCGGCCGCCCGGATACCGATGCGGGACTTCACCGGCCGGCTGCCTGGCCCGCGCCTGCCCGCCCTGGGGTTCGAACGCCACGTCCAGACGGCCCTGTTGTGGACGTCGCACGACCGCCGTGAGGACTGGCTGCGGGCGGGCCAGGCCCTGCAGTACGTTCTGCTCACGGCGACTGCCCGCGGTCTGCGCACCTCGCTCCTGCACCAGGCCATGGAATGGCCCGATCTGCGCAGGGCGGCGGCTCTGCCCCGAGGCGGGCGGTGCCACCCGCACATCCTGATCAGGTTCGGCTACGGGCGGGACGGCGCCCGTACCCCGCGCGACGATCCGCGGGGCTGACCCGCAGCGGGGACGGCAAGACGTTCAGGCACCGGTCCCCGCGGGGTGCGCGGCGTCGGCACCGTTCGGCGCCGCGTCGAGGGCTCCGTTGAGCTCGCGCCCGGTGACCATCTCGGCCTCGATCCGGACGAAGACGCCGTTCCGCGGGGGCATCCAGGAGATGGGTCCGGTGCGGGACAGCCGCTCGTGTTCGGCGGGGTCGGTCACCACGGTGGCCCGCCCGGTGACGATCACGCTCCAGCCGGATCGGGTGACCGCGTCGAACTCGTCGGCCTCGAAGGCGACCACGACGCCGTCGACGGCCCGCACCAGGTCCGAGGAGGGCGATGTGTACATCAGGACGGCGGAGTCCGCGTCCAGGGAGAAGTTGATGGGCGTGACCGCGGGCAGCGCCTGACGGGTGTACACGACGCGGCCGACCGGCACTTCGGCCAGCAGGCGCAGACTCTCCTGTCGGTCGAGTGCGCGGAAGCTGTCTGACTGGAACATCCGTCCATGGTCGGTGGGCGTGTGCGAAGCGGGTAGGGCCGACCGGCCCCACTGCGACGTGCGGGACGTCCGTCCTCGACCGGGGACCGTCGGTCCCTGCCGCCGACGGACGGGGGTACGTGCAGTGTGGGCGGACCGCCGTTTCGGCGCGGGCGTCCCGGCACGGATCCAGTCGCACGCCGTCAGCGCCATGCTCTTCTCCGCTTGGCCCACGCACCCCTACGTCGTCCACCGCACCCCCGACGACCGGCTCGGCGCCCGCGCCCCCCGTCCCGGCTGGGAACGCATCGGGTGACCACCCCGCCCGCACAGTCGTGCCGTCGGCATCGGCGTCCGCGGCGGCGGCCGAAGCGGAGATCATCCGGCGCCCGGAACGCCATGCCCCTCCCCAGGCCTTCACCCGATCCCACCCGCATTCTCACGACCTGCGTCTGAGGGGCACAGTGAGATGTGGGAGCGTGAGTCGGGTGAGTGAGAGTTCGTCCAACACCCTGCAATACCGCTTCGACGGGCCGGAAGACGCCCCTGTCCTGATCCTCGGCCCCTCCCTGGGCACCACCTGGCACATGTGGGACCGCCAGGTGCCGGAGCTGATCAGGCAGTGGCGGGTCTTCCGCTTCGACCTGCCGGGACACGGCGGCGCACCCGCCTACCCGGCCGGGTCGGTCACCGAGCTCACCCAGCGGCTGCTGGCCACCCTCGACCGGCTCGGCGTGCAGCGCTTCGGCTACGCGGGCTGCGCGCTCGGCGCGGGCCTCGGTCTGGAGCTCGCCCTGCGCCACCCGGAGCGGCTCGCCTCGCTCGCGGTGATCGCCGCCTCGCCGCGCTTCGGCACGGCGGACGAGTTCCGCCAGCGCGGGGTGATCGTACGCACCAACGGGCTCGACCCCATCGCCCGTACGTCCCCCGACCGCTGGTTCACCACCGGGTTCGCGGCGACCCAGCCCGCGATCACCGACTGGGCCGTGCAGATGGTGCGCACCACGGACCCCGGCTGCTACATCGCCGCCTGCGAGGCGCTGGCCTCGTTCGACGTGCGGGCCGAACTCGGCCGCGTCGGGGTGCCGACCCTCGTCCTCGTCGGCTCCGACGACCGGGTCACCGGGCCCGCCGAGGCCCGCACCCTGGTCGCGGGCATCCCGGACGCCCGCCTCGCCGTCGTGCCCGGCGCCTCCCACCTGGTGCCGGTCGAGCAGCCCGCCGCCGTCACCGACCTGCTGGTCCGGCACTTCTCCACCGCCTGGCAGCCCGGCTACGTCGAGTCCTCCACCGGCCAGATCGCGATCCCGGCGGCTCCCGTCAAGACCGCCATCGCGGCCCAGCCGCAGCCCCGGCAGCCCGCGCCCATCGCCGAGATCGCACCGCCCGCCCCCGTCCCCCCGCAGGGGACCGGACACACCGACCTGTACGACACCGGCATCAAGGTCCGCCGCGAGGTGCTCGGCGACGCGCACGTCGACCGGACGCTGGCCGAGACCGACGCGTTCTCCGGGGACTTCCAGGAACTCCTCACCAGATACGCGTGGGGCGAGATATGGAACCGGCCCGGCCTCGACCGGCGCTCGCGCAGCTGTGTCACCCTCACCGCCCTCGTCGCCGGCGGCCACCTCGACGACCTCGCCGCCCACACCCGGGCCGCCCTGCGCAACGGCCTCACCCCGGTCGAGATCAAGGAGGTGCTGCTGCAGGCGGCCGTCTACTGCGGCATACCGGCGGCGAACAGCGCCTTCAAGGTGGCGCAGCAGGTCATCCGGGAGGAGACCACGCCCGAGGAGTGACCCCCGGGCCGGGTGGGCCGGCGGGCGGGGACGACGGCAGGATGGACCCATGAAGCTCACCAAGAAGTCGCACTCGTGCGTGCGCCTCGAGAAGGACGGGCGCACGCTCGTCCTCGACCCCGGGGGATTCAGCGAGGAGGACGCCGCGCTCGGCGCGGACGCGATCCTCGTCACGCACGAGCACCCCGACCACTTCGACGAGGGGCGGCTGCGGGCGGCCATGGAGGCCGACCCGGCCACCGAGATCTGGACCCTGGCCTCCGTCGCCGGGCAGATCTCGGCCGCCTTCCCCGGCCGCGTGCACACCGTAGGCCACGGCGACACCTTCACCGCCGCCGGCTTCGACGTCCAGGTCCACGGCGAGCTGCACGCGGTGATCCACCCGGACATCCCGCGCATCACCAACGTCGGCTACCTGATCGACGGCGGCCGGGTCTTCCACCCCGGTGACGCCCTCACGGTCCCCGACCACCCCGTCGAGACGCTGATGCTCCCCGTGATGGCTCCCTGGAACAAGATCTCCGAGGTCATCGACTACGTCCGCGAGGTCCGCCCGCAGCGCGCCTACGACATCCACGACGCCCTGCTCACCGACCTCGCCCGCCCGATCTACGACCGGCAGATCGGGGCCCTGGGCGGCTCGGAGCACCTGCGGCTGACGCCGGGCGGCTCGGCGGAGGTCTGAGCCCGGACGGCGGACGGGAGGCGTTGTCAGTGCCGCCCGGTAGGTTGTGGGGCATGCGCATCGCGACCTGGAACGTGAACTCGATCACCGCCCGCCTGCCGCGGCTCCTGGCCTGGCTGGAGAGCAGCGGCACCGACGTGCTCTGCCTGCAGGAGGCCAAGCTGGCCGAGGAGCAGTTCCCGTTCGACCAGCTGCGCGAGCTGGGCTACGAGGCGGCGGTGCACGCGACCGGCAGGTGGAACGGCGTGGCGGTGCTCTCCCGGGTCGGCATCGAGGACGTGGTCAAGGGCTTGCCCGGCGACCCCGGTTACGACGGCTCCACCGAGCCCCGCGCCATCTCGGCGACCTGCGGCCAGGTCCGCGTCTGGTCGGTGTACGTGCCCAACGGCCGCGAGGTGGACCACCCGCACTACGCCTACAAGCTCCAGTGGTTCGAGGCCCTGAAGGCCGCCGTCGCCGGCGACGCGGCCGGCAGCCGCCCCTTCGCGGTCCTCGGCGACTACAACGTCGCGCCGACGGACGACGACGTCTACGACAGGGCCGCCTTCGAGGGCCTCACCCACGTCACCCCGGCCGAGCGCGCCGCCCTCGCCGCCCTGCGCGAGGCGGGCCTGTCGGACGTGGTCCCGCGCCCCCTGAAGTACGAGCACCCCTTCACGTACTGGGACTACCGCCAGCTCTGCTTCCCCAAGAACCGCGGCATGCGCATCGACCTGGTGTACGGCAACGAGCCGTTCGCGAAGGCGGTCAAGGACGCGTACGTGGACCGGGAGGAGCGCAAGGGCAAGGGCGCCTCGGACCACGCGCCGGTGGTCGTGGACCTGGACGTCTGACGCCTCACAGCAGCCCGAGGTCCACCGACCGCGCGAGCGCCGCCAGCCCCGCGTCCCCCGGGTGCAGATGATCCCCGCTGTCGTACACGGGCAGCATCCGCGCCGGGCGCGCGGGGTCGCGGACGACGGCGTCGAAGTCGAGGACGCCGTCGAACGCGTCCGTGGCCCGGATGAACTCGTTGACCGCGACCCGCTCGGCGTCCACGGCGGGGGTGCACCGGGCCTCCCCCTCGCACGGCACGACGGTCGCCACCAGCATCCGCAGCCCCCGCGCGTGCCCCCGGGCGGCGATCTCCCGCAGCCCGGCGATCACCTGCCGCGCCGTCGTGCCCCACCGCACGTCGTTGACGCCCTCGAAGACGATCGCCGTGCGCGCCGAGGTCTGGGCGAGGACGTCGCGGTCGAAGCGGTGCGGCGCGCTCACGCCGCCGGTCTCCGTGGACACGCCGTCCCCGGGATACCCGTCGGACACCACCCTGTTCCCGGAGATGCCCAGGTTGAGCACCCCGTAGCGGGGGACCCGGTCCTGCTCGCGCAGCCGGTCGGCCAGCACGTCGGGCCAGCGCCGGTTCGCGTCCCGCGTCGACATGGTGCCGTCGGTGATCGAGTCCCCGATCACCGCCACCGCCCCCGGCCCGCCGCCGACGTCCACACCGGTCAGCAGCGGCCAGCTGGTCAGCGTCGTGGTGAACGCCGCCGCGGAGCCCTCCGCCGTGTGGTCGCCGGGCGCGCTCAGGTACGACCGCTGCACCGCGACCCGGTGCACGGGCGCGGCCGTCACCATGTCCGGCAGGTGGAAGCTCACCAGCAGGTTGGTGTCCTCCGGCACCGCGAAGGACAGCGGGTCGGTGAACGCCTGTGCCCCCGCGGGGATCTCGGTCCCGGCCTCTCCCCGGAAGGACACCGGCACCGGCGCGTCCAGTGCCTCCGCCCCGGCCGCCTGCACGGCCACCGTCGCGCCGCCGATCCGCACCGGCGCGGCCGCGAACGTGTTGTCGAACCGCAGCCGCACCCGCGGGCCGCCCGCCGACGTGTGCACCACCAGCCGCAGCGTCCTGTCGTGCCACGGCCCCACGGCCGGATACCCGGACGTGGCCGCCGCCCAGCTCCCCGTCCAGCCCGTCCCGGACGCCCGGACCGCCAGCGCGAACACATGCAGGCCGGTCGCCCGCGGCAGCCGGACCGAGGCGACGGTGCGCCCCGCGATCAGCGGCACCGTCACGACGTACAGCCGGGCCCGCTCGGTGAGCCGGCCGCCGGGGGTGTTGACGTGGGGGAGTGCCACAGCCTTCGTCGCCAGCGGTCCGGTACGCCAGTCGGGAGCCGTCAGCACGTACGAGGAGCGGGTGCCGTTCGTGTACGACACCGAGCCCGCGCCGCCCGGCTCGCCCCCGCCGGTGCCCGTGACCAGGAAGGCGAGGGTGTCGCCGCGTCCGCGCACCCGCACGGACTGTCCGTCGGCCCGGACGTTGTCCGGCTCGCCCGGCTGCCGGTCCGGCCAGGTCAGCCGGGCGCCCTGCACGGTCAGCGCACGGCCCGGCGTCCATCCGGCGGCCGCCAGATCGCCCGCCGACAGGGAGGCGCCCAGGCCGTCCAGGTCCGCCGCGGCCGGCCGGGAGTCGTCGCTGACGGCCCTGTTGTCGAAGAGCCGCTCCAGCGGCAGCGGTTTCGCCGGGCGCCCCGCGGCGGCCTCGGCCTCGGCCGGGACGGCCGGCACCAGGGCGGCGAAGAGGACGATGGCGATCGTGAAGCAACGGACCCGTCGGCTCACGCTCCGACTCCTCCCGCTCACCGGTGGGACGAAAGACGCAGGGTGAAGCTAGGGAGGCGCGAGGGGTGCGTCAACGAGGCGTGCACGAACCCGGCGCGAAATCACCCCGAAGTGACCATCCGCGCGCCTGTGGTGCGCACGCGGGTGCGAGTGACACGCTGGACGTATGAAGATCCCTTTTCTGGGCCACCCGCACGAGGAGTACGGCGCCCTCGATCCCGAAGGCATCGCCGAACTCCTCGCCGAGTGTGAGCTGCTCCGGTCGCTGGCGTCCCGAGAGGGCGTACAACTCGACGACTCCGCCGGGTCGTTGGAGGCTCTCGACCAGGTCGTGCCGCGCTGGCGGGACGACGAGGAGGTGCTGCCCTGGCTCGGCAACGACGCGGGGCTGTACCTGGGCACGGTCATCGTGCGCACGGTCCCCGGCGCCGCCTGGGAGATCCGCTCCGACGGTCAGCCCGTCGTCCTGCTCGAATCCGGCCGGGAGTTCGACGTCGTGGAATCCGGCCAGGAATGGGCGGCCAGCGGCGCCCCCGAGCTCTCGCAGCTGTACGCCGAGGTCGCGGAGTCGTAAATACGGCTAATGCCCGAAAAGTGCGTGTCGCACATCAACTGGACGCCGGGCCTGGATAGTTTGCGGCAACCACGACACAGCTGAGAGTGAGTGTGGCTGCGTATGGCCGTCGATCCGTTGATCGAGCTGCGTGACGTCGACAAGAACTACGAGGAGGGGGAGGTGCTCGTGGTCCCGGCGCGGCTTCCCGGCGGCCGTCGGCGGCGCGTGGCCGTCGCCCGCGCCCTGGCCACGGAGCCGGAGGCGTCGCGGTGCGAGCGGCCGACCTCCGTTCCCGCCCCGGAGGCGATCTCCGTCAGCGACGAGCCGGGCCCCGCCCGCGCTGCCGCCGACCGCGCCGTGCTCATGATCGGCGGCCGCGCCGCCGCGGACCGCGCACCGGGCGGGCTCACCACCGGTCCGCGCGGCCGCCACGCCGAGGACTTCCCGTCGAAGATCCTCCAGCACTGAGCCGCACACGCACCGACAGAGCCGAACCCGCCCGGCGGCGGCCGGAGATCACTGCTCGCGCAGCGGAATCGACACGTACGACGGGTCGTTCGCCGGCGAGGAGAAGGTCAGCTGCGCGCCGGACGGGTTGTGCTCGATGTAGAGCGGGTCGACCGTGTCGACGACCAGGGCCAGCCGGTGCCCCGCCGGGACGTCGTAGGCCGTGGAGAACAGCTCCAGGTCGACGCCGAACGGCTCGCCGGGCGTGCGGTCGTGGAAGGTGTACGGCGCATTGCTGACCAGCTTGCCGAGGCCGAGCGGCCCCACGTCGTAGAGGTAGGCGACGAGGGTGCCGCTCTCCCTGGTCGGCGTGAGCGTGGTGTGCAGCTTCGCCGTGCCGCGCACCCGGCGGGCCGTGGCGTACTTCTCCGACTGCCATACGGCCGCCCAGCGGCGGGGGAGCAGGGGGATGGCGGCGATGGGGGGCACCTGGGCCACCTGGTCGAGGATGCTGGACAGGAAGACGATCCCGCCGTCCGCTCCGGAGTCGACGTTGGTGTGGATCGTGGTGGTGCCGTCCAGGGCGATCCTGCCGCGTGCCTCGCCCACCGACTGCCAGTCCGGGTATCCCTCGTAGCCACCCGTGGAACGGGGCTTGAGCTGGACCGGCTGCTCGCGGTCGATGCCGTTGTCCGTGCCCTTGAGGTAGTGGTCGAACCAGCGCTCGGTGTCCGTCCAGACGTCGTTGGGCAGTCCGAACAGGCCGGTCAGCTCGGCGGTCGCGTGGTCGCCGGGGCGGAGCTCCATTCTCTTGGGGACGGTCAGCTTCTCGTAGAAGTCGGCGTACTGGTTGACGGGGAAGACCGTGTCGCCCCAGGCGTTGGCCATCAGGACGGCGGCGCCGTTCTTGTTCAGCTGGTCCACATATGTGGCGGCAGAACGTTTCTTCCCCCAGTCGATGAGGTCCTGTTCCTTGGCGAGGTTGGAGGCGTAGAAGTCGTCGAAGACCTGCCGGACCTCGGGGTCCTGCCGGCCCGTGACCACGCTCACGCCGTCCAGCAGGGCCGCCGCCTGGACGTGCTGGGTGCGGCCGGAGTAGATCGAGCCGATGAGGTCCGCCCAGCCGCTCAGCGAGGCGACCGCCTTGATCCGCTTGTCGTGCGCGGCGGCGAGCAGGCTGATTCCGGCGCCGTAGGAGACCCCGCCCATGCCGATGTGGGCGGCGTCGGCCGGGGTGTTGGCGAGCGCCCAGTCGATGACCTTGGAGGCGTCGGCCGTGTCCTGCGGCCCGGCCACCTCTATCCGCCCGCCGGACTGCCAGAAGCCGCGCACGTTGTAACCGACCACGATGTAGCCGGAGTCGGCGAGTTTCTGCGCCTGGGCGAGGTATTCGACCTGGGGGAAGCCCCAGCTCGTGGGGAGCACGATCAGCGGGTAGCGGCGCGCGCCGTCGGCGGCCCCCGCGGGCATGGTGACGTTCGCCTTCAGAGTCACGCCGCCGTCACCGGTGATGTCGACGAAGCGGACGGCGTTCGTGGCCTGGGCGGCCGGGGCGAGCCCGAGGACGCCACCGGCGATCAACGACGCGGAGACGGCGCCCACGGCGGTCGTGCGCAGGGCCCTGCGATGGTGTCCCACGGGTCACTCCTCACTTGGTCAGAGCAAAGTGACCAGACGGTAACCGGACCCCTTTACCGGAAGTAACCCGTCGGTAAGTTACGTGCCAGTAACGATTGTTGGCGCGTGAATCAATTCAGGACGACCGGTGGGAGTTGCGTGGAGCCGGCGTCGTCGCCGCGGCGGGGGCCGGCGGGGAGGTCTGCGCCGCCCGTGTCACGTCGGCGACCAGCTCCACGACATCGGGGCCGTACGCCTGGGAGTTGACGACCTTGAGCAGGAGTACGAACGACTTGTTGCCGTACTTGCGCGCCAACTGCTCGTGATGGCGGGCCAGATAGCGTGTCGCGGCCTGGTTGGTGATCGCGCGCTGGCCGCAGAAGAGGAACACCGGGCGGGACTGTCCGGTGGTGATCCGGGCCAGCAGCACGTACTCGGTGATGCCGGGTTCCATCCGGTAGCGCTCGGTCCCGATCTGGAAGGCGCCCCGGTCCGGCCCCGGTTCGGGATCGATGTTGACGCGTACGCCCGGCAGCATGGCCGACATGTGGGCGAGCATCCGCCGGTTCGACCCCGGTCCGCCCACGCAGAACTCGGTCCGCTCGCCGAAGCCCTGCTGCGCCGCGTCCTGAGTGACGACCTGCGCGTTCGCCCCGCAGTCCTTGATGAGCGCGGACAGCTCCAGCAGGGCGAACACGTCGTACCGGTGCACCGCCAGGTCCGGGCTGCCCGCGTCCCGGTTCACCACCAGCAGCGTCTCGGAGTTGTCGGGCAGCCCGAAGAACGCCTGCTTGCGGCGGAGTCTGCGCTTCCACAGGTAGGTGCGGGCGAGCCAGCCGAGCGCGGCACTGATGCCCGCCGCGATCACTCCCAGCACGGTGTTGCGCACGTCGTCATTCATGGGCGCGCATGCTAGCGGGCCCGCGCAAACCCGTGTTCGAGGCGTGCCTCGCGCCTTCCTGACGTGGCCATGAGGATGGCATAGGCTGCCCGGACGGCCCTTCACTGGAGGTACGGATGCGTCGCCCTGTCGCGAGAAAACTGTCGGTCCTGGCGATCTCGGCCGCCGTGGTGTCGGTGGGGGCGGCGGCGCCACCCACGGACGCGACGAGGGGCACCCCCGCGAAAGTCCCGGTCGCCGTCGGCTACGGGGGAGCCGTCGCCAGCGTCGACGCGGACGCCTCCGCGGCCGGTATCGAGGTCCTGCGCAAGGGCGGCAACGCGGTCGACGCGGCCGTCGCCACCGCCGCCGCGCTCGGCGTCACCGAGCCCTACTCCTCCGGCATCGGAGGCGGCGGCTACTTCGTCTACTACGACGCCAAGTCCCGCACCGTGCACACCATCGACGGCCGCGAGACCGCGCCGCTGACCGCGGACTCCGACCTCTTCGTCGAGAACGGCAAGCCGCTCGCCTTCGCCGACGCCGTCAGCAGCGGCCTGAGCGTCGGCACCCCGGGCACCCCCGCCACCTGGCAGACGGCGCTGGACCGGTGGGGCAGCAGAAGACTCGGCACCGTGCTCAAGCCCGCCGAGCGGATCGCCCGCGACGGGTTCGTCGTCGACGACACCTTCCGCACGCAGACCGCCGCGAACGAGACCCGCTTCCGCTACTTCCCGGACACGGCGAAGCTGTTCCTGCCGGGCGGGCAGCTGCCGGTGGTCGGCTCCACCTTCAAGAACCCCGAACTCGCCCGGACCTACCGGGAGCTGGGCAGGAAGGGCGTCGGGGCGATCTACCACGGCGACCTCGGCCGGGACATCGTGAACACGGTCGAGAAGCCCCCGGTGGACCCGGCCTCGGGGTGGAACGCGCGACCGGGCAAGCTCACCGAGAAGGACCTCGCGGCCTACGGCGCCAAGCTCCAGGCGCCCACCGAGACGTCGTACCGCGGCCTGAAGGTGTACTCGATCGCGCCCTCCTCCTCCGGCGGCACCACGGTCGGCGAGGCCCTCAACATCCTGGAGAACACGGACCTTTCGAAGGCGAGCGAGGTCCAGTACCTGCACCACTACATCGAGGCGAGCCGGATCGCGTTCGCCGACCGCGGCCGCTGGGTCGGCGACCCCGCCTTCGAGGACGTACCGACGAAGGAACTGCTGTCGCAGAAGTACGCCGACTCGCGGGCGTGCCTCATCAAGGACGACGCGGTGCTCACCAGCCCGGTGGCGCCGGGCGACCCCCGGCATCCCGCGGCGTGCGGCTCGGGCGGCACGGCGGCTCCGACGACGTACGAGGGCGAGAACACCACCCATCTCACGGTCGCCGACAAGTGGGGCGACGTGGTGTCCTACACGCTGACCATCGAGCAGACCGGCGGCAGCGCGATCACCGTGCCCGGGCGCGGCTTCCTGCTCAACAACGAGCTGACGGACTTCTCCTTCGCCCCGGCCAACCCCGCCGTCCACGACCCGAACCTGCCCGGTCCCGGCAAGCGTCCGCGGTCGTCCATCTCCCCGACGATCGTCCTCGACCAGCACAACAGGCCCGTGGTGGCCGTGGGTTCACCCGGCGGGGCGACCATCATCACCACCGTCCTGCAGGTGCTGACCGAATTCCTCGACCGACACCTGCCGCTGGTCGACGCGATCGCCGCGCCGCGGGCCAGCCAGCGCAACGCCGCCAAGACCGAACTCGAACCCGGCCTCTACAACAGCGACTTGAGGACTCGGCTGGAGGCCATCGGGCACTCCTTCTCGCTGAACCCCGAGATCGGGGCGGCCACCGGCGTGCAACGGCTGCCGGGCGGCAAGTGGCTGGCCGCCGCCGAGACCGTGCGACGGGGCGGGGGGTCGGCCCAGGTGGTGGACCCGGCCCGGTAGACCGCGATCGCGGGCGCGGGGACCGGTCGCGCGGTCCCCGCGCTCTCAGGCCACCGGCGCGGGACGGAACTCCAGGGCACCGTCGGCCACGTCCACCGTCACCCGGCCGCCCTTCTTGACCGTGCCGTCGAGCAGCAGCCGGGAGAGCCGGTTGTCCACCTCGCGCTGGATCGTGCGGCGCAGCGGACGGGCGCCGTACTCCGGCTGGTAGCCGCGCTCCGCCAGCCAGTCCACCGCCGCGTCCGTGAAATCGACCGTGACGTCCTGGGCCTGCATCAGCCGACGGGTCCGCTCCAGCAACAGGTCGGTGATACGCCGCAGCTGATCGCCCGTCAGCTGGCGGAAGACGACGATCTCGTCGATGCGGTTGAGGAACTCGGGGCGGAAGTGCTCGTGCAGCGGGCGCAGGATCTGCTCGCGCCGGGCCGACTCGTCGGCGTCCGCGCCGGCCGCCCCGAAGCCGATGCCGGCGCCACGCCGGGTGATGGCCTCCGAGCCGAGGTTGCTGGTCATCACGATGACCGTGTTGGTGAAGTCGACCGTGCGGCCCTGGGAGTCGGTCAGGCGGCCGTCGTCGAGCACCTGCAGCAGGATGTTGAAGACGTCCGGGTGTGCCTTCTCCACCTCGTCCAGGAGGAGCAGCGAGTACGGGTGCCGGCGGACCACCTCGGTGAGCTGGCCGGCCTCCTCGTGGCCGACGTAACCGGGCGGGGCGCCGACCAGACGGCTGACGGTGTGGCGCTCCTGGTACTCGCTCATGTCGAGGCGGACCATGCGCTCCTCGCTGCCGAACAGGGCCTCGGCGAGCGCGCGGGCCAGTTCCGTCTTGCCCACGCCGGTCGGCCCGAGGAAGAGGAAGCTGCCGATCGGACGGTCCGGGCTGGCCAGTCCGGCGCGCGAGCGCATGACCGCCTCGGCGACCACGGCGACCGCCTCCTCCTGGCCGACGACCCGCTCGTGCAGATGCCCCTCCAGGCCGAGCAGCCTCTCCTTCTCCTCCTGGGTGAGGCTGGCGACCGGGATGCCCGTCTGCCGGGAGACCACCTCCGCGATCGCCTCGGCCGTCACCTCCAGTTGGCCCTCGTCGGCCTCGTCACTGCCCGAGGTGTCGGTGACCCGTTGCTTCAGCTCCGCGATACGGTCCCGCAGCTGGGTGGCCCGCTCGTACTGCTCGTCGGCGACCGCCTGGTCCTTGTCGCAGGTCAGCTGCTCGATCTCGCGCTCCAGGGTCCGTACGTCCGTGCCCTTCGTGCGGGCGCGCAGCCGGACCCGGGCGCCCGCCTGGTCGATCAGGTCGATGGCCTTGTCGGGCAGGCGGCGGTCGGTGAGGTAGCGGTCGGACAGCTCGACGGCGGCGACCAGGGCCTCGTCGGTGTAGCGGACCTGGTGGTGGGCCTCGTAGCGGTCGCGCAGGCCGCGCAGGATCTCGAGGGTGTCCGGGACCGAGGGCTCGGGCACCAGGATGGGCTGGAACCGGCGGGCCAGGGCCGCGTCCTTCTCGATGCGGCGGAACTCCTCCAGCGTCGTCGCCCCGACGATGTGCAGCTCACCCCGGGCCAGTGCCGGCTTGAGGATGTTGCCCGCGTCCATCGAACCGCCCTCGCCGCCACCGCCCGCACCGACGACGGTGTGCAACTCGTCGATGAACACGATCAGTTGGTCGGAGTGGGCGCGGATCTCGCCGACGATGTTGTTGAGCCGCTCCTCGAAGTCGCCCCGGTAACGGGTGCCCGCGACGACACCGGTCAGGTCCAGGGCGACCACCCGGCGGCCGATCAGCACGTCGGGGACGTCCCCGTCCGCGGTCCGCTGGGCGAGCCCCTCCACGATGGCGGTCTTGCCGACGCCCGCGTCCCCGATGAGCACCGGGTTGTTCTTGCCGCGCCGGGACAGCACCTCGATGGTCTGCTCGATCTCGTCGTCCCGGCCGATCACCGGGTCGATACGGCCCTGCCGGGCCAGGTCGGTCAGATCGCGGCCGTACTTGTCGAGGGTGGGCGTGCCCGTCGAGCGCGCCCGTTCGGGGCGGGGCTGGGCCGTCTCCGGCTGCTCGGGCGGCAGTCCGGACGGCGCGAAGCGGGCCGAGTTGAGGATGTGCCCCGCGGCCGAGTCGGGGTTGGCCGCGAGCGCGCTGAGGACGTGCTCGGGGCCGATGTAACCGGCGCCGCTCGCCCGCGCCAGGTCGTGCGCGTCCAGCAGGGCGCGCTTGACGGCCGGGGTCAGCGACAGCGAGGTGGGCGCCGGTGCCTCCTCGGGGGTGTGCTGGACGGGGCCGGAGCGTTCGTCGATCTCCGACGCCAGCGAATCGGGGTCCGCACCGGCCCGGCTGAGCAGGCTCCGGGTCGGCTCGGCACTCAGCGCGGCCCGCAGCAGATGCTGGGTGTCCAGGTCCCGGCTGCCGTGCTCGGCCGCGTACTGGGCGGCGCCGCGGACCAGTTCCCGGGCCGGCTGACTGAGCAGACGGCCTATGTCGATCTGCCGGGGACCCTGGCGGGGTCCGCCGAAGAAGCGGGCGAAGAATTCCTGGAAGGGGTCCGATCCGAAGTCGCCGGGACCGGGGTAGCCGCTGGTCATGAGCGTTCGTTCCGTTCCGGCGTCCCGGCGCCTGGCGGGACGCGCTCGCTGATCGACGTGCCGGTCCACGCGGGTGCCCCTGCAGGGCCCGGTTACACCACCTTGGCACGGCCCCCGGACGGGGGCACGTCCAGCGGGGCCGTGCAGGGCGCGGGCGGCGGTCCGACAGAGATCCGGCAGCGGTCCGACGGGCTGGGTGACCAGGCGGGACGAGCGGGCGGGATGGCCGGACGGGATGACCGGGCGGGACGAGCGGGCGGGAGGATCGGCGGCACGACCGGCGGGAGGACCGGCGGGGAGGATCGGCGGCACGACCGGCGGGGAGGACCGGCGGCACGACGGGCGGGGAGGGCCGGAGGGAGGATCGGCGGCACGACGGGCGGGGAGGGCCGGAGGGAGGATCGGCGGCACGACGGGCGGGGAGGGCCGGCGGCACGACCGGTGGGGAGGACCGGCGGCACGACCGGCGGGGAGGACCGGCGGCACGACCGGCGGGGAGGACCGGAGGGAGGATCGGCGGCACGACCGGCGGGGAGGACCGGCGGCACGACCGGCGGGGAGGACCGGAGGGAGGATCGGCGGCACGACGGGCGGGGAGGGCCGGCGGCACGACCGGTGGGGAGGACCGGCGGCATGGCCGCCGGGACGACGTCGGCGCGTGCGCTCGACGGGACCGCGTCGGCGCGCGCGGACGGTCGGGGCGCGCGGGACTCAGCGCTCGCTGAGGATCCGCGGCCCGTCGTCGGTGATCGCCACCGTGTGCTCCACGTGGGCCGCGCGGGAGCCGTCGTTCGTGCGCAGGGTCCAGCCGTCCGGGGCCTCGTGGTAGCCGTCCCTACCGCTCGCGATCAGCATGGGCTCGATCGCGAGGGCCATTCCGTGGCGCAGCGGGAAACCCCGGCCCGGACGGCCCTCGTTGGGCACCGAGGGGTCCTCGTGCATACGGCGGCCGATGCCGTGGCCCCCGAAACCCTGCGGGATGCCGTATCCGGCGTCCCGGCAGACCCTGCCGATCGCGTGCGCGATGTCGCCGGTGCGGTTGCCGACCACCGCCGCCTCGATGCCGGCCGCCAGCGCCCGCTCCGCCGTCTCGATCAGTCGTACGTCGGCCGGGCGGGGCTCGCCCACGACGAAACTGATCGCCGAGTCGCTCGCCCAGCCGTCCAGTTCGGCCCCGCAGTCGATGGAGACGAGGTCGCCGTCACGCAGCCGGTAGCCGGTCGGGATGCCGTGCACGATCGCGTCGTTCACCGAAGCGCAGATGACGGCGGGGAAGGGGATCGGCGCGAAGGAGGGGCGGTAGCCGAGGAAGGGGGAGGAGGCACCGGCCTCCCGCAGCACCCCGCGGGCCACCTCGTCCAGTTCCAACAGGGAAACGCCCACGTCCGCGGCCTGCCGCACGGCCGTCAGGGACCGGCCGAGCACCTGGCCCGCCGCGTACATCGCGTCGATAGATGTGTCTGTCTTGAGCTCCACCATGCCAATTACTATACCGGCTTACTCGACCGGCTTGAAATGCGGGATTAGAATGACGGTATGGTGCGCACCCCTCTCACCCCCGAAGAGCGCGAACGCGGCGAGCGTCTCGGGCGGTTGCTCCGCGAGGCCCGCGGCGGACGGAGCATGACGGACGTCGCCGCGGCGGCGGGGATCTCCGCGGAGACGCTCCGCAAGATCGAGACGGGACGGGCGCCGACCCCGGCGTTCTTCACCGTCGCCGCGCTCGCCCGGACGCTCGGCCTCTCGATGGACGACCTCGTGGAACAGTGCGCTCTGCTGGTCGTGTGACGCTCATCGGTCAAGATCCCGTAATGAGCTCTCCGCGCGCCCGTTGCAAACTGTCCGTAGCACCGCCGTAACACAACTGGTGTTGCCTACGGACCGGAGTGCTCCGGTCTGGCGGGAGTTGAGCGATGGCTGTGGATCAACTCCCGGGACGGGTGCGGGAGTTCGCGAACTACCTGAACGGCCTGCTGGCGCGCCTGGACCAGCGTGGTGGCTGGTGCGCGGTGTTCTGGCAGCGCGACCCCGACGGCATGCGGGCCTGTCTCGACGGGCGCGAGGTGCCGCCCTGGGACGTCATGGAGGCGCTGCTGCACGATCTCGCGGCGGCCTTCGGCCCCGGCGTCGCCGCCCCGGAACATGAGCGGGCCCGCGCGCTGCACGCCGCCGCGCTCACCGCGTACGACGCCCGGCCCGGCGGCCGGGACGCCCTGAGCGACCGGCTCGACGTGATGCTCCGCGAACAGCGCTACGCCGCCGAACGGCAGGCGGAGCTGAGCCGCCTCCTCGCGTCCGTCGCCACCCGTCAGGAGGCCGACGCCCTCCGCCTCGACCTCGCCTGGGCCCGCGACGACCACGACCGCGCCACCGCTCGGTGCGCCGAACTCCGCGCCCGGATGGCCGAGACGGACCGGCGCGCGGCGGGCGAACGGGTGTCGGCGGTCCGCCGCGGCCACCCGCCGGAGAGCGCCGGATACCGCGTCGACGCCACCCATCCGCGAGATGCCGCACCGTTCGGCGACGCCTGGGCGGGCCGAGGCAGCGGTGAGACGGCCGGTACTGGTATCGGTGAGGGTCGGCAGGCCGGACCGTACGGCCCTGATGCGCGTCGGCAGGCCGGACCGTACGGCCCTGATGCGCGTCGGCAGGCCGGGTCGTACCGCGCCGGTGCTCCGGCCGTACGGCCGAACTCCGCCCCTCGCGACGCCGTCGCCCCGGCCTCGCAGGCCCCGAACGCCCCGGATGCCGGCTCCCGGACCGTGTTCCGGGGACCCGACCTGCGCGAACCCTACGGCCCGGATGCCCCCGGACCTGCGAGCCCTGCTCCCGCGCCCGCTCCCATCCCTTTCGCCTCCGAAGCTTCCGTCTTCGACGCCCCGGCTTCCGGAGTCCCCGCCCCCGAAACTCACGGCTCCGATGCCTCCGCCCCCGAGTCCCGCGGCTCCGATGCCCCAGCAGCCGAGTCTCACGGCTTCGAAGCCCCCACCTCAGCACCCCTCACCCCCGCACCCCCCACCATCAAGCAACGCAAGCGTCGCCGAGGGAGTGCTCGGTTCGCCGGGATGGTGGAGGAGGCCGCTCCCGTCGTCGCGCCGCCGGTCGGCGCGCCCGACGCTGCCGCCGCCGGTCCTGCCGCCGCCGGGGGCCGCACCCCGCGCGGAGCCCGGTTCGCCGGGGCCGCCGAGGCTCCCGAGCCGCGGTCGGAGCCCGAGGCGGAGCCGCTGGACACGGCGGGGCCGCAGGAGGTGGCCGAGGCGGTCGGGAGGCTGGTGCGGCTGCGTGCCGAGGGACGCAGCGGTGACGCGCACGCCCTGCTCGTCGAGGTCGCCCAGTGGCCCGCCGCCCGGTTCCCGCTGCTCGCCGCGGAACTGCAGGGTGCGGGGCTCGGCTTCGACTGGACGACGCTGCTGTGGGAGGCCGCCTCGCTGCCCGCCGAACGGCTGGTCGCCGCGGCGGACGCGCTGGTCGCGGCGGGGCGCGCGGCCGACGGCGAGCAGATCCTGCGGCAGGGCGTCGTCCGGCCCGCCACGGAGATCGGGCAGGCCGTGCTGGGCCTCGCGGCCGAGGGGCGACGGCGCGAGGTGGGCGCGCTGCTCGACGCCTACGTCCGCGTCCGCACGCCGGAGGAGGCGGCCCGCAGCGCGGAACCCGATCCCGGCACCCTCGTACCCCTTCTGCTGGAGGCGGCGCACGGGGTGTCGGACGAGCGACACTGGGATCTGGTGCACGCCCTCCGGGTGGCCGGTTTCACCGCCTGACAACCGCCTGACAACCGTCGTACGACCGCCTGACAACCGCCGGAAGACCTCCTGCGACCCGCCCGACACCCCCCTACCACCGGCCCCTCCTATCACCCACAGGAGTGCGAAACATGATCGACTCAGCGGGTTGACGGCGATGGTCTTGGCAAGGCCCTCCCGGAGGCTTACGTTCATCCCTCTACGGCCGTGTCTACGGGCGTAGAGGCTCTGACGTCCCCGCCGAAGGAGCAGCTCATGGCCAACGTCGTACGTGCCGCTCTGGTCCAGGCCACCTGGACCGGCGACACCGAGTCCATGGTGGCGAAACACGAGGAGCACGCCCGCGAGGCGGCCCGACAGGGCGCGAAGGTCATCGGCTTCCAGGAAGTGTTCAACGCCCCTTACTTCTGCCAGGTCCAGGAACCCGAGCACTACCGCTGGGCCGAGCCCGTGCCCGACGGGCCGACCGTCCGTCGTATGCAGGATCTCGCCCGGGAGACGGGCATGGTGGTCGTCGTCCCGGTCTTCGAGGTCGAGCAGTCCGGCTTCTACTACAACACCGCCGCCGTGATCGACGCCGATGGCACCTTCCTCGGCAAGTACCGCAAACACCACATCCCGCAGGTCAAGGGCTTCTGGGAGAAGTACTACTTCAAGCCGGGCAACATCGGCTGGCCGGTCTTCGACACGGCGGTCGGCAGGGTCGGCGTCTACATCTGCTACGACCGCCACTTCCCCGAAGGCTGGCGCCAACTCGGCCTCAACGGCGCCCAGTTGGTCTACAACCCGTCGGCCACCCACCGCGGTCTGTCCTCCTACCTCTGGCGGCTGGAACAGCCCGCCGCGGCCGTCGCCAACGAGTACTTCATCGCCGCCATCAACCGCGTCGGCCAGGAGGAGTACGGCGACAACGACTTCTACGGCACGAGCTACTTCGTCGACCCGCGCGGCCAGTTCGTCGGCGACGTCGCCAGCGACACCAAGGAGGAACTCGTCGTCCGCGACCTGGACTTCGACCTGATCGAGGAAGTGCGCCAGCAGTGGGCGTTCTACCGCGATCGACGACCCGACGCCTACGAGGGGCTGGTGCAGCCGTGAGCGACCTCTACGCACGCCATCGATCCGTCCTGCCGGACTGGCTCGCCCTCTACTACGAGGACCCGATCGAGATCACCCACGGCGAGGGCCGCCACGTCTGGGACTCGGACGGCAACAAGTACCTCGACTTCTTCGGCGGCATCCTCACCACGATGACCGCGCACGCGCTGCCCGAGGTGACGAAGGCGGTGAGCGAGCAGGCGGGCCGCATCCTGCACTCGTCGACTCTCTACCTCAACCGCCAGATGGTGGAACTCGCCGAGCGTATCGCCCAGTTGAGCGGCATCCCGGACGCCCGCGTCTTCTTCACCACCTCCGGCACCGAGGCCAACGACACCGCGCTGCTGCTCGCCACCACCTACCGGCGCAGCAACACGATCCTGGCGATGCGCAACAGCTACCACGGCCGCTCCTTCAGCGCGGTCGGCATCACCGGCAACCGCGGCTGGTCACCGACCTCGCTGTCCCCGCTGCAGACGCTCTACGTCCACGGCGGCGTCCGCACCCGCGGCCCGTACGCCTCCCTGAGCGACGCCGACTTCATCGCGGCCTGCGTCGACGACCTCAAGGACCTGCTCGGCCACACCCGCCCGCCCGCGGCCCTGATCGCCGAACCCATCCAGGGCGTCGGCGGCTTCACCTCGGGCCCGGACGGCCTGTACGCGGCCTTCCGCGAGGTCCTCGCCGAGCGCGGCATCCTGTGGATCGCCGACGAGGTGCAGACCGGCTGGGGCCGCACCGGCGACCACTTCTGGGGCTGGCAGGCGCACGGCCGGAGCGGGCCGCCGGACATGCTCACCTTCGCCAAGGGCATCGGCAACGGCAGCTCCATCGGCGGTGTCGTCGCCCGCGCCGAGATCATGAACTGCCTGGACGCCAACAGCATCTCGACGTTCGGCGGCACCCAGATCACCATGGCGGCGGGCCTGGCCAACCTCAACTACCTGCTGGAGCACGACCTGCAGGGCAACGCCCGGCGGGTCGGCGGTCTGCTCATGGAACGGCTGCGGGGCGTCGCCGCGCAGGTTCCCCACGTACGCGAGGTGCGCGGGCGCGGTCTGATGCTCGGCGTCGAACTGGTGAAGCCGGGCACGGACCAGGCCGATCCGGACGCGGCGGCCGCCGTGCTGGAGGCGACCCGCGCGGGCGGGCTGCTGATCGGCAAGGGCGGCGGCCACAACACCAGCGCGCTGCGCATCGCCCCGCCGCTGTCCCTGACCGTCGCGGAGGCCGAGGAAGGCGCCGCGATCCTCGAATCCGCTCTGAGGAGCCTGTAGTAGCCGTGCGCTGAGCAAGGGAAGACCCTGATGACCACCACCTTCGGGACCCTCGAACCCGCCCTGTCGGTGCGCCAGGTGCTGACCATGGAACGGGTGCTCGCCGGGGAGCCCGAGGTGGTGGCCGGCGCGGGCCAGCTGGACCGGCCGGTGCGCTGGGTGCACGTCGCCGAGGCACCCGACGTGGGCGTGATGCTCAGCGGCGGCGAGATGGTCCTCACCACCGGGGTGCTGCTCGCCGGCGACGAGGAGAAGCAGGCCGAGTACATCCGGTCCCTGCACCGGGCGGAGGCGTCGGCCGTGGTCCTCGGGCTCGGGCGCGCCTTCCCCGCGCCCCCGGACGTCATGCGCCGGGCCGCCGAGCGGTGCGGGCTGCCGATGATCGTGCTGCACCGGCCCTTCCCCTTCGCCGAGCTGACGGAGGAGGTCCAGGCCCGCCTGGTGCGGCGGAAGTTCGCCGCCGTCAGCCTGTCGGAGTCCGTACGGACCGCCCTGACCGGCCTCATCACCGCCGGCGCCCCGCTGCAACGCCTCCTCGACGAGGTCGCCCAGCACAGCGCCTGCCCGGTCGTCGTCACGAACCTCGCCCACCGCGTCCTGGCCACCGCCGGGGAACGGCCGGCCGTGGACGACGTGCTGCGCGACTGGGAGCGCATCGCCCGGCAGGCGGGCGGCAGCGAGGGCGACGGCTGGATCCGCGCCGAGCTGGGCGGGCGCGGAGAGCGCTGGGGCCAGATCGTGTTGTGCGGGCACCGGGGGGACACCGCCACCGGACGGCTGCTGGCCGACCGGGCGGCCGAGGCCCTCGTCCTGCACCGCATGCTCGGCGGCAACTCGGCCCACACCTGGGAGGAGCAGTCGGCGCAGAGCCTGCTGACCGACCTCGTCAGCGGGGTCGTACCGGCACGGCAGCTGCTGCCCCGGGCGCGGGCCGCCGGGCTTCCGGTCAACCGGCGCACCTTCGTGCCGCTGGTCGTCCGCGACGGCGAACCCGCCCAACTGGAGCGGGTGCTGCGGCTGTTGGGGCTGCCCGGTATCGTCGCCGAGCTGGCCGACGGAGCCACCGCAGTACTGCTGAGCCTGGCGCGGGACCAGGACGCCACCGTGCTCGTGGCCAACTTCGCGGCCCGCCTGCGGTCGGAGGCGGCCCGGACGGCCGTGGCCGCCGCCGACCCGCGCACCGCCTGGGACGACGTGCCCGCCGGGCTGCGCGAGGCCCAGCACGTCGCCGACGCCGTGGCGGACTCCTCGGCCGCCCTCGACCTCCCGGCCGTCGTACGCCTGAGGGACGTGCACCTGCGCGGCCTGATCCGGCTGCTGCGGGACGATCCGCATGTGCAGTCGTTCGCGGAGCGGGAGCTCGACGGGCTGCTGTGCTCGGCCGACGACGACCTGCTGTCGGTGCTGCGCACCTACCTCGCCACCGGTCGCAACAAGTCCCGCACCGCCCAGCTCCACCATGTCTCCCGGCCCGCGCTCTACCGCCGGCTGGAGGCCATACAGGGCCGGCTGGGGGTGGACCTCGACGACTTCGAGCAGGCGGCCTCGGTGCACATCGCGCTCCTCGCGCATGACGCGCAACAGGGGTGAAACATGCGACGACCTGGGAAAACGGCGGTGAAACATGGGCCCACGACAGGGTGACACCGTGACACGCGGCACCCCCGCAGACGTGACACCGTGCAACTCAAAGCCGGTTTCCGGACTTCCTACGCTTCTCGCACACCGAGCGACCGGAGGTCCCGATGAGCAGAGTGATCCGTGCCGCCCTCTTCCAGACCGCGTGGACGGGCGACAAGGAGTCGATGATCCAGGTGCACGAGCAGGCGGCCCGGGACGCGGCCGCGCAGGGTGCCCAGGTCCTGTGCTTCCAGGAGCTGTTCTACGGGCCCTACTTCTGCCAGGTCCAGGACAAGGCGTTCTACGAGTACGCCGAGGCGGTCCCGGACGGCCCGATCGTCCAGCGCTTCCAGGCGCTCGCCAGGGAGCTGGGCCTCGTCCTGATCCTGCCGATGTACGAGGAGGAGCAGCCCGGCGTCCTCTACAACACGGCCGCCGTGATCGACGCGGACGGGTCCTACCTCGGCAAGTACCGCAAGCACCACATCCCCCAAGTCCCGGGCTTCTGGGAGAAGTTCTACTTCCGGCCCGGCAACGTGGGCTGGCCCGTGTTCGAGACGGCGGTCGGCAGGATCGGCGTCTACATCTGCTACGACCGCCACTTCCCGGAGGGCTGGCGGGCGTTGGGCCTGGAAGGCGCGGAGATCGTCTTCAACCCCTCGGCCACCTCGCGCGGCCTGTCCCGCTACCTCTGGCAGCTGGAACAGCCGGCGGCGGCCGTCGCCAACGAGTACTTCGTCGGCGCGATCAACCGGGTCGGCGTGGAGGACCTGGGCGACAACGACTTCTACGGGACCTCCTACTTCGTGGACCCGGAAGCCCAGTTCGTCGGCGAGGTCGCCTCCGACAAGGAGACCGAACTCGTCGTACGCGACCTGGACCTGGCCAAGCTGCGCGAGGTCCGCGACCGCTGGCAGTTCTTCCGGGACCGCCGGCCCGACGCGTACGCCCCGATCACCGCCCCGTAACCGCATCAGTGTCGAGCACGGCAGGAGAGGGAGAATGAGCAGCCGCACCGTCATCCGTGGTGGCCTCGTCATCACCGCGTCCGACGAGATCCACGCCGACGTCCTGATCGAGGACGGCCGTGTCGCCGCCCTCGCCGCCTCCGGCACTCCTGCCGCCGAGGCCTTCGCCGCCGAGCGGACGATAGACGCCACCGGGAAGTACGTCATCCCGGGCGGTGTCGACGCCCACACGCACATGGAGCTGCCGTTCGGCGGCACCTTCGCCTCCGACACCTTCGAGACCGGCACCCGGGCCGCCGCCTGGGGCGGCACCACCACGATCGTCGACTTCGCCGTGCAGAGCGTCGGGCACTCGCTGCGCGAGGGCCTGGACGCCTGGCACGCCAAGGCCGAGGTCAACTGCGCGATCGACTACGGCTTCCACATGATCGTCTCCGACGTCAACCAGGAGACGCTCAAGGAGATGGACCTGCTCGTGGAGGAGGGCGTCACCTCCTTCAAGCAGTTCATGGCCTACCCCGGCGTCTTCTACAGCGACGACGGCCAGATCCTGCGCGCCATGCAGCGCTCCGCCGAGAACGGCGGCCTGATCATGATGCACGCCGAGAACGGCATCGCGATCGACGTGCTGGTGGAGCAGGCGCTGGCCCGCGGCGAGACCGACCCGCGCTACCACGGCGAGGTGCGCAAGGCCCTGCTGGAGGCGGAGGCCACCCACCGCGCCATCAGGCTCGCGCAGGTCGCGGGCGCGCCGCTGTACGTCGTGCACGTCTCGGCCATGGAGGCGGTGGCCGAGCTGGCGCGGGCACGCGACGAGGGCCTGAACGTCTTCGGCGAGACGTGCCCGCAGTACCTGTTCCTGTCCACCGACAACCTCGCCGAGCCCGACTTCGAGGGCTCGAAGTACGTCTGCAGCACACCGCTGCGGCCCAAGGAGCACCAGGCCAAGCTGTGGCAGGGGCTGAGGACGAACGACCTGCAGGTCGTCTCCACCGACCACTGCCCGTTCTGCTTCGTCGGCCAGAAGGAACTGGGCCGCGGCGACTTCTCGAAGATCCCGAACGGCCTTCCCGGTGTCGAGAACCGCATGGACCTGCTCCACCAGGCCGTCGTCGACGGGCACATCAGTCGCCGCCGCTGGATCGAGATCGCCTGCGCCACCCCCGCCCGGATGTTCGGCATGTACCCGAAGAAGGGCACCATCGCCCCGGGCGCCGACGCGGACATCGTCATCTACGACCCGAACGCCGAGCAGGTCATGTCCGCCGAGACGCACCACATGAACGTCGACTACTCGGCGTACGAAGGCAAGCGCACCACCGGCCGGGTCGAGACGGTCCTCTCGCGCGGCGAACCCGTCATCACCGAGCGGGAGTACACCGGACGCGCCGGACACGGCGTCTACACCCCGCGCTCCACCTGTCAGTACCTCAACTAGGAGTGGCGCTTATGGACTTCGGACTCGTCCTGCAGACCGACCCGCCGGCCTCGAAGGTCGTCAGCCTGATGAAGCGCGCCGAGCGCAACGGCTTCACCTACGGCTGGACCTTCGACTCGGCCGTGCTGTGGCAGGAACCGTTCGTGATCTACAGTCAGATCCTGGCGAACACCCAGAAGCTGACCGTGGGCACGATGGTGACGAACCCCGGCACCCGCACCTGGGAGGTCACCGCCTCCACCTTCGCCACCCTCAACGACATGTTCGGCAACCGCACCGTCTGCGGCATCGGCCGCGGCGACTCCGCGATGCGCGTCGCCGGCCGCAAGCCCAACACGCTGGCCCGCATCAGCGAGGCCATGAAGGTCATCCGGGCCCTCGGCCGGGGCGAGGAGGCCGACCTCGGCGGCGCGGTCGTCAGGTTCCCGTGGATCAAGCCCGGCGCCGAACTCCCCGTCTGGATGGCCGCGTACGGGCCCAAGGCCCTGAAGATGACCGGCGAGGAGGCCGACGGGTTCATCCTGCAGCTGGCGGACCTCTACCTGACGGAGTACATGGTCAAGGCCGTGAAGGACGCGGCCGTGGCCGCGGGCCGCGACCCCGCCGACGTCCGCATCTGCGTCGCCGCCCCCGCCTACGTCACCGAGGACGACTCGCCCGAGGCCCTCGCCCACGCCCGGGAGCAGTGCCGCTGGTTCGGCGGCATGGTCGGCAACCACGTCGCCGACCTCGTCTCCAAGTACGGCGAGCACTCCTCGCAGGTCCCGGAGGAACTCACCGACTACATCAAGGCGCGCGAAGGGTACGACTACTCCCACCACGGCCGCGCGGACAACCCCGACACCCAGTTCGTGCCCGACGAGATCGTCGACCGGTTCTGCCTCATCGGCCCCGTCGAGAGGCACATCGAGAAGCTCAACGCCCTGCGTGAGCTGGGCGTCGACCAGTTCGCCGTCTACGACATGCATGACGCCCAGGAGGCCGTGATCGACGCGTACGGCCAGAAGGTCATCCCCGCCGTCAACTCCTGAGCCTTCAAAGCCAGTTCCCACCCCCCCACTCCAGATCTCCCCTCCCCACCTCCCCGGGGAGGGGATGGCGGGGCCGGGGAGGGGCGGGCACGTCCCCACGCCGCCCGGCACGCACTCTCGGCGCACCGGACGACCCGGGAACCCACCCGCCCCTCCCCGGCCCCGCCGGCCCGCACGGCCTTTCCGGACCACCCCTCATCGATTGGCCTGCCCATGACCGACACCGCTCCCACGGCCATACCGCCGACCGCTCAAGTCACCCTCGCCGACGGGCGCGTGGAGATCGCGCCCGGGGCTCCGCTGCCCAGCGGCCCGTACGCGAACGAGGACCTGCTCCCGGTCCCGATCGAGAAGCGCACCTGGACCACGTACAACTTCTCCGCCCTGTGGGTCGGCATGGCCCACAACACGGCCTCCTGGACCCTCGCCTCCGGTCTGATCGCCGTCGGCATGGACTGGAAGCAGGCGGTGCTCACCATCGCCCTGGCCAATGTGATCGTGCTGGTTCCGATGCTGCTCACCGGGCACGCCGGGCCGAAGTACGGCATCCCGTTCCCGGTGTTCGCGCGTGCCTCGTTCGGCGTCCGCGGCGCCAACCTGCCTGCTGTGGTTCGGGCGTTGGTGGCCTGCGGCTGGTTCGGCATCCAGACCTGGATCGGCGGTGAGGCGATCTACTTCCTGGCCGGCAAGCTCATCGGCAACGGCTGGTCCGACGCGGGGAAGATCGGCGGCTACGCCTGGACGATGTGGCTGTCGTTCGCGATCTTCTGGGCGATCCAGGTCGCCATCATCTACCGCGGCATGGACACGATCCGCCGCTTCGAGAACTGGGCGGCGCCCTTCGTCATCGTCGGCGCGCTGGTGATGCTGGTCTGGATGAGCAACAAGGCGGGCGGCTTCGGCCCGTTGCTCGACCAGCCCTCCAAGCTCGGCTGGGGCGGCGACTTCTGGAAGCTGTTCTGGCCTTCCCTGATGGGCATGATCGGCTTCTGGTCCACCCTGTCGCTGAACATCCCCGACTTCACCCGCTACGGCCGGAGCCAGAAGGCCCAGACGTGGGGGCAGGCGCTCGGACTGCCCACCACCATGACGCTGTTCGCGCTGCTGTCGGTGCTGGTCACCTCCGGTTCGCAGAAGGTGTACGGCCAGGCCGTGTGGGACCCGGTCCAGCTCGCCGCCAAGACCGACAACGTCTTCGGCCTGCTGTTCGCCCTGGTGACCGTGCTGGTGGCGACCCTGTCCGTGAACATCGCCGCCAACCTGGTCTCACCGGCCTTCGACTTCTCCAACATCGCGCCCAGGAAGGTCAGTTTCCGGGCCGGGGCCCTCGCCACCTGCTTCATCGGCGTCCTGATCTTCCCGTGGAAGCTGTACTCCGACCCGCAGGGCTACATCTTCACCTGGCTCGGCCTGGTCGGCGGCCTGCTCGGCACGGTCGCCGGCATCCTCATCGCCGACTACTGGATCCTGCGCCGCGGAAAGCTGGACCTGGTCGACCTGTACCGCTCGGGCGGCCGCTACTGGTACGCGGGCGGCTGGAACTGGCGGGCCGTCGTCGCATTCGTGACGGGCGGTGTGCTGGCGATCGGCGGCGCGAGCTTCAAGCCGCTGATCGACGGACGGCCCATTCCGGCGCTGCAGCCGCTCGCCGACTACGGCTGGGCGGTGGGCCTGGGCACCTCGATGGCCCTCTACCTGGTCCTGATGCTGCTGCGCGGCCGACAGCGCCTGGAGGCCTGAAGCCTCCCGAAGGGCGGCCGGCGAACGCTACCGGCTGCCCTTCAGCGCGGTCACGGCGTCCTTCGCGGCCTTGATGGCACCCTTGTTGATCTCGTCCGTGCCGGGTGCCTTCTTCGTCTCGAAGTCACTGCCGTTGTAGGTGGTGACCACCAGGACGTTGGACACCTGGGCGATCACCACGCCCTCCCGGGTCTGCTGCTTGTCCTCGGTGGTGAGGTTCACCACCGAGTAGCCCGCGTCCCCGAGCCCCGGTACGGCGCCTCCGCCGCTCTTCTCCGCGGTCCTCTCCTTGTACTCCTTCTGCGCCGCCGCGTCGGAGTCCAGGACCTCGAAGGAGACGTCGAGCCAGCGGTAGTCGTAGCCCTTGAGGGCGTTCCAGGAGCAGGTGCGGCGCAGCTTCTCGTCGGTGGACTTGATCTCCTTCCCGGCCGTCTTGGCGCCCGGGACGAGCGACTTGACCGTCGCCGTGGCCACGCTGCCGCACGGAGCGGGGGCGGCGCTGTACGACTTGGTCGCCGCTGCCGCCGTCGACGGCGCGGAGGGCGTCGAAGTGCTCTTGTGCTGCGCCTCGTCGTGCCGGTCGGCCGGCGTCGCGGGACTGGACGTCAGCGCCCAGCCCATCGCGGCGAGCACGACGACGGGGGACAGGCGCGCGGTCAGAGCGAGCGGCAGAGGAAATTCACGCACGGGCACACTTCTCGGTGGGGGACGGTGTGCGGAAGGGGGTCCGCACTGCGGACGGAGCGCCAGTCTCACATGAGTCCCTGTGAGACGGAAGCGTCAACTCGCTCCGTGCTCGGGCGGTCACCGAGGCCGGTGCCGATGTGCCATGACCAACCGGACTCCGTCCGAACAAGCGACGACGATCCCCTCGTATGCGCATAAAACCCCTCTAAAAATGCCGGAATCGGATAAAGGGTTCACCTCTGGTCGTCGTCAATGGGGTGGCCTCCTGGGCGGCCGGCAGCGCGAGCGCGCTCTCGATGCGGTCCACGGCGGCGAAGGCGCCGTACGCGACGAGCCGGACCAGTTGCTCGTCGTTGTGCCAGGGCATGTGCCAGGCGGCCACGTCTTCGTCGGTGAGCCCGTACGGCGCGAGCGCGGCGAGCAGTGCCAGGCGCGCGCCGGGCCGCTCACGCCGGGTCGGGAAGCCGCGCAGGACGGCCGACGGGTGCTCGCCGTCCCAGTCCCGCAGGGCGTGGTGGACGAGGGCGCGTTCGTCCGGATCGAGGAGCTCGGCGCCGGTGCGGGCGGCCGCGCGCAGCGCCGCGTAGGCCGGGCCCACGGGGGAGCCGAGGGCCCAGTCCGGCCCGGGGCCGAGCGTGTCGAGCAGCGGCAGGGACGCTCCGGGCTCGGCCTCGCGGCGGACGGTGCGCCCCAGGGCGCGGCCCGCGAGGCTGCGCACCGCCCGGAACCGCTGGACGCCGCCCGGCATGAGCTGTTCGGACAGCAGCGCCGAGGCGACGCGGTTGATGAAGTGGAAGGTGAGCATGGTCCCCAGATAGGCGGGCGCGTGCTCCTCGGGGAAGGGGTACGGCCGCAGCGCGGCCCGCGGGCGCGGCTGGCGAGCCCCCAGTCGAGCACGCGCTTGTGCTCCTCGCTCTCCGGGTCGTCGCCGCGGGCCAGCCGCTCGGCCAGCGCGTGGTCGCCGGTCGCGTGCAGCAGCACGGTGTGCGCGTCGACGCAGAACGGGCAGTTGTTGGAGAGCGAGACCCCGAGCGCCGCCAGCTCCTTGCCGGTGCGGCTGCCGGGGCCGGCGATCAGCGACTCGCGCATCAACGCCCAGGCTGACACGAGGAGTTCGGGCGTCGAGGACAGGACCATGAAGGTTGCGGGCCGGTCGATGCCGAAGCCGGCGGCGATCTGCGCGTGGACCTCGGCGACCCGGCCGGTGGCCGACTTGGGCGACGGTGGCTGTGTGTACCTGAAGGGTGTGGACATGTACGGCAGCATGCGCGGCCGGGGCGGGCCCGGGCGTCGTCCCCGCGGAGGCACTTGGCGCTACGACGACGAGGCCGCCGGGGCCGCGCACTACTGCGTGGGGAGTAGCCGGGGAGCCGTCCACAGGGGTGACGCCGTTGTCGGCGCCGCCCTCTACTGTGCGTGCATGAGCGGGCACTTCACCACACGCAAGGGGCTCGCCGACGTGGCCCTCGCGGTCGTCGTCGGTGCTCTCGCCGTGACCACGGCAGCCTTCGGCCGGGACACCACGGCCGTCGACCAGGCCCTCGTCGTCCTGTCCTCGGCCGTCCTCGCGTTCCACCGCGTGGCCCCGCGCACGGTGGCGGTCGTCGCCGCGCTGTGCGGGGCCGGGTACGTGCTGCACGCGCACCCCGGCCCGCTCTCCGCCCTGCCGGTCTTCGTCGCCGTGGCCACGACGGCCAGTGCGGGACACCGGGGTTGGGCGGCCGCGGCCAGCGGGGTCTTCCTGGGAGCGTGGCTGGCGACGGGCCCGACGACGCACGACGTGGTCGAGCGGACGGCGCTGCTCGCCGGCTGGTTCCTGTGCGCCGTGGTCGCGGGACAGGCCGACCGCAACTGGCAGGCGTACCTCCGCCAGACCGAGCGGCGCGCGCTGGAGGCCGAGCGGACCAGGGAGGAGGCCGCCCTGCGCCGCGCGGGCGAGGAACGCCTGCGCATCGCCAGGGAGTTGCACGACTCGCTCACCCACAGCATCTCGATCGTCAAGCTCCAGGCGGGCGTCGCCGTCCACCTGGCGAAGAAGCGCGGCGAGGAGATACCGCCGGCGCTGCTCGCCATCCAGGACGCGAGCGGCGAGGCCATGCGCGAACTGCGCGCCACCCTGGAGATCCTGCGCTCCGAGGACGAGCCCACCGGCACCCCCGCGCTGCTGGTCGAGCGGGCCCGCGCGGCGGGCCTCACCACCGAACTCACGGTGACCGGGGAGGAACGGCCGCTGGCGGCCACGGTCGATCGGGCGGTCTACCGCATCGTGCAGGAGGGCCTGACCAACGCGGCCCGGCATGCGGGCCCGGCCAAGGTGAGCGTCCGGCTGGACTACGGGGGCGACGAACTGGCGATACGCGTCGAGGACGACGGCGCCGCCGACCCGGCCCGCCCTCCCGCCCCCGGCGTGGGCCTCACCGGCATGCGGGAACGCGTCACGGCACTGGGCGGCACACTGGACGCCGGCCCGCGCGCGGAGGGCGGCTTCGCGATACGGGCGCGGCTGCCGCTGGGGGAGGCGGGGTGAGGGGGGTGGGCTTGGGCCGGCCACTGGGGGAGGCGCGGTCAGCGGGGCCGGCTTCGGCGTTGGGCTCGGGCCGGCCGTTGGGGGAGGCGGGGTGGGCGGGCCGGCTTCGGGGTTGGGCTTGGGCCGGCCACTGGGGGAGGCGGGGTCAGCGGGGCGGGCTCGGGGGCGCGGGCGCGGCCGCCCATCGGGGAGGTCGGCCGGCCGGGGGTGGCGCGGCCCGACGAATCCCCCATGCCAAGGGGGAGTTGAGATGATCAGGGTCGCGCTCGTCGACGACCAGGCGCTGATGCGTGCCGGGTTCCGTGCCCTGCTGGACGCCGAGGACGGCATCGAGGTGGTCGGTGAGGCGGCGGACGGCGAGCGGGGTCTCGCCCTCGTCCGCGCGCACGTGCCCGACATCGCGCTGATCGACGTCCAGATGCCGGTGATGACGGGCATCGAGGCGACGCGGCTGATCGCCGCGGACCCCGCCCTGGCGGCCGTACGCGTGGTGATCCTCACCAACTACGGCCTCGACGAGTACGTCTTCGAGGCGCTGCGGGCGGGCGCCAGCGGCTTCCTCCTGAAGGACACCGAACCGGCCGACCTGCTCCAGGGCATCGAAGTCGTGGCCCGTGGCGAGGCACTGCTGTCCCCGTCGGTCACCCGCACGCTGATCGGTGAGTTCGTCTCCCGGCCGCCGGACCGGGCGACGGCACCCGGCCTGGACTGCCTGACCCGGCGCGAACGCGAGGTGACGGCCCTGGCCGCCCGGGGCCTGACCAACGAGGAGATCGCGGGGCACATGGTCATCAGCCCGTTCACGGCCAAGACCCACATCAGCCGGGCCATGACGAAGCTCGGGGCTCGCGACCGGGCTCAACTGGTCGTCTTCGCCTACGAGTCGGGACTGGTGGCGCCACGCCGGCCGTGAACGGTCACGCGCTCACGGCAGGCGGGCGCCGGTCCGGAGCCACTACGCCGCGGTACCGCCCGCGAAGTCGCCGGCGAAGGTGTTCTCGATGGTCGTGGCCACCGACTGCGCGACCCCGGTGCCCGTGAGGATGATGCCCAACTCGCGGTTGTTGGAGAGGGAGTTGCTGCTGATGTTCATGGAGCCCGCCTCCACCTCCTGGGTGGACAGGCCGTAGTCGGCGACCATGGCCTTGGCGTGGATGTAGAAGCCGTTGGGGTCGGAGTACCCGGCGACCTTGCCGCCCGCCGCCTTGATCGCGGACACCTGGCTGGAATAGCTGCCCGGCGTCTCCAGCACCACGCGCACGGTGACGCCGGCCTTCGCCCTGGCCACGATGGCGTTGACCACCGTGCTGTCGCTGAACTCCAGCTCCTCGACGTCGAGCGTCTTCGTGGCCGCGTTGATCACGGACAGCAGGCGGCTGCGGGAGTCGGTCGGCGACCACAGCAGGTGGTCGCCGTCGGTGGGCGTGACCGAGGTGCCGGCGTAGTCCGCGTTGAAGACCTTCTCGATGGCGGCGACGTCGCGGGTGTCGTCGGTGAAGACGCCGTAGTCGCGGCCGGTCGTGTAGTACTGCGAGGTCAGATTGCCGGTGAGGACCAGCGACTTGGTGCCGTCCACCGTGATCGTCTTCTGGTGGGTGTAGACGAAGCTCGACGGCGACCAGGCCACGCCCACGCCCGCGTTCGTCAGCGCGGTGTAGGCGGAGGAGTTGGCGGACTTGTGGGCCTGGTCCAGGACCACCCGGACGGTGACGCCCTTGTTCTCCAGGGCTATGAGGTCGTCGACCGCGGTGGTGTCCTCGAGCTCGTACATCGTCATGTCGAGGGAGGTGGTGGCCGAGTTGATGAAGTCGTAGATCGTGGGCTCGCTGCCGCTGAGCGAGAAGGCGAACGCGGTGTAGCTCGCGGCATTGGCGGGAACGGCGGTGGCGATCACCGCGGCACCGGCCGCCAGGGTCACGCCCGCACGGCGGAGGACCTTCGACAACATGCCCGACTCCTAGTCGAGTTGATGCCCGTGTGGGGGGTGGCGGGCGTGAGCATGACACCACGCGCGTAGAAACGCGGGGGTTGAGTACGGCTCATGAAGTGCCCGAGGGATCGCAAAATCTTCGTAGCCCCCTCGGACGGGTAGAGGCAGCCCCACAGGTGTGATCGCGCTCCGGAACGCCCGGGGTGCGCGAGCGGCGAGGTGAGAGATGCACTTCACGACCCGGCCGACCCTCCAGGGCACCCTCGGCATGGTGTCCTCCACCCACTGGCTCGCCTCGCAGTCCGCGATGGCCGTGCTGGAGGACGGCGGCAACGCCTTCGACGCGGCCGTCGCCGGGGCGTTCGTGCTGCACGTCGTCGAGCCGCACCTCAACGGCCCCGCCGGCGAGGTGCCGATCCTGCTCGCGCCGGCCGGCGGCGAGGTGCGGGTGCTGTGCGGACAGGGCATCGCACCCGCCGGGGCGAGCGTCGCCCACTACCGGGGACTCGGCCTGGACCTGGTGCCCGGCACCGGGCCGCTCGCCGCCGCCGTCCCCGGTGCCTTCGACGCCTGGATGCTGCTGCTGCGCGACCACGGGACGAAGCCCCTCGCCGACGTCCTCAAGTACGCCGTCGGATACGCCGAACACGGGCACGCGCCCGTGGAGAACGTCGGGGCGACCGTCGAGACGGTCCGCGAGCTGTTCGAGACGGAGTGGACCTCGTCGGCCGAGGTGTACCTGCCGGACGGGCGGGCCCCGCACCCCGGTGAGCTGCTGCGCAACCCCGCCCTCGCCGCGACCTGGAAGCGGCTGCTCGCCGAGGTCGCGGGCATCGGGGACCGGGTCGCCGAGATCGAGGCCGCGCGCGAGGTGTGGCGCTCCGGCTTCATCGCCGAGGCCCTGGTACGCCAGTCCGCGCGCCCCACCATGGACACCAGCGGCGAGCGCCACACCGGCACCCTCACGGCCGCCGACCTCGCCGGCTGGTCCGCCACCTACGAGAGCCCGGCGACATACGACTGGAACGGCTGGACCCTGTGCAAGGCGGGCCCCTGGAGCCAGGGCCCCGTCCTGCTCCAGCAGCTCGCCCTGCTCCCGGCCGAGCTGCCCGCGTACGGCTCCGCCGACTACCTGCACCTGCTGATCGAGGGCTGCAAACTCGCCATGGCCGACCGGGAGGCCTGGTACGGCGACGCCGCCGAAGTGCCGCTCGACGAGCTGCTGTCGGCCGAGTACAACGCCGCCCGGCGCGCGCTCGTCGGCGACCAGGCCTCGTACGAGCTGCGCCCCGGCAGCCCCGGCGGACGCGCACCGCGGCTCAGCGCGCACGCGCACGTGGTGGTCACCGACGAGCCGGGGTTCAGCCCCATGGGGGCGGGGGAGCCCACCGTGGCCAAGAGCCCGGCCTCACCGGTGCCCGGTGAGCCGCCCCTCTCCCCGGACGGCACCACCCGGGGCGACACCTGCCACCTCGACGTCGTCGACCGCTGGGGCAACATGGTCGCCGCCACCCCCAGCGGCGGCTGGCTGCAGTCCAACCCCGTCGTGCCCGAACTGGGCTTCCCGCTCGGCACCCGGCTGCAGATGACCTGGCTGGAGGAGGGCCTGCCGAACTCGCTCACCCCCGGCCGCCGCCCCCGCACCACCCTCACCCCCTCCATCGCCCTGCGCGACGGCGTTCCGGTGATGGCGTTCGGCACGCCCGGGGGCGACCAGCAGGACCAGTGGCAGCTGCACTTCTTCCTGGCCGTCGCACTGCGCGCGCCCGTCCGCGGCGGTCTCGACCTGCAGGGCGCGATCGACGCCCCGAACTGGCACAACGACAGCTTCCCGGGCTCCTTCTACCCGCGCGGCATGCGACCGGGAAGCGTGACCGTGGAGTCCCGGACGGGCGCGAACGTCGTCGGGGAGCTGCGCCGGCGCGGCCACCACGTCACCGTGGGCGACCCGTGGTCCGAGGGACGGCTCTGCGCGGTCGCACGCGATCCGCGCACCGGCATCCTGTCGGCGGCGGCGAACCCACGCGGGATGCAGGGATACGCCGTCGGCCGATGACCGGAATCCCCGATTTCACTCCGATTCCACCGGGCATCCACCGGCCGGGCGGGGATTGTCAGTGGCGCGTGTTCTCATGGAGTCATGATCGAAGACACGGAAACCAACGAAGAGTTTCTCGCCGGACACGAAGAGTTCCTCGCCAAGCACGCCGCCGACGTCGAAGAGGCGGTCCGCGCGGCCGCCGCGGCCGAGATCATGCCGCGCTTCCGCCGGCTCGCCGCCCACGAGGTCGACCAGAAGAACGGACCGCACGACCTGGTGACCGACGCCGACCGGCTCGCCGAGCGGTACCTCACCGAGACGCTCGGCGCCCTGCTGCCCGGATCCGTCGTGGTCGGCGAGGAAGCGGTGCACGCGAACCCGGCGACGTACGAGGCGATCGGCGGCGACGCCCCGGTCTGGATCGTCGACCCCGTTGACGGCACCCGCCAGTTCGTGCACGGCGACCCCGGCTTCTGCACGCTGGTCGCCCTCGCGCACCACGGGGTCCTGCTCGCCTCCTGGACGTACGCACCGGCCCGTGGACAGTTCGCCACCGCCGTGAGGGGCCGGGGCGCGTTCCTCAACGGCGAGCGCCTCCACGCCGGCTCGCCCGCGCCCGGCCGGGACCTCCGAGTGGCCACCTCCCACCCGGACTACACGACCGACGACCAGAAGCGCGCCCTGCTCGGCCTGTGGACCGACGGCGTGGCGCCGCGCGCGTGCGGCTCGGCCGGCCTGGAGTATCTCGCCATAGCCCGCGGCGAGTCGGACGCGACAGCCTTCTCCTGGGAGGCGGCCTGGGACCACGCCGCCGGCCTGCTGCTGGTCGAGGAGGCGGGCGGCGCCCACCTGACCCTCACCGGCCAGCCGTTCCGCATCACCGGGGGCAACGCCCTGCCGTTCACCGCGGCCCGCGACGCGGCCACGGCCCGCAGGGTGGTGGGGCTGCTGTCGGCCACGGCCTGACCCGAAGGACGGTCCCGGCGGGCGGTACCCGAGCCCCGGGGCTGTCAGACCCCCGGCATATCCTGATCCCCAGTGGCCATCGGCTGACGAAGGGGTCCGAGGTGCCGTCGATGCTCGATGCTGTCGTGGTGGGTGCGGGGCCGAACGGACTGACGGCCGCTGTGGAGCTGGCCCGCCGCGGCTTCTCCGTGGCCGTCTTCGAGGCCCGGGGCACCGTCGGCGGGGGCGCCCGCACCGAAGAGCTCACCCTGCCCGGCTTCCGGCACGACCCGTGCTCCGCCGCCCACCCGCTCGGCATCAACTCCCCGGCGTTCCGCGCCCTGCCCCTGGAGCGGTACGGCCTGAAGTGGCTGCACGCCGAGCTGCCCATGGCACACCCCTTCCTCGACGGCACCGCCGCCGTGCTGTCCCGCTCGGTCGCCGAGACGGCCGCGTCGTTCGGCTCCAGGGACGCGGGCGCGTACCGCAGGCTGGTCGCGCCGTTCCTGTCCAAGTGGGACACCCTCACGCGGGACTTCATGTCCCTGCCGCTCACCGCACTGCCCCGCGACCCGGTGACCCTCGCCCGCTTCGGGCTCGCCGGCCTGCCCCCGTCGACCTGGCTCACCCGCCGCTTCCACGACGAGCCGGCCAAGACCCTCTTCGCCGGCCTCGTCGCCCATGTGATGGCCCCCCTGAGCGGTGTCGCGACCGGCGCCATCGGTCTCGTCTTCGCGCTCGCCGCCCACGCGCGCGGCTGGCCCGTCGCCGAGGGCGGCTCCCAGTCCATCTCGGACGCCCTGACCGCCTACCTCAAGGACCTCGGGGGTCTGGTCCACACCGACTACGAGGTCAAGCGCCTCGACGACCTGCCGCCCGCGCGCGCCTACGTCTTCGACACCTCACCCACCGCCCTGGCCCGCATCGCGGGCTTCGGCCGCTACTACGAGAACTACAAGTACGGTCCTGGCGTCTTCAAGATCGACTACGCGCTGGACGGCCCCGTTCCATGGACCGCCGAACCGGCCCGGGCCGCCGGCACCGTCCAGATCGGCGCGGACAGCAAGGAGATCGGGGCCGCCCTGCGCGTGGCCTCCCGCGAGGGCAGGGCACCCGACCGGCCCTTCATGATCACCGTCCAGCCCGGCGTCGTCGACCCCACCCGCGCACCCGAGGGCAAGCACGTCTTCTGGGCGTACGCGCACGTCCCGAGCGGCTGGACGGGCGACCTCACGGACGTCATGGAACGTCAACTGGAGCGCTTCGCCCCGGGTTTCCGCGACCGCGTCCTGGCCCGCGCCACCGCCGGCCCGGCCGAACTCGCCGCCCGCAACGCCAACTACGTCGGCGGCGACATCGGCACCGGCGCGGTGGCGGGCCTGCAGACCCTGCTGCGCCCCAGGCTCACCCTGTTCCCGTACCACACCCCCCACCCGGCGGTCTTCATCTGCTCCTCGGCGACCCCACCCGGCCCGGGCGTACACGGCATGTCCGGCCACAACGCGGCGAAGGCGGTATGGCGCAGGCTGCGGCAGACGGGGTGATCCCACCCCGTACGGCCTCCTCGGTGCCGCCACCGGCGTCGGCCTGCTGTCGGGTATACAGGCAGCCATGACCAGCATCACGCTCGTCCGGGGCGACATCACGCAGCAGTCCGTCGACGCCGTCGTCAACGCGGCGAACTCCTCCCTCCTCGGCGGCGGTGGCGTCGACGGCGCGATCCACCGGCGGGGCGGTCCGGAGATCCTTCAGGAGTGCCGCAGGCTTCGCGCCTCGCACTACGGCAAGGGCCTGCCCACCGGCCGGGCGGTCGCGACGACCGCCGGCCGGCTGGACGCGCGGTGGGTGATCCACACGGTCGGCCCGGTCTGGTCGGCCACCGAGGACCGCTCCGACCTGCTCGCCTCCTGCTACCGGGAGTCGCTGCGGGTCGCCGACGAACTGGGCGCCGCGACGGTCGCGTTCCCGGCGATCTCCGCCGGCGTGTACCGATGGCCGATGGACGACGCCGCCCGTATCGCGGTCGAGACGGTGCGCGGGACGCCGACGTCCGTCGAAGAGGTGCGGTTCGTTCTCTTCGACGACGCGGCGTACGAGACCTTCGCCCGCCGACTAGGCTGACCCACCGCTGCCGTCCCTTGGCGTCTTAGCGCAGCCGCAGCCCGCTGACCAGCAATTTCCCAACTTGTTCAGGTTGCTTTCAGGCTGGTCGCGCCCTGGTGAAACTCATGCACCGGAAGCCCCAAAGCCATGGCAAAGACACCTGTGGCGCGGGCGGTTCACTGTGCCATCGTGCGCTGCATGACCACAGAGCACCTCCTCGACGACCGGCCACTCGTTCCCCTGCGCACCATGGCGAACAAGGTGCCGGAAGTCACCGTGTACTTCTGGATCGTCAAGGTGCTCACCACCGGAATGGGCGAGACCGCCTCGGACCTCCTGGCCCGTCTGCTCGGCCCGGTGCCCGCGGTCGCGCTCGGCGGCCTCGCCCTGACCGCCTCCCTGGCCCTGCAGTTCGCCGTCCGCCGCTATGTCGCCTGGGTGTACTGGACGGCCGTCGTCATGGTCAGCGTGTTCGGCACCATGGCCGCCGACGTCCTGCACGTCGGCCTCGGCGTGCCCTACCTGGTGTCCACGCCGCTCTTCCTCGCCGCGCTCGCCGCCGTCTTCGCCCTCTGGTACGCCGTCGAGGGCACCCTGTCCATCCACGGCATCCGCACCCGCCGCCGGGAGGCCTTCTACTGGGCGGCCGTCCTCGCGACCTTCGCCCTCGGCACCGCTGCCGGGGACCTCACCGCGACCGTCGGCTTCGGCTACCTCGGTTCGGTGATCCTCTTCGCCGTCGCGATCTGCGTGCCCGCCGTCGCCCACCGCGTCGCGGTCCTCAAAGCGGTGCCCGCCTTCTGGACGGCGTACGTCATCACCCGTCCCCTCGGTGCCTCCCTCGCCGACTGGATGGCCCTCGGGCACACCCGGGGCGGCCTCGGTCTGGGACTGGGCCCGGTCACCCTCGCCTGGACCGCCGCCATCGCCTGCTTCGTCGGCTACCTGGCCCTCTCCCGCCGCGACACGCCCGGCGGCGGCACGGCGATCTGACCCGACGCGCGAGAGGCTGCCGGCCCGCGGAGGACCGGCAGCCTCGTCACGTGGTCACCGCGCTCACCCCTCGATGCGGTGCGTGCTCCAGAACGACGTCAGGTCCGTGGTCGTCGCGGCCTGCGCAGCCGCCTTGAACTCGGCCGTGGTCGAGACGCCGTACCAGTGCGAACCGGCGTAGTCCTTCAGCAACTTGGTCATCGCGGTGTCGCCGATCAGCCGGCGCAGGTCGTGCAGGGCGCACTTGCCGTAGCCGTAGACGACGGTGGAGTAGCGGGAGGAGTGGGCGTCCCAGTACGCCATGGAGTTGGTGATCTTCTCCGCCGAGGACGCCCAGGAGACGCCGTCCCAGCAGCTGGTGCCGGTCTTGCCGAGGGCGAGGTCGGTGGAGTAGTCGGTGAACGCCTCGTCCAGCCAGGGGCTGTTGTACTCGTCGTCGCCGACGATGCCGTACCACCACTGGTGGCCGATCTCGTGGGTGAGTGCGGTGGTGCTGACGAGGTCGAGGACGAAGCCGGGGTACTCCATCCCGCCGAACCAGTAGTTGTTGTCGATGACGGCGTCCAACTCGCCGTAGGGGTAGGCCCCGAAGCGCGCGGCGTGGGCGTCGACGGCCGTCTTCGCCGTGCTGAGCATCGACTGGGCGTCGGAGGAGCTGATGCCCGACACGGAGTAGACGTTGATCGCGGTGCCGGCGGACGAGGTCCCGGAGATCTTGCTGAACGGACCGGCCGCCCACGCGAAGTCACGCACCTTGGAGGCGGTCGCCGTGGTGACGGTGCGTCCGCTGGAGCCGGGGGTGTCGACCGAGGTGCCGGTGGCCGGGACCAGCAGGCTGCTCGGGTGGTCGAGGGTCACCTTGAAGTCGGCGGCCAGGGAGTAGAACGACTCACCGTTGTCGGTGTACGGGTCCAGGTGCCAGCCGGAGCCGTCCTTGACCGCGAGGACGGGCAGCGCGTTGCCGATGAAGCTGAACGCCCCGTCGTGGCCGAACCGGTCGGCGCCGCTGGGCACGGTGATGCCCAGGTCGAAGCCGATCGTGGCGGACTGCCCCTGCGCCAGGGGTGCGGCCAGGGTGACCGGCAGGGCCGTGCAGCCGACGGACGGCGAACCGGCCGTACCGCCAGTGACGTTGGTGACCGTGATCGGCATCGCGTCGCAGGTGCCGTGGTAGTTGTCCCACAGCCGCAGGTACACCTCGCTCAGCGCCGTCGAGGAGGCGTTGGTGAAGGTCGCGCTCTCGTGGCCTGTCCAGACGGTGCCGCCGGTGTTGCTGCTCAGGCTGACGGTGTACGAGGGTGCGGCCGGCGTCCGCGTCGAGTCGCCCGGCGGGGTCGTGCCGCCCGAGGTGTCGAGGGCGACGTCGTCGAGGACGAAGCTGGTCTGGAGGCTGGAGTCCTCGGTGCCGGTGAAGGCGAGGGCGACCGTCTGGCCGGCGAAGGACGAGACGTCGAGGGTCTTCTTCACGTACCCGGTGTTCTTGTCGAGGTTCGAGTACGTGGCCAGGGTCGTGCCGCCGATCTTCGCCGTCAGCTTGTCGTAGGCGGTCGAGGAGGTCGTCTCGGCGGTGTCGATGTGCAGCCAGAACGACAGGGTGGCGGTGGAGCAGCCGGACGGGATCGTGACGCTCTGGGAGAGCGTGTCGGTGTGGGTGGCGCCGGTGCCGTCCAGCCAGGCGTAGCTCGTGCCGCCGTGCGGGGTCTCGCCGGAACGGCTGGTGATCACGCTCGTGGACGACTGCGTCCACGGTGAAGTGCCGCTCTCGAAGCCGCCGTTGGCGACGACCTGGGCCGGGGTGCAGGCGGCCGCGGCATCGGACGCGGCGGTCGCCGGACCGGCGGGCAGAAGGGACACCGCGGCCAGCGCGGTGACGGCGAGGGCGCGCACGGCGACGGATCTGTGGGGGATGGTTCTCACGCGTGACTCCTTTACGGCGGCCGGGGTTGCGGCCTGCTCGGCGACCGCCAGCCCGGCTGGGGTGCGCCGGGGGCGGCCTTGGACTGCGTGCATCGAACGATTGACGGGAGCATGCCACGCAAATCCCTCTGTGAACCCCCTGTGCGGCAGCGGTTCCTTGGATCTGCCGGGCCGTCGGCACAACGGCCCGCGCCGACCGCCGGTCGCGTCGACGCTGTCCGTGTCGACTGTGGGCCGAGTGGCCGCTGCCCGCGTCGACCGCTGCCCGTGCGGCCGCCTGTCGCGTAGGCCGCCGGCCGTGCGACCGCCTGACGGGTGGATTGCCGCCTGCGCACCGTGCGACCGCCGCCCACAACGACCGCGCACGCCTGCGGGAGGGGCCCGGCGGGAGCGGGTGCCAGCAGCGAGCCGACAGCCTCCTGGGCGCGGACGTCCCAGTCGCGCCCGCCCACCGGCGGCGCGGTCGGCCGGGCGGTGTGTCTGTCAGTCGCTGCGGGGCCTCGCCCCCCGGCGCCGACGTCCCGGGCCGCGCCCGCCGACCGGCGTGGCGAACTCCGCGGGCGGTCGTCGCGGGTCGACGCAGTTCGTCGGCTGGTGCGTCTGTCAGCCCCCGTGGGGGAGAGGTGGCGGGGTCTCGCCCCGGCCGCGGCCGCCGACCGGCGTTGCGAAGGCCGTGGAGGGCCGTCGGGCGGTAACGCGATTCGCAGGCCCGGTGTCCGTCAGCCGCCGTGTGTCGAGAGGTGGCCGGTTTCGCCCTGGGCGGTCTCGATGCCGTTGTGGAGGTCGGTGGCCGCTTCCAGGGCCGCGGCAGCCGAGAGGGTGACGCAGGCGAGGAGCAGGCAGGCCAGGGCGCGGGGGAGGACCCGGCCGACGGGCGCGGAGCGGTTCAGCAGGGCGGTGACACGGCGGGGGACCGGGCCCGCGGTGGCCGTCAGGGACAGCCGTGGCCGGGGCGCGGTGCCCGCCGCGCCGGCGGCGAGCGCGGCGCGGCCCACCGCGCGGGCGGTCAGGGCGCGGTCGCCGGTCGCCCGCGCGGCGGACTCGTCGGCCCAGCGCTCCAGGGCGTACGACAGCGGCGCGCGCAGGCCGCGCAGGGCGGGATGCAGCGCAACGGCCAGCTCCGCGCCGGCGAGGAAGAGATGGTGGCGGCCGACGAGATGGGCGCGCTCGTGCGCGAAGAGCACCTCACGCTCCCGGGCGCTGAGGGCGCGCAGCATCCCGGTGGTCACCACGATGCGGCCGGGCCGGCCGGGCAGCGCGTAGGCGTCGGGGCGGGTGTCGGGCCGCACCCACAGGTCGCCAGCGCCCGGCTCGTGCCCGCACTGGCGGTGGGCGGCGCGCAGTTCCCGCAGATGGCGGCGGGCCCGCCAGGGCACCAGCACGCCCAGGCCGGCCAGCGCGAGGGCGGCCAGGACCGCGGCCGGCACGGTGGCGGGCGAACCGTCGCCGAGCAGGTGCGGGGAGAAGTGGCCGAGCGCCGCCACGAACGGCAGCCGCAGGGCGCCGTCCAGCGCGAGCAGCGCCAGTGCCGCCGTACTGGAGCCGGCGAGGACCAGCGCCAGGGCGGTCAGCGCCCACGCGGCCGTCCGCGGCGGCAGCAGCTCGGCGCCGCGCCGGGCCACGGGCACCGCGAGCAGCGGCACCAGGAGCGGGAGCCACACGGCGTACATCACAGGGTTCCTCCAGAGGCCGCCGCGGCGCCGGACGAGTCCGGGCGGCCGGTCACGCGGTGTCGTCCGGGCCCGCGGCGCCGTCGGCGAGCAGACCGCGCAGCAACCGCTCGTCCTCGGGGCTCAGGTCGGACACGAAGCGGGCGAGGACGGTGCCGCGGTCCTGGTCCTTGTCGAGTTCGGCGTGCATACGGCGGGCGGTGAGACCGGGGGAGTCCTGGGCCGGGGCGTAGGCGTAGCCGCGCCCGGAGCGGGCCCTGGTCACCACGCCCTTGGCGTGCAGCCGGGTGAGAATCGTGGTGACGGTGGTGCGGGCCAGTCCGTCGCCGAGTTCCAGCTGGACGGCGCCGGGGGTGAGCGGACCGTCGGCCGCCCACAGCGCGGCCAGGACGCTCGCCTCCAGCTCGCCCGCCGGCCGTCGTTCCGGGCGCCCGTCGTCCGGGCCGTCGAACGGCTCGTCAATCTGCCCGTGGGGCATGGGAACGCTCCTCGACACTTATTCGTCTACAGTTCAGTAGTCGGTCTACAGGACTGTAGTCGCTCGGCACGGGCCGCCGCCCGCTCCGTCCACCTTCAGTATGAGTTCCAGTATGAGAGGGGTCGCCCGCATGGCAGCTGCCCAGTTCGCCGTGACCCAAGCGGTGAACGTCCTGGACGCGGGGTCCCTGCTGTCCGCCTTCGGCGCGCTCGGCGTCGCCGCGGTGCTGTTCGCCGAGACCGGCCTCCTGGTCGGCTTCTTCCTGCCCGGGGACTCGCTGCTGTTCACGGCGGGCCTGCTGTGCGCGAACGGCGTCCGCGGCTCGGTGCACCTCTCGCTCGGGCAGGTGCTGCCGGCGGCCGCGGTGGGAGCCCTGCTCGGGGCCCAGGCCGGGTACTGGATAGGGCGTCGCGGAGGCCGTGCGCTGCTGGCGCGCAGCAGGGCGAGGAAGCTGCACGAGGGCGCGGCCCGGGCCGAGGAACTGCTCGCGCGGTACGGCCACGCGAAGGCCGTCGTGCTGGCCCGCTTCGTGCCGGTGGTGCGCACCGTGCTGAACCCGCTGGCCGGCGCGCTGGACGTGCCGGTGCGGACCTTCACGCTCTGGCAGGTGGTCGGCGGCCTGGTGTGGACGGTCGGTCTCGTGCTCGGCGGCTACGCCCTGGGCTCCTCGGTGCCGAACGTCGACCGCTACCTCCTTCCCATGGTCGCCGTCGTGGTCCTCGTCTCCTTGACGCCGATCGCTCTGGAGGCACGCCGCGCGCGTGCCCGCCGCGCCTCTTCGGAGGTCTCCTCATGACTCCTCTCGCCTTCGGCGGCGCCTCGGTCGACGGCGGCTTCTACCTCTGGATCACCCACCTGGCCCGCGACACGCCGCACGCCGTGGACACCACGGTCGCCGTCTGGTCCGACTACGGCCTCGCCCTGTTCGGCGTGCTGATGCTCGCCGCCTGGTGGCGGGCCCGCGGCGCGGGGCAGGCCCGGATGGTCCGGTCGCTGGCGGCCCCCGTGATCGTCGTGCTCTGCTACGTCGTCGACGTCCTGGTCAAGTCGGCCGTCGCCGAGAACAGACCCTGCCGCACGCTGCACACCGTCACCGTCGAGGCGTGCCCGGCGGTGGGCGACTGGTCCTTCCCCAGCAACCACGCGGTGATCGCCGGTGCCGCGGCGGTGGTGGTGGCCCTGACGGACCGGGCACTGGGCCGGATCGCGGCCGTGGCCGCCGTACTGATGGCCGTCTCCCGGGTCTGGATCGGCGTGCACTATCCGCACGACGTGGCGGTGGGGCTCGCGTTCGGCGCGCTGCTCGCGTGGCCGCTGATGCTGCTGGCGGACCGCGCGGCGCCCTTGGTGGAGCGGGCGGCCGGGACCCGGTTCGGTGAACTGGTGACGGGCGCGCAGAGCGGTGGCTGACCGTATGGCGCAGCCGGGTCGGCCGGAGTCGCCGACGAGTGCGGCCGCTGGTGCGAGGGAGCCGGGCGCGCGGTTCCCGCGCACGTGAGAGGAGTTGTCGTGGGCGTTCGCGTCGAAGGACCCGCGTGAGTGAGGCGCGGCAGGCGGTGCGGTCCGGGACGGTCTGGACCGGAGTCCTCTGTGCCGCGCTGTTCGGATGCCTCGCGATCCTGGTGGGCGTACGGCACGGCGCCCCGCTGCCCGGGGACGGGGCCGTGCACACGTGGGCCCTCCGGCACCGGCCACCGGTCGCGCAGGCCCTCGCACGGGGCATCACCGCGACCGGAACGGGAATCTGGCCGTACCTGATCGTCACCGCGGCCGGGCTGATCGCGGGGCGTGACGCCCGGGAGCGGTTGAGAACCGTGCCGTGCGCCCTGGCCGTGCTGCTCGTCGGGCAACTGGTGCGGGGAGCGGTGATGGAGTCCATCGCGCGGGCCAGACCCGACGCCGCCGACTGGGCGGCGTACGCCTCCGGGTACGCCTTCCCCTCCGGCCACACCACGACCTCCGCCCTCGCCGCGGGCCTGCTCTGCTGGGCCGTCACCCGCCGCGCGCGCCCCGACCTGGCGCGTTCGACCTGTGTGCTCGCGGTGTGCTGGGCGGCCGCCGTCGGAGCGACCCGGGCCTACCTCGGCGTGCACTGGGCCAGTGACGTCCTCGGGGGCTGGCTGCTCGCCACCGCCTGGCTGAGCCTGTGCGCTTGGGGCCTGACCCGCTGGCGGCCGCAGTGGTGGCGGCCGGGCGGCAACTCCGGTACCGCGCCGCGCGACGCCGAACCGCCCCGGACGCCCGCGGCGCCCTCCCGGCCCTCACCGGAACCCCCGCCCGCGCCGACGTCCCCGGAGGACTGACCGCGTGTCGGAGGCGTGAGCCGCCGTCCCTCAGAGAGCCTTCGCGCGCACCAGCCCGCCCAGCACCAGCAACCCCGGCACCAGAGGGAGCCACACGGTCAGCAGCCGGTAGCCGATGACCACCGACACGCTGACCCCCGCCGGCGCCCCGGCCGCCGTCAACGACCAGGCGAGCGCGGCGTCCAGCGAACCGAGCCCACCCGGGGTCGGCAGCAGTACGGCGGCGCTGCTCGCGGCGAGATACGCGAGCGCCACCCGCCCGGCCGGAAGCGGCACGTCCAGAGCCCGTACGACGGCCAGGACGACGCCCGTGTGCAGCGCGGCGAACAGCAGCGAGCCGCCCCACAGGGCCGCCGCCCGCCCCGGATGCTCGTGCACACCGCGCACATCGGCCACCGCGCAGGCCAGTCCGCGGCGCAGCCGGGTCCGCAGCAGCACTGCCGCGCCGGCGACTGCCACGGCGGCCCCCACACCCACGAGCAGCGGCAACCGCCCCACCGCCGGCACCCGCAGCGTCCCCGGCCAGGCCATCGCGAGCCCCGCGATCAGCGCACCCCGCACCACGGTGCCCGCCGTGCCCTTCACCGCGAGGGCCGTCGCCGCGCGGCCGGGCGGCAGTCCGCACCGCATCAGGAACCGCACGTTGACCGCACCGGCGCCCAGTCCGGCGGGCAGCACGTGGTTCGCCGCGGACGCCGCGAACTGCGCCGCCACCAGCCGACGTACGGGCAAAGCCTCCCGCACCGCCCCCTGCAGCGCGAGCGCCGCGCATCCCCAGGTCAGCACGCTGAGCAGCGCGGCGAGCGACAGCCAGCCGCGGTCGGCGACGGCCAGCCGGTCCGCCCCCGCGTCCAGCACCGGCCAGTGCCGTACGGCGAGCGCCGCGGCGCCCGCCGCCACCGTGACTCCCAGCAGGCTCTGCCACGGCAGTCGCCGGCCGACACTCGTGGGCGGACCGACCGGCGTGCTCATGCCCCGTTCCGAATCGCGGCGGGTGCCCGCTCCGGCGAGGGGGCGGAAGAGGCAGTGGAAGAGGCGGCGGACGTTCTCGTCATCCTCATCCCTCCCGGCCCTACAATCCGTCAGGTCCCGCTTCACCCTACAACCTGTAGGTCGAGGAGGCGCCGGAGGCGGGTAAGGGGCAGGTACGAGTCGGTGACCGAGGGAACCTACACACCGTAAGGTGGTGGCCATGGCAGGCACGACCCCTCGCGGCAGAGCCGAGCGACGCAGCCCCGGGGAGCTGGAGAGCGAGATCCTCGCCACCCTCTGGGCCACGGAACAGGCCCTCACCCCGGCCGAGATCCAGTCCGAACTCGGCGACGGGCTCGCCTACAACACCGTGCACACCATCCTGCGCCGCCTGCACGACAAGGATCTCGTCCTGCGCGACGCCGACGGACGGCGCGGCGCCTACCGTCCCGTGAAGAACGCCGCCGAGATGACCGCCGAGGCCATGCACCGGGCCCTGGACCGCGGGCCCGACCCGATAGCCGCCCTGCAGCAGTTCGTGACCGGACTGAGCCCCGAGGAGGAGAGCGCCCTGCGCCGGCTGCTGGGCGACGGCGGTGCGTGACGGGGCCGACCGGCGGTGTCGTACGGCATACGAATGCCACGGCCGGACAGGAGGGGGCACATGAGGATCGACGTCTACACCCCGCTCCTGCTGTCGCTCCTGCTCGGCGTGGCCGGCCCGCGGCTCGCCCGGTTCGGGACGCCCGCGGCGGCGGCCCGCGCGCTGACCGGAGCCGCGGTGCTCACCGCCGGCGCCTCCCTGTGGGCCCTGGCGCTGCTGACCGCGACCTTGGCCGGTGAGACCCTGCCGTTCGTCGCCCACGGCCGCGCGCTGCCCGAACCGGTCCCCGACGTCGTCGCCGTCCTCGCGCTCCTCCTCCTCACGGTCGCCGTCGGCCGGATCGTGGGCGCGGTCCGGGCCCAGCGCGCCACCCGCCGCACCCTGCGCCGGCTGTGCGAGGGCCACCCGCCCGGCACCGAACTCGTCGTCGCCGCCTCACCGCGGCCCCAGGCCTTCGCCGTGCCCGGCGACCCGGGCCGGATCCTGGTCACCAGCGCCATGCTCGCCGCACTGCGCCCCGCCGAACGCCGGGTCCTGCTCGCCCACGAGCGCGCTCACCTCACCCACCGGCACGCGTTCTACGTCCATGCGGCGACCCTGGCCGCGGCGGCGAACCCGCTGCTCCTGCCGGTCCGCGGCGCCGTCGCCTACCTGGTGGAACGCTGGGCCGACGAACAGGCCGCGGGCGCGGTCGGCGACCGCCGCACCACGGCCCGCGCCCTGGCCCGAGCCGCCCTGATCTCCCACGGCGCCGACTGCGCCCTGCACTTCGCCGACCGCGCCGTCACCCGCCGCATCGCCGCCCTCCAGACCACCCCGCCACGCCGTCTGCGCCCCGTCGCCGCGGCCATCCTGACCGTGGGCGCCCTGGCGGCCCTGGGAGCGGCGGACGCCACGGGAGACCTGCTGAGCCTGCTGACGGCAGGGGCGCTGTAGGCGCGCCGCGCGGGCGGGCGGGTGACGCGGGCCGAAGCCATACCCCGCGGTCACGCGCAGGCCTACGCGACACCGTCGACGACAGCGGGCGCGCGTGCACGCCCCGCTGGGCCGCCGACCGGAGTTACCGGCCGACGTCAGCCGTCCCGTTTCGCAGGCACGTGTGCACTCGATGCCGACCGCTGACTTGAGTTCCCGGCCGATGTAAGCCGTCGCGTTTCGCAGGCACGTGTGCACTCCATTCCGGCCGCTGACCGGACTTCCCGGCCGATGTCACCCGCCCCGCCCCGCAGGTCCACGTGCACCCCGCCCCGGGCCGCCGGTCGATGTTCCCGGCCGACCTCAGCCGCCCCGCCCCGCAGGCCCACGCGCACCCACCCCGGCCTGCCGACTTAAGAGCGCACCCGACCTCACCCGCCCCGTCGCCCCGTCACACGCGCCCCCCGCCGCACCCCCACGGCCGCGACCACTGCCGTCCCGCCCGCCAGCACCACCGCCAGTGCCGCGTACCCGTACGACAGTGTCGCCGTCGTGGCGACCGCGGCCACCAGCAACGGGCCGCCCGCGTCGCCGAGTTCGCGGCCCAGTTCGGCCGCGCCCATGGTCTGTCCGAGCCGTTCCGGCGGGGTGGCGGAGGCCAGTGCCGCGAAGCCGAGCGGTGTGATCAGGCCGGTGCCGACGCCGATGAGGACGGCGGCGAGCAGGAGGCCCGCCAGACCGGGCAGCATCGCGCAGGCCAGGCCCGCCGCGGCCAGCAACAGCCCCGCGGTGAGACCGGCGCGCGCGCCGAGCCGCCCGGCGTCCAGGGCCCGCCCGGCCCGCGGCTGGACGACCGCCGCGCAGGCGGCCAGCACCGACACCGCGGCCCCCGTCGCCACCGTCCCGAGCCCCGCCACCCTGCCGGACACCGGCAGGAACCCCACACCGACCGACAGCGCGGCCGTGGCCCCCGCGAGCGCGGCCGTCGGCACGAGGAACGTCGGGTCCGCGAGCCGCCGCGCCAGGTCCAGCACGGTCTGCCGGGCCCGGGGGAGCGGCGGTACGACGGGTACGGCGATCAGCGCCCACACCGCGACGGCCGCGCCGAGCACCGCGAGCACCGTGAACAGCAGCCGCAGCCCGCCCGCCCACACCAGCACCCCGCCCAGCAGCGGGCCCAGCGTGTACCCGATCGACTTGTAGAAGCCGTAACTCCCGAACGCCCGCCCCTGCTTCGCCGCCGGATTGAGCCGCGACACCAGCGCGGAGGCGGCCGGTGAGAACGCGGACGCCGCCGCCCCCTGGCCCAGCCGCGCCGCCCACAGCCACCCCGGGCTGTCCGCGAGGACGTACACCGCGGACGCGACCACGAAGCCCACGAGCCCGCCCAGCAGTACCGGCCGCGCCCCGATCCGGTCGGCGACCGTGCCGAACACCGGCTTCAGCAGCACCTCGGCACCGTCGTACAGGGCCAGCAGACCGCCCAGGACCAGCAGCGAGGTGACGGCGTCACGACCGGCGCCCCCGAGGTTCGCGGCGATGCCGTGCGCTCCGAAGGCGGTGGTGAACCCGGCGGCGTACAAGGGCCACATCCGCCGTCGCACGGGGTCAGTCCCCGGCGTCACTGATCCCCAGCCGCAGGTGCTCGACGTGGTACACGGCCTGGTCGAGGAGCTCGGCGACATGGTGGTCGTGCAGCGTGTACACCACCGACCGCCCGCGGCGCTCACCGACGACCAGGCCCAGGTTCCGCAGCAGCCGCAACTGGTGCGAGCACGCGGACTGTTCCATCCCCACCTCGGCCGCGAGCTCGGTGGCGGGCAGCGGCCCCTCGCGCAGCCGTGCGAGGATCAGCAGCCTGGAGGGGGTCGACAGGGCCTGGAGCGTGGTCGCCACCTTGGCGACGTTGCCCGCGTCCAGACGGACGCGCTCGGTGACGTCCTGCGCGGCGGCGGCTCCATGACCCATGCGGGCATCCTACCCAGCGGGCGCCGGCGGCCGAACGGCCGTTCACACGGCGGCGGTGCTCCCGGCGATCCGCGCCGTCCCAGGGCAGCCGAGGTTCATGTCGGATTCTCGCCAGCCCGGCCCGCGCCCATCGCCGATGCTGGACACATGCAGAACGGGATGCACACCGACCGAGAGCGCTGCGTACGGGCCGTCCAGTCGAAGGACGCCCGCTTCGACGGCTGGTTCTTCACGGCGGTCCTGACGACCCGCATCTACTGCCGGCCCAGCTGCCCGGTCGTCCCGCCCAAGCCCCGGAACATGACCTTCTACCCGAGCGCCGCCGCCTGCCAGCAGGCCGGCTTCCGCGCCTGCAAGCGCTGCCGCCCGGACACCAGCCCCGGCTCCCCGGAGTGGAACCAGCGCGCCGACCTCGTGGCCCGCGCGATGCGCCTGATCGCCGACGGCGTCGTCGACCGCGAGGGCGTCCCCGGCCTCGCCGCCCGCCTCGGCTACAGCACCCGGCAGATCGAACGCCAGCTGCTCGCCGAACTCGGCGCCGGCCCGCTGGCCCTGGCCCGCGCCCAACGCGCCCAGACGGCCCGCCTGTTGGTCGAGACGACCCCGCTCCCCATGGCGGAGATCGCCTTCGCGGCCGGCTTCTCCTCGATCCGCACCTTCAACGACACCGTCCGCGAGGTCTTCGCCCTCTCCCCGAGCGAGCTGCGCGCCCGCCTGCCGAGGAACAGGAACCCGGCCACCACCCCCGGCACCCTCGCCCTCCGCCTCCCCTTCCGCGCCCCCCTGAACCCCGACAACCTCTTCGGTCACCTCGCCGCGACCGCCGTACCCGGCGTCGAGGAGTGGCGCGACGGCGCCTACCGCCGCACGCTCCGCCTCCCCTACGGCCACGGCATCGCCTCCCTCACCCCGCAGCCGGACCACATCGCCTGCCGCCTCACCCTCAGCGACCTGCGCGACCTGCCCGTCGCCATCAGCCGCTGCCGCCGCATGCTCGACCTGGACGCCGACCCGGTCGCGATCGACGACCAGCTGCGCACGGACCCGCTGCTCGCCCCGCTGGTCGACAAGGCTCCCGGCCGGCGCGTCCCGCGCACCGTCGACGAGGCGGAGTTCGCCGTACGGGCGGTCCTCGGCCAGCAGGTCTCCACGGCCGCCGCCCGCACCCACGCGGCCCGCCTGGTCACCGCCCACGGCGATCCGGTGGACGATCCCGAAGGCGGTCTCACCCACCTCTTCCCGACCCCCGAGGCCCTGGCCGCCGTCGACCCCGAGACCCTGGCGATGCCCCGCAGCCGCCGCACCACCTTCACCACCCTCGTCACTCAACTGGCCGCAGACGCGATCCACTTGGGCCCGGAGAGCGACTGGCCGGAGACCCGCGCCCGCCTCCTCGCCCTCCCCGGCTTCGGCCCCTGGACGACGGACGTCATCGCGATGCGCGCCCTCGGCGACCCCGACGCCTTCCTCCCCACCGACCTCGGAATCCGGCGCGCCGCACAGGAGTTGGGCCTGCCCTCCACCCCGGCGGCCCTCACGGCCCGCGCGGCGGCCTGGCGGCCCTGGCGGGCGTACGCGGTCCAGTACCTGTGGGCGACCGACAGCCACCCGATCAACTTCCTCCCGGTGTAAGAAAACCCGGTGCACAAAAGCAGGGACATCCAGTGAGACGACACACCGTCACCGACAGCCCCTACGGCCCCCTCACCCTCGTCGCCGAGGACGGCACCCTCTGCGGCCTCTACATGACCGACCAGCGCCACCGCCCGGCACAGGAGACCTTCGGCGACCGGGACGACACCCTCTTCGACGAGGCCCAGGAACAGCTGAAGGCCTACTTCGCGGGCGAGTTGAAGGAGTTCACCCTCCAACTCCGCCTCCACGGGACCCCGTTCCAACGCACCGTCTGGGACCAGCTCCGCCGCATCCCCTACGGCGAGACCCGCACCTACGGCGAACTCGCCGACGCCCTCGGCAACTCCGGCGCCTCCCGAGCGGTCGGCCTCGCCAACGGCCGGAACCCGATCGGCATCATCGTCCCCTGCCACCGCGTCGTCGGCGCCGACGGCAGCCTCACCGGCTACGGCGGCGGCCTGCCCCGCAAGCGCCGGCTGCTGGACTTCGAGCGGGGGTCGGCCCTCTTCTAGCCGGCCGCGGGGCGCACCGGGACGTCCCCGTCGCCCAGCGTCCGCAGCAGTTTCGGCAGCGCGGTGCCGATCGGCTCCCGGATCACCTCGTCCGCGATCTCGTCGTACGGCGTCGGCTCGGCGTTGACGATGACGAGCCGCGCGCCGTGGTCGGCCGCGACACCGGCGAGTCCGGCGGCGGGCTGCACCTGGAGACTGCTTCCGACGGCGACGAACACCTGGCACGCCTTGGCGATGGCGACGGCCTGGCCCAGTACCTCCGGATCGAGCCGCTCGCCGAACATCACGGTCGCCGACTTCAGGATCCCGCCGCACTCCAGGCACGCCGGGTCCGCCTCCCCGGCCTCGACGCGGGCGAGGGCGTCCTCCATGGAACCGCGGGCACGGCAGCCCGTGCACACCACCTGCCGTGCGGTGCCGTGCAGCTCCAGCACCTTGCGCGCGGGCATCCCGGCGAGCTGGTGCAGCCCGTCCACGTTCTGCGTGAGGACCCGCACCGGCACCCCGGACCGCTCCAGCTCGGCCACCGCCCGGTGCGCCGCGTTGGGTTCGGCCGCCAGCGCCCGGCTCTCGCGCCGCATCCGCCACGACCGCCGCCGGATCTCCGGATCGCCCATGTAGTACTCGTACGTCACGAGCTTCTCGGCCTCGGGGTCCTTCCGCCACAGCCCGTTGGGCCCGCGGTAGTCGGGAATGCCGGAGTCGGTGGAGATACCGGCGCCGCTGAGCACGGCGACGAGGGGCTTGGACATGGCACCGAGGGTAGATCGCGCGATCCGGGCCCGGCCAACGGATATCGGCCGCTGTCAGACCCCGCCCCTACGCTCGGCGCATGAGCGTCTCCCTCTACTACCGCGCGCGCCGCGCCCTGCCGCTGACCGAGGCCGAGTCGGCCGAGGTGGAGCGCGTCGTCGCCGCGCACCTGGCCGCGTTCCCGTACGACGACCAGGAGTGCCTCACCCTGTACGCGAGGAACGCCGACGAGCCGGACGAGCTGCTCGCCGGGTCCACCAAGATGCCGCTGGACCCGGGCCGTCTGCTGCCGGTCGTGGCCTCGGTGCTCGACGCGCTGACGGAGCTGCGCCGCGCTCTGCCGGACGGCGAGTGGCACGTGCACATGGACGACCTGGACGTCCCCTGGGACGAGGACGCGGGATACGCCCTGCCCGGCATGCGGGACCCCGACCTGATAGCGGAACTCGGCGGCCCCTGAGGCTCATCGGGCGGTGTACCGAGCGGTGTGCCGGGTGGTGTCAGCCCACCCGCCGCCCGTTCTCCAGCTCCGCCGTCCCCGAGCCCTCGGCCAGGACGTCCAGGGCGGCCAGGACGCGGCCGCCGAGGGTGCCCAGGAGGTAGTCGCCGAGTTCCGCGCGCTCCACCAGCCGCCAGGACAGCAGTTCCTCCTCCTGCAGGCGGATCGCCTTCAGTTCGTCCTCGCCGAGGACTCCGCCGTCGTAGAGGTAGGCCACCAGCGGCGGCCAGCCCGGCCGGTACACCCAGTCCACGGCGAGCAGGCGGCCGAGCTCGCGGTCGAGGCCGATCTCCTCCAGCGTCTCGCGGCGCGCGCCCTGGCGCGGGGTCTCGCCGTCGTCGGACTCGATCGTGCCGCCGGGCAGGGCCCAGCCGTCGCGGTAGTTGGGCTCGACGAGCAGGACCCGGCCCGCCGTGTCACGGAACAGGGCGGCGGCACCGGAGAGGATGCGGGGCAGACCCGCGACGTACGCGGCGAAGTCTTCAGAGCTGCTCATCCAGGAAGGGTAACCAGCCGCCGCGCTCACTCCTCCTCGCCCACCAGCCGAACGGTCCGCTCCGCCAGGTCGCTGATGTGGGCGCCGTCGAAGCCGAAGACCGCGCTGCGGACGGTGTCCTCCAGGGGGTCCGTCCACTGGGGTGGGATCGCGGCCGCCCCGGTCAGGACGCCGGCCACCGAACCCGCCGTCGCGCCGTTGGAGTCGGTGTCCAGGCCGCCGCGGACGGTGAGCGTGATGGTGCGGGTGAAGTCGCCGTCGCCGTACAGCAGGCCCGCGGTCAGCACCGCGACGTTCGGGACGGTGTGGATCCAGCCGAGCCCGGCGGTCTCCTCGGCGACCGTCGTCAGCGTGTCCTCCCAGGTCATCCGAGTGTCGTGGAGCGAGACGACCCGGCGCACGGTGCGCGCCAGACGGCTGCTCGCCGGGATCACGGCCAGCGCGGCGTCCACCGCGTGCCGGACCGTGGGCGCCGTGAACGCCGCCGAGATCAGCGCCGCCGCCCACATCGCGCCGTACACGCCGTTGCCGGTGTGCGACAGCACCGCGTCCCGCCGGGCGAGGGACGCGGCCCGGCGCGGGGCGTCGGGACACGTCCAGCCGTAGATGTCGGCGCGGATCAGGGCGCCGATCCACTCCTGGTACGGGTTGTCGTAGGTCGCGGTCAGCGGCGGCTTCAGACCGTTCGCGAGATTGCGGTACGCCGCCCGCTCCGCGGTGAACGTCTGCAGGTACGGCAGTCTCAGCAGCCACAGGTCGCCGACCTGCTCGGTGCTGAAGCCGAAGCCGTGGGTCTCCAGCAGGTCGAGGCCGAGGATCGCGTAGTCGACGTCGTCGTCGCGGCAGCTGCCGTGGATGCGGCCGCGTACGCACTGGCGCCACTCGGGGCGCAGTTCGAAGCCGTCGCTCTCGACGGCCGGCTCGGGGAGGTAGTCGGTCAGGGGCAGGGCGGCGGCCTGCCGCAGATAGCGGTCGATCCGGTCCCGCGTCCACAGGTCGCCCTGCTCGACCGGCTTGCCGAGCATGTTGCCCGCGATCCGGCCCAGCCAGCCCCCGAGGACGCGGTCGGTGAGCTCTTGCTCGGTGCCCACAGGGGTCATGCTTCCGGTTTACCCAATTCCGGGGGCGCGTGTGCGGTTTCGGGCGTCCGCACAGGCGCTTCCCACGGGGCTCGTACGTTGCTCCCACGCCGTTCCCAGGCTCTGGGCGGTGCATGACGGCGGGGGTCTGCTCCGGTTAAGGTCGCAGCGGCGCGACTGGCCTTGACGTGCGCGAGGCCCGGAGAGCGAGGGGAAATCAGGTGACACAGCGCGTGCTCATCGCCGCGGACAAGTTCAAGGGGTCGCTGACGGCCGTGCAGGTCGCCGAGCGCGTGACGGCCGGCCTGCGCCGGGTCGTGCCGGCCGTGGAGGTGGCGTCGCTGCCGGTCGCGGACGGCGGCGACGGGACCGTGGACGCCGCGGTAGCCGCGGGCTTCGAGCGACGGGAGGTGCGCGTCGCCGGGCCCCTCGGGCACGAGGTGACCGCGGCCTTCGCGCTGCGCGGCGACACGGCGGTCGTGGAGATGGCGGAGGCCAGCGGGCTGCAGCGGCTGCCCCAGGGCGTCTTCGCGCCGCTGACGGCCTCCACGTACGGCTCCGGCGAACTGCTGCGGGCGGCCCTCGACGCGGGCGCCCGCACGATCGTGTTCGGCGTCGGCGGCAGCGCGACCACGGACGGCGGCGCCGGGATGCTGTCGGCGCTGGGCGCGCGCTTCCTGGACGCGGACGGCGAGCCGGTCCCGCCGGGCGGCGGCGGCCTCGACGACCTGGCCACGGCGGACCTGTCGGGCCTGGACCCGCGGTTCGCGGACGTGGAACTGGTCCTGGCCAGCGACGTCGACAACCCCCTGACCGGCCCGAAGGGCGCCCCGGCCGTGTACGGCCCGCAGAAGGGCGCCTCCCCGGACGACGTGGCGGCCCTGGACTCGGCTCTCGCGCACTACGCGAAGGTCCTGGAGGAGGCCGTGGGCCCGCGGGCCGCCGAGTACGCGGCCTCCCCGGGCGCGGGCGCCGCGGGCGGCATCGGGTACGGCGCCCTCCTGCTCGGAGCCCACTTCCGCGCTGGCATCGAGGTCATGCTCGACGTGCTGGGCTTCGCCCCGGCGCTGGAACGGGTGGACCTGGTGATCACCGGCGAGGGCTCCCTGGACGAGCAGACCCTGCACGGCAAGGCCCCGGCCGGCGTCGCCGCGGCGGCCCGCGCGGCCGACAAGGAGGTCGTCGCCGTCTGCGGACGGCTCGCCCTGCCGCCGGAGGCCCTCGGCCGGGCGGGCATCCGCCGGGCGTACGCCCTGACGGAGATCGAACCGGACGTCGCCAAGTGCATCGCGGACGCCGGCCCGATCCTGGAGCGAGTGGCGGAACAGATCGCCCGGGACTTCCTGACCTGATCGCCAGGCCCTTCCCGGGCGCGGCGGCCGCCGGGCCGTATCGGCCGAGGCCGCCACGGTGACCGTCGGGCCGTGTCGGCCGAGGCCGCCGGGCGGGCCCACCGGTCCGGCGCGGCCACTCCCGTCCCGGCAGAGCCGAAGCCGCTCGGTGCCCGGCCTGTGTCGCCTGCCGAAGCCTGCCCCGGTCGCTCCCGGGCCAGGCCGTGGGCGGGGTGGCCGTCGGGCCGTGTCGGCCGAGGCCGCCGGGCGGGCCCACCGGTCCGGCGCGGCCACGCCCATCCCGGCAGAGCCGAAGTCGCTCCGTGCCCGGCCTGTGCCGCTCGCCGCATCCGGCGCCGGTCGCTCCCGCGTCGGACCGTGGGCGGGTCGGCGCTGGTCGTTCTCGGGCCAGGCCGTGGGCGGGGTGGCCGTCGGGCCGTGTCGGCCGAGGCCGTCGGGCGGGCCCACCGGTCCGGCGCGGCCACGCCCGTCCCGGCGGAGCCGAAGCCGCTCGGTGCCCGGCCTGTGCCGCCCGCCGAAGCCTGCCCCGGTCGGTCCCGCGTCGGGCCGTGGGGGCGGGTCGGCGCTGGTCGTTCTCGGGCCAGGCCGTGGGCGGGGTGGCCGTCGGGCCGTGTCGGCCGAGGCCGCCGGGCTGGGCCCACCGGTCCGGCGCGGCCACGCCGGTCCCGGCGGAGCCGAAGTCGCTCCGTGCCCGGCCTGTGCCGCCTGCCGAATCCGGCGCCGGTCGCTCCCGCGTCGGGCCGTGGGCGGGTGGGCGCCGGTCGTTCTCGGGCCAGGCCGTGGGCCCTCCGCCGCTCGTGGACCCGACCCGGTGCCGGGCCGGTCGGCGTTGGGGTGCCGACAGCCGGTAGGCGTCCATCGACTCCCGCGACATGGGCTTCGGCGTCGTCCAGGACTTCGGCGACCCGGCGGCCGCCTCCTCCCGCGAGAGCGTGATCCTCGGGGCGGGCAAGAGCGTTCACCGGCGGCATGAGGGTCGTACGCGAGGCCGAGGCGTCGAAGGCGGCCAGGCCTGCACCCGCCAAGCCCTGACGCCCAGGGGAGGGACCGCATGAGCGAGGGGCCCCGAACCGTCACGGTTCGGGGCCCCTCGTTAGCGTCGCGGCGGCTACGGCAGCTGCGCCGCCCGCGCCTCACGTCGGTTGTCGCGGAAGTTGTTCACCCGGCGGGCCGTGGCGAACAGTGGGATGACCGCGCCCGTGACGAGTTGCAGCGCGCAGCCGGTCTGCAGGAGCAGCTGGCCGCTGGGGGCGTCGAACGCCCAGGCGGCCAGCAGGCCCATGGACACGACGATCCAGGTCAGCATCGCCACCGCGAGGCGCCCCCGCGGCTTCGGGTACTCGACCCGGCTCACCATCAGCCAGGCGGTGCCCAGGATCGCCAGCAGCGTCGCCACGAAGGGCAGCTCCAGCAGGACGATCGAGACGACCGTCAGCGCGCCGAACGGCGAGGGCATGCCCTGGAACATCCCGTTCGGGACGGTCACGCACGAGAAGCGCGCCAGACGCAGTACGACGGCCAGGAGCACCACGATTGCCCCGACCGCGGCCACTCTCTGGTGCGCGTCGTCCGCGACCATGCCGTAGACGAGGACGAAGTACGCCGGCGCCAGACCGAAGCTGATCAGGTCCGAGAGGTTGTCCAGCTCCGCGCCCATGGGGGAGGAGCGCAGCTTGCGCGCGACCAGGCCGTCGAACAGGTCGAAGACCGCCGCGCACAGCATCAGGATGACCGCCGTGGCCGCGCTGTGGCGGGCCATGCCGGTCTCCTGGTCGCCGGTGAGGTGCGGGATCAGGATGCCGGTGGTGGTGAAGTACACCGCCATGAAGCCGCACGTCGCGTTGCCGAGGGTGAGGGTGTCCGCTATCGAGAGGCGGAGAGAAAGAGGCATCTCCTCCTCGTCGTCGACCTCGTCCGCCTCGGGCACCCAGCCCGCCTGGGTATCAGGATCAATCACGGTCAATGCGAGTCACCCCAGCCACGGTCTTCTGACCGACCTCGACCGCCACCTCCACGCCCTCCGGCAGGTAGATGTCGACGCGCGAGCCGAAGCGGATCAGACCGATACGGTCGCCCTGCTCGACCTTCGTGCCCTGCGGAATGTAGGGGACGATACGGCGGGCCACCGCGCCGGCGATCTGGATCATCTCGATGTCACCGAGTTCGGTGTCGAAGTGCCAGACTACGCGCTCGTTGTTCTCGCTCTCCTTGTTGAACGCCGGAACGAACCCGCCGGGGATGTGCTCGACCGACGTCACCGTGCCGGAGAGCGGCGCCCGGTTGACGTGGACGTTGAGCGGGCTCATGAAGATCGCGACGCGGGTGCGGCCGTCCTTCCACGGCATGATGCTCTGCACCACACCGTCGGCGGGGGAGATGACCCGGCCCGGGGCGATCTCGCGCTCGGGGTCGCGGAAGAACCACAGCATGCCGGCCGCGAGCGCGGTGGCGGGTACGGCCACGGCCTTGGCGACGCCGGAGCGGCGGGCGCGGGCCAGGCTGAGGGCTGCGGTGGCGACGGTCGGGAGAAGCCACGGCGATGCTCCGCGCGCAAGACGTACGCCTGCCAGGCTGTCGCGTGGTGCAGAGGTTTGGCTGTGGGGCATGGATGACCTTCGTAGCGGATGATGCCGCGCTGTAACGGGGGACGGCGGCTTTCCGGGGATCGTACCGGTCGACGGCCACAACTGGGCAAGCCAGGAAGCCGAGTCGGCGGCCGAAGAGTGTTGACGGGGTGTGATCTTCTTCTCCAAGAAAACACCCCGTATCCGGACATCTAGCCCTGGAATCGATACTCTTCGAGCAGCCTGCGACCGATGATCATTTTCTGGATCTCGGCGGTACCTTCACCGATGAGGAGCATCGGTGCCTCACGGTAGAGACGCTCGATCTCGTACTCCTTCGAGAAGCCATAACCACCGTGAATCCGGAACGCGTCCTCCACGACCTCCTTGCAGTACTCGGAGGCGAGGTACTTCGCCATGCCGGCCTCAAGGTCGTTTCGTTCCCCGGAGTCCTTTTTGCGTGCGGCGTTCACCATCATCGCATGCGCGGCCTCGACCTTGGTAGCCATCTCGGCCAGCTTGAACTGGATGGCCTGGTGCTGGGCGATCGGCTTGCCGAAGGTGTGGCGCTGCTGGGCGTACTGAACGCCCAGCTCGAAGGCACGCTGAGCGACGCCGCAGCCACGCGCCGCGACGTTCACGCGGCCCACCTCGACGCCGTCCATCATTTGGTAAAAACCTCGACCGGTGACGCCGCCGAGCACCCGATCGGCCGGAATCCGCAGGCCATCCATGATCAGCTCGGTGGTGTCGACACCCTTGTAGCCCATCTTGTCGATCTTCCCGGGGATGGTGAGGCCGGGGCGGACCTCTCCGAAGCCGGGTTCCTTCTCGACGAGGAAGGTCGTCATGGACTTGTGGGGCGCGGTGCCCTCGGGGTGTCCTTCATCACTTCGGACTAGTACGGCGACCAGACTTGACGTTCCGCCGTTCGTCAGCCACATCTTCTGGCCGTTGAGGACGTATTCGTCGCCGTCCTTGACCGCCTTGGAGGTGATGGCGGACACGTCCGAGCCGAGACCCGGCTCCGACATCGAGAAGGCACCGCGGATGTCGCCGGCCGCCATGCGCGGCAGGAAGTGGTCCTTCTGCTCCTGCGTGCCGTGCTGCTTGAGCATGTACGCCACGATGAAGTGGGTGTTGATGATGCCGGAGACCGACATCCAGCCGCGGGCGATCTCCTCCACGCACAGCGCGTAGGTGAGGAGCGACTCGCCCAGGCCCCCGTACTCCTCGGGGATCATCAGGCCGAACAGGCCCAATTCCTTGAGGCCGTCGACGATCTGCTGGGGGTACTCGTCGCGGTGCTCCAGCTCGGTCGCGACCGGGATGATCTCCTTGTCCACGAAGTCGCGGACGGTGGACAGGATCTCCTGCTGGACGTCGGTCAGACCGGCGGTCTGGGCGAGACGGGCCATGGCTTACTTCTCCTGCGACTTCGGCTCCGGGCGGCCGGGCTGCTCGCCGCCGCGCTCCTTGATGTAGGTCTCGGTCGGCACCATCACCTTGCGGCGGAAGACGCAGACCAGCGTGCCGTCCTGCTTGTAGCCCTTGGTCTCGACGTAGACGATGCCGCGGTCGTTCTTCGACTTGGACGGCCACTTGTCGAGCACGGTCGTCTCGCCGTAGATCGTGTCGCCGTGGAAGGTCGGCGCCACGTGCTTGAGCGACTCGATCTCCAGGTTGGCGATCGCCTTGCCGGAGATGTCCGGCACGCTCATGCCGAGCAGCAGGGAGTAGATGTAGTTGCCCACGACGACGTTCTTGCCGAAGTCCGTCGTCTTCTCCGCATAGTTGGTGTCCATGTGGAGCGGGTGGTGGTTCATGGTGAGGAGACAGAACAGGTGGTCGTCGTACTCCGTGACCGTCTTGCCCGGCCAGTGCTTGTACGTCGCCCCGACCTCGAACTCCTCGTAGGTGCGTCCGAACTGCATCGCGCTCAGGCCTCCGGGATCTCGAACTTCGACGTACGGGCCATCCCCGCCGCACGGCCCTTGCCCGAGATGACCAGGGCCATCTTGCGGCTGGCCTCGTCGATCATCTCGTCGCCGAGCATCGCCGAGCCCTTCTTGCCGCCCGCCTCGGACGTGTAGTAGTCGTACGCGTCCAGGATCAGTTCGGCGTGGTCGTAGTCCTCCTGGGAGGGCGAGAAGATCTCGTTGGACGCCTCGACCTGGCCCGGGTGCAGCACCCACTTGCCGTCGAAGCCGAGCGCGGCGGCGCGCTGGGCGACCTCGCGGTAGCCGTCGATGTTGCGGATCTGCAGGTAGGGGCCGTCGATCGCCTGGAGGTTGTTGGCGCGGGCGGCCATCAGGATCTTCATCAGGATGTAGTGGTAGGCGTCCGCCGGGTAGCCGGGCGGCTGCTCGCCGACGACCAGCGACTTCATGTTGATCGACGCCATGAAGTCGGCCGGGCCGAAGATGATCGTCTCGACGCGCTGGGAGGCCTGCGCGATCTCGTTGACGTTGTTCAGGCCCTGCGCGTTCTCGATCTGCGCCTCGATGCCGATCTTGCCGACCTCGAAGCCCATGGTCTTCTCGATCTGCGTCAGCAGCAGGTCGAGGGCGACGACCTGCTGGGCGTCCTGCACCTTCGGCAGCATGATGCAGTCGAGGTTCTGGCCGGCGCCCTCGACGACCGTGACGACGTCGCGGTACGTCCACTCGGTCGTCCAGTCGTTGACGCGCACGACCCTCGTCTTGCCGGTCCAGTCACCCTCGTTGAGGAACTTGACGATCGTGTGCCGCGCCTCGGGCTTGGCGAGCGGCGCGCACGCGTCCTCCAGGTCGAGGAAGACCTGGTCGGCGGGGAGACCCTGGGCCTTCTCCAGGAAGCGGGGGTTCGAGCCCGGCACGGCCAGGCAGGAGCGCCGCGGGCGGAGACGGTTGACGGTCATGCGGGGACCTCCAGGGGGTCGAGCTTGTTCGCTTTCCGGATCTCGTCGACGATGCGGCCGATGATCCCGGTGATGTCGAAGTCCTTCGGGGTGAAGACGGCGGCCACTCCGGCGGCCCTGAGCTGCTCGGCATCTCCATTGGGGATGATCCCACCGGCGATGACGGGTATATCTGTGGCACCGGCCACACGCAGCCGCTCCAGGACGTCCGGCACCAGCTGGGCGTGCGAGCCGGAGAGGATGGACAGGCCGACCGCGTGCACGTCCTCGGCGAGGGCGGCGTCCACGATCTCCTCGGGCGTGAGGCGGATGCCCTGGTAGACCACCTCGAAGCCGGCGTCGCGCGCCCGCACGGCGATCTGCTCGGCGCCGTTGGAGTGCCCGTCCAGGCCGGGCTTGCCGACCAGGAAGCGCAGCTTGCCGACGCCCAGGTCGCGGGCGGTGGCGTCGACCTTGCGCCGCACCTCGCCGAGCGCGGAGCCCGCCTCGGCGGCCACCGCGACCGGCGCGGAGGAGACTCCCGTCGGCGCCCGGAACTCGCCGAACACCTCGCGCAGGGCCCCGGCCCACTCGCCGGTCGTGACGCCGGCGCGGGCGCACTCCAGGGTGGCCTCCATGAGGTTGTCGGTGCCCTTGGCGGCCTCCTTCAGCCTCTCCAGCGCCTTGCAGGGGCGCGGGTGGTTGAACGGCGGCTGGTAGCGGGTGTCGCGCCAGTGCTGCAGGCCCGCGATCACCTGCGCCTCGACGGCCGGGTCGACCGTCTGGATGGCCGTGTCGAGATCGGCCGTCAGCGGGTTCGGCTCGGTCGTCTCGAAGATGTTGACGCCGACGATCTTCTCCCGCCCGGACTCGATGCGGGCGCGCCGCTCGGCGTGCGAGGAGACGAGCTGGGCCTTGAGGTAGCCGGACTCGACGGCGGCCATCGCGCCGCCCATCTCCTGGATCCGCTCGATCTCGGCGAGGGAGTCCTCGACGAGCTGGGCGACCTTGGCCTCGATCACCTTCGAGCCCTCGAAGATGTCCTCGTACTCCAGCAGGTCGCTCTCGTGGGCGAGCACCTGCTGGATGCGCAGCGACCACTGCTGGTCCCAGGGGCGGGGGAGGCCGAGGGCCTCGTTCCAGGCCGGGAGCTGCACGGCACGCGCGCGTGCGTCCTTGGAGAGGGTCACGGCCAGCATCTCCAGCACGATCCGCTGGACGTTGTTCTCCGGCTGCGCCTCGGTCAGACCGAGGGAGTTGACCTGGACGCCGTACCGGAAGCGGCGCTGCTTGGGGTTCTGGATGCCGTACCGCTCGAGCGTGATCTTCTCCCAGATCCGCCCGAACGCGCGCATCTTGCACATCTCCTCGATGAAGCGGACGCCCGCGTTCACGAAGAAGGAGATGCGGGCGACGACGTCCCCGAACTTCTCCTCGGGGACCTGCCCGGAGTCGCGCACGGCATCGAGGACCGCGATCGCGGTGGACATCGCGTACGCGATCTCCTGGACCGGCGTGGCGCCCGCCTCCTGCAGGTGGTAGCTGCAGATGTTGATCGGGTTCCACTTCGGTATGTGGGAGACCGTGTACGCGATCATGTCCGTCGTCAGGCGGAGCGAGGGGACCGGCGGGAAGACGTGCGTCCCGCGGGACAGGTACTCCTTGACGATGTCGTTCTGGGTCGTCCCCTGGAGCTTGGTGATGTCGGCACCCTGCTCCTCGGCGACGACCTGGTAGAGCGCCAGCAGCCACATGGCGGTGGCGTTGATCGTCATCGAGGTGTTCATCTGCTCCAGGGGGATGTCCTGGAACAGCCGGCGCATGTCACCGAGATGCGCGATCGGCACGCCGACCCGGCCGACCTCGCCGCGGGCGAGGATGTGGTCGGAGTCGTAGCCGGTCTGCGTCGGCAGGTCGAACGCCACCGACAGACCGGTCTGGCCCTTGGCGAGGTTGCGCCGGTACAGCTCGTTGGACGCCTCGGCCGTGGAGTGGCCGGCGTACGTGCGCATGAGCCACGGCCGGTCCTTCTCCCTTGCCCCGTCGGCGTTCTGACGCTCAGTCATCTATGACCCCGGGTGTCTCAGATGTTGCGGAAGCGGTTGATGGCGTCGATGTGCTTGGCGCGCATCTCCTCGTCGCGCACGCCGAGGCCCTCCTCGGGGGCGAGGCACAGCACGCCGACCTTGCCCTGGTGGAGGTTGCGGTGCACGTCGTACGCGGCCTGCCCGGTCTCCTCGAGGGAGTAGGTCTTCGACAGCGTCGGGTGGATCTTGCCCTTCGCGATCAGCCGGTTGGCCTCCCAGGCCTCGCGGTAGTTGGCGAAGTGCGAGCCGATGATCCGCTTCAGCGACATCCACAGGTAGCGGTTGTCGTACTCGTGCATGTAGCCGGAGGTCGAGGCGCAGGTGGTGATGGTGCCGCCCTTGCGGGTGACGAAGACACTCGCGCCGAAGGTCTCGCGGCCGGGGTGCTCGAAGACGATGTCGATGTCCTCGCCGCCGGTGAGCTCGCGGATGCGCTTGCCGAAGCGCTTCCACTCCTTCGGGTCCTGGGTGTTCTCGTCCTTCCAGAACTTGTAGCCCTCGGCGTTGCGGTCGATGATCGCCTCGGCGCCCATCGAGCGGCAGATGTCCGCCTTCTGGTCGCTGGAGACGACGCAGATCGGGTTGGCGCCGCCGGCCAGCGCGAACTGGGTGGCGTACGAGCCGAGTCCGCCGCTCGCGCCCCAGATCAGGACGTTGTCGCCCTGCTTCATGCCGGCGCCGTTGCGGGAGACCAGCTGCCGGTAGGCGGTGGAGTTGACCAGGCCGGGGGCGGCGGCCTCCTCCCACGACAGGTGACCGGGCTTGGGCATCAGCTGGTTGGACTTGACGAGCGCGATCTCGGCGAGGCCGCCGAAGTTCGTCTCGAAGCCCCAGATGCGCTGCTCGGGGTCGAGCATCGTGTCGTTGTGGCCGTCGGAGGACTCCAGCTCGACGGACAGGCAGTGCGCGACGACCTCGTCGCCGGGCTTCCAGGCGTTGACGCCCGGGCCGGTGCGCAGGACGACGCCCGCGAGGTCGGAGCCGATGATGTGGTACGGCAGGTCGTGGCGCTTGGCGAGCTCGTTGGTACGGCCGTAGCGCTCCAGGAACCCGAAGGTGGACAGCGGCTCGAAGATCGAGGTCCACACGGAGTTGTAGTTGACCGAAGAGGCCATGACGGCCACCAGGGCCTCGCCCGGGCCGAGTTCGGGCAGCGGCACCTCGTCGAGGTGCAGGGACTTGCGGGGGTCCTTCTCGCGGGTCGCCATGCCCGCGAACATCTCCGTCTCGTCCTTGTGCACGGTCATCGCGCGGTACGACTCGGGGAGCTGCAGAGCGGCGAAGTCGGCCGACGTGGAGTCGTTCGACTGGATCGCGTCCAGGATGTCCTTCACGGTCACGGTGTTGCCTCCGGCGAATGGCGTCTTGAGGGGAGACGCTGAGGGTTACGTCGGTGTGCTGCTGAGGGTTTTCGGAAGTGCCGTCGGTTCGGCGGTCGTGCTGTTCGGCAGCGCTTTGTGGCGCGGGAGGGTGCCTGTGACGCAGGCGTCCGGGCGCTCAAGCCATGGGCTTGAGGGGACAGCCGACGTGCGCATGGTCTCTGCACGCCGGCCGCCCGGACTCCTTCAAGGTATGACACCGCGTGTCACGTGACAAGGCACTGAGTGCCAGGACTTGCTCTCAGGTGAAATCTTTACGTAACAAATGAGCGATGATCGATCGAACCGCCTCTGAAATCCGCGTGAAAAGGGTTCTGACATGGCAAAACGGCCACCCCGAAGGGTGGCCGTCATCACAGGTCGATCCGCCGCTCAGCGCTCCTTGAGGGCCTGCTCGATGGTGCGCATGACCTCGTCCAGGGGCGCGTCGGTACGCGCCACCGCCACCAGGACCTCACCTTGGGCGGACACCGACGCGGGCGAGGCGGCGGCCTTCGGGGCGTTCGACCGGCCGGCCCCGATGCCGGTCCCGAACGTCTTGCGCACGATCGCGAAGGCGTGGTCGAGCTGCGCCTCCACGTCCCCCTGCCCGCCGGCCCGCAGCCAGCGCCTGAGGACGTGGTTGTGGGCCGTGACCACCGCGGACGCGGCGACCTCCGCCAGCAGCGGGTCGTCGTTGGCGTCGTCGTCGTGCGCGTGCTCGTCGAAATGACCCAGGAGGTAGCGGGTGAAGAGGCGCTCGTAGCGGGCCACCGACGCGATCTCCGCCTCGCGCAGGGTCGGCACCTCGCGCGTCAGCTTGTAGCGGGCGACCGAGATCTCCGGCCGGGCCGCGTACATCCGCATGACTTCCTTGATGCCGCGGCACACCGTGTCCAGGGGGTGCTCGTGCGCGGGAGCCGCGTTCAGCACCGCCTCGGCCCGGATCAGGGTGTCGTCGTGGTCGGGGAAGATCGCCTCTTCCTTGGAGCGGAAGTGACGGAAGAAGGTGCGGCGCGCGACCCCGGCCGCGGCCGCGATCTCGTCGACGGTGGTCGCCTCGTACCCCTTGGTCGCGAACAGCTCCATGGCCGCGGCCGCCAGTTCTCGGCGCATCTTGAGCCGCTGGGCGGCGGCACGGCTGCCTGCGGCACTCTCCGGCGCGTCGGGCGTAGCTGGTGTACGTGAGGACTTGGCGGGCTGGGACATGACCCGAACGTACTGCATGTGCGCAGCTTGGCGCGCATGTACCGGGGTTCCCCCGCCCGCCGCGGGCGGGGGTGTGCCGGGTCCGGCGGACGCGGGGTGGCTGCCCGGCTCGAGCAGTCCGCCCCAGTCCTTCTCGCCTCTGAACCAGTCGCCGACGCCGTCAGCGCCGGGCATACTCACGGAAGCCACGGCCGGTCTTGCGGCCCAGGCAGCCCGCGGCCACCAGGTGCTCCAGGAGCGGGGCCGGCGCGAGGCCCGGGTCGCGGAACTCGCGGTGCAGGACCTTCTCGATGGCCAGGGAGACGTCGAGGCCGACGACGTCCAGCAGCTCGAAGGGCCCCATCGGGTAGCCGCCGCCCAGCTTCATCGCCGCGTCGATGTCGTCGAGGGACGCGTAGTGCTCCTGCACCATCTTGATCGCGTTGTTGAGGTACGGGAAGAGCAGCGCGTTCACGATGAAGCCGGCCCGGTCGCCGCAGTCCACGGCGTGCTTCCTGATCTTGACGCAGACCTCGCGGACCGTCGAGTGGACGTCCTCGGCCGTCAGCACCGTACGCACGACCTCGACGAGCTTCATCGCCGGCGCCGGGTTGAAGAAGTGCATGCCGATCACGTCCTGCGGGCGCGAGGTGGCGCGGGCGCAGGCGACGACGGGCAGCGAGGAGGTCGTGGTGGCCAGGACCGCGCCCGGCTTGCAGACCTTGTCCAGCGCCTGGAACAGCTGCTGCTTGACCTCCAGGTCCTCGGCGACCGCCTCGACGGCCAGGTCGACGTCCGCGAAGGCCTCGTACGAGCCGGCCGGCGTGATCCGCTCCAGGGTCTGCGCGGCGGCCTCGGCCGTCATCCGCCCCTTGTCGACCGAGCGTGAGAGGGACTTGCCGATACGGGCCTTGGCGACCTGCGCCTTCTCCTCGCTGCGGGCGGCGAGGACGACGTCGTAGCCGGCCTTGGCGAAGACCTCGGCGATGCCGGACGCCATGGTGCCGGAACCGGCGACGCCGACGGAGCGGACCGGACGGCCGGGCACCGTCAGGTCGCCGGAGGCCGGCGTCAGCGCGTCCGGCACGACCGTCGCGCTGCCGGGAGCCTCGTAGCTGTAGAAGCCGCGGCCCGACTTACGGCCGGTCAGACCGGCCTCGCTGAGCTGCTTGAGGATCGGCGCGGGGGCGTGCAGCCGGTCGTGGGACTCGGCGTACATGGCCTCCAGGACCGTGCGCGCGGTGTCGATGCCGATCAGGTCGAGCAGCGCGAGCGGCCCCATCGGCAGCCCGCAGCCCAGCCGCATCGCGGCGTCGATGTCCTCACGGGAGGCGTACTTCGCCTCGTACATCGCGGCGGCCTGGTTGAGGTAGCCGAACAGCAGCCCGTCGGCGACGAATCCGGGCCGGTCGCCGACCGCGACGGGCTCCTTGCCGAGGTCGAGGGCGAGGTTGGTGACGGCCGCGACGGCGGTGGGCGCGGTCAGGACCGAGGAGACGATCTCGACCAGCTTCATCGCGGGCGCCGGGTTGAAGAAGTGCAGGCCGAGCACGCGCTCCGGGCGGGCCGAGTCGGCGGCCAGACGGGTCACGGACAGGGCGTTGGTGCCGGTCGCCAGGATCGTCTCCGGGCGCACGATCCCGTCGAGCTCGCGGAAGATCTGGTGCTTGATCTCGTACGACTCCGGAACCACCTCGATGACCAGGTCGGCGTCGGCCGCGGCGCGCAGATCGGTGGAGGTGCGCACACGGGCCAGGACGTCGGCGCGCTCCTGCTCGCTCAGCCGTCCCTTCTCCACGGCGCGGGCGGTGGCGGCCTCCAGGGCGGCGACCGCCTTGGAGGCGGCGGCCTCGCTGATGTCGATGCCGACGACCTCGCGGCCGGCCTTGGCGAGGACCTCGGCGATGCCGGTGCCCATGGTGCCGAGACCGACGACGGCAACGGTCCGGAGCGGGGACTGAGGGGGCTGGGACAGGGGAGTGGCCATCGCGGACTCCAGGAATGAGGGTGACGACTGGGAGCGCCCCCGGGTGCGCCGAGCCGGGCCCGGCCGAAGCCGTGCCATGGCGCACCGGGTGCGTGGATGAGTGCGGGTGTTGCCGGGCTGCGAGCGCACACGCCCGGTGCCGTCGCCGAGGGCGTGCACACGCCCGGAGCGAACGGAGGGAATCCGACCGGCCCTGTCCCGGGGCCGGGTCGTGCTGCGGTACATGAGGTACCGAACCGACTGCTCTCACGACGGCTGCGTCACCAGGCCGCCGCAAGGGGGTGCGAGTGGGTAACTCGCTCGTCTGAGCTTAACCGGTGGGTAACGAGCGCGCCAGACCTCGTGTTTGTGATGTACGTCCCGAGCGATCGGCGGCCCCTCTAATCTCGGTGCCATGGACGAAGAGTTGCGATCACTCACGGAGCGTTTACGGCAGGAGTCCGGAGGGTCCGTCGCGTACGACCGGCTGACGGCGACCGAAGACCTCGACGAGCTGGCCGGCGTCCTCACCGAGCCGGGGCAGCCGCTGTGGGCCAGGGAACTGGCCGCGTTCCGGCTGGGCGTCGCCGGCGACCGGCGTGCCTTCGAGTCCCTCGTCCTGCTGCTGAACCACCGTGACCCGCAGCGCTGCGCCTCCGCCGCCCATGCCCTCGCCCGGCTCGGCGACCCCCGCACGGCGCGCGCCGCGGCCGCCCTCGCCACCAACGAACTCCGCGTCGCATACGCCCTGCACCCGGTCCGTCTGCTGACGCGGCTGCGCGCCCCGGAGTCCGTACCGGCGCTGATCACGACGCTGGAGCGCAGGCTGCGCCCGCACGATCCCTACCGCCGGGTCGCCCTCGCGTGCGTGGAGGGGCTCGGCACGCTCGAGGACGCCCGCGCCCGGCCGGTGCTCAACGAGGCCCTGGCGCACCCGGCCCTCGCGGAGGCGGCGGTGCGGGCGCTGGCGCGGATCCCGAAGCAGCGGTGACGAGAGGTCGGACGCCCCGCCTCACGCACAGCTGATCACTCGGCGAGCACGGCGAGCGCCTCGACCTCCAGCAGGAACTCCGGCCGGACCAGCGCGGCGACCTGCACCGCCGACGCCGTCGGCAGGCGGTCGTCGGGTATGTGCTCGGCGCGGGCCGCGCGGATCGCCGGCATGTGGGCCATGTCCGTGACGAAATAGGTGAGTTTGACGACGTCGTCGAAGGAGGCGCCGGCGGCGGCCAGACAGCGGCGGAGGTTCTCGAAGACCTGGCGGGCCTGGGCCTCGGGGTCGCCCTCGCCGACCGGCTTGCCCTCCTCGTCGACCGCGACCTGTCCGGCGACGGCGACGAGGCGGCCGGTGCCCATGACGACGTGGCTGTACTGGGCGGCGGGGAAGACCCCGTCGGGGGCGGGAATCCTGGTCAGCTCACTCATGCGTCCATGGTGGACCACGGGTCTGACAACGCCCGCCCCCGACCGGGCCGTCGGCCGTCAGCCGCGGAAGCCCACCAGGCCGTGCAGCGCCGAACCGCGGGCCGACGGCGAGGCCGCCTTCGAGGTCAGCGGCTTGGGATCGGGCAGCTTCGGACAGACCGCGTCGATCTCGCCGCCGCCGCGCGGCACCGTGCCGTCGGACAGGTACTTCGCCAGGTACTTGTCCAGACAGGTGTTGCCGCTGAGCGTGATGCCGTGGTTCCCGCCGCCCTCCTCGACGACGAAGCTCGAACCGGCCAGCATCCGGTGGACCGTCAGACCGCCCACGTACGGCGTCGCCGCGTCGTTCGTCGCCTGGAACAGCAGCACCGGCGGCAGCTTGCCGTTGGCGATGTTCACCGGGTGCAGGGAGTCCGTCGGCCAGAAGGCGCACGGCGCGTTGTACCAGGCGTTGTTCCACGCCATGAAGGGGGCCTTGTCGTACACCTCCCAGTTGTCCTTGCGCCACTGGTTCCAGTCGCGCGGCCAGACCGCGTCGCGGCACTGCACCGAGGTGTAGACGCTGTAGCCGTTGTCCCCGGAGGCGTCGACCGCGCCGAAGTTCTCGTACGCCTCCACCAGCGGATCGGCGTTCTTGTCGTTCACGTAGGCCGCGAACGCCTCGGCGAGGTAAGGCCAGTAGCCGTTGTAGTAGCCGCCGGGGATGAAGGTGTCCTCCAGCTCCGAGGCGCCCACCTTGCCGCCGGCCGGCTTCTTCGCGAGCGCCCCGCGCATCGCGTACCACTTGGCCTCGATCTTCTCCGGATCGGTGCCCAGCCTGTACGTCGAGTCGTACTTGGCGATCCAGGACATCAGGGCCCGGTGGCGGTCGTTGAAGGCGTAGTCCTGCCCGAGGTTGTCGTCGTACCAGACACCCGTCGGGTCGACGATCGAGTCCAGGACCAGGCGCTTGACGCGCTGGGGGAAGAGCTTGGCGTAGACCGCGCCCAGATAGGTGCCGTAGGAGTAGCCGAAGTAGCTGGTCCTCCGGTATCCGGTGGCCGCCCGGATCGCGTCCATGTCCCGCACGGTCTGGAGGGTGTCGATGTACGGCAGCACGCTCGCGTACTTGCGGCCGCAGGCGGCGGCGAAGGACCTGGCGCGCCGCAGGTCGGCCCGCTCGATCGCCGGTGTGCTCGGCACGGAGTCGGGGCGCACCGGGTCGAAGTGGCCCGGGGCGCAGTCGAGGGCGGGCTTGCTCTTGCCCACCCCGCGCGGGTCGAAGCCGATGACGTCGTAGCGGGACGCGACCGACTTGGGCAGTGAGGACGCCACGAACCCGGCCAAGGTGAGGCCGCTGCCGCCCGGCCCGCCGGGGTTGACCAGCAGCGGGCCCAGGCTCTTCTTCGTGGTGTGTTTCACCCGCGACAGGGCGAGGGTGATCTGCTTGCCGTACGGATGCCGGTGATCGAGCGGGACCTCGAGGGACGCGCACTGCAGCGTCGGATAGTCGGTGGTGCCGCAGCTCTTCCAGGTGAGCGTCACGGCGTGGGCGGCGTCCGCGGTGCCCGGGGCGCTCGCGTCGGCGGGGACGGCCGTGACCGTCCCGGCCACGACGACGGCGGCGCACAGCACGGCTGCGCGTTTTCTCATGGAGTCCTCCCAGGACGGAGGGGGTCGGGCCGCGAATGTCACGGTCCTCGCCGAATCGTCCCGGACCGTGGCCCCGGAAGAACTCGTTCTGGCGATACTTGACCCGATCGGGCCGAGGGATGCGCTCGATTGCTCTCAGATCAGCGAAAGTTGGGTCGGTTCGGACACGGCCGCCTCGACCGGCTCCGGCTCCCGGATCCGCCGGGGCATCCCCGCGCGCGCGGGGCCGATCCCGTACTCCTGGGCCAGCTCGTGGACCTGACGGGTGATCCGGCGCTGGTACCACTTCGGGGCGTAGGCGCCGTCCGCGTACAGGCGCTCGTAGCGCGCCACCAGATGCGGGTGCCGCTGGGCCAGCCAGGCCATGAACCACTCGCGGGCGCCCGGGCGCAGGTGCAGCACCAGGGGGGTGACGGAGGTGGCGCCCGAGGCCGCGATGGCACGCACGGTGGCGCGCAGTTGGCCCGGGTGGTCGCTCAGGAACGGCAGCACCGGTGCCATCAGCACGCCGCACCCGATGCCGTGGTCCGTGAACGCGCGCACCACTTCCAGGCGGCGCTCCGGCGCGGGCGTGCCGGGCTCCACCGTGCGCCACAGCTCGGGGTCGGTGAAGCCGACCGAGACCGAGATGCCGACGTCCGTCACCTGGGCCGCCTGCACGATCAGGTCCAGGTCGCGCAGGATCAGCGTGCCCTTGGTCAGGATCGAGTAGGGGTTCGCGTGGTCGCGCAGGGCGGAGAGGATGCCCGGCATCAGGCGGTAGCGGCCCTCGGCGCGCTGGTAGCAGTCGACGTTGGTGCCCATCGCGATGTGCTCGCCCTGCCAGCGACGCGAGCCCAGCTGGCGGCGCAGGACCTCCGGGGCGTTCACCTTGACCACGATCTGGGAGTCGAAGTCGAGCCCCGAGTCGAGGTCCAGGTAGGTGTGCGTCTTGCGGGCGAAGCAGTACACGCACGCGTGCGAGCACCCCCGGTAGGGGTTGACCGTCCACTCGAAGGGCATCCGCGAGGCGCCCGGCACCCGGTTGACGATCGAGCGGGCCCGCACCTCGTGGAAGGTGATCCCGCGGAACTCCGGCGTGTCGAAGGTCCTGCTCACGACCGCGTCCGCGCCGAACAGCGCGGCGTCGGCCGCCCGGCTGTGACCGCCGGACTCCACTGTGAGGTTCTCCCAGCGCATGACGCCTCCTCGGTGCCGCTACCCCGAGAGTGAAACACGTGTTCGAATTATCGTGCAAGGCCTGTTTCTGATCGCTTCCGACGCCCTCGAGACGTCTCCGTGGCGACCTGGGGCACCCCGATTTGGGTGGTCGTGGGCGGGGGTGGTTGGCTTGCCCCTACCCCGAGAACGCAAGCCTGGAGGAAATCGATGGCGCAGGTCGAGGCCACTACTGAGCGGGTCGTCGCGGCGGACGCGGAGAAGGTGTTCGACGCCCTCGCCGACTACAGCGGCACGCGCGCGAAGCTGCTGCCCGAGCACTTCAGCGAGTACGAGGTGCGCGAGGGCGGCGACGGCGAGGGAACCCTCGTCCACTGGAAGCTCCAGGCCACCAGCAAGCGCGTCCGCGACTGTCTCCTGGAGGTCACCGAGCCCACCGACGGGCAGCTCGTGGAGAAGGACCGCAACTCCTCCATGGTCACCACCTGGACGGTCACCCCGGCCGGCGAGGGCAGGTCGCGCGTGGTCGTCACCACAGTGTGGAACGGCGCCGGCGGCATCGGCGGCTTCTTCGAGAAGACGTTCGCGCCCAAGGGCCTCGGCCGGATCTACGACGCGGTGCTCGCGAAGCTCGCCACCGAGGTGGAGAAGTAAGTAGGTGGTGAACGGGGGGCGTTGCCCCTCGTAGCTCCCCCGCACCGGCCCTCTCACCGGTTCGAGTGGATCTCCGCCCGGCGCGCCCGGACTCCGTAACTCGCCGCGCTTGCTCGCAGTTGTCGCTTACGCGGGAATTGTGCGGCAGGCGCGACGAGGGGAGCGGCACGTGGGCGGGACCACTCTGGCGCACGAGGAGGCGGCGCCCGCGCCGACGGATGCCCCGGCACCGGCGGCCACGGCCGAACTGAGCCCGCGCCGGGTGCGGTTGGTCTTCCTGGGGCTGATGCTGGCGCTGCTGCTGGCCGCCCTGGAGCAGATGATCGTCGCCACCGCGCTGCCGAGGATCGTCGGTGAGCTGCACGGCCTCGACAGGATGTCCTGGGCGATCACCGCCTATCTGCTCACCGCCACGGTCGGACTGCCTGTCTACGGCAAGCTCGGCGATCTCCTCGGCCGCAAGGGCGTCTTCCAGTTCGCCATCGTCGTCTTCGTGATCGGCGCCGGACTCGCCGGCCGCGCGCAGTCCATGGACCAGCTGATCGCCTTCCGCGCCGTCCAGGGCGTCGGCGCGGGCGGCCTGATGACCGGCGTGCAGGCGATCATCGCGGACATCGTGCCGCCGAGGCGGCGCGGCCGCTTCATGGGCCTCATCGGCGCCGCCTTCGGGCTCGCGTCGGTCGCCGGCCCCCTGCTGGGCGGCTACTTCACCGACCACCTCTCCTGGAGGTGGTGCTTCTACTTCAACGTCCCCTTCGGCCTCGTCACCCTGGCCGTCGTCACCGCCGTACTGAGACTGCCGAAGCCGCGACACCGGCGGCCCATCGACGTGCCGGGCGCCCTGCTGCTGGCCGCGGCCTCCACCTGCCTGGTCCTGGTGACCAGTTGGGGCGGCACGGAGTACCCGTGGCACTCGCGGACGATCCTCGGCCTGGGCGCCGGGGCCGCGGTCGCCGCCGTACTCTTCCTCGTGGCCGAGCACTTCGCCGCCGAACCCCTCATCCCGCTACGGCTGTTCAGGGACCCCGTCTTCGTCGTCACCGGCCTGGTCGGCCTGGTGACCGGGGTCGCGCTGTTCGGCGCGGCCGGCTATCTGCCGACGTACCTGCAGATGGTCGACGGGGCCAGCGCCACCGAGTCGGGTCTGCTCATGCTGCCGATGATGGGCGGCATCGTGGGCGCCTCCGTCGTCTGCGGCCAGCTCATCAGCCACACCGGCCGTTACAAGGTCTATCCGCTGCTCGGCAGCGCCGTCTCCTGCGTCGGCATGTGGCTGCTGTCCCGCCTCCAGGTGGACACGTCCCGGCTGCAGTACAGCCTCTGGATGGCCGTCCTCGGCGCCGGCATCGGCATGGTGATGCCGGTCCTGATCCTCGCCGTGCAGAACTCCGTCCGCCCCGCCGACCTCGGCACGGCGACGAGCGCGAACAACTACTTCCGGCAGATCGGCGGCAGTGTCGGCGCCGCGGTCTTCGGCACCCTCTTCGCCGGCCGGCTCGCCGACGCGCTCGACGAACGCCTCCCCGCGGGCGCCCGGCTCCCCGACCCGCAGTCCATCACCCCGCGGCTCGTCCACGCGCTCCCCGCACCCCTGCGCGACGACTACGTCCGGGCGTACGCCGACGCCATGCCCGGCATCTTCCTCCACCTCGTGCCGGTGCTCGCCCTCGGTGTGCTCTTCGCCTTCTTCCTCAAGGAGAAACCACTGGTGTCCCACAACGCAGCCGAAACGGACCCGGTGACCGCGGACGCCCGGGTCCCGCGGGGCCGGTCGCCGCACACCGCCGGAATCCCCGTCTGCGGCACGGTGCAGCACTCCGACGGGACCGTCGTGGCCCGCGCGGCCCTCACCCTGATCGACGTGACCGGGCAGCAGATCGGCCGTGGGGCCAGCGGCGAGGACGGCCGGTACGCGCTGTCCACGCCCGGCACGGGCTCGTACGTGCTCATCGCCGCCGCGGGCGGCCACCAGCCCCAGGCCGTCACCGTCACCGTCGGCGAGCGCCCCGTCGAGCTGGACATCGTCCTGGGCGGCGCCGGACGCCTCGCAGGCCAGGTGCGCACCGCTGACGGCACACCCGTACGGGACGCCACGGTCACCCTCACCAATGTGCACGGCGAGGTCGTCGCCACCACCCGCAGCGGACGCGAGGGCGGTTACCTCGTCACCGAACTCGTCGCCGGCGAGTACACCCTGGCCGCCAGCGCCTACACCTACCGTCCGGTCGCGCTCCCGGTCACCGTTCAGGCCTCCCGTGAGACCCGCCAGGACGTCGAACTCGCGGGCGGCGCGGTGCTGCGGGGCACCGTGCGCGCGGGCGGCGGACGGCTTGTCGAGGACGCCCGCGTGACGCTGCTCGACGCGGCGGGCAACGTCGTCGACTCGCTCACCACCGGACCGGACGGGACATTCCGCTTCGTAGACCTGGCGACCGGCGAGTACACCGTCATCGCCGCGGGTTACCCGCCGGTCGCCACCGTGCTCCAGGTGGCCGGCGGCGGCCGTACCGAGCGCGACCTGCAGCTGGGCCACGAGGACTGACGGACCCCGGTGTGCGCCCCCCGCGCGCGGGCGGTCGCGCCGCGCATCAATTCGCGCATTGCCGCACACCGCAACCGGCCGGAGCCGTACGGTGGAGCAGGCGGCACAGATCTTGCCGAGCCATGGGGAGAGAGGGCCTGGGCCATGGAAAGTGGCGCTGACCGTGGCACCGAGAGGGACACACCTCCCAGCCTCGGAACCGGGAGCGGCGCGGCGGACGCCCATGCCGCGACCGGCCGTGTCCCGCTGGCCGTGGTCGTCGTGGACCGTGGCGGGCTCGTCTCCCACTGGAGTACCGGCGCACGTCGTCTGTTCGGCGTCCCCAAGGAGGAGGCGATCGGTCGCGCGGCCGTCGACCTGCTGCCCGTCTCCGGCGTGCTGCCCGAGGAGGAGGACATCCCGGAGTACGGGGCGTTCGCGGCCTACGACGGACTCGGCCCCGGCCTCGAGTCGTCGCTGGACGGCAGGTTCTCCTACCCGGCGGCGGGCCGCGCCCGCCTGACCGTCCCCGGGCGGGGCGAGCCGGGCCGCGCCGGCGACCGCGTCGACGTGCTGTGGTGGGCGTACCCGCTGGTGGGCCCCGGCCAGGAGCGGCTGCTCGTGCTCGCCGCCGACACCGCGAGGCTCCACCAGGACGAGCCCGACGACGACCTGGCGTTCGAGCGGATCGCACCCGGCTTCGCCCTGCACACCGACTTCCCCGGGGCCGAGGACCTGGCCGGCCGGCTGCCCGAGATCCTGCCCAGCATGAGCGTCGACGAGAGCGCCCGGATCGTCGCGCAGGTCCTCGAACTGGGCTATCCCGTGCTGGAGTTCAGCCAGAACGACCGGGTGCCCGTCACCCCCGACTGGGGCGTGCCCCGGCGTGTGCAGCGCCGGGCCCGCCGCGAGCGCGCCGCGCGCGCCGTCGCCGACGGATTACCGACACCGCGGGAACTCGCCGACGACGGCGAGGACCTGGAGTACGCGGCCGTACGCGAGCGCCTGGAGTTCCTCAACGAGGTCAGCGGCCGCATCGGCACCTCCCTCGACCTGGCCACGACGATCCTCGAGGTCAGCCGCGCCGTCGTGCCGCGCTTCACCGACGTCGCCGGCACCTATCTGCGCGAACAGGTCGTCGCCGGCGAGGGGTTCCCCGAAGGCGTCCCCGACACCACCACCATGTGGCACCGGGTCGCCGTCGAACACACCGACGAACCGGGCCGGTGGGACGACGTCGTGCCGGTCGGCGAGGCCATGCCGTTCCCGGCGCACACACCGTTCTTCCAGTGCATGACCACCGGCGAACCCGTCCTGGTGCCGCGCATCACCGAGGAGATGGGCCACGCCATCGCCTCGCAGTTCGAGAAGCGGGACATCCGGCCGCTGATCAACCACCGGTCGATGCTGGTCGTACCCCTGAAGGCGCGCAACGTCGTCCTCGGCTTCATGATCCTGCTGCGCCACCCGGAGCGGCCCGTCTTCAACGACATGGACCGCGTCACCGGCGCCGAACTCGCCGCCCGCGCGGGCCTCGTGCTCGACAACGCGCGCATGTACACCTACCAGGAGAGTGTCGCCGACACCCTCCAGGACAGCATGCTGCCGCACATCCCGCCGCGCATGCCGGGCTGCGACATCGCCACCCGCTACCTGCCCGGCACCCTGCTGGGACGCGTCGGCGGCGACTGGTTCGACTCCGTGAAGCTGCCCGGCGCCCGCACCGCCCTGGTCGTCGGCGATGTCATGGGCCACGGTCTCAACTCGGCGGCCATGATGGGTCAGTTGCGTACGGCCGTGCAGACCATGGCCGCACTCGACCTGCCGCCCGCCCAGCTCCTGCGCAACCTCGACGACCTCGCCCAGCGCCTCGGCGACAACTACCTCGCGACCTGTCTGTACGCCGTCTACGACCCGATCGCGAGCGAACTGCACCTCGCCAACGCCGGCCACATCCCGCCGGTGCTGGTGCGTGCCGAGGACGGCCGCAGCGAGCTGCTCGACCTGCCGACCGGCGCGCCCATCGGCGTCGGCGGCGTGCCGTTCGAGGCGGTCCGCGTGCGCGTGGAGCCCGGCGACCGGATCGTGATGTGCACCGACGGACTGGTCGAGGTGCGCGGCGAGGACATCGGCGTGGGCCTGGCGACCCTCAGCGAGTCCGCCGCCCACCCGGCCGCGTCGATGGACGACGCCTGCGACGCCATCATCCGCGCCCTCGCCGCGACCTTCTCGGAAGCGGGCCGCGGCGGCCGCAAGGACGACGTCGCCCTCCTGATGGCCCGGCTCAACGGCATCGACGCCGACGACGTCGCCGAGTGGCGGCTCTCCCTCGACCCGGTCGAGGTCTCACGCGCGCGTGCCGTGGTCCGCGAACAGCTCCACGACTGGGGGCTGGCGAAACTCGCCGCCCAGACCGAGCTGTTGGTGAGCGAGCTCGTCACCAACGCCGTACGGCACTCCCACAGCCGGCCGGTCCTGCTGCGGCTCGTCCGCGGCGACACCCTGCTGTGCGAAGTGGACGACGACGACCACGAACTGCCGACCCTGCTCAGCGCCGCCCCGGGCGACGACTTCGGGCGCGGACTGCGCGTGGTGAGCACTCTCGCGCGCGAGTGGGGCACCAGCCGTACGACGACCGGCAAGACCGTGTGGTTCGAGCTGTCGCTGCCCCGGCGCTGACGGCACACCGGTCACCCGCGCACCACAAGAGGGTGTGCGTAGCGCCAGGGGCGCGCTCCTGTCGAATGCGGCGTGAAGGTATGCGCCACGCGCTTGTAGCCATGCCGGGGGAGCGGTAGACCGTACTGGCCCGTCACTTGGGACGGGTTCGCGGCGTACCCTGGGGAGTCGGACATGAGCGTGACGAGCAGGTACCGGGAGGCATGGGAGGGCTTCTGGCGCGAGGCCCCTGAGGACGAGGGGGCCGTCTTCTGGGACGCGGAACCGGCACTGACCGCCGGCGTCCATCTCGGCCTCTTCGCGCCCCACCTGGTCGACTCGGGCCTGGCGATGGTGGACCTCGGCTGCGGCAACGGCACCCAGACCCGTTTCCTCGCGGACCGCTTCCGGCACGTGGTGGGCGCCGACCTGTCGCCCGCCGCCGTGGAGCACGCCCGGCACGCCGACCCCGCGGGCCAGGCCACGTACCGGGTGCTCGACGCCGTGGAGAAGAACGAGACCGAGACGCTGCACGCGGAACTCGGCGACGCCAACGTCTACATGCGCGGCGTCCTGCACCAGACCGAACCCGACGACCGGCAGGCCATGGTGGACGGCATCGCCACGCTCGTGGGCGAGCGGGGGCGTGCCTTCCTCGTCGAGCTGTCCGAGACCGCCAAACCCGTCCTGCTGGGCCTGGCGCAGAGCCCCTCCGGCCCGCCGCCCAAGCTCGCACCGGTCTTCCGGCACGGCCTCGCGCCCGGTGAGGTCGCCGACGACGACGTGCCCGGGTATCTGGCGGCGGCCGGCCTGACAGTGCTGGCGGCCGGCGAACTGCCCCTCGTCACCACCGAGTTCACCTCCGACGGCATCCGGATCGAGCTGCCCTCGAAGTGGCTGGTGGCGGGCCGCGCGAGCTGAGGGCGCCGCGTCAGCGCACCAGTGAGATCCGCGGAGGCCACAGCACATCGCCCGCCATCAGCAGGGACGGCCCCAGATGCACCGGGCACACGGCCAGCGCCGGCCGCCGGTAGCGGACGACCTCGAAGCGGGCGGGGTCGGGGCAGTCCGCTCCGTCCTCCGGGCGGCCGTACGGCCCCTGGCAGCGCACGGGAGGGCCGCCGGGACGCCGGTCGTCCGCCGCGGGATCGTGCTTCGTCATGGGCCCTCGCCTTCGGCATCGACGCACTCCCATCCGACGCCGTCGCGCCCGCCGGCGCAACCCGGGCTCCTCCGAGGCAGCGAGTCCTGGAACCGGACCCGTCCCGGCGCGTAACGTGGCGCATCATGAAGATCCTGATCAGCGCCGACATGGAAGGTGCCACGGGCGTCACCTGGCCGGCGGACGTGCTGCCGGGGACACCGCAGTGGGAGCGGTGCCGTTCGATGTTCACCTCGGACGTGAACGCGGCCGTGCTGGGGTTCTTCGACGGCGGGGCGGACGAGGTCGTCGTCAACGAGGCCCACTGGACCATGCGCAACCTGCTCCTGGAACGGCTCGACGAGCGGACGCAGATGCTCACCGGACGGCACAAGTCGCTGTCCATGGTCGAGGGCGTCCAGCACGGCGACGTGGACGGGATCGCGTTCGTCGGCTACCACGCGGGCGCCGGCATGGAGGGCGTCCTCGCCCACACCTACCTCGCCAACTCCATCACCGGGGTGTGGCTGAACGACGTCAGAGCCAGCGAGGGCCTGCTGAACGCGCACGTCGTCGCCGAGTACGGGGTGCCCGTCGTCCTCGTCACCGGCGACGACGTGGCCTGCGAGGACGCCCTCGGGTACGCGCCGGAGGCGTTGAAGGTCGCCGTCAAGGACCATGTCTCGCGGTACGCGGCCGTGTGCCGCACACCGGCCAGGACCGCCGCCGACATCCGGGCCGCGGCCAAGGAGGCGGCCCGGCTGGCGGTCCGTCACGAACCGTTGCGGGACGGTCCGTTCACCATCGCCCTGGAGTTCGACGCCGAGCATCTCGCCATGGCCGCCACCGTCGTGCCCGGCGTGGACCGGATCGGGGAGCGCAAGGTGGCGTACACCAGCGGGACCATGTACGAGGGCATCCGTACCTTCAAGGCGGTCACCACGATCGTCTCGGCCGCGGTGGAGGAGCAGTATGGCTGACCAGCAGGCACTGGACGAGGTGGTCCGGTTCACCTCCGACCTGATCCGGATCGACACCACCAACCGGGGCGGCGGTGACTGCCGGGAGCGGCCCGCCGCCGAGTACGCGGCCGAGCAGCTGGCCGGGGCGGGCCTCGAACCCGTCCTGCTGGAGCGGACCGAGGGGCGCACCAACGTCGTCGCCCGCGTCGAGGGCAGCGACCCGTCCGCCGACGCGCTGCTGCTCCACGGTCACCTGGACGTCGTCCCGGCCCAGGCGGACGACTGGAGCGTGCACCCCTTCTCCGGCGAGATCCGCGACGGGGTCGTGTGGGGCCGCGGCGCGGTCGACATGAAGAACATGGACGCGATGATCCTCGCCGTGGTGCGGCAGTGGGCGCGCGAGGGCGTCCGGCCCCGGCGGGACGTCGTGGTCGCCTTCACCGCCGACGAGGAGGACAGTGCCCGCGACGGCTCCGGGTTCCTCGCCGACGAGCATCCCGGCCTCTTCGAGGGGTGCACCGAGGGCGTCAGCGAGTCGGGCGCGTTCACCTTCCACGACGGCAACGGCCGGCAGCTGTATCCGATCGCCGCCGGCGAGCGCGGCACCGGCTGGCTGAAGCTCACCGCGCGCGGGCGCGCCGGGCACGGCTCCAAGGTGAACGCGGAGAACGCCGTGACCCGCCTCGCCGCCGCCGTCACCCGCATCGGCGAGCACGAGTGGCCGCTGCGGCCGACCCCGACCGTACGGGCCGCCCTGACCGAACTCGCCGCGCTCTACGGCATCGACGGCGGCCTCGACGACGTCGACGCCCTCCTGGACAAGCTCGGGCCGGCCGCCAAGCTCGTCGAGGCGACCGTCCGCAACAGCGCCAACCCGACCATGCTGGACGCCGGTTACAAGGTCAACGTGATCCCGGGCGAGGCCGTCGCGTACGTCGACGGACGGTATCTGCCGGGCGGCGAGGACGAGTTCCGCGCCACCCTGGACCGGCTGACCGGACCGGACGTCGACTGGGAGTTCCACCACCGCGAGGTCGCCCTGCAGGCGCCCGTGGACTCGCCGACCTACGCCCGGATGCGGGCGGCCGTCGAGGAGTTCGCGCCCGAGGGCCACGTGGTGCCGTACTGCATGTCGGGCGGCACGGACGCCAAGCAGTTCTCCCGCCTCGGCATCACCGGCTACGGTTTCACCCCGCTGAGGCTGCCGGAGGGGTACGACTACCAGGCCATGTTCCACGGCGTCGACGAGCGGGTGCCGGTGGAGGCACTGCACTTCGGTGTCCGGGTACTCGACCGTTTCCTGCGCACGGCCTAGGCGAGTCGGAGGAGACGTGCAGACGCTGCGCTACGGTTCCTGGCCCTCACCCATCGACGCGGCGCTCACCGCCGCGCACGACGGGCACCCCGAGTACGTCGGCTTCGTCGGCGACGAGCCTTGGTGGACCGAGCCCCGGCCCGAGGAGGGCGGCCGGCGCACCCTGGTGCGCAGACGGGCCGACGGCCGCGAGGAGACGGTGCTGCCCGCGCCGTGGAACGTGCGCAGCCGGGTCATCGAGTACGGCGGCCACCCCTGGGCCGGCGTGGTCCTGGACGGCCGCCCGGTCGTGGTGTTCGTGAACTTCGCCGACCAGCGGCTCTACCGCTGCGAACCCGGCGGCGAGCCGCGGCCGTTGACGCCGCTGTCGCCCGTCGGCGGCGGACTGCGCTGGGCCGAGCCGCGGTTGCTGCCCGACCGGGGCGAAGTGTGGTGCGTCCTGGAGGAGTTCACCGGCGACGGGCCCGCCGACGTACGCCGGGTCCTGGCCGCCGTACCGCTGGACGGCTCGGCCGCGCAGGACCGCGACGCCGTACGCGAACTGAGCGACGGCGCGCACCGGTTCGTCACCGGACCCCGGATCTCGCCCGACGGACGCCGCGCCGCCTGGCTCGTCTGGGACCATCCGCGGATGCCCTGGGACGGCACCGAGCTGGTCGTCGCCGAGGTGCGCGACGACGGCAGGCTGAGCCGGCCGCGGACCGTCGCCGGCGGGCCGCGGGAGTCGATCGCGCAGGCCGACTGGGCGGCCGACGGGTCCCTGCTGTACGCGAGCGACCGCACCGGCTGGTGGAACCTCTACCGCGACGGCGTACCCCTGTGCCCCCGCGAGGAGGAGTTCGCCGGGCCGCTGTGGAAACTCGGCCACCGCTGGTTCGCCCCGCTCGACAACGGGCTCGTCGCCGTGGTGCACGGGCGCGGCGCCACCGCCCTCGGCATCCTCGACCCGGAGACCGGCGAGATCGTCGACGCGGCCGGCCCCTGGACCGAGTTCGCGCCCACGCTGGCGGTGCACGGCGAGCGGGTCGTCTCCGTCGGGGCGAGCCCGCGCAGCGCCTACGAGGTGGTCGAGCTGGACACCCGGACCGGCCGGGCCCGGGTGGTCGGCGCCGAGCACGAGGACGCCGTGGACCCCGCCCACTACCCCGAGCCGCAGATCCGCACCTTCACCGGGCCCGCGGGACGCGACATCCACGCCCACATCTACCCGCCCCACAACCCCGGTTGCGTCCCTCCCGGCGACGAACTGCCGCCGTACGTAGTCTGGGCGCACGGCGGCCCCACCAGCAGATCGCCGCTCGTCCTCGACCTGTCCATCGCCTACTTCACCTCCCGCGGCATCGGGGTCGCCGAGGTCGACTACGGCGGTTCGACCGGATACGGCCGCGAGTACCGGGAGCGGCTGCGCGAGCAGTGGGGCGTCGTCGACGTCGAGGACTGCGCGGCCGTCGCCCTCGCCCTGGCCGAGGAGGGCACCGCCGACCGCGACCGGCTCGCCGTCCGCGGCGGCAGCGCGGGCGGCTGGACCACGGCCGCCTCGCTCACCCAGACCGACGTCTACGCCTGCGGCACGATCATCTACCCCGTCCTCGACCTCGCCGCCTGGGCCGAGGGGGAGACCCACGACTTCGAGTCGCGGTACCTGGAGTCGCTGGTCGGACCGCTCGCCGAGGTGCCCGGACGGTACGCGGAACGCTCGCCCACCGAGCACGCCGACCGCGTCACCGCGCCGTTCCTGCTGCTCCAGGGGCTGGACGACGTGATCTGCCCGCCCGCGCAGTGCGAGCGGTTCCTGGAGCGGATCCGCGGGCAGCGGGTGCCGCACGCCTACATCGCCTTCGAGGGCGAGGGGCACGGCTTCCGGCGCGCCGACACCATGATCCGCTGCATGGAGGCCGAACTGTCGTTGTACGCCCAGGTGTTCGGGCTCAACCCGCGTGGCGTCCCGACCCTGGAGCTGTCCAAGTGAGAGAAGCGGTACGAGAACTCGTCCGGCCGTCCCGGCTCGCCCCCGGCGCCCGTGTCGCCGTCGTCGCGCCCAGCGGACCGGTGCCCGAGGAGCGGCTGCAGGCCGGCCTCGACGTGCTGCGGGGCTGGGACCTCGACCCGGTCGTCGGATCCCATGTGCTGGACCGGCACGGGGAGTTGACCTACCTCGCGGGTGCGGACGCCGACCGCGCGGCCGATCTGCAGGCCGCCTGGTGCGACCCCTCGGTGGACGCGGTGCTGTGCGCGCGGGGCGGTTACGGGGCGCAGCGGATGGTCGACCTCCTCGACTGGGAGGCGATGCGGGCGGCCGGGCCGAAGGTGTTCGTCGGCTTCAGCGACGTCACCGTGCTGCACGAGGCGTTCGCCGCGCGGCTCGGGCTGGTCACGCTGCACGGGCCGATGGCGGCCGGTGTCGACTTCATCAAGAACGCCGGTGCGCAGGAACATCTCAAGGCCACCCTCTTCGCGCCGGAGAGCGTCCGCACGATCACCTCGGGCGGCAGCGCCCTGGTTCCCGGGCGGGCGCGGGGCGTCACGCTCGGGGGCTGCCTGTGCCTGCTCGCCGCCGAACTGGGCACCCCGCAGGCCCGGCCCGGTGCCCGCGGCGGACTGCTGTGCCTGGAGGACGTCGGGGAGGAGACGTACCGCCTGGACCGCTGTCTCACCCAGCTCGGGCGCGCGGGTTGGCTGGACGGGGTGCGGGGGGTGCTGCTCGGGTCGTGGGAGCAGTGCGAGCCGTACGAGAGGGTGCGTCCGCTGCTCGTCGACCGGCTCGGCGGGCTCGGCGTCCCGGTCGTCGAGGGGTTCGGATTCGGGCACTGCGCGGGCGCGCTGACGATCCCCTTCGGGGTGTCCGCGACGCTCGACGCCGACGCGGCCACGCTGACCCTGGACGAGCCCTCGCTGCGCTGACCGGAGCCGGCGCGTCGTAGGCTGGCCGGATGCCGCACACCGCTTCCCGCTATCTCGCCGAGGGGCCCCGGGTGGGGATACGCCACTTCACCTACGGGGACGGCGCCGAGTTCACCGCACGGGCCCGGGAGAGCAAGGACCTGCACCATCCTTGGCTGTTCCCGCCGGACACGGCGAACGCGTACACCGCCTACGCCGGCAGGCTGATCGAGGACCCGACCAAGGCCGGGTTCCTGGTGTGCGAGAAGGACGACGGCGCCATCGCCGGGTTCATCAACATCAACAACATCGTCGAGGGCGGCTTCCAGTGCGGCGCGCTCGGCTACGGCGTCTTCGCGCACGCCGTCGGCCGCGGGCTGATGCGGGAGGGACTGAAACTGGTGGTGGGCCACGCGTTCGGGCCGATGCGACTGCACCGCCTGGAGATCAACGCGCAGCCGGACAACACCGCCTCGATCGCCCTGGCCCGCTCCTGCGGCTTCCGCCTGGAGGGCTTCTCCCCGAACATGCTCTTCATCGACGGGGCGTGGCGCGACCACGAGCGGTGGGCGATCACCGTCGAGATGACGGGATGACCCGTGGGGCGGCCTTTGCGCAATCCTGACCGGTAGCTCCCCTGGCCGGATCACCGGTCAGCGGCTTCCATGGTGATCGTGACGACGATCCGACGTGAGGTACTGACCATGCCGGCGGCGGAGCTGGGCCCGGACAATCCGCTGCCCCCACTGCGGCTCCCGCACGAGGTACACCGCATCGACGACCGCGAGCGCGACGAACTGCCGCGTGACATGGCCCGTCAGGCGGGCTACGAGCCACTGCGCAGCCTGCTGCCGGTGCGCGTGCGCGACGGATACGGGCGCTCGCGCGAGCCCCGTGACATCGACGCCCTCGTGATCGAGAACGACCGGCTGCGCGCCACCGTCCTGCCGGGGCTCGGCGGCCGTGTCGCCTCCCTCCTGCACAAGCCGACCGGCCGCGAACTCCTCTACCGCAACCCCGTGTTCCAGCCGGCCGCCTTCGCCCTCAACGGCGCCTGGTTCTCCGGCGGCGTCGAATGGAACATCGGCGCCACCGGCCACACGACCCTGTCCTGCTCACCCCTGCACGCGGCCCGCGTCGCCGCACCCGACGGCGGCGAGATGCTCCGGCTGTGGGAGTGGGAGCGCCTGCGCGACCTCCCCTTCCAGGTCGACCTCTGGCTGCCGGACCGCTCCGACTTCCTGTACGTGGGCGTCCGCGTCCGCAACCCCCACCCCAAGCCGGTGCCGACGTACTGGTGGTCCAACATCGCCGTCCCCGAGACGCGCCGGGTCCTCGTGCCCGCCGAGGAGGCCTGGCAGTTCGGCTACGAGCGCCGGCTGACCAAGGTGGCCGCACCCTCGCACGCGGAGATCGAGCAACACCCGCACGCCGCCGACTACTTCTACGACCTGCCCGAGGAACGCCGCCGCTGGATCGCCGCCCTCGACGAGGACGGGCACGGACTGGTGCAGACCTCCACCGATGCGCTGCGCGGGCGCAAGCTCTTCATCTGGGGCAAGGCGCCCGGCGGCCGCCGCTGGCAGCAGTGGCTCACCGAACCCGGCACCGAGGGCTATCTGGAGATCCAGGCAGGCCTCGCCCGCACCCAGTTGGAGCACGTACGACTGGACGCCGAGAGCGAGGTGTCATGGCTGGAGGCGTACGGTCCGCTCGACTCGCCGCCGACCGCCGACGACGTGGAGGCCCGCCTCGAAGCGGCCCTCCCGCGCGCCCGGGTCGACGCCGCGTACGCCGCCTGGAAGCCGTGCGCCGACTCCGAACCGGCCGAGATCCTCGCCACGGGCTCCGGCTGGGGCGCCCTCGAAGTGCTGCGCGATGACCTGAAGTTGCCCGGCACGCCCTTCGAGGAGAGCACACTCGGCGACGCCCAGGCGCCCTGGCTGCACCTCCTGCGCGCCGGGTACCTCCCCGAGCCGCGCCGGGTGCGGCCGCCCGGTGAGACGCTCGTCGCCCCGCACTGGCGGGACATGCTGGAGGCCGCGCCGGCCACCCCCCTCACCGAATACCACCTGGGCGTCGCCCAGTGGCATGCAGGCGACCGGGCGCAGGCCGTGCGCAGTTGGGAGCGGGCCCTGCAACTCTCCCCGTCGCTGTGGCCGTTGCTGCGTTGCCTGGCCGTCGCCGACCAGGTCAGCGGCAATCCCGAGCGGGCCGCCGACCGGTACGCGGAAGCCTTCGACGACCTGTGCGCCGAGCGGCGCGACAACGGCGAGGCGTGGACGGCGGCCACGGCCGCGCTGGGTCGCGAGGCGATCGAGGCACTGCTCGCCGTGGGCCGCACCGCACCGGCGCGTACCGTCTGGGACCGGCTCCGGCCCGCCGTCCGGCGGCGCGGCAGGTTCCGGCTGATCGAGGCCGGACTGCTGCTCGCGGAGGCGAGGCCCGAGGAGGCGCTGGACATCTTCCGCGCCGGCTTCGAGGTCGCCGACCTGCGAGAGGGGGCCGAGACGATCGGCCGGCTGTGGGCGAGACTGAGCGACGAACCCCTGCCGGCGCACTACGACTTCCGCATGCGGCCGCCGGAGGCGTGAGGGGCGTTACGGATTGCGGTCCGCGTACTCGTACACCGTGCCGTCCGGGTGCATCGCGATCAGGTTGCGGCCCCCCGGCGTCGGCAACGGCCCGGCGACGATGCGGGCGCCGAGCTCGGTGAGCACCCGGTGGGCCTCGTCGAGGTCCTTCACCGCGATCGTCGCCGCGACCTTGCGCAGCACGTCCAGTTCGGCCTCGGGGCCGCTCATCAGCAGAAAGCAGCCGACCGCGGCCACCTGGACGCCACCGCGTTCGAAGCGGAGGGCGTGGCCGCCCGCGAGGCGTTCGTAGAAGGGGACCGCGGTCTCCAGGTCGTCGACGCAGATGCGCAGCGTGGCTCCCAGAATGTCCATGCCGACGAGCCTAGTTGGGACGGCCGGGTGAGGTGATCCGTTCCGGTGATCACCCCGCTCCCGGCCGCCCCTCGGGCGTGGGTCAGCCCATCGCCTTGCGTACGACGTCACGGGTGCGGTCGATGACGGCCGCCATCGGCCCCACCGCCACGTTCTTCAGGGCGGTGTCGGTGCCCGGGTGCGGGCGGGTGGGTGCCAGCGCCTCGGCCGCCCGCACCGCGCGGGCCAGGGCCTCCAGTTTGCCGCGGTCGGCGATCCGCGCGAAGTGCGCGAACTCGTACCGTTCCTCGTTGTCGGCGTGCGCGAGGACGTCCTGGCGCAGGGCCGCGAACTCGTCCAGGAACTCGGGCGAGTCCGGATCCATGTCGTCCAGCCGGGACAGGGCCTGCTTGGCCTTCTCCTCCTCCTCGATCCGGTCCTTGACGACCAGCTCACCGCCGTCGATGTTCTTGCGGGCGAAGGGGTGGACGACCTCCTCCTCGGCGGTCTCGTGCACCGCGAGGAGCCGGACGAGATCGTGGAAGTGCCGCTTCCGGTCCCCGCCCTTGGTGTTCGCCACCTCGTCGAACAGCTCTCGGATCCGGGTGTGCTGCTCCTTGAGCAGCTCCACCACGTCGGTGCGCTCCGTCATGCTGTGACTCCTGTGATGGGTTGTGTGAGGGTTTCGTCGTGCGAGCCGGGCGGGTACCCGGCGCCCCTGGGCTGACGCGCTGCTTTCCAGCCGTGACGGAGCGCGTTACCCGTACGGGTGTACGGGTACCCGACGGTCATGGAAGGCTTGGATCATCTGGAGCATCTGGACAAGCACCTGGTCGACGAGCTGGCGCAGGTGGCGCGCGAGACCGTGCGCGACGAACTGCGGGAACAGACTCGCAAGCAGCGCCGCAGGGCCATGCTGTACGGCGCGTCCGGCGCCGTGGCCCTCTACGCGGGAGCGGCACTCGCCCTCGCCGTGGGTCTCGCGCTGGCGAACGCGCTGCCCGACTGGGCAGCCGCGCTGGTCACCGCGGTGATCCTGGGCGCCGTCGCCTACGCCCTGCGCAGCGCGGCCCGTCCCTCCGCGTCCCGGCCCACCCCGGAGCACGCGGCGGAGACGGCGGGCGCCACCGAGCGCGACCGCACGCACGGTGCCACTCCGCCGTACCCGCCGGTGCCGCCCGTGGCGCCCGGCGGCGCGGCCGGCGCGAGCGGGGCGCCCGTGGCCGGAATGCCGACGACCGGTGTGCCCGGGGTACCGGCGCCGACGCAGGGGAACATCGACCCCGAGCGGCCGCACCACCGGGGGTGACGCGAGGTGCGCAGGCGCTGGGGAATGCAGGTACCGGGCAGCCGTAGGACGGTCGTGGTGACCGGTGCCAGCGGCGGCGTGGGCCGGGCCACGGCCGTGGCCTTCGCCGCCCGGGGCGACCGGGTCGCCCTGCTGGCCCGGGGACGCGAGGGCCTCGCCGCGGCCGCCGACGAGGTGCAGCGCGCCGGCGGCGAGGCGCTGGTCGTCCCCGTGGACATGGCCGACGCCAAGGCCGTCGACGACGCCGCCCAGAAGGTCGTCGACACCTTCGGGCACATCGACGTCTGGGTCAACAACGCCTTCGCCGGCGTCTTCGCGCCGTTCACCGAGATCACCCCGGACGAGTTCAAGAGGGTCACCGAAGTGACCTACCTGGGTTACGTGTTCGGCACCAGGTCCGCCCTTCGCCACATGCTGCCGCGCGACCGCGGCACGATCGTGCAGGTCGGCTCCGCGCTGGCGTACCGCGGCATTCCGCTGCAGTCGGCGTACTGCGGCGCCAAGCACGCCATCCAGGGGTTCAACGAGTCGCTGCGCTGCGAGCTGCTGCACTCCCGCAGCGGTGTGCGTACGACGATGGTGCAGCTGCCCGCCGTCAACACCCCGCAGTTCGACTGGGTGCTCAGCCGGATGCCGGGTCAGGCCCGGCCGGTGGCTCCCGTCTACCAGCCCGAGGTCGCCGGACGGGCGATCGTGCACGCCGCCTCGCACGGTCGGCGCCGCGAGTACTGGGTGGGCGGCTCCACCGTGGCCACCCTGATCGCCAACGCGGTGGCCCCCGGGGTCCTGGACCGGTACCTGGCACGGACCGGGTTCGAGGCCCAGCAGGACAAGGGCGAGCACGGCGAGTCCGCCAACCTGTGGACACCCGCGGACGGCCCGCACGGCCGGGACTTCGGGACCCACGGGCGGTTCGACGAGGAGTCCCACGGGAGCAGCCCGCAGGACTGGGTCTCCCGCAACCGCACCCGGGCCGGCGCGGCTCTGACCGCGGGCGCCGCCGTCCTGGCCGCCCGCAGGCTGACCCGCCTGGTCCGCCGTTAGGACCGGCCGTTCATCGGCTCGGCCGCGAACGAAAGGCCCCTAGCCCACCCGGTACTGCGTGACCTCGTCGGCCAGGAGTGTCAGGCCGTGGCCCACGCCGCCCAGCGGACGTACCGAACCCCCCGTCGGGTCCAGGGCTCCGTCGAAGAACATGTCCTCGATGCGGACGTGGTCGTGGAACCACTCCATGTGGCGGATGTTGGGCAGCGAGGCGGCGGCCGCCGCGTGCGCGTGGGGCGCGCAGTGGGTCGAGACCTCCAGGCCGTGCGCCTGGGCGAGGGCGGCGGCGCGAAGGAACTCCGTGATGCCGCCGCAGCGCGTGGCGTCGATCTGCAGGCAGTCGACCGCGCCCGCCGCGATCATGCGGGCGAAGTACGGCAGGTCGTAGCCGTACTCGCCTGCCGTGACGTCGCAGACCAGGGCGTCGCGCACCAGACGCAGGCCGGTGAGGTCGTCGGAGGAGACCGGTTCCTCGAACCAGCCGACGCCGTGGTCCGCGAGGGCGTGGCCGACCCGGACGGCCTGCTTGCGGGTGTAGGCGCCGTTGGCGTCGACGTACAACTCCGCCTCGTCGCCGATGACATGGCGCGCCGCACGGACCCGGGCCAGATCGCGGGGGACGGCCCGGCCCCAGCCCTCACCGATCTTGATCTTGACGCGCGGGATGTGCTGTCCGTGCACCCAGCCGTTGACCTGGGCGGCCAGATGCGTGTCGTGGTACGTCGTGAAACCGCCGCTGCCGTACACCGGGACCTCCTCCCGGCAGACGCCCAGCAGCCGGGCCAGCGGCAGCTCGAGCAGACGGGCCTTCAGGTCCCACAGGGCGATGTCGAGCGCCGAGATCGCGCCCGCGGCCACGCCCGGCCGCCCCGCGTTGCGCACGGAGCGGCACATCGCGTCGTGCGTGGCGGGGATGTCGAGGGGGTCCCGGCCCTCGACCAGCGGGGTCAGCTGTCCGCGCAGGAAATCGGCGACGGCGGGCGGACCGTACGTCCAGCCCGTGCCGGTCGCATCGCCCGCCGACACCTCCGCGATCACCATCGTCGTCGACTCCCAGGACAGCGTGCCGTCGGCCTCCGGGGCGTCCGTGGGCACGGTGTAGACGGAGACGACGGGCCGCTGGAGCTTCATCGCCGGCCCCCTCAGGTCTGCTGGAGCTGCGGCAGCACCTTCGTCCGGTAGAAGTCGAAGAAGCCGCGCAGGTCGGGGCCGATCTGGTTGACGTAGACCCGGTCGAAACCGGCGTCCGCGAACTGCTTCAGCTCCGCCACGTGCTCGTCGACGTCGCCTCCGCACACCCGGTTCTCGCGCACCATGTCCTCGGTGACCAGCTGCTGCGCCTGCTCGAAGTGTTTGGGGGAGGGCAGCACCTGGCTCAGTTCGCCGGGCAGCTGCTCGTTCGCCCACAGCCGGTGCACGGTCCGTACGGCCTCGTCCCGGTCGGCGTCGTAGCAGACCTTGGTGCCGCCGCTGACCGGCTTTCCGCCGCCGCCGCCCTTGCGGTACTGCTCCACCATCGACGGGTCCGGCGTCATCGTGATGTAGCCGTCGCCGACCCGGGCCGCCAGCTTGGTGGCGGCCGGTCCGAAGCCGGAGATGTCGATCGGCACGGGCTCCTCCGGCAGCGTGTACAGCCGGGCGTTCTCCACCGTGTAGTGCGGGCCGCGGTGGTTGACCTCCTCGCCGCCGAACAGCCGGCGCATGATCTGGATGGCCTCCTCCAGCATCTCCAGGCGGACGTGCGCGGGCGGCCAGTGATCGCCGAGGATGTGCTCGTTGAGCGCCTCGCCCGAACCGAGGCCCAGCCGGAAGGCGCCGTTCGTCATCACCGCGCTGGTGGCCGCGGCCTGCGCCACCACCGCCGGGTGCATCCGCACGGTCGGGCAGGTCACGGCCGTCTCCACCGGCAGGGACACCGCCTCGGACAGTGCGCCGATCACGGACCACACGAACGGGCTCTGGCCCTGTTCGTCGTTCCACGGGTGGTAGTGGTCGGAGATCCACAACGACTGGAACCCGGCCTGCTCGGCCATCCGCGCCTGCTCGATCAGCTCCGCGGGACCGTACTGCTCGCACGAGAGGAAATAGCCGTACTCGGGCATGGGGGAGTGCCTCCGCGACGTCGGCGGTTGTGGTCCGGGTCCGGGTACCCGGGGGCCGGAGCGGCAACCGGCGCACGTTTGGCGGCCCTGACCAGGGGGACGCGGAAGTTTCCGCACGACGTACGCGACAGCGCCGGAGGCGAACCGTGGCTCGACCCCGCATCCTGATCGTCGGAGCCGGCTTCGCCGGGTACCAGACGGCCCGCACCCTGTCCCGGTCGATGCGGCACGAGGCCGAGGTCACCCTGCTGAATCCGACCGACTACTTCCTGTACCTGCCCCTGCTGCCCCAGGTCGCCGCCGGCATCCTGGAGCCGCGCCGGGTCACCGTCTCCCTCTCGGGCACCCTGCCGCACGTCCGGCTGGTCCTCGGCGAGGCCGACGCGATCGACCTCGACGGGCGCACCGTGCACTACACCGGGCCGGAGGGCGACGGCGGAACCCTCGCCTACGACCGGCTGGTGCTCGCGGCCGGCAGCGTCAACAAACTGCTGCCCATCCCGGGCGTCGCCGAGCACGCGCACGGCTTCCGCGGGCTGCCCGAGGCGCTGTACCTGCGCGACCACGTGACCCGGCAGGTGGAGCTGGCCGCGACCGCGGACGATCCGGAGACCTGCGCCGCGCGCTGCACCTTCGTGGTGGTCGGCGCGGGGTACACCGGTACCGAAGTCGCCGCGCAGGGGCAGCTGTTCACCGACGCGCAGGTCCGCAAGCACCCGCTGCGGCGGGGCATGCGGCCGCGCTGGCTGCTGCTCGACATCGCCGAACGGGTCCTGCCCGAACTCGACGAACACCTCTCCCGCACCGCCGACGCCGTGCTGCGCGAGCGGGGCGTCGACGTGCGCATGGGCACCTCCGTCAAGGAGGCCACGCGCGACGGGGTGCTGCTCACCGACGGGGAGTTCGTGCCGACACGCTCGCTCGTGTGGTGCGTGGGCGTACGGCCCGATCCGCTCGCCGAGTCCCTGGGGCTGCCCATGGAACGCGGCCGGCTGCTGGTCGATCCGCACCTGCGGGTGCCGGGCCGGCCCGAGCTGTTCGCCGCCGGGGACGCGGCCGCCGTACCCGATCTGGAGAAGCCCGGCCAGTACACCCCGATGACGGCACAGCACGCGTGGCGGCAGGGGAAGGTCGCGGGCCGCAACGTCGCCGCGTCGCTGGGCCACGGCGAGCAGCGGGCCTACAGCCACCGGGACCTGGGATTCGTCGTCGACCTGGGCGGGGTCAAGGCCGCCGCCAATCCGTTCGGCGTCCCGCTGTCCGGCCCGATCGCGGGCGCGGTCACCCGGGGCTACCACCTCGCCGCGATGCCCGGCAACCGCGTCCGGGTCGCCGCCGACTGGCTCCTGGACGCCGTACTGCCGCGCCAGGCGGTCCAGTTGGGCCTCGTACGCTCCTGGTCGGTGCCCCTCGACACGGCCTCCCCGGAACTCGCGCGCGTGGCGGGCCGGCCGGAGGACCGATCACAGTCCGAGGCCCGCTCCGGCCCGGGCGCGGCCACGGCCGAGGACACCACGGACACGACCGAGAAGGCCGAAGTCGTGGACGAACGGTCGGGCGTTGAGGCCGCCAAGAACCAGTCGGGCGTTGAGCCCGCCAAGAACCAGCCGGGCGTTGAGCCCGCCAAGAACCAGCCGGGTGGCGAGGCCGCCAAGAACCAGCCGGGCGCCGAGCCGGCCAAGAATCAGCCCGGCGGTGAGGCCGCGAAGAATCAGCCAGGCCCACCGGCCGGCGGCGAGTCGGGTGGGAAGGCGCGTGATGGTGAGGGCGCGCAGGCTCCCGGATCCGTTCGCCGTTCCGACACCCCCACGGAAGGAGACGCATGAACACCGCCGAACTCACCGAGCTGGCACAGCAGTTGAGGGTCGACAGTGTGCGGGCCGCGGCTGCCGCCGGGTCCGGGCATCCGACGTCCTCGATGTCCGCCGCGGACCTGGTGGCCGTACTGATCGCACGCCACTTCCGCTACGACTTCGACCGTCCCGCCCACCCCGGCAACGACCGCTTCGTGCTGTCCAAGGGACACGCCTCGCCGCTGCTGTACTCCGCCTACAAGGCGGTCGGCGCCGTCGACGACGACGAACTGCTGAGCTTCCGCAAGCTCGGCAGCCGGCTCGAGGGGCATCCGACCCCCCGCAGGCTGCCGTGGGTCGAGACGGCCACCGGTTCGCTCGGCCAGGGGCTCCCCGTCGGCGTCGGTATCGCGCTGTCGGGCAAGCGACTTGAGCGCAGCGGCTACCGCGTGTGGGTGCTGTGCGGGGACAGCGAGCTGGCCGAGGGGTCCGTGTGGGAGGCCGCCGAGCACGCGGCGTACGAGCATCTCGACAACCTCACCGCGATCGTCGACGTGAACCGGCTGGGCCAGCGCGGACCCACCCGGCACGGGCACGACCTCGACGCCTACGCCCGCCGCTTCCAGGCGTTCGGCTGGCACACCATCGAGGTGGACGGGCACGACGTCGACGCGATCGACCGCGCCTACGGCGAGGCGGCCTCGACCGTCGGCCAGCCCACCGCGATCCTCGCCCGCACCCTCAAGGGCAAGGGCGTGGAGGCCGTCCAGGACCGCGAGGGCCTGCACGGCAAGCCGCTGCCCGACGCCGACGAGGCCATCGCCGAGCTCGGCGGCCCCCGCGACATCCGTGTCCAGGTGCAGGAACCGCCCGCCGCGCGCATGCTGCACGCCGTACGCGCCGGCCACTACGAAGCGCCCCGCTGGGACAAGGGGGAGGAGGTCGCCACCCGCAACGCGTTCGGGGAGGCGCTGGCCGCGCTCGGCAGCGGCCGCGGTGACGTGGTGGCGCTCGACGGCGAGGTCGGCGACTCCACGCGCACGGAGGCCTTCGCCAAGGAACACGCCGAGCGCTACTTCGAGTGCTACATCGCCGAGCAGGAGATGGTCGCCGCCGCCGTCGGCCTCGCCGCCCGCGGCTGGGTGCCGTACGCCTGCACGTTCGCGGCGTTCCTGACCCGCGCCCACGACTTCGTGCGCATGGCGTCCATCAGCGGGGCCGGCATCAACCTCGTCGGCTCGCACGCGGGGGTCGCCATCGGTCAGGACGGGCCCTCCCAGATGGGTCTTGAGGACCTCGCGATGATGCGGGCCGTGCACGGCTCGACCGTGCTGTACCCCTGCGACGCCAACCAGACCGCCCAGCTCGTCGCGGCGATGGCGGGCTGCGAGGGCGTCCGGTACCTGCGCACCTCCCGCGGCGAGAGCCCGGTGATCTACGGCCCCGACGAGGAGTTCCCGATCGGTGGCAGCAAAGTGCTGCGCTCCTCCGCCGACGACCGGCTGACCCTCGTCGCGGCCGGCGTCACCGTGCACGAGGCGCTGGCCGCCGCCGACGCGCTGGAGCGGGACGGCATCCGGGCCCGGGTCGTCGACCTGTACTCGGTCAAGCCCGTCGACCGGCTCACGCTGCGCCGGGCCGCCGAGGAGACCGGCTGCCTGGTCACCGTGGAGGACCACCACGAGGAGGGCGGCCTCGGCGACGCCGTCCTGGACGCGTTCCTCGACGGCCGGCCAGTGCCGCGGCTGGTGCGGCTCGCCGTGCGCGGTATGCCCGGCTCCGCCTCGCCCGACGAGCAGCTGCACGCGGCCGGCATCGACGCCGAGTCGATCGCGGCGGCCGGGAAGGTTCTGGTGGAGGAGGCGGTCGTGTCGTGAGCCGGGACGACGGTGTACGGACCGTGCGGGCCGGGCGCCGGAGGGTGGAGGTGCACCGCCCGGACAAGGTGCTCTTCCCCGGGGGCGGCGACGCGAAGGAGTACACGAAGGGCGATCTCGTCGACCACTACCGGTCGGCCGCCGCGTTCATGCTGCCCCACCTGCGCGGCCGTCCGCTGATGCTGGAACGGCACCCGGACGGCATCGACGGCCCGCGCTTCATGCAGAAGAACACCCCCGAGAACTACCCGGACTGGATCACCCGCGTCGAGCTGGCCAAGGAGGGCGGCACCGTCTGCCACACCGTGTGCGACGACGTGGCCACCCTCGTGTACCTGGCCGACCAGGCCGCTGTCACCCTGCACCGCTGGCTGTCCCGGGTGGGAGCGGTGGACCGGCCCGACCGGATGGTGTTCGACCTGGACCCGGCGGGTGACGACTTCGGGGCGGTGCGGGAGGCGGCCCGGTGGCTGGGTGAGCTCCTCGACGAGCTCAAGCTGCCCAGCGCCCTGATGACCACCGGCTCGCGCGGCCTGCACGTCGTGGTGCCGGTCGACGGCCGGCACGACTTCGACGAGGTCCGGGAGTTCGCCCGGGACGTCGCCGACGCCCTCGTCGAGGCCCACCCCGACCGGCTCACCACCGCCGCCCGCAAGAAGGACCGCGGCGACCGGCTCTACCTCGACGTGGGTCGCAACGCCTACGCGCAGACCGCGGTCGCCCCCCTCACCGTCCGTGCCCTGCCCGGGGCGCCGGTGGCCACCCCGATGGACTGGGCCCAGCTCGACGATCCGGGCCTGCACGCGCGCCGTTGGACGATCGCCGACGCGGTGGAACAGGTCCGCGGCGACCCGTGGGCCGGCCTCATGAGCAGAAAACGCGCACTCGGGCCCGCCCGTCGCAGGCTGGACGCCTTGCGGGGCGCATGAATGTTTGGCGGCTGATATTGCGGCCACCCGCAAACAAGAGGTGGCCATGTCTGACACAAAAAACTCACAAGAATCCCAGAATTCACAGAAGTCACAGAATTCGGACAAAGCGAATAGTGGGACGAGCAAGCGGTCGAGCCCGATGGAGGTGTTGCGCCAGGCGCGCACCCAGCTCGCGGAGCTGACGGGCATGACCGCCGAGAGCGTCTCGTCCTTCGAGCAGACCGACGACGGCTGGTCTCTTGAGATCGAGGTTCTGGAGCTGACCCGGGTGCCGGACACGATGAGCCTGATGGCGAGCTATCAGGTCGACCTCGACCCCGACGGTCAACTGACCGGATACCGACGAGTCCGCCGTTACGAACGCGGGCGGGCCGATGCCCGGCCCGGTGGCCGTTAGGTCGCCGACCCGCTCACATTCCCGAAACCACAGACTAAGGAGGCGCGGTCGGCATGACCGTTGTCCCGGCACAGCAGACCGGCGGTGGGGGCGGTTCCAGCGGCCTCTACGACGTTCTGGAACTCGTCCTCGACAGGGGTCTGGTCATCGATGCGTTCGTACGGGTATCCCTGGTCGGCATCGAAATCCTGAAGATCGACGTGCGTGTCGTCGTGGCCAGCGTCGACACCTACCTGCGCTTCGCCGAGGCGTGCAACCGGCTGGACCTGGAGTCCGGTCCGCACAAGGACCCCGGCCTGCCCGACCTGGTCGGTGAGGTGACCGAGTCCGGCGCGCGCGGCAAGTCCAAGGGCGCGCTCTCCGGAGCCGCCGAGACCGTGTCCGGCGCCTTCAAGCAGGCGCGTGACGAGGGACAGGAGCGGGAGACCCAGTCCCGTCCGCGCACCCGCAAGACCACTGCCTCGCGCAGGAAGGAGGAGCAGGAGTGAGCACGTACGTGTACGGCATCACCGCGAGTTCGCACCCCGCGCTCCCGGAGGACCTGGTGGGCGTCGGTGATCCGCCCCGCCAGGTGCGGGTCCTGCAGGCCGGGGAGTTGGCGGCCGTCGTGAGCGACGCGCCCGAGGGGCTGCGGCCCAAGCGCAAGGATCTGCTCGCCCATCAGGCGGTGCTCGCCGAGGCGGGCGCCGGCGGGGTGGTGCTGCCCATGCGCTTCGGCAGCGTCGCACCGGACGACGACACGGTCAGGGACGTCCTCACCGAGCGCTCCGACCACTACACGGAGCGGCTGGGCGCCCTGGAGGGCAAGGTCGAGTACAACGTCAAGGCCTCCCACCAGGAAGAGGCCGTCCTGCACCTCGTGATGTCCGGGAACCCGGACATCCGCGCCATGACCGAGGCCAACCGGCAGGCGGGCGGCGGTAGTTACGACGACCGGCTCAGGCTCGGCGAGATGGTGGTGGCCGCGGTCAAGGCCCGCGAGGGCGAGGACGCCACCGAACTGCAGCAGGCCCTCGAACCCGTCGCCGCGGCCGTGGCCGCCGGCCCCGAGTCCAGCGGCTGGCTGTTCAACGTGTCCTTCTTGGTGGACCGCGACGACGCCGACAGCTTCCTGGCGACGGTGGACCAGGTCCGCAACAGCCATCCGCACATCGAGCTGCGCGTCAACGGGCCGCTGCCCCCGTACAGCTTCGTCGATCCGGGCCCCGCCGAGCACGCGGGCACAGCAGCGGGTCCGGGCATCGCCCAGGAGTGAGCACACATGGGACTGATCAGTGAGCTGGTCCTGCTTCCCTTCGCCCCGGTGCGCGGCAGCGGGTGGGTGATCAAGCAGGTCGTGCAGGAGGCGGAGCGGATCTACTACGACCCCTCCACGATCAGGGCCGAACTCGCCAAGCTCGAGGAGCAGCTGGAGGCCGGAGAAATAGACGAGGAGGAGTTCGACCGGCAGGAGGACGAACTCCTGGACCGGCTTGAGACCGGCCTCCGCAGAAGCGGGGCCACAGGCAACGGGACGGCGCTATGAACCGAGTAGGACTGGGCCTCGCGGTAGGGGCCGGGTACGTCCTGGGACGTACCAAGAAAATGAAGATGGCATTCGCGCTGGGCTCAATCGTGGCCGGCAAGCGGATGCATCTGAGCCCGCGGGCGATCGCGGATCTGATGTCCCAGCAGCTGCAGAAGAATCCGCAGTTCAAGGAGATCGGGGATCAGCTGCGCGAGGACATGCGGGGTGTCGGCAAGGCCGCCTCCGGCGCGATGGTGGAGCGGCAGATGGAAGCCCTCGCCGACCGCCTGCACGGCCGTACCGCCCAGGTCCGCGACCAGCTGACGGGCGTGGCCGGCAAGGCGACCGGTGGCCTCGCCTCCGACGAGGAGGACGAGGACGCCGGGCGGGAGGACACTGAGGAAGAGGAACCTCGCGAGGAGTACGACGACGAGGAACCCGAGCCGGAGGAGGACGAGGAGCCGAAGGCGGAGGAGGACGAGGAGCCGGAGGAGGACGAAGAGCCCGAGGACGAGGAGCCCGAGGACGAGGAGCCGGAGGCGGAGGACGAGGAGTCCTCGGAATCCGACGAGGACCGGGAGCCGGTGAGGCGGACCGCCAAGAAGGCACCGGCCAAGAAGGCCCCGGCCAAGAAGACGGCCGCGAAGAAGGCCCCGGCCAAGAAGGCTCCGGCCAAGAAGACGGCGGCCAAGCGGACCGCGAGCAAGCAGGCACCGGCGAAGAAGACCGCCAAGAAGACGGCATCGGCCGGAGGCGGCGCGCGCGCAGCCCGTTCCCGTCGGCCGAAGGGAGGCGGTGAGTGATGACCGAGACAGTCGGATCAGCCACTTCGACCGCGCGTGGAGCGACCGACAAGGCCTCCCCGCTGACCGACCTGGCCCACAGCGAGGCTGCGGACCGGCTCAAGGCCGAGGCTCAGGAGTACCTCGCCGCACAGGCCACTCGCCTGCTCACGGGCGTCGGCCGCAAGCTGGGCCAGACCACCGGCAAGCTCAACGACATAGCCGAGGGCAACAGCCCCGGGTTTGCCAAGCTCGCCCTGGACGGCGGTCGCAAGCTGGCAGAGGGCAAGGGGCCGCTGCGCTCCGCCCTGGAACTCGGGGCCTCTCACGCCAAGGACAAGGTCATGGGCGCTTTCAAGAGCCTCGGTGGGGGCAAGGGCAAGCGCAAGAAGGCGGCGGGCAAGAAGCCGACGGTGATCCTCGAGTCCGTCGACGTGGGCGTGGACCGGCGCACCGCCTACGACCAGTGGACCCAGTACCAGGACTTCAGCACCTTTGCCAAGGGCGTCAAGAGCGCGAGCCGCTCCGACGACACCCAGTCCGACTGGCAGCTGAAGGTCTTCTGGTCCAACCGCAGTTGGAAGGCGAAGACCACCGAGCAGGTGCCGGACGACCGGATCGCCTGGACCTCGGAGGGCGCCAAGGGCACCACCAAGGGCGTCGTCTCCTTCCACCGGCTCGACGACAACCTGACCCGCGTGTTGCTGGTCATCGAGTACTACCCCTCGGGTCTGTTCGAGAAGACCGGCAACATCTGGCGCGCCCAGGGCCGCCGCGCCCGGCTCGACCTCAAGAACTACGTCCGCTTCATCACCCTCAAGGGCGAGACCGAGGACAGCTGGCGCGGTGAGATCCGCGACGGCGAGGTCGTACGCAGCCACGAGGACGCGATAGCCGAGGAAGAGGAGGAGGCGCAGCAGAGCTCGGAGGAGGGCGCCGAGGAAGGCGAGGACGCCTACGAGGGCGAAGAGGGCGAAGAGGAGCCCGAGGGCGAGTACGACGAGGAAGAAGAGGGCGCCGAAGAGGACGAGGAGCCTCGCGGCGAAGAGGAGTACGACGAGGAGGAAGAAGAGGGCGAGGAGCCCGAGGGCGAGTACGAGGACGAGGAAGAGGCTGAGGAAGAGCCCGAGCCCGAGTACGAGCACGCCGGTGGCGGGAGCCGCCGATGAGCATGGCCGGCCGGATGCCCGAACCCTACGGTCAGGGTTCGGGCGCCAACCTTGCCGACATCCTGGAGCGCGTGCTCGACAAGGGCATCGTGATCGCCGGTGACATTCGCATCAACCTTCTCGACATCGAGCTCCTCACCATCAAGCTGCGGCTGATCGTCGCCTCGGTGGACAAAGCGAAGGAGATGGGCATCGACTGGTGGGAGGACGACCCCGCGCTGTCCTCCCGCGCCCGACGCAACGAACTGTCCCGCGAGAACGCCGAGCTGCGCGAACGGCTGGCCCGGCTGGAGTCCCTGGAGGCCGCCGTCGCGGACCGGGAGCGCGAGGAGGAGGACAGGGCATGAGCGGACTGCGCTACGTCTACGCCGTCTGCCGCCCCTTCGGCACGCCGCTGCAGGCACAGCTGAAGGGGGTCGCCGGCGATCCGCCCAGAATGCTGTCCCACCACGGCCTGATCGCCGTGGTCAGCCACGTGCCGGAGCGGGACTTCGCGGAGGAGCCGCTCCACCGGCGTCTGGAGGACCTGGACTGGCTGACCGAGACCGCGCGGGCCCACCAGAGCGTGATCGACGCGCTCACCGTCGTCACCACCCCGCTGCCCCTGCGGATGGCCACCGTCTTCCGCGACGACAGCGGGGTCCGGGTGATGCTGGAAGAGCGCGAGGACGAGTTCCGGCGCACCCTCGACCGGCTGGAGGGCCGGGTGGAGTGGGGCGTCAAGGTGTACGCCGAGACCGAGCCGCAGCAGAGCGAGGCCGCCCCCACGGCGAAGCCGGCGTCCGGCCGGGACTATCTGCGCCAGCGCCGGATGCGCGTGCACGCGAACGAGGACATGTGGCAGCGCACGGAGGAGTTCGCGAACCGGCTGCACGCCACGCTCTCCGCCTATGCCGAGGACTCGCGGATGCACGCCCCGCAGAATCCCGCGCTGTCCGGGGTTTCCGGCCGCAACGTACTGAACGCCGCCTATCTCGTACCCCGCCAGGATTCCGAGGAATTCGTGGAACTGGTCGACCGGACGAAGGACGAAACCCACGTGGACAGCGTCGGAATGCGGGTCGAACTCACCGGACCGTGGGCTGCCTATTCCTTTGCGGGGGAAGAAGCATGACCGTGGTGGAACGCCGGGAGATCGCCCTCGTGGACCTGCTCGACCGGCTGCTGGCCGGCGGCGTCGTCATCAAGGGCGACATCACCCTGCGCATCGCGGACGTCGACCTGGTCCGCATCGACCTCAACGCCCTGATCAGCTCGGTGAACGAACAAGTTCCCTCGCCCTGGGGAGAGTTGCTATGACAGCCCAGCGCAACCGGCTGGACCTGGAACCCGACACGGTCGAACGCGATCTGGTCAAACTCGTCCTGACCGTGGTGGAGTTGCTGCGTCAGCTCATGGAACGCCAGGCGCTGCGCCGCTTCGACACGGGCGACCTCAGCGAGGAGCAGGAGGAGCGGATCGGGCTCACGCTCATGCTCCTCGACGACCGCATGACCGAACTGCGCGAACGCTACGGCCTGCGGCCCGAGGACCTGAACCTGGACCTCGGGCCGCTGGGACCGCTGCTGCCGCGCGAGTGATCTTCCTAATTCTTTCGGCACAGGATCTCCCCATGGAGGACGGCGAACCAGCCGTCCTCCCGCGCCCCCCACTCCCGCCAGGCCTCCGAGACCGCCCTCAGCTGCTCCCGCGTGGCGTGCCCGCCCGCGGTGGCGCGCTCGGCGTAGGCCGACGCCAGCGTCCGGTCCGCCCACAGCCCGCTCCACCACTGCCGTTCCTGCGGCGTGGAGAAGGTCCATGTGCCCGAGGTGGCGGTGATGTCGGTGAGCCCCGCCCGCAGCGCCCAGGACTTCAGCCGGCGCCCGGCGTCCGGCTCACCGCCGTTGGCCCGGGCCACCCGCCGGTACAGCTCCAGCCAGTCGTCCATCCCCGAAGAGGCCGGATACCAGGTCATGGCCGCGTAGTCCGAGTCGCGGACGGCGATGAACCCGCCCGGTTTCGTGACCCGCCTCATCTCGCGCAGCGCCTGCACGGGGTCGCCGACGTGCTGGAGCACCTGATGGGCGTGGACCACGCAGAACGTGTCGTCCGGGTAGTCCAGGGCGTGCACGTCCGCGACCGCGAAGTCGATGTTCGTCAGGCCGCGTTCGGACGCCGTCGCCCTGGCCTGGTCCAGGATGCCGGGCGCGTGGTCGACGCCCGTGACATGGCCGTCCGGGACCAGGGCCGCCAGGTCCGCGGTGATGGTGCCGGGGCCGCAGCCGATGTCCAGGATCCTCATGTGCGGCTTCAGCGAGCCGAGGAGATACGCCGCGGAGTTGGCGGCGGTCCGCCAGGTGTGCGAGCGGAGCACCGACTCGTGGTGCCCGTGCGTGTAGACGGCGGTCTCCTGCGGCTGCGACATGGCTGAACTCCCCTGTTCGACGCTTCGTCGGTGCGCTTCACCGTACGCCTGCATGTCGAATGATGAGACCCACGTCTTGCTATGTGGACTCGCGGACCACGGCGACCTCGGCGTCCGGGAGGCCGTCGCGCCGCGCCCGGATCCGCTCGACGGTGCCCGAGGCGGTGTTCGCCACGGCGACCACGCCCCGTAGCGCGAACGCGGCGCCCGCGCCCAGCACCGCGCCCGCGAACACGTCGCTCGGGAAGTGCACGCCCGTGTACACCCGGGACAGCGCCACGGCCAGCGCGACCGGAGCCACCGCCACGCCCCACGCGGGCGACTCCAGCGCCACGCCGGCCGCGAAGGCCGCCGCCGACGCCGAGTGGCCGGACGGGAACGACGTGGTGCCGGGCTGCCGCTTCAGCTGCCGCCCCAGCGGAACGGGATCAAGGACCGGGCGCGACCTGCGCACCGAGCGCTTGCCGAGCGTGTTGATCGTCAGCGAGGCCAGGCTCAGGGAGGCGACACCGCGGGCGGCGGCCCGGCGGGCCCGCGGCGTGCGGCTCGCCGCCAACGCGGCCGCCGTCGCGAACCACAGCACACCGTGGTTCGCGCTCCGGCTCAGCCGCGGCAGAACCCGTTGGGCGTAAGGCCAGTGCCGCTCGGCGACGGATTCGAAAAGACGGCAGTCGAGCGCGAGGAACCGGTCGCGCAGGGGGTGGAGTCCGAGCTTCGGGACGCAGCGGTCGAGGTCTGGGCTCATATGTCGGCGGGTACCCTGAAGTGCCCGTTTCCTGTCCGGCGGGCGGCGACCGACACACGAAGGCTCCCTGTATGCGTCTGCTCCTCATACGCCACGGCCAGACCCCGTCCAACGTCGAGGCGCTGCTGGACACCGCCGTACCGGGAGCGGCCCTGACCGAACTCGGCGAGCAGCAGGCGGCGGCCCTGCCGGAGGCGCTGGGCGACGAGGACATCGAGGCCCTGTACGTCTCCACCCTGGTGCGCACCCGGCTCACCGCCGCCCCGCTGGCCGCCGCCCGGGGGCTCGAGCCGCTGGTGCGCGACGGCATCCGCGAGGTGTCGGCCGGCGACCTGGAGATGCTGCCCGGCGACTCCGAGCACGGACTGCTGTACATGAAGACGGTCTTCGCCTGGGCGGCGGGGGAGACCGAGCTGAGGATGCCCGGCGGCGAGAGCGGCACGGAGGCGCTGGCGCGGTACGACGCCGTGGTCGCGGAGGCCGCCGCGAGCGGGGCCGGCACGGTCGCCATGGTCAGCCACGGCGCCGCCATCCGCATGTGGACCGCGGCTCGCGCGGACAACGTGGACGTGCCCTTCGCCGCCGCCCATCCGCTGCGGAACACCGGCGTGGTGATCCTGGACGGCTCCCCGCGGGACGGGTGGAAGGCGCTGTCGTGGGCGGGGGCCCTGGTGGCTCCCGCCGGAGAGGGCGGACCGGCCGGACGCCCCGTCGACACCGAGTGACCGACCTGCCACCGACCGATAAGGGTTTGCCGTCTCCGCGCCGCGGCCCGGAGAATGCCGCCTCATGGGACATCTGGAAGCCGCGCACCTCGAGTACTACCTCCCCGACGGGAGGGCGCTGCTCGGCGATGTGTCCTTCCGGGTCGGCGAAGGGGCCGTGGTGGCCCTCGTCGGACCCAACGGGGCAGGGAAGACGACCCTGCTGCGGCTGATCTCCGGCGAGCTGAAACCGCACGGCGGGACCGTCACCGTCAGTGGCGGCCTGGGCGTGATGCGGCAGTTCGTGGGCTCCGTACGGGACGAAACGACCGTGCGCGACCTGCTCGTGTCGGTGGCGCCGCCCCGGATCCGCGACGCCGCGCAGGCCGTCGACCGGGCCGAGCACGCCATCATGACCGTCGACGACGAGGCCGCGCAGCTGAAGTACGCGCAGGCCCTCGCCGACTGGGCCGAGGCACGCGGCTACGAGGCGGAGACCCTGTGGGACATGTGCACCATGGCCGCGCTCGGGGTGCCGTACGACAAGGCGCAGTGGCGGCAGGTGCGCACCCTGTCCGGCGGTGAGCAGAAGCGGCTCGTGCTGGAGGCGCTGCTGCGCGGCACCGACGAGGTGCTGCTGCTCGACGAGCCCGACAACTACCTCGACGTGCCCGGCAAGCGCTGGCTGGAGGAGCGGCTGAAGGAGACCCGCAAGACCGTCCTCTTCGTCTCCCACGACCGTGAACTCCTCGCGCGGGCGGCGCAGAAGATCGTGTCCGTGGAGCCGAGCCCGGCCGGCGCCGACGCCTGGGTGCACGGCGGCGGCTTCGACACGTACCACGACGCCCGGCGCGAACGCTTCGCCCGCTTCGAGGAGTTGCGCCGCCGCTGGGACGAGAAGCACGCCCAGCTGAAGAAGCTGGTGCTGAACCTCCGCCAGGCGGCCAGCATCAGCCATGAACTCGCCTCGCGCTACCAGGCCGCACAGACCCGGCTGCGCAAGTTCGAGGAGGCGGGCCCGCCGCCCGAGCCGCCGCGCGAGCAGGACATCACCATGCGGCTCAAGGGCGGCCGGACCGGCGTCAGGGCCGTCACCTGCGAGGGCCTGGAGCTCACCGGCCTGATGAAGCCGTTCGACCTGGAGGTCTTCTACGGCGAACGCGTCGCCGTCCTCGGCTCCAACGGCTCCGGCAAGTCCCACTTCCTGCGGCTGCTGGCCGGCGAGGACGTGGCGCACACGGGAATGTGGAAGCTCGGGGCGAGGGTGGTGCCCGGGCACTTCGCCCAGACCCACGCCCACCCCGAGCTGATGGGCCGCACACTGCTCGACATCCTGTGGCAGGAATACTCACAGGACCGGGGCGCGGCCATGTCCCGGCTGCGCCGCTACGAGCTCACCGGTCAGGCCGAGCAGGGCTTCGACCGGCTCTCCGGCGGCCAGCAGGCCCGCTTCCAGATCCTCCTGCTGGAACTGCAGGGCGTCACGGCGCTGCTGCTCGACGAGCCGACCGACAACCTCGACCTGGAGTCCGCCGAGGCGCTCCAGGAAGGCCTGGAGGCCTTCGACGGGACGGTGCTCGCCGTCACCCACGACCGGTGGTTCGCCCGTTCGTTCGACCGCTATCTGGTCTTCGGAAGTGACGGCCGGGTGCGGGAGACTCCGGAGCCGGTGTGGGACGAGCGGCGCGTGGAGCGGGTGCGGTAGCCCCGTGGCCGGGGGCCGGGGGCCGGGGGCCGGGGGCCGGGGGCCGGGGGCCGGGGGCCGGTGGCCGGTGCCCGGTGGTCGGGGGCCCCGGGGCGGGGGCCCTGTTCACGTCCACCGCAGCAGGGCTCCCAGACCGCCCACCGGGGCCTCACGGTCCGGCGCCGGTGACACCGACAGGGCCGGGGCGCCCGTGGCCACCGCCGAGCGGATCAGCGCGTCGTCCGCGCGAGCCAGCCAGGAGTGCTGCTCCCCGAGGATCTTCAGGTCCGTGCGGCGCACCGCCAGCTGGTCCGGGTCCTCGCCGATCCACACCTCGCGGTGGGCGTCGGGCCCGTCCGGGCGGATCAGCAGCTCGTCGATGCGGTGCTCGCGGGCGGCCTCCACCAGAGCCGGGACACCCTCCACCGCGCCGGCGTGACCCTCGCCGTCCGGCTCACGCGCCGACAGGAAGCGTTCCAGCTCCCGCTCGGCCCGCTGCCGCACATGCTCGCCACGGGCCCGCTCGACGTCCTCGTCCAGCAGCCTGCTGCCCGTGCCGTGCGGCGCCTCGACGGCGAGCGTCTGCAACTGCTTCGGCAGCCGCTCGTGCACGGACCGCCGCTCCCGGTCGTCGCCCACAAGAATGAGCAGGTCGGCGCGGGTCTCCTCCTGGCAGGCGGCCAGCGCCTGCGCGACCTCGGCCGCGTTGTGCTCCCAGGTGTTCTCCACCTTCAGCTGGAAGTGCCGCTCCGACCAGTCGACCGTGCTCGTGCGGTGCACCGGCCACTGGCGGCCGGTGACCGAGCCGGCGTCCTCCCGGCCCATGGCGCTGCGCAGCTCCAGGTCCGCGCCCCTGCGGTCCACGTACGCCACCAGGCATAGGGGGTCCTCGCCGGCCAGCTCCAGCAGGGGTGCCGTGTGCGGCAGCGGCGCCCAGTGGGCGCTGTCGCGCATCGGGGGCCGGGCCAGCGGCGGGTCGAGGACCACCTCGCCGGCCCGGGCGAACAGGGCGCGGCCGTGGGGCTCGGAGGAGTGCTGCAGCTCGTCGAGGGCCGCCCGGACGGCCCGGCAGGTCGCCTCGTCCGCACCCTGCCGATCCAGGTCCCGGGCCAGCGCCACGGCGGTCAGATGCCGCTCGTGGGGCGTGTCCTCCGTATGCCGCGAGGTGTCGACGTACACGGAGGCCCAGGGGCCCGGATGTTCGTAGAGTGGGTGGAGAAAGGCGAGATCCATGGCTCCCTCCCAGATGCCACTTGGGGTTGTTGCCGCCGGGCGGGTACCCGGACCGCATGGACGAACACGACGAGCGGGAAACCACCATGACCGGAGTCGACGTCGGCAGGCTGGACGACCAGCAGCTCATGAAGGAGCTGGAGACGATCCACCGCACACGCCACGACACGCTGCTCTACGGCTCCAGCGGCGCGCTGCGGGCCCACAACGACCGCATGGCCGAGCTGGAGGGCGAGTTCCTGCGCCGCAATCCGCAGCGCATGGTGGCCGCGGGCCGCACCCGGGAAGGGGCCCGGGAACGCGGAAGCGGGGAGTCGATGACTCCCCGCTCCTGACGGCGCCGCTCACCGGGGCGCCGGCGGCCGGCCCGGTAGGCCCTCAGCCGGCGCCCTCGGAGAACACGTGCAGGAAGGCGTCGCAGAACGCCTTCAGGTCGTCCGGCTTGCGGCTGGTGACCAGCTTGTTGGTGCCGTGGTCGCAGATCTTCACCTGCTCGTCGACCCATGTGCCGCCCGCGTTGCGGATGTCCGTCCGCAGGCTCGGCCAAGAGGTCAGCACCCGCCCCCGTACGACGTCCGCCTCGATCAGGGTCCAGGGCGCGTGACAGATGGCGGCGACCGGGCGGCCCTGGTCGAAGAAGTCCCGCACGAACGACACGGCCTTCTCGTCCATGCGCAGGAAGTCCGGGTTCGCCACCCCGCCCGGCAGGACGAGAGCCCCGAAGGAGTTCGCCGAGGTCTCCCCGACGACCTCGTCCACCGGGAACGTGTCCGCCTTGTCGAGGTGGTTGAACGCCTGGATCTCACCGGATTTCGTCGATACCAGCACGGGCTCGTGACCGGCGTCCTTCGCCGCCTGCCACGGGTCGGTCAGCTCGATCTGCTCGACACCCTCGGGTGCGGTCAGGAATGCGATACGCATGATGTCTCAACGTCCTTTCGGCGCACGCCACTCGGCCTCGTCACCGGTGGCACGCTTCTTGTTCCGACGGCCCGCGCGCACACAGCGCACGAGCTCCTCGCCGTACGGCAGCAGCACGCACGTACCGATCGCGGCGGCGATCCCCGCGAGATAGCCACGGGACAGCGGCCGCCGTCGCGGCACCAGCCGCCAGGCGTCCGGGTCGCCGTCGCCACCGCGCAGCAGCTTCCTGACCTGGTCGGCGTGCAGGCACGTCAGGGCGGCCAGCGCGCCGAACGGCAGGGACTCCAGGAAGCTGTGGATGTGCTGCTCGATCGGCTTGACCTCGCGGTCGCTCTCCACCGCCGTCCGCACGTCCCACAGCGCGGTCGCCTCGTGCACCGCGGCACCGCCCAACTGCACCGCCAGCAACAGAGGGTTCACCTCGTAGCGCAGGGTCAGCGCGATGGGGAGGCCGACCTCCGCCATCATCAGCGAGTGGATCAGCGACTCCTTGGTGCCCGCCGTGTCCTCGATCCGGGTGCGCCGGTGCATCACCCAGTCGGCGAGACCCGGCACGAACCAGCTCGGCAGCAGGCCGTACAGCAGGTAACGGGTCGTCACGTCACCGACGTCGACCTTGACACCGGTGGCACTGATCTCCGCGGCCTGGCCCCGGCTCACGCGGTGGCACCGCCCGTCGGCTCGGCCCGGCCGATCTCGGCCAGCGCCGAGTCCGGGTCCTCGGCCACGGCGAGGTCGGCGAGGCTCACCACACCGACCGGCATCCCGTCCTCGACGACCGGCAGACGGCGCACGGCGTGCGTGCGCATCAGCGCGACGGCCGTCCCGACGGGATCGTCCGGGCCGATCACGACCGGATCCGGCGTGCACACGGACCGCGCGCTCACGGTGAGCGGGTCGATCCCCTCGGCGACCGCGCGCACCGTGATGTCGCGGTCGGTGAGCACACCGACGATCGTCTGTCCGTCGGCCACCAGCACATCGCCGATGTCCTGCGTGCGCATCAACTGCGCCGCTTCGACCAGTGACGCGTCGGGGCGGACGGCGACCACGCCCGGCGTCATGACCTCCCTCACGAAATCAGCCATCACAGTCGGCCCTTCTCCGTTCCCCGGCCGGTGGGAGCACCGCGGCCGTCGTCGGCATGACGACGCCCGCAGTACCCCTGGGGCCGGGGGCTATGCGTTCGTGGGGCGAGGGCCCGGCCGGCCCGCCGTACGGGCACGGGCCCTCGCCCCACCGACTCGGGCTATCCCTGCTGCTCCCGGCCGGACTCCACCAGCGCCTCGGCCAGTTGCTGGACCGTGGTGTACTTCGCCGTGCGCGGCAGGCGCTCCACCGGTTCCACCAGGGCGTCCGGGGCGTACGACCGGCGCATGGCGCGTGCCAGGTCGCGGGGGCCCGCGGGGAACGCGTGGCGGTTCAGGTGCCGGGCCAGTTCCGTGCGGACCGAGGCCAGGGACGCGGCGGAACCTCCCGGGGCGATCGGGCCGCCGGCGATCTCGGGGTCGTCGTCGGCGGTGGGCTCGGGGTCGTGCCACTCCTCGGTCCGGGTCGGGTGCCCGGAGCGGAGCAGACCCCGCAGTTCGTGCTTCATCTCCTCGTCGCGATGGACGCTCAGCCGATCGCTGCCTCGCTGCATGAGACTCCCTCCAGATCTTCGGGATGGGCACCGCGTACCCGATGAGCGGAGGCCGACACGAGGGTTTGCGCAACGAGGGCAGGGAGACCCGGCAGATGCCCCCCACTCCCATCTCCGGGAGGGAACGGCCATGGCACTGATCGCCGTGTTCATCCCGCTCCTCATGCTCGGCGTGGTGCTTGCACTGGGCCGCTACGAGGAGCTGCTGCTGCAAACCAAGAAGACCGACCGGAACGAGAAGACCCCCCTTTCCGGGCCTCGGACGCCGCCCAGGACGTACGGCTCGCCATGACGGCGCACCGCACGCCGGCGGGTGCCCCTATCGGTGGCCGTGGGCCCGTCGCAGGACGCCCCGGGTCGGGCGGAGCGAGGGTATGAGGGCCGGAACGCGGGCGCGGTAGGCCTCGTAGGACGCGCCGAACCGGTCCGCCATCATGCCGTCCTCGATCCGGACCCGGCGCAGCAGCCAGGGCACGGCGACGGCGAGGACCAGCACCCACACCCCGAAGCCGCAGGCCGCCATGGCGCCGGCGACCAGCCCGAGGATCCCGGTGTAGATGGGGTGGCGGACCATCCGGTACGGGCCGTCGGTGCGCAGTTCATGGTGCTCGCGGACCATCGGGATGCTCGCCCACATCGTGCCCAGGACCCACCGCGCCCACAGCAGCCAGGTGGTGGAGGCGAGGGCCAGCGCCGCACCCAGGAGCGCGATTTCCGGCTGCCAGAACTCGAGCCGATGCCGCCAGGACCCCGGTGTCTGCCGGACCAGCAGTCCCAGCAGCCAGGCACCGGCGATCAGCGCGACCCGGCGCGGCAGGGTCCGGCGAAGATCGCGGGCCAGCTCCCGTGCGCCGGAGCCTCTCTTCGCGCCGAAGTAGACCGCGCCGAGGAGCCACGCCGCGACGAACACGGCGGCACAGACGGCGATGACCGCGGCGAGTGCGGAGCGAAGCGAGTCCATGCCTCAAGACTGCTTCGCGGGCCCACGGACCACCACCACCCACGGGCTGAACCGCCCCCCACCCACGGGTAGAGCGCTCGCCCCACCCGTGGGTGGAGATCCCTGAGTCAGCAGCCCTGGCAGCCCCCGGCTACTTCTTCTCGTGACCCGTAAGGAACTCCTGCATCTTCGACTTCAGCCCCTGCTTGATCATGGAGCCGCGGTCCGCGTCGCCCTTGAGGATGGACGCGGCCGTGGCCTCCATCTGCTCCCAGGTGGCGTGCGGCGGGATCGGCGGGACCGCGGGGTCGGTGAGGAACTCGATCACCGCGGGGCCGTCCGCCTCGAGTCCCGCGCGCCAGCCCGCCTCGACGTCCTCGGGCTTCTCCACCCGCACACCGGTCAGCCCGAGGGAGCGGGCGAACGCGGCGTACTGCACGTCCGGGATCTCCTGCGAGGGCAGGAACGACGGCGCGCCCTCCATGGCCCGCATCTCCCAGGTGACCTGGTTGAGATCGCGGTTGTTGTAGACGGCGACGATCAACCGCGGGTCCTCCCACGCATGGCGGTACTTGGCCGCAGTGATCATCTCCGCCAGGCCGTTCATCTGCATCGCCCCGTCCCCGACCAGCGCGATCGCGGGTCGGTCCGGATGCGCGAACTTCGCGCCGATCGCGTACGGCACCCCGGGGCCCATCGTCGCCAGCGTGCCCGAGAGCGAGGAGCGCATCCCGGGCCGCATCGTCAGGTGCCGTGCGTACCAGTTGGCCGCCGAACCCGAGTCGGAGGTGATGATCACGTTCTCGGGCAGCAGCGCGTCCAGCGCGTGGGTGACGTACTCCGGGTTGATCGGGTCGGCGGACAGCTGCGCCCGCCGCTCCATCACCCCGCGCCAGCGCGTCACGTTGTCGCACACCGTGTCGTACCACTCGGGCCCGCGGGCCGGGTCGATCAGCGGGATGAGCCGTTCGAGCGTCGCCTTCGCGTCGCCGACCAGGTTCACCTCGTACGGATACCGCATCCCCACCATGTGCGGGTCGATGTCGATCTGCACGCCGCGCGCCTTGCCGAACTCCGGCATGAACTGCGTGTAGGGGAAGGAGGATCCGATGGTCAGCAGGGTGTCGCAGTCCCGCATCAGCTCGTACGACGGCCGCGTGCCGAGCAGACCGATCGAGCCGGTGACGTAAGGGAGTTCGTCGCTGAGGACGTCCTTGCCGAGCAGCGCCTTGGCGACGCCGGCCTTCAGCACCTCGGCGATCCGCTCGACCTCGGCGCGTGCTCCGGCGGCGCCCTGGCCGATCAGGATCGCCACCTTGTCACCGGAGTTGAGGATCTCCGCGGCGCGCTGCAGCGCGTCCTCCGAGGGAACGGCCGTCCAGGAACTGCGGTCGAGGCTGGAGGGGACCATCTTGAACTCGTGCGTGGGCGGCGAGTAGTCCAGCTCCTGCACGTCACCGGGGACGATGATCGCGGTGGGGCAGCGGCGGGCGTACGCGGTGCGGATGGCGCGGTCGATGACGTTCGGCAGCTGCTCGGGGACCGTCACCGTCTCGATGAAGTCCGAGGCGACGTCCTTGAACAGCGTGTGCAGGTCGACCTCCTGCTGGTACGAACCGCCCATCGCCGTACGGTGGGTCTGGCCGACGATCGCCAGGACCGGCACATGGTCGAGCTTCGCGTCGTACAGGCCGTTGAGCAGGTGGATCGCCCCCGGTCCGGACGTCGCCACGCACACTCCGAGCCGGCCGCTGAACTTCGCGTAGCCGACCGCCTCGAACGCGGACATCTCCTCGTGCCGGGACTGCACGAACCGCGGCTGGTTCTCCGCCCTGCCCCAGGCGGCGAGCAGCCCGTTGATGCCGTCGCCCGGATAGCCGAAGACGTGGTCCACCCCCCAATCGCGCAGGCGCTGCAGGATCTGGTCGGAGACCTTGGTGCTCATGTGCGGACCTCCCGGGCCTTCGGCTTGACGGGCAGCAGTCGTCTTGACGGGCAGCACTCGTCTGGGTGCCGAGTCACCCGGCGGGCCGGTGGAAAACATCGGCGGGTTTGCCGGGGCGGGTCCGGGGCAGGCGCAGAATCAGTGCTTCGGACAGGAGGCACGTCCGTGGGAGCGCCCGTCGGCGCCGCCCCGGCCGCGCCTGTCCCGACCGCGTGGCTCTCCTCCCACGGTGACCGTCCATCCCCGAGCACCACCTAGGGAGTTGGGACGTACCATGCCCACCCGAGTGACCGCGAAGCACCACCCGCACGACGACGCCCCCGACACCGCCGAAGCCTTCCGCCAGCTCGCGACGCTGCCCCCCGGCGAGCGGCGCGACGCACTGCGCGACAAGGTCGTCGAGGCCTGGCTGCCCATGGCCGAACGGCTCGCCGGACGGTTCCGCAACCGCGGCGAGAACTACGAGGACCTGCGCCAGGTCGCGGCCCTCGGCCTGGTCAAGGCGGTCGACCGGTACGACCCCGAACGCGGCAACGCCTTCGAGAGCTACGCCGTGCCCACCATCACCGGTGAGATCAAGCGGCACTTCCGCGACCACATGTGGACCCTGCACGTCCCGCGCCGGGTCCAGGACCTGCGCAACCGGGTCCGGTTCGCCACCCAGGACCTCACCCAGACCGTCTCGGGCCGCAGGCCCACAGTCGCCGAGATCGCCGAGCACGCCAACATGAGCGAGGAGGACGTGCTGGCCGGCCTGGAAGCCCTGGAAAGCTTCACCGCCCTCTCCCTCGACGCCGAACTGCCCGGCAGCGAGGACGGCTACTCCCTCAGCGACTCCCTGGGCTCGTCCGACCCCGCCCTCGACACGGTCGTGGACCGCGAGGCCGTCGCACCCCGGCTGGCGGCGCTGCCCGAACGGGAGCGGGCCATCCTGTACATGCGGTTCTTCGGAGACATGACGCAGAGCCGGATCGCCGAGCAGCTGGGCATCTCGCAGATGCACGTGTCCCGGCTGATCAGCCGCTGCTGCAGCCGCGTACGCGAACAGGTGCTGGACGGGACGGCGTAGCACCGCGCACGCAAGGGCCGCCCGGAGCGCACATCCTCCGGGCGGCCCTTGTGTTGCGCGGTGCCTCCGGCCACCGTCACCCGCTCGGCCCAGCGTGTGACGCGAATGGTGCTCGGCCGCGCGCGGGTCGGCGGTGGGAGGGCTGTGATGGGGACGAGGCACGCCCTGCGTGACCCGTCCGCAGACGCCGCTCGAAGGAGCCCACCCCATGCGCCGCACCGCCCGAGTCCTCTCCGCCGCGGCCCTGGCCGGTGCCGCGGTCGGCCTCCCCGCGACGGCCGCCTTCGCGGACCCGGCCTCGGAGGTCAGCCCCGGCACCGCCTCGCCCGGCGGCACCGTCACCGTCTCGGTCTCCTGCGAATCCACCGGCGGCGAGGCGCCCGCCACCATGGCGGCCACCTCGCAGGCCTTCGACGAGGGCACCGTCCAGCTGCAACGCGTCGCAGGCAACGACGAGCGGGCCGCCGGGGTCACCTACCGCGGCACCGCCCGCATCGCCTCCGCGACCGAACTGCAGGACGGCGGCCCGGCCCCGCTGGGCCCGGACACCGCGGCCCCGGACGCGGCCGCGCCGGAGGACACGGCAATCCCGGACGCGGTGGGCCCGGACTCGGTGTCTCCCGACGCGGCGGACCCGGATGCCGTGGGCCCGGACCAGGTGCCCACGGACGCCGTGGGCCCGGACAACGTACCCCCGGACGGGGCCGCCCCGGACGCGGCCGCCCCGGACGCGGTGGGCCCCGACTCGGTGCCCACGAACGCGGTCCGCCCCGACTCGGTGCCCCCGGGGGCGGTGACCGCGGACTCGGCCTGGACCGTGAACGGCACCTGCCCGGCCGCGCCCGGCGGGCACGGCGCCGCCTGGAGCGCCACGTTCAAGGTCGATCTCGGCGCCCACGGCAGCCGGACGTGCGGTGAGCAACAGCGCACCGACGGCTGCGGTACGGCGCCGGTCCAGCGCGGCGTCCGGGCCGGTGAGGGCGGCACCTTCACCGACTCCGTGCCCGCGCTGGTCGCGGGCGGCGTCCTGATCGCGGGCGCGCTGGGCGCCGCCGCCCACCGGCTGCGCCACCGCGACTCCAGGGCCGGCGGCTGACCGGAAGATCAACGGGTGTGACCCGCACGACCCGGGGGACCCTCATGAGGCGACGGCTCACGGGGTACTCAGAGCTCAGGGACCCGACCCGCACCGCACGAGCGGGGGAGTGGACGGCACCACCGCCCCGGGAGGCGCGACCGTCGGCCGCCCGGCGCAGCGAGCAGTCACAACGGAGGTAGGGATGCCGCGGACGGACCCGGAAGGCCACGGCCCCGTCCGTTTCGGGCCGCCGCTCCCCGAGGACGGCCTGCCCGTACTGCCCGAACTGACCGCCGTCCTCGCCGCGGCCGCCGCCCGCGCCGACGCCGAACCGGTCGGCGGCGGCCCCGCTCTGCTGGAGGCCGCCTGCGGCTACTGGGAGCGGCGCGGTCTCGCCACCGCACCCGAGCGGGTCGCCGCGGGGCCCGGCGCCCCCGCGCTGCTGCTCGCGCTGACCGCCGCGCTCGGCGGTGACGTCCTGGTGCCCCGGCCGTGCGCGGCCTGGTGGGCGCCGTACGCACGCCTGCTGGGAAGACCCGTCTTCCACGTCGCGACGCCGGCCGAGTGCGGCGGCGTCCCGGACCCGTACGCCCTCCTGGAGACCGTCCGGCGGGTGCGTGACGAGGGCGGTGACCCGCGGTTGCTCGTGGTGTCCGTCGCCGACGACCCCACCGCCACCATGGCCCCGCCCGAGGCGATGCACGCGTGCGTGGAGGCCGCCACGGGCGAGGGCCTGTACCTGGTCAGCGACGAGACCTGGCGCGACACCCTGCACGCCCCGCGCGACACCGTGCGGGTCAGCCCCGCCGAGATGCTGCCCGACCGGGTCACCGTCGTCACCGACCTGGCCGGCGCGCTGCTGCCGCCGGGCTGGCCGGCCGCGGTGGCCCGCTTCCCGGAGGGCGCGAACGGAACCGGCCTCCACGCGCGCGTGCTGGACATCCTCACCGCCCTCGGGGCCCGTATCGCGGGCCCCGTCGCCGCTGCCGCCGCCTACGCGCTCGGCGAGCCCCTGCCGGTCACAACGCGCGTGGGCGCCGCCGTGTCCCTGCACGCGCGCGTGGCCGCGGCCCTGCACGGCGTGCTCGCGCGCGCCGGCACCTTCTCCCTGCCCCCGCAGGCCGGCCGTCACGTCTACGCCGATCTCGCCCCGCTGCGCACCGCCCTCACCGCCCACGGCGTCGGCGACGCCCAGGAACTGGAGGACTTCCTCGCCGTCCGGCTCGGCATGCCCGCGCCCGGCGGCCACCGCTTCGGGGACGAACTGGGCGCCCTGCGCGTCCGGTTGTCCACCGGCCCGCTGCTGGGCCGAACGGACCACGAGCGCGCGGAATGTCTCACGTCCCCCGCGCCGTTGGAACTGCCACACGTGCAACGCGCGTTGAGTCATGTGAAGTCGGTCTTCGACGATCTCCGCGACGACGCTCAGCGATGGGAGCCTCCTCGATGACGCAGCAGTCCGAGTCGACCACCACCCGGGAAGCGGACGATCCGGCGCCGACGCCGGGGTTCGCGCCGGCGCCCCCCATCCCGCCGCTCGCCGAGCCCCGCCCGCTGGGCGAACGCAGGGCGTGGCCGCGAACCTTCCACGACCGCCTGACCGCCCCCCTGCCCGGCCTGAAGGCCATGGCACGCTTCGCTCGCGAAGGCTCCGTGCGCCCCGGCCGCGAGGGCCTCGCCGACATCCCCAGGCTCCCCTTCGCCCCCGCCCCCCTGCCCCGCGTCGACGCCTGCACGGTGGCCGTCTCCTGGGCGGGCCACGCCAGTTGGGTGGTGCAGATAGGCGGACTGACCGTCCTCACGGACCCCGTCTGGTCCCGTCGTATCCTCGGCACCCCGGCGCGCATCACGCCGGTCGGCATCCCCTGGGAGACCCTGCCGCGCGTCGACGCGGTCGTCATCAGCCACAACCACTACGACCACCTGGACGCCCCCACCCTGCGCCGGCTGCCGCGCGACACCCCGGTGTTCGCGCCCGCCGGCCTCGGCAGCTGGTTCCACCGCCGGCGCTTCACCGAGGTCACGGAGCTGGACTGGTGGGAGGCGGCCGAACTGGACGGCGTCCGCTTCGACTTCGTCCCCGCCCACCACTGGTCCAAGCGCACCCTCACCGACACCTGCCACTCCCTGTGGGGCGGCTGGGTCCTGACCGCCCCCGACGGACAACGCGTCCACTTCGCGGGCGACACCGGCTACGGCCACTGGTTCTCCCGTATCGGCGAGCGCTACCCCGGCATCGACCTCGCCCTGCTGCCCATCGGCGCCTACGACCCCCGCTGGTGGCTCAGCGACGTCCACTGCGACCCGGAGGAGGCGGTCAGAGCGGCCCAGGACCTCGGCGCGCGGCGCATGGCGCCGATGCACTGGGGCACATTCGTGCTGTCGGCGGAGCCGGTCCTGGAACCGCTCACCCGCGTACGCGCGGCCTGGGAGAAGGCCGGACTGGACCGCGCCGACCTGTGGGACCTGCCGGTCGGGGCGTCGCGGGTGCTGGAGTAGCCCGCTACGCGGTCGTCGTCCGCCGGAGGCGGCGCCAGATGCCGGGGGCCGCACTGACGAGCACCGTCAGTGCGACCGCCGCGACCACACCCTCCCAGGGCTCCGGGAACAGCGACCCGCCCAGGATCCCGATCACCTGGTACGTCGCCGCCCACGCAAGGCACGCCGGCAGGTTGCCCCGCGCGAAGTGCCGCAGCGGCCACTTCGCCATCAGACAGGCCAGCATCACCGGGATCCGGCCGGCCGGCACCAGTCGCGACAGCACCAGCACCGAGACGTTGTGCTCGGCCAGCTTCTCCTGCGCCTGCGCCAGCCGCTCCTCCGGCGCCCGCGACCTGATCGCCTCCAGCCAGCGGGAGCCGTTCTTCGACTTCATCCCGCGCCGCCCGAGCCAGTACAGCGCCGCGTCCCCGAGGAACGCGGCCACCGACGCCGTCACGAACACCATCGCCAGCGCGAACGGCGCCGTCTGGTGAAAGGCCACCACGGCCGCCGAACTCACCAGCGCCCCCGTCGGGATCACCGGCACCAGCGCCCCGAACAGCACGAGCAGGAACAGGGACGGATAGCCGATGGCCTGCTGGGTCGACTCGGGGACCACGGTCCTGGTCACGGCGTCGGCGAGCCACATCACCGAGCGACCTCCAGTCGCACGCTCTCCCCGTGCCCGAGCCGGTGCACCGCCACCTGCGGCGCGTGGTCGGCCGCCAGGCGCACGAACTCGTCGCCCGGCGCATGGAACTCATGGGGGCGCACGGCGTCCATCCCGATCGGCCAGTACGTGCCGTAGTGCACCGGCACGGCGCTGCGCGGCGCAAGCCGGGCCAGCGCCTGCGCGGCCCGCCCCGCGTCCAGATGGCCCGCACCGAGATGCGGCCCCCAGCCGCCCACCGGCAACAGGGCCACGTCGACCGGCCCGACCTCCCGCGCCATCGCGTCGAACAGGCCGGTGTCCCCGGCGAAGTAGGTTCGCGCCTGGCCCTCGACGACGTACCCGAGTGCGGGGGAGCGGTGCGGGCCGATCGGCAGCCGGCGCCCGTCGTGGAGGGCGGGCACGACCCGTACGGTCACGTCACCGAAGGTCAGCCGGTCGCCGGGCGCCACCTCGGTGAGCCGGAGGTGCGTGAGCCGGCGCAGTCCCGGTACCGCCCGGGGTGCGCCCCGGGGCACCAGCAGGCGCGTGCCCTCGGCTAGCCGCTCCAGCGAGGGCACGTGCAGATGGTCGGCGTGCAGGTGGGAGACGAGCGCCACGTCCGCGCGCCAGGCGCCGGGCGGTGGCAGCGCGCCTCTGCGGCGCCGGAGATGGGCGAGGCGGCGGGCGAACAAGGGGTCGGTGAGCACCCGTACGTCCGAGTCCTCGACCGTGCAGGTCGCGTGACCCCACCAGGTGATCTCCACCGGCACCTTCTTTGCCTCCTTCGCGCGACTCCCCGAAGCCTACGGGCTGGAGTAGGGTCGGCGGCGAAACCCGGAGGTGAGGGGGACGCCATGGGACCGATGCGCGTGCGCGTCACGGCGATCGCGAGTCTGACGCCGCTCGAGGAGCTGGACGCCGATCCCTTCCTGGTGGACTCCCGCAGTCAGCACGCGATGTGCGCGCGCTGGGCGGCCGAGCGCGGCTACATCGTCAGCCGGGAGCTTCTGGTACGGGGCCTGCGGGCCGACCACTGCGTGCTGTGGGACGGCGTCCGCCCCGGGCTCGACCTGTTCGTCGCGCCGAGCCGTCGGGTGCTGGAGAGCGCGTTGTCGTCCGTGGAGGAGTTCACCGCGGAGTGCGCGCGGCGCGGTGTGCGGGTGGAGACGGTGGGCTTCGAGGAACCCTGCTACGACGCCCAGATGAAGGCCCGCGTGCACCGCAGGCTGTCCATGCCGACGGCCGGCTACGACGGGCGCTGAAACCGCCCCCACGGAACGCCCCGCCCCCGCCGGACCTCGTATGACAGGCTTGGTCCAGGCCCGCATCGACGACGGGCGGGACGTGAGGTGTGTGGGCGTGCGTGGCGGGCGTTGGCGACGGATCGCCAGTCAGATGGGCCGGAGTGTCACGGTGTGGGCCGTCTCGACGGTCACCATGCTCGTGCTCGCCGGGATCCTGCCGGACTTCCGCCTGCAGTCCCCGGACGGCGAGAGCGCCACCCACATCGCCGTGACCGCCGCCGTCGGCGCCGGCGCCTTCGGTGTGCTGTCGGCCCTGGTCTGGCCGCTGCTGGTGCGGCTGCTGCTGCTCGTGCCCGCGCTCGTGCTGGGGCTGCTCGTCTTCGTCCTCAACGGCTCCCTGCTGCTGGTCGCCCTCCGGCTCAACCCCGCCAGCAGCGCCGAGGCGGCACCCGAGACCGCCGTGGTGGTGGCCGCCGTGATGTCCGCCGTCGCCTCCGCCACCGGCGGTGCCCTCGCCGTCCGCGACGACGACGCCTACCGGCGGCGGCTCTACCGGCTCGCCGACCGCCGCCGCGGACGCCTGCCGCCCGGCCCGGTCTCGCCCGGCACCGTGTTCGTGCAGCTCGACGGCGTCGGCCACGACGTCCTGGTGGGCGCGGTCGACAAGGGGATCATGCCCACCGTCGCGCGGTGGCTTGACTCCACGCACCGGCTCACCCCTTGGCGCACCGACTGGTCCAGCCAGACCGGCGCCAGCCAGCTCGGCATCCTGCACGGCACCAACCACGACGTCCCCGCGTTCCGCTGGTACGACAAGGACACCGGCGAGGTGATGGTCTGCAACCGCCCGACCAGCGCCGCGGAACTCCAGCGCCGCGCCGTGGAGTTCACCGGCGACGGCGGCCTGCTGACCCTCGACGGGGCCAGCCGCGGCAACCTCTTCGGCGGTGGCGCCGACGAGCAGGCCCTGGTGCTGTCCATCGCCACCCGCAGGCGCGGCCGCGAGAACCGCTCCCGGGCGGGTTACTTCGCCTACTTCTCCGACCCCGCCAACGCCGTGCGCACCGCCATGTCGTTCGTCGCCGAGGTCGGCCGCGAGATGGGCCAGTCCACCGGGGCCCGGATCCGCAGGCAGCGCCCGCGGGTGTCGCGCGGCGGCCTCTACCCGTTCGTCCGCGCCTTCGCGACCGTCGTCGAACGGGACGTCGTGGTCGCCGCGGTGATGGGCGACATGCTCGCCGGCCGCACCGCCGTCTACGCCGACCTGGTCGCCTACGACGAGGTCGCCCACCACTCGGGCCCGACGAGCCGCGACGCCGGGAAGGTCCTCGAACGCCTCGACCGCTCGCTCGCCCTCATCGCGAACGTCGCCGAGCACGCCCCGCGGCCGTACCGGATCGTCGTGCTGTCGGACCACGGGCAGAGCCCCGGCGAGACCTTCCGCTCCCGCTACGGCCTGAGCCTCGGCGACCTGGTGCGGGCCGGCTGCGGCCTGCCCGTGCCGCGCCGGGCGCGGCACACCCACAGCGGCGCCGAGGCCCGCGCCGCCGTGCGCGCGGCCCTGCGCAGGCCGGTGGAGGGCGGCGAGCGGTACCACCCATCCGGCCGCCGAGCCGAGCCGCTGGTGCTGGCCTCCGGCAACCTCGGCCTGGTCTCCTTCCCGGACGTGCCGCACCGGATGAGCAAGGAGGAGATCGACGCCCGTCACCCGGCATTGCTGACGACCCTCGCCAATCACCCCGGCATCGGCTTCCTCCTCGTCCGCAGCGAGCAGCACGGCGGGGTCGTGCTCGGCGCGTACGGCGCCGAGATCCCGCTCGACGAACTCCAGGACAAGGCGGGCCCGTTGGAGGCGTTCGGACCGGGCGCGGCCGACGCGGTGCGGCGCACGCACTCCTTCCCGCACACCGCCGACATCATGGTCAACTCCTTCCACGACCCGGCCGACGGGGAGGTCCTGGCCTTCGAGGAGCAGATCGGCTCGCACGGCGGGCTCGGCGGCGCGCAGGGCAGGCCCTTCCTGATGTCGCCGGTCGCCCTGTCGGCACCGGTCGACGACGGGGGCGGACTCGTCGGCGCCGAGCGGGTGCACCGCGTCCTGCGACGCTGGCTGCGGGAGGCCGACGGCCCCCAGGTGCCGCTGCTCGAGGAGGGGGAGCGGGCGGCCTAGGGCCCCCGAAAATGGGCTGCGCCGGTTCGGGCACCGGCTCACACTGTTCGAGTCGCCGTGCACCCGAACGCGAAGGAACCCCTTGCAGGCCGCTGTCACCGTCACTCCCGCCCGTATCCCCGAGCTGCTGCTGGGCCTGGCCACCGTCCGGCCCGTGTTCATCTGGGGCGCCCCCGGCATCGGGAAGTCCTCGCTGGTGCGGGAGTTCGCCGATTCGCTGGGTCTGGAGTGCGTGAGCCTGCTCGGCACCCAGCTGGCGCCGGAGGACCTGATCGGCGTGCCGCAGATCCGGGACGGGCGGTCGGTGTTCTGCCCGCCGGAGGCGATCGCCCGCGACGAGCCGTACTGCCTGTTCCTCGACGAGCTCAACGCGGCCACCCCGGACGTGCAGAAGGCCTTCTACTCGCTCATCCTCGACCGCCGCATCGGCGACTACGAGCTGCCGAAGGGTTCGATCGTCATCGGCGCCGGCAACCGCGCCACGGACAGCGCCCTCGCCCGCCCGATCGCCTCCGCCCTGGTCAACCGCCTCACCCACGTCCACCTGGAGGCCTCCGCGAAGGACTGGCTGGCCTGGGCCGCGGGCAACGGCATCCACCCCTGGATCCTCGACCACCTCACCGACCGGCCCGACCACCTGTGGTCCAGGCCGCCGAAAACCGAGGAGCCGTTCTCCACGCCCCGCTCCTGGCACATGCTCTCCGACGCGCTGCACTCCTTCGGCCGCGACCTCGACGAGGACACCCTCAAGGTGCTCGCGCACGGCACCCTGACGCCCGCGCACGCCACCGCCTTCTGCGGCTACGTCAAGATCGTGCGCAGCCGGTACGGCATCGAGGCGATCATCAAGGGCGACGCCCCCTGGCCGAACCGCGTCGAGGACCGCGACCTGCTGTACTACCTCGCCGAGTCCTTCCGCGGCCGCCTGGTCAAGGAACTCCCGGTCAGCAAGGAGCACATGTCGGCGAACGGCCGGCAGACCGCGTACCGCGCCAAGTCGCTGCTGGTGCAGCTCGCGGAGATCTCCGTCGAGGTCGCCCAGACCGTCATCGCCTCCGACGAGGACGGCAACCCCGTACTGCCGTCGTGGTTCCTCATCGAGGCGGCCCGGGACATGCCGCGGCTGGTGGAGGCGCGGCGGTGAGCCGTACCAAGGGCAAGGGGCAGAAGAAGCGGGACCCCGCGGCCGAGGCGTTCGCCGAGGGGATGCGCCTGGTGAAGGCCAACCCGGCGCTCGCGGCCGTCGAGTTCGACGTGTGCCGGCACGAGGAGTGCCGACTCGCCCCGCGCGACGGGCTCGTGGTCGTCGACTCCGACGCTGACCTGCACGTCCACCCCCAACGCCTCGCCGAACCCGCCGCCTGGGCCTGGGCGCTCGCGCACGCCGTCCTCCACCTCGGCTTCGGGCACGTCCCGGCGGCCAAGGGCGAGCGCGTCCAGCCGGACCGCTTCGACCTCGCCGCGCGCTGCGTCGTCGTCAACCGCTTCCTGCTCGACTTCACCGTCGGCGAGACCCCCGAAGACCTCCCCGCCTCCTATCCCGACGGCGACGAGGAGCAACTCGCCGCACGCTGGCGCCGGGACGGCCTCCCGCCCGCCTACGAGCGCTGCGGCACGGCCGGCGCCGAGCCCGACCAGCTGCTCCTGGGATGGAACGGCTGGTACGGCGCCCCACCGGACCACCAGCTGGCGTTCGCCGCAGCCCTGACCAGGACCGTGTCCGCGGCGATGGACATGGCGGGCGGCCGCCGCGACTCCCTCGACGGTCAGGCGGCCCCGCGGCGCCCGTGGCAGAAGGCGCTGAGCTGGTTCGTCTCCTCCTACCCGCTGCTCGGCGGCATCGCGGCCGGCATCACTCTCGTCGCCGACGCCGAACTCGCCCGCGCCCACGGCATATCCGTGGCCGCGGTGAACCCGGAGGCGGGCGAGATCTACGTCAACCCCCTGCGCCAACTCGACGACGAGGAGTGGCGGTTCGTCCTCGCCCACGAGATGCTGCACGCCGCCCTGCGCCACGGCGACCGCTGCGGCACCCGCGACCCCTACCTGTTCAACATCGCCTGCGACTACGTCATCAACGGCTGGCTGTGCGAGATGCAGGTCGGCACCATGCCCGAGGGCCTGCTCCACGACCCCGCGCTCGCCGGCCTGTCCGCCGAGGAGGTCTACGACCGCATCGCCGGCGACCTGCGCCGCATGCGCCGGCCGGCCACCCTGCGCGGCAAGGGCGTCGGCGATGTGCTCGGCGCCCCGCTCGGCCCGCCCTGCACCCATGTCGACCTCGACGAGTTCTACCGCCGGGGCCTCGGCCAGGGCCTGGACCTGCACCAGCGGCAGGAACGCGGCTATCTGCCGGGCGGCCTGGTCGAGGAGATCCGGGCGCTCAGCCAGCCGCCCCTGCCCTGGGACGCCCGACTCGCCCGCTGGTTCGACGAGTTCGTGCCCAGCCCGCAGCCCGTCCGGACCTACGCGCGCCCCTCCCGCCGCCAGTCCTCCACCCCGGACATCCCGCGCGCGGGCCACTACTTCCCGCCCGAGGAGATCGCCCGCTGCACCTTCGGAGTCGTCCTCGACACCTCCGGCTCCATGAACCACACGCTGCTGGGCAAGGCACTCGGCGCGATCGCCTCGTACGCCGAGGCCCGCGACGTGCCCGCCGCCCGCGTCGTCTTCTGCGACGCCGCCCCGCACGACGCGGGCTATCTGCCGGTGACCGAGATCGCGGGCCGGGTCCGCGTGCACGGCCGCGGCGGTACGGTCCTGCAGCCCGGGATCGATCTGCTGCACCGGGCGGACGACTTCCCGCCGGGCGCACCCGTCCTCGTCATCACCGACGGCTGGTGCGACGTGCTGCGCGTCCGCCGCGAGCACGCCTATCTGATCCCGCAGGGAGCACGGCTGCCGTTCACCCCCCGCGGGCCGGTCTTCCGGGTGCGCTGAGCCGGAATGTGATCGGATGGGAGCGCAAGCAACAGCAGGAATTCGGAAGGACTCACCGTGGCAACCACGCGCTCCGCACACACCGTATGGGAAGGCAACCTGCTCGAGGGCAGCGGTGTCGTGAACTTCGACTCCTCCGGGGCCATCGAGGCGCAGCCGGTGACGTGGGCCTCGCGCTCCCAGGACGCGAACGGCAAGACCAGCCCCGAGGAGCTGATCGCCGCCGCGCACTCCAGCTGCTTCTCCATGGCGCTGTCGCACGCCCTGAACGGCGCCGGCACCCCGCCCACCAAGCTCGTCACCTCGGCGGACGTGAACTTCCAGCCGGGTGAGGGCATCACCGGCATCCACCTCACCGTCGAGGGCACGGTCCCCGGCATCGACGAGGACGCCTTCGTCGCCGCCGCCGAGGACGCCAAGAAGAACTGCCCGGTCAGCCAGGCCCTGACCGGCACGACGATCACCCTGTCGGCCAAGCTCGCCTGAACACGAGCCCCAGGTGCCGCGCCCCCGCCCGGGAGCGCGGCACCGTCGTTTTCCGGGGTACTCGGGAGCCGTTTTCCGGGAGTACCCGGGACCTACGCGGCATTGACAACAGCGCACTCAAGTTTTGTGCTGGAGTCTGGGAAGTGCCTGGCGGAAGGGGACGGAGATGGCACGTGCGGTCGGGATCGATCTCGGGACCACGAACTCGGTGGTTGCCGTCCTGGAGGGCGGCGAACCCACGGTCGTCGCCAATGCGGAGGGGGCCAGGACCACACCGTCGGTCGTGGCCTTCGCCAAGAACGGGGAGGTGCTCGTCGGTGAGGTCGCCAAACGGCAGGCCGTGACCAACGTGGAGCGCACCGCGCGCTCGGTGAAGCGGTACATGGGCGACGCGCACTGGCGCTTCCCCGACCAGGGCTCCATCGACGGCACGCGCTACCGGGCGCAGGAGCTGTCCGCGAGGGTCCTGCAGAAGCTCAAGCGGGACGCGGAGTCCTACCTCGGCGAGGACGTCACCGACGCCGTGATCACCGTCCCCGCGTACTTCGACGACTCCCAGCGGCAGGCCACCAAGGAGGCCGGGGAGATCGCGGGCCTGAAAGTCCTTCGGATCATCAACGAGCCCACGGCCGCCGCCCTCGCCTACGGCCTGGACCGGGGCGAGGAGCAGACCGTCCTGGTCTTCGACCTCGGCGGCGGCACCTTCGACGTGTCCCTGCTGGAGATCGGGGACGGGGTCATCGAGGTCAAGGCCACCAACGGCGACACCCACCTCGGCGGCGACGACTGGGACCAGCGGATCGTCGAGCACCTGGTCAAGAGGTTCCAGGGGCAGTACGGCGTCGACCTCGGCAAGGACAAGATGGCCCTGCAGCGGCTGCGGGAGGGCGCCGAGAAGGCGAAGATCGAGCTGTCCAGCTCCTCGGAGACGACGATCAACCTTCCCTACATCACCGCTTCCGCCGAGGGGCCGCTGCACCTCGACGAGAAGATGACCCGCGCGCAGTTCCAGGAGCTCACCGCCGACCTGCTCGACCGGTGCAAGACCCCCTTCCACCAGGCGGTCAAGGACGCGGGCATCAAGCTGTCCGCGGTCGACCACGTCATCCTCGTCGGCGGCTCCACGCGCATGCCGGCCGTCACCGAACTGGTGAAGGAGCTCACCGGCAAGGACCCGCACAAGGGCGTCAACCCCGACGAGGTCGTGGCCGTCGGCGCCGCCCTGCAGGCCGGTGTCATCCGCGGCGACGTCAAGGACGTCCTGCTGCTCGACGTCACCCCGCTGTCCCTCGGCATCGAGACCAAGGGCGGCATCATGACCAAGCTCATCGAGCGCAACACGACGATCCCGACCCGGCGTTCGGAGATCTTCACGACGGCCACCGACAACCAGCCCTCGGTGGGCATCCAGGTGTACCAGGGCGAGCGGGAGATCGCCGCGTACAACAAGAAGCTGGGCGTCTTCGACCTCACCGGGCTGCCGCCGGCCCCGCGGGGCGTGCCGCAGATCGAGGTGGCCTTCGACATCGACGCCAACGGGATCATGCACGTCTCGGCGAAGGACCTGGCCACCGGCCGCGAACAGAAGATGACGGTGACCGGCGGCAGCGCGCTGCCCAAGGACGACATCGACCGCATGATGCGGGAGGCCGAGCAGTACGCCGAGGAGGACCGCAAGCGGCGGGAGGCCGCCGAGACCCGCAACCAGGCCGAACAACTCGTCTACCAGACCGAGAAGTTCATCCGGGACAACGAGGACCGCATCCCGGCCGACACCAAGTCCGAGGTGCAGGAGGCCACCACGGAGCTGAAGGGGCTCCTGGAGCGGAACGCCGACACCGGCGAACTGCGGACGGGCGTCGAGAAGCTCGCCACCGTCAGCCAGAAGATGGGGCAGGCCATGTACGCGAACGCCGCCGGCACCGAGGGCCCGACCGGCGACCAGGGCACGGCCCACGAACAGGCGGGCCACGAGGAAGAGGGCGTGGTGGACGCGGAGATCGTCGACGACGAGAAGGACACGAAGGGGGGCGCCGCCTAGGGGCCGACGTGTCAGCGGCGCACCCTCGGCAAAGTCGCGCACACCGCGTTCAGGACGGACGCGTACGGCGTGCCGTAGTCGTTGAGCGCGGTGCGGAGCCGTTCCAGGCCGGCGCGGTGTTCGGTGAGGAGGTCCGTGTCGCCGGTACGGGCCGCGAACTCCAGGACGGCGGGCAGGAAGTCGGGCGGCTGCTCGCCGGTCAGCTCCATGCCGGCGGCGCGGTAGACGTCCCCGAAGCGGGCCGACGTCATCCCGCGCCGCCGCGTGGCGCCGTCCTGCCACCGGCTCAGACGGAGGCTGTGCCGGTTGTCGCGGTCGAAGACCTGCACGTAGTGCGCCTCCAGCTCCCGGGCCGGGGTGAGCGCCGCGTGGTCGGTGAACTCCCGCAGCTGCGGGGCGGCTTCGCGCAGCAGCGGCACCCGGGCGCGGAAGCCGTCGTCGGGGTAGGTCAGGCAGAGCGCTGCCGCCTGATGGAGCACGGCGTCAGAGGGCATCGGGCCTCCTTGGCGGTATCCGCGTGTCGGTCACGTCCCTCGCTCCCTCGCTCGCCCCGTGTTTCGACGCTAGGGGCGAGCGAGGGAACGCACCCGCTCAGACGCCCGTACGGGTGTACGGGCCGCGGGCCTCAGGCGCCGGGCTTGCGGGCCACTCCCGCGTACACCGGCACGACGCCCTCGGCCTGCGCCTCCACGTCCACCGGTTCCGGCCGCCAGCCGTGGACGGGGATCACACCGGGGCCGAGCAGCTCCAGGCCCTCGAAGAAGCGGTAGAACTCGGGCAGCGTGCGCGGGTGGAACGGCGTGCCGCTCCTGCGGAAGAGCCCCGCGGCCTTCGCCACCCCCTCGGGGCTGAGGTCCTGGGTGACCTGGGAGAGGATCAGGAAGCTGCCGGGGGCGAGGGCATCGACGTACCGCTTGAGCAGACCGTGGACGTCGTCCTCCTCGTCGCCCAGGTAGTGGGTGAGCGCGATCAGGGACAGCGAGACGGGCCGGGACAGGTCCAGGGACTCGGCGGCCAGCCCCAGGATGGTGTCCGGGTCGCGGACGTCGGCGTGCACGTACTGGGTGCTGCCCTCGGCGGAGCCGGTCAGCAGGGCCTCCGCGTGCCGGAGCACGATCGGATCGTTGTCCGCGTACACCACCCTCGACTCCGGCGCCGCCTCCTGAGCCACCTGGTGCAGGTTGGGCTCGGTGGGAATGCCGGTGCCGATGTCGAGGAACTGGCGTATCCCGGCCCCGGCGGCGGCCCGTACGGCCCGGTGCATGAACCGGCGGTTGGCGCGCGCCCCGCGCACCGCGGTGCCGTCGGCGGAGAGGATGTTGCGGGCCAGCTCCTCGTCCACCGGGTAGTTGTCCTTGCCGCCCAGCCACCAGTCGTACACACGGGCGGGGTGCGGGCGGCTGGTGTCGATCTGCGGTAAGGCGTCGGGTCCGGTCATGCGGTGTCGTCTCCTCGGGGTGGGAAGGGTGCCGTGCGTGCCGCGGAACAGGGAATCCGGCGGCGGACTCAGAAGGTCTCGCGGTACTCCCGCAGGAGCTTCTTCGTGCGCTGCGCCGAGGCGGCGCGCGCCGTCATGTGGTCCAGGACCTCGAGGTGCGCGGAGACCTCTCCCCGCGAGTCGAGGTAGAGGGCGCCCGTCAGGTACTCGGTGAAGACCATGTCGGGCAGTTCGGGCTCGGCGAAGCGGAACAGCGTGAAGGGCGCGTACGTCCCCGGGTGCGGACCGTCCTCGAACTCGGCGACCTGCAGCGTGATCCGGTCCCGCTCGGCGTACTCCAGGAGCTTGTCCAGCTGCTCCCGCATGACCTCGCCGCGGATGCTCACCGGACGTTTCAGCACCGTCTCGTCCATGACCACCCACAGGTGGGGCGGGTCCGGGCGGTCCAGGAGCTTCTGCCGGGCCATGCGCAGCGACACATGCCGGTCGATGGTCTCCGGGCCGGTCTGACCGATCGTGCCGGCCTCCATGACGGCGCGCGCGTACTCCTCGGTCTGCAGCAGCCCGGGCACGAAGTGCGGCTCGTAGGAGCGGATGATCCGGGCGGCGCCCTCCAGGCTGACGTACAGGCTGAACCAGTCCGGCAGCACGTCGTGGAAGCGCTGCCACCAGCCCGGCTGGTTCGCCTCCTCGGCCAGCGCGACGAAGGCGGCCGCCTCCTCGTCCGGCACGCCGTACGTGGTCAGCAGCACCTGGACGTACGGGATCTTCAGCGCGACCTCGGCCATCTCGATCCGCCGCACGGTCGCCGGCGCCACGCGCAGCACGCGCGCGGCCTCCTCACGCTTGAACCCCGCCGCCTCCCGCAGCTCCTGCAACCGTTTGCCCAGCACCACCTGGCCCACCGTGGGCGCGGGCCGCCGCTCACTCACGCCACGCCTCCCCTACGCGCCGAAGTCCGCGCGAAGCAGTGTGTCATGTTCCGGTGTCAGTCTCACGGGGTCCGCGGTGAGGCGCTTGCCACGTGTGCCGAACGGGCGCCCGGTGGCGGCGCCCGTCAGGAGATCAGCGACCGGAGGTACTTGGCCGTCGCCGGGTCGGCCGGCAGCAGCGTCTCGATGGCCAGCTCGGCCACGGTGACGTCCATGGGCGTGTTGAACGTCGAGATGGAGGAGATGAAGGACAGCGTCCGGCCCTCGTGCTCGATCCGCATCGGCAGGGCGAAGTACGGTACGGGTTCGGCCGGTTCGCCGCCGTGGTCGCTCTCCGGGACGGGGTAGGCCGCGACCTCCTCGTACAGCCTCCGCAGCGCTGCCGAGCGGTGCAGGGCGATCTGCCGCTCCATCTGGGCCAGCAGATGGCCGCGCCACTCGGGCAGGTTGAGGATGCGGGGCGCCAGGCCCTGCGGGTGCAGGGTGAGCCGCATGGCGTTGAGCGGCGGTTCCAGGAGGGACTCCGGGAGCCCGTCCAGCAGCGTCATGATGCCGCGGTTGGCCGCCACCACGTCGTACGTCGCGTCGACCACCAGCGCCGGATAGGGGTCGTAGCCCTGGATGAGCCGTTCGATGCCCTCGCGCAGGGCCCCCAGCGCCGGATCGTCCAGCGGGGTCTCCGGGTAGCGCGGGGCGTAACCGGCCGCGAGCAGCAGGGCGTTGCGCTCCCGCACCGGGACGTCCAGGTGCTCGGCCAGCTTCAGCACCATCTCCTCGCTCGGCCGGGAACGGCCCGTCTCGACGAAGCTGATGTGCCGGGCCGAGGAGTCGGCGCGCAGGGCCAGCTCCAGCTGGCTCACCCGACGCCGCTCCCGCCAGGCACGCAGCAGCGGGCCGACGCCCTGGTCGGCGGGAGCGGTCGCGGAGGCGTTGGTTCCGGTCACGGCAGTGGTCATGTGTACGACCGTAGTCGAGGAACGCCCCCCGCGAGGTGTCCTCGCCTCACCCCCGGGCAGCCTCTGACCAGGACCGCAGTCATCGGGCTGTGGCAGGCTGAAGAAGCATCCGCAGCCGAGGAAGGAGCGAGGCCATGCCCGTGGAACCGCTGTCCCAGAAGGAGATCGAGGACCGGCTCGGCGAGCTGCCGGGCTGGTCGGCGCAGAACGACCGGCTCACCCGCTCCTACCGGCTCGCCTCGCACTTCGCGGCCACGGCGATGGTCGTGCACATCGCCCAGGTCCAGGAGGAGCTCGACCACCACTCCGACCTCACCCTCGGCTACAACACCGTCTCCCTCTCGGTGAACACGCACAGCGTCGGCGGCAAGATCACCGAGCTCGACTTCGGCCTGGCGAGCAGGGTCGAGGAGCTCGCACCGGGACACGGCGCCCACTGACGCGCGTGCTCGACTACGACAAGGAAGCCGGCGCCTACGACGAGACCCGCGGCGGCGAGGCCAGGGCCGCGGCCGCCGCGGCCGCCGTACTGGGCCTGGTCCCGCCCACCGCCGGACGCCTCCTCGACGTCGGCTGCGGCACCGGCATCGTCACCCGTCGCCTCGCGGCCGCCCGGCCCGCGGCCCGGGTGACGGGCGTCGACCTGACACCCGGCATGGCCCGGATGGCCGCCGCCCGCCTGCCCGGCGCGATCGCCCTGGCCGACGGCCGCGCGCTGCCGTTCCCGGACGCCACCTTCGACGCCGTCAGCAGCGTGTGGCTGCTGCACCTGCTGGACGGGCCGCAGGACGTCCGCGCCGTCGTCGCCGAGTGCGCCCGGGTCCTCAGACCCGGCGGGGTGTACGTCACCACCGTCGACAAGGGCGCCTCCCACAACGTCGGCAGCGACATCGACGCCGTCCTCGCCGAGCGGCCGCGCAGCGCGCCCCGGGACCCGGCCGGCCTCGTCACCCGGTACGCCGCGGCCCAGGGCCTGCTCCCGGCCGGACAGACCCGGTTCCAGGGGCACGGGCAGGGGCGCAGCCCCCGCCGTACCGTCGCCGACCTGCGGCGGGGCTGGTTCGTCACCCTGCCGCCGGGCGAACCGCTCGCCGAGCGGTTCGCCGACCGCCTCGCCCGGCTGCCCGACCAGGACCGGCCCCGCCCCGACCCGGTCTTCCACCTGCGCAGCTTCAGGAAGGCCGGCTGAAGTCCATCGTCCAGTTGGTCAGCCAGCTCTCCCCGCCGTCGACGGAGAACGCCTGCTCCCAGCGCGCGGCGGCGGGGGAGACGCCCGCCCACACGAACCGCACGCGCACGTCCTTGCCGTCGTGGACGTCGTCGCCGTGGAACTCGCCGCGGTCGCCGTCGAAGCGGCCGCTCACCGGCGGGAACAGCTTGCCGCTGCGGCTGGAGGACCAGTTCAGCGACCACGCCGCGCGCTCCGGGTCGAAGAGCCGCAGGGTCAGTCCCTTCGCGCCCAGGTACGGCATGTCGATCTCGTCGATGTTCGCGGCGCCGTCGAACAGCGGAAGGCACCGGCTGGTGGACGGGAACTCCACCCAGGCGCTGTCCGGGTCGAGGAAGTCGGTGCGGCGCCGGTGGGCGACCTCCCACTCACCGTGCAGGAAGTCGAAGTCGTGCGGACTGCTCATGTGCGCTCTCCCGTGGTTCCTTCGGGCAGGGTGTCGGACAAGTAGGCGGCCAGGTCCGGGACTTCGGGCACGAGCATGTGCCGCACCCAGGCGTCCCGCTCGTGCTGGATCGGCGGCAGCTCGAAGACGCAGCCGATCCAGGGGAGTTCGGGCCTGACGAAGTGCGTGGGATCGCGGTCCGGGCAGCCGAGGACCGGCTGGCCCGCGGCCGCGTTCGCGTAGTGCAGGACGTTGTCCCACACCCAGCTGTAGGCGTTGACGTAGGCGCCGTCGTCGTTTCCCCGGTGAACGACGACGAAGGTCACCGGCGGCGTCCCGTCCGGCTCCGGCAGCAGCTCGGGCAGGACCTCGTACGCCGCCTTCGCCACGTCGGGCGCGATGCCCGCGGGGTCGGCGGTGACGTGGTAGCGCTTGACGTGCCGGCCGGCCACCTCGATCGGCGGCAGCACGGTCAGCAGTTTCTCCGTGAAGGGCATGAGGTGACGCTAGAGCCGCTTCACTGACACCATGTGTCAGTGAAGTCCAGCCGTCTCGTCTCGATCCTCCTGCTGCTGCAGACCCGGGGCCGGATGACCGCCGCCCAGCTCGCCGAGGAGCTGGAGGTGTCGGTCCGCACGGTCTACCGGGACGTGGAGGCGCTGAGCGCGGCGGGCGTCCCGCTCTACGGCGACGCGGGCCACGCCGGCGGCTACCGCCTGCTGGACGGCTACCGCACCCGCCTGACCGGTCTCACCGCCGACGAGGCCGAGGCCCTGTTCCTCGCCGGCGCCCCCGGCCCCGCCGCCGAGCTGGGTCTCGGCTCCGTCCTGGCAGCCGCACAGCTCAAGGTGCGCGCCGCGCTGCCGGCGGAGCTGCGCGCCCACGCCGACCGGGTCAGCGGACGCTTCCACCTCGACGCCCCCGGCTGGTACGCGGACGCGGAGGAGACGCCTTACCTCACGGCGGTCGCCGACGCGGTGTGGCACAGCCGCGTGCTGCACGTGCGGTACCGCCGCTGGGCCGAACCCACCGACGTGGAGCGGCGGTTGGAGCCGTACGGGCTGGTCCTCAAGGCGGGGCGCTGGTACGTCGTCGCGGGCCCCGGACCGCGCACCTTCCGCGTCGACCAGATCCTGCGGCTCGCCGACCCGGGCGAGGAGTTCACCCGGCCGACCGACTTCGACCTGGCCGCGTACTGGGCGGCCTACCAGCGCGACTTCCACGACCGGCTGTACCGGGGCGAGGCGGTCGTACGGCTGGCGCCGGGAGTGCGGCTGCCCAGAGCGGTCGGCCTGCGCACCGACGACGACGGCTGGACGGTCGCCCGGGTGCCCATCGAGTCGGCCGGCCACGCGCACGGCGAGTTCCTGCGCCTGGGCGCGCGGATCGAGGTGCTGGAACCCTCCGACCTGCGGTCGAGCATCGCCCGCACGGTCGCCGAACTGGCCGGAATGTACGGCAACCCGGCCTCGCACGGCGGCGACTGAGAGTGCGGAACCCGTCCGTCCTCTCTGGAGGTTCGTCCCGTGCAGCACCCGCACCCGCCTCCGCTCCGGCGCGCACTAGCGCCCGACCGTGTACACGCCGTAGGAAACGACGAGGGCGCGTGCCCGCCGGCACGCGCCCCCGAACGGGTCAGGCGACCGTACAGCTCTGGTCGCCCAGCTTGAACGACGTCGGTTTCGTGTTCGAGCCCGACCAGGTTCCCGTGAACCCGAAGCCCACGGACGAGCCCGCCGCCACGTTCCCGTTCCAGCTCACGTTCTTCGCGGTCACCGCCGCGCCGGACTGGGTGTGGTCGGCGTTCCACGACTGGCCGATCTTCTGGCCGTTCGCGAAGGACCAGCCGAGTGACCAGCCGGTCCAGCCGGTCGTCCCGGTGTTGGTCAGCCGGACGTCCGCCTGGAAGCCGTCCGACCACTGGTTGGTGATCTTGTACGTGACCGTGCAGGCGCCGGTGGGCGTCGGCGTCGGGTCCGTGCCACCGCCGCCGTCTCCGCCGCCGGTGTCGGAGGTGTCGCCGTAGACGACACCCCGGCCGTTGGTCGAGACGTACACCCGGCCGTAGACCCGCGGGTCACCGGTGATCGCCCCGCCCGTCCAACCCCACTGGTGGGCGTCGTCGTTGATGCGGGTCCAGGTCGCGCCCTTGTCGGTCGAGCGGAAGATGCCGCGCACACCGCCGATCTCGGCGCTGGTGTAGAGGGTCTGGTAGGAGGCTCCCGTCGCCGCCTTGCCGAAGCCGATCGTGTCGGCCTGCTCGACGTTCGACAGCTTGGTGAAGCTCGCCCCGCCGTCGGTGGAGTGCCACAGGCCGTACGCGCCGTCCGAGGCGCCGCCCGCGAGCCAGACGTCGCCCTTGGTACCGGGCAGCGCCTTGAAACGGACGCTGTCGCCGCTGGGCAGGCCGCTCGCGGATGAGGCGGTGAAGGTCGCACCGCCGTCCGAACTGACGTAGAACTTGCCGGACTTGAAGCCGTAGAAGGTCTTGGGGTCCACGCGGTCGGACTCGACGACCGCCCCGGACGGGATCCCGCTCGACGCCTGCCACGAGGAGCCGAAGCCCGTCGTGTACTGCACGCCGGTGCCCGCGGGACTCCACACAAACCGGCTGCCGTCCGCCGCCGCGGCCACCGTCCCGCCGCCGCTGACGCCCGAAGGGTCCGTCCCGGCGAACCAGTTGGCGCCGTCGTCCGTCGAGAACGCGATGTGCGGACCGGAGTCCAGATCGCCCACCCGCACCACGGTGCTGGGGTTCGTCTCGGCGAAGTCGAGGCTGGTCGTCGTCGTGAAGGTCGGCGAGGTGAACATCATCGAGGGGACCTTGGTCAGGTCCGTGTGCCGGAAGCCGCCGATGTCGCCCAGGGCGCTGAGCAGCGGCGCACCGCTGGGCGGGGACGCCAGGTCGTTCACCGCGGTCTCCTCCAGGCCCTGCACCATGGGCTTCACGGTGAACTGGCCGCCGCTGTCCCACTGGGTGAGGTTCTCGGTGCCGTACAGCGTCGCGCCCGTCCCGTACATCATCCGGTTCGAGTCGAACGGGTCGATCTCCAGCGACTCCGTCATCCAGCCCAGTTTCGGGCTCTGTTCGGGCGGCGACGGATTCGCGCCGAAGGTCAGCCACGGGGAGGACGAGACGTCGATGGTGTAGCGGTCGGCGCGGTTGGGATACGAGGTGTAGTCCCACGCCTTCGTCCAGGTGCCCCCGCTGTCCGTGGACCGGAAGATCTGCGTGTCCGGCCACCAGGAGCTGTACGCCGTCGCCATCACCGTGCCGGGGTGCTGACGGTCGACGGTCAGTCCGCTGAAGCCGTAGTAGGTGTCGGCCTCGGCGACCGGGCTGATGTTCGTCCAGGTGCCGCTCGCCGTGGCGTACCGCCACAACTGCCCCTTGCCGCCGTCGTACGGGCCGCCCTTGTCGCTGTAGGCGAGGTACAGGTAGCCGTTCCTGGCGTCGAGCACCCCCTTGTGGGCCAGATAGCCCGTCGGCTGCCCCGCCAGCCGGGTCCAGGTCGCGTCCGCGTCCGTCGAGCGGTACACCGCGTTGTCCTTGTCGGCGACCCCGACGTAGATCGTCTTCGTGGCGCTCCCGGACGTGCCGGTGGACTCGTCGAAGGTGATCCAGACGATGCCCTGGTTGTCGCCGGCGTACCCCGTCGTGTCGCTCGGATCCTGCTGGTAGTTGCCGACATTGGGGAAGTTCGTCACCTGCGACCAGGTAACCCCGGAGTCCGTCGACCGCCACAGGCCCTTGCCGCTGGGTGCGCCCAGGTACAGCACGCTGTCCTTGTTGGGGTCGATCGCCAGCCGCTCGCCCATGCCACGGCCGGGCATGTTGCCGCCCAGCTTGAAGGGCAGGTCGCTCTTCTGCCAGCTCGCGCCCCGGTCGGCGGACCGCAGCACGGCACCGTTCGTCGGGTCCCAGCTGTTGGTGTACGTCCCTACGGCCGCGTACACCTTGTCCGGGTTCACGGAGTCGGAGGCGAGGCTGACCACGCCGGTGTGCCCCCACTCGTTCCAGCCGACCGAGTCCAGCAACGGCGTCCAGGTCTTCGTCGACTGCTGCCAGCGGTAGGCGCCGCCGATGTCCGTGCGCGCGTAGGCGAGGTTCTTCTCGGTGCGGTTGAAGACGATCCCCGGAACGAAACCGCCGCCGTCGATGCGGGCGTTCTTCCAGGTGTAGGTGTCGGCGGCGAGCGTCGTTCGCGCGGCGCCCGTGGCGAGGGCGGGCGGGACGCCCGCCAGCAGGCCGGCCGCGAGCGCCAGCACGGCCGTGAGAATGCGGGTTCTTCGCACGGGGGGTTCCTCTCCGGGTGGGGGTTTCGGAAGGGTGGGGCAAGCGCTTTCCATGTCATACGAGAGTCGCCGGGCGGCCCCCTGTGCGGGTGGGGGGCCGCCCGGCGGGACGGCTCCGTCGTCAGGTGACGGAGCCACGCACGCGAAGCCTTCGGGCGGTACCGCGAGAGGGGCGGTGGGTGCGCGCGCCCCAAAGAGGCGCGCGCACCGCCCGTCCCGCGGAGCGCCCGGCGGGGGCTATTCGAGAAGCTCCGCGTACGAACCCATGGCCATGGCGATGTCCGCCTGGGCCCAGAACCGGTGGTACGTGAACGACGGCGCGGCGCCGCCCTTGAGGTACGCCTCGATCTTCGACCAGGCCGGGTCGTTCTTGTAGAACGACCTGAGCGAGATGAACGTCGACGAGGAGTTGACGGCGTCGCCGTTCGGCATCTTGCCGCTGAAGCCGCTCGGGACGTACACGCTGTCGTCGAAGCGGTTGTAGTCCGCCCTGGTCTCCGGGACGGCGATGCCCAGGCTGTCCTGGTAGTTGTTCCACATGCCGTCGAGGAGCGCCTTCGCCGTCGACTTGGCGTTCGCGTCACCGGACTTGGCGCCGTAGTACGTCAGGGTCTTGGCGTACGCGGCCGCCACGCCGACGTCGTTGGTGTAGTCGGCGACGGTGACGTGCAGCCCGCTGTTGGAGCCGGGGCTGGAGGCGTTCCAGGTGTCGGGCTGGCCGGACCACTGCAGCGTCGACGGGATCTGGTAGGTGCCGTCCGGGTTGATCGTGGTCTTGGACAGCGCCCACTTGACCCACTTGTCGAGGATCGCCTTCGCGGTGGTGTTCCCCGTCTGCTGGTAGTACTCGGCGACGCGTTCCATCGACCAGGCCTGGAAGCCGAACCACTGGTTGGACGGCGGGTCGTGGTAGACGGGCTGCTGGTCGTAGTACATGCCGTAGAAGGTCGACGTACCGGACGGCGGAGTCGCGTACCGGCCGGCCCAGCTGTTCGTCGCGCCGCCCGCGATGGCGCCCTCGGACGACTGCAGCCACTGGTAGAACTCCAGCTGCCGCTGCAGCGACTTGGCCCAGTCCGAGGTGCCGGTGGCCGACTTGGGCTCCAGGTCGGCGTAGGAGCTCAGCGCGTACGCGGCCAGCGGGTTCTGGTAGCCGCCGTGCACATGGCTCGACCCGATCCGCCAGGCCCAGCCGGCACTGGTGTCGGTCGCGCCGCCCCACGCGTAGTACCAGGACAGCAGGTAGTGCGAGGCGTCCTTGCCGGTCCCGGCCGCACAGCTGGACGGGCCGACGCAGTTGCCGATCTTCTTGAAGTACTTGTCGTACATGGCGTAGCGCAGGTAGTCGCCCATCTTCGCGGCCTTGCCGACGGTCGCGGAGACGTCACTGCCCTTGCCCTGCTGCTTGGCCCACACGTCCGCCCAGTACGCGGCCTGCACCGCACGCGCGTCGGCGTCCGGGGCGTCCGTGTACTTCCACTGCTTGGCGTAGGACGAGTCGCCGGTGAACAGGTCCAGGTAGCCGTTGCTGCCGCCGTACTTGAAGGCGTCGCAGGTCGGCTGCGGCACCGTCTCCCACACCGACTCCTGCGCGCCGCGCTGGAAGGTGTTGATGTACGACGGTCCCTTCGCCGTCGGGCCGCCCTCGCAGGTGCCGCCGGGCGTGTCGCCGTAGCCGTAGACGTTGTCGACGTCCTGCAGCCAGTGCATGCCGTAGACGTCGTCCGTGCCGTACGTGCTCTTCAGCTCACCCGCGATCGGGTCCGAACCCACGGACACGGAGGTGTCCAGCTTCGCCGGGTACTCGTTGGGGGTGTCCAGCTCGGGAGCGTAGGTGGCCGGCTTGGAGGCGTTGTAGAAGGAGTTGGTGGGCTGGTCGGCGTGGGTGGGGATCATGTACTTCTCCATGAGGGCCCACGCGCTGTTGAACTTGGACCAGTCACCGCTGACCTTGCCGTACATCGCCTGCAGCCACAGCAGATAGCTGTAGGCCTCCGAAGTGGTCTCGTGACCCTGGTCCGGCGCCTCGACAATCAGCGTCTCCACCGAGTGGTAGGGGACGCCGTCCGGCGAGAAGTAGCCGTTCGCCGGGTTCGTGATCTTCCCGTACAGGTCCAGGAAGCGGGCGTCGTACGCCTTCGAGGCCGCCAGCTCCGTCACGGTGACCGTCGCCTTGGTGAAGCCCGTGGCCGTCGACTCGAAGGACGCCGCACCGGTGCCGGAGGAGTCGGCGGTGACGGTCACGTTCTGCGCGGTGTTCCAGTTCGAGGGGGTGAAGGTGAGGCTCGCCCCGCCCGTCACCGACAGACCGGAGTTGCCGCTCGCGCGGGCCGTCGTCACCGTCACGTTCGACGAGGGCTGTGACGACAGCTTCACCGCGTACGTCCCCGACTTGCCCTGCTGGACGCCCAGTTGGGTGGGTGAGGCGACCACGGCCGGGCCGGAGGCGACGGTGATGCCGACCGGCGTCGACGCGGCGGAGGCGCCCAGACTGTCGTACGCCTTCGCCACCAGGGAGTGGCTGCCCACCGCGAGCGCGGAGGCGGACAGGGTGTACGGCGCGCTGGTGTCGGTGCCCAGCAGGGTCGTGTCGTCGTAGAACTCGACCTTGCTGATCGTCGCGTTGTCGGCCGCGGCGGCGGTGGCCGCGAGCGGGACGGCGGTGCCCTGCGTGTAGACCGCGCCGGCCGTGGGGCTGGTCAGCACGGTGACCGGCGGCTGGTGCGCGCCGGCGCAGGTGGTGCCGTTGATCGCGAAGTTCGTCGGAGCGGTGTTGGTGCCGCTGTAGCTGAACTGCGCGCCGGTGGAGACGGCGGCGTTCGCGGCGATCTTCCCGTTGTAGCCCGCGTCCCGCACGGTGATCGCCGAACCGGACTGCGACCACGTGCCGTTCCAGCCGTTGCTGAGCTTCTGGTTGCCCGAGTAGCTGTAGGTCAGCGTCCAGCCGTCGATGGTGTCCGTGCCGCGGTTGGTGATGGTCAGATCCGCGGTGAAGCCGGAGCCCCAGTCATTGGTCTTGTAGTCGACACTGCACTGAAGTGCCGCCGCTTGGGCGGGAGTCGTGCCGGTGCCGAGCATGGTGAGCGGAAGGGCGAGGGCCGCCATTGCGGCGGTCCACAGCCGCCGCGTCCCGCGGCGTCTGCGTCTTGGATGCATGGTGCTGGTTCCTCCTTGCGGCTCGAGCGAAGTGGGGGAGGAGCAACAAGCCTTGAACCAGTGGGAGCGCTCCCATAGTGGGGATGGGGGTGGGGGCGGTCAAGGTGCTTGAAGAGTCGAAATGATTCGACTCCGTTTCGGCTGAGGGAAAGTCAGGAAACTCCGCGACCCCTCTGTCCTTCGCTGTCACTTGGCGCTAGCTTCGTTGACACCAGTGGGAGCGATTCCATCAGTCGACGCGTCCGTCACGATGCGCCTGACCTGCAAGGAGTCGCTCATGCGACACCCCTCGCGTTCAGTACTTTTAGCCGTCACCGGCGCGGTCGCCCTTGTCGGGGCCATGACCGTTCCGGTCGTGACGGCACAGGGAGCCACGCCTCCCTGCTCGGTGGAGTACTCGGTCACCGGCCAGTGGGGCACCGGGTTTCAGGGTGCCGTGAAGATCACCAACAACACGGCCGCCCTGAGCAGTTGGAGCCTGACCTTCGACTTCGCCGACGGCCAGAAGGTCACCCAGGGCTGGAACGCCAAGTGGTCCCAGTCCGGCACGACGGTGACCGCCGCCAACGAGAGCTACAACGGCTCGCTGGCCACCGGCGCGAGCGTCAGCGCCGGGTTCCTCGCCTCCCGGCCGGCATCGGGGAGCAACGCCGTACCTGCGTCGTTCAAGCTCAACGGCACCACGTGCAACGTCGATCCGGAGCCGTCACCCACCCCGACGGACCCTCCGGCGACGGGCACGGCACCCGCGCTGCACGTCTCGGGCAACAAGCTCGTGGACGCCTCGGGCGCCACGCGCCGACTGCTCGGCGTGAACCGCTCCGGCGGCGAGTTCATGTGCGTGCAGGGCCGTGGCATCTGGGACGGCCCGGTCGACGACGCGGCGGTCAAGGCGATCGCCGACTGGAAGGCCGACGCGGTCCGCATCCCGCTCAACGAGGAGTGCTGGCTGGGGCTTTCCAACATCAAGTCCGAGTACGGCGGCGCCGCCTACATCAGCGCCGTCAAGGACCTGGTGGCTCGCGTCGAGGCACACGGCATGACGCCGATCGTCGAACTGCACTGGACCTACGGCCAGTACACCGGCAACTCCGCCGGCTGCTCCGACGTCCACGCCACCTGCCAGAAGCCGATGCCGGACGCGCAGTACGCGCCGTCCTTCTGGTCCTCGGTGGCGAACACCTTCAAGGGCGACCAGGCCGTCGCCTTCGACCTGTTCAACGAGCCCTACCCGGACCGCGCGACCTCCACGACCACCCAGGCGTGGCAGTGCTGGCGCTACGGCGGCACTTGCCCCGGCATCGGGTACCAGGTCGCCGGCATGCAGGACCTCGTCGACGCCGTGCGCGCCACCGGCGCAAAGAACGTCGTGCTCGCGGGCGGCCTGGCCTACTCGAACGACCTGAGCCAGTGGCTGACGTACAAGCCCAGTGATCCGGCGGGCAACCTCGTCGCCGCCTACCACGGGTACAACTTCAACGCCTGCGCGAGCGAGAGCTGCTGGAACTCCACCCTCGCCCCCGTCGCGGCCCAAGTGCCGCTGGTGGCAGGGGAGATAGGCGAGAACACCTGCTCGCACGGGTTCATCGACCAGGCCATGAAGTGGTTCGACGACCACAACCTGTCCTATCTGGGCTGGACCTGGAACACCTGGGACTGCTCCTCCGGTCCCTCGCTCATCTCCAACTACGACGGAACTCCCACGTCGTACGGCATCGGGCTGCGCGATCACCTGCGCGCCGTGAACCCGTAACCCCCGTATCGGAGAGGGAAACCCGCACTCATGAGTCGTACCAGAACAGCGTTACTCGCCGCCCTGGCGCTGGTCGCCGGGACCGCCGGAACCGCGACGGCCGTCGTCCCCGGGGACATCGGAATCCAGGCCGTCCCCTGCACCGTCGACTACAAGGTGCAGAACCAGTGGGACACCGGCTTCACCGCCGCCGTCACGGTCACCAACAACAGCACGGCCAAGAGCAGTTGGTCGCTGAAGTGGTCGTACGCCGGCAACCAGAAGATCACCAGCTACTGGAACGCCAAGGTCAGCCAGAGCGGTGCCGCCGTCACCGCCGCCAACGAGACCTACAACGGCACGCTGGCCACCGGCGGTTCGGTCAGCTTCGGCTTCAACGGCTCCTACAGCGGCACCAACGCGCTCCCGACGACGTTCACCCTCGACGGCGTGACCTGCAACGTCGACGACGGAAGCGGCGGCGGCACGGGTGGCGGTACGGGTGGCGGTACGGGCGGCGGTACAGGTGGCGGCACGGGCGGTGGTGGCACCGGCAGCCGCGTCGACAACCCCTACGCCGGCGCCAAGGTGTACGTGAACCCCGAGTGGTCCGCGAAGGCGGCCGCCGAACCGGGCGGCAGCCGCGTCTCCAACCAGCCCACCGGTGTCTGGCTCGACCGTATCGCCGCCATCGACGGCGTGAACGGCGGCATGGGCCTGCGCGCCCACCTCGACGCGGCCCTGCAGCAGAAGGGCAGCGGCGAGGAGGTCGTCCAGCTGGTCATCTACGACCTCCCCGGACGGGACTGCGCGGCTCTCGCCTCCAACGGCGAACTCGGCCCGACGGAGATCGACAAGTACAAGACGCAGTTCATCGACCCCATCGCGGCGATCCTCGCCGACAGCAAGTACAGCTCGCTGCGGATCGTCACCACCATCGAGATCGACTCGCTGCCCAACCTGGTCACCAACACCGGCAGCCGCGCCACCGCCACCGCCAACTGCGACACCATGCTCGCCAACGGCAACTACGTGAAGGGCGTCGGCTACGCGCTCGCCAAGCTCGGCGCGATCCCGAACGTCTACAACTACATCGACGCCGGCCACCATGGCTGGCTCGGCTGGGACGACAACTTCGCACCCTCCGCCAACCTGTTCAAGCAGGCGGCGACCAGCGAGGGCGCGACCGTCGACGACGTACAGGGCTTCATCACCAACACGGCCAACTACAGCGCCCTGAAGGAGGACAACTTCACCGTCAACGACACGGTGAACGGCACCTCCGTGCGGCAGTCGAAGTGGGTCGACTGGAACCGCTACGTGGACGAGCTGTCGTACGCGCAGGCCATGCGGAACGAACTGGTCTCCGTCGGCTTCAACTCCGGTATCGGCATGCTGATCGACACCTCCAGGAACGGCTGGGGCGGCACCGCGCGTCCCACCGGCCCCGGCGCGAAGACCAGCGTGGACACCTACGTCGACGGCGGCCGCTACGACCGCCGGATCCATGTCGGCAACTGGTGCAACCAGTCCGGTGCCGGTCTCGGCGAGCGCCCGCAGGCCAACCCGGCGAGCGGGATCGACGCCTACGTGTGGATGAAGCCTCCGGGTGAGTCGGACGGCTCCAGCACCGCCATCGCCAACGACGAGGGCAAGGGCTTCGACCGGATGTGCGACCCGACGTACACGGGCAACGCCCGCAACGGCAACAACATGTCGGGTGCGCTGCCGAACGCTCCGCTGTCGGGGCACTGGTTCTCGGCGCAGTTCCAGCAGCTGATGCAGAACGCGTACCCGCCGTTGTAGGTCGTTGTAGGTCGCGGATTCATTGCGGCTGCGGGGCCGGTCGTGGCTGGCCGCGCAGTTCCCCGCGCCTCTTCGGGGCGCGGGGGTCACCCTTGGTCGGACAGACCTTGGCGGATCGCGTACTCCACCGCGGAGTAGTCGCCGTCCCGGCGGTCCAGTTCGTAGGGGACCGCCGGCATCAGCGGGGGCTGGGCCATGAAGCGGGGGCGGGTGCCGTGGTGGGGCTGGGCGGCGTGGACCAGGAAGGGGTGGCACAGGTAGACGTCGCCGGGGCTGCCGGTGGCGTACGCCAGGGGACGGTCGGCGGAGGCCTCGACCAACTTGGGCGCGATCTCGAGACCCGAGACTCCCGTCTCGCCGTACGGTTCCAGCAGCGGGGGCACGTCCAGGTGGGAGCCGACACGGACACGGGTCGGGGCGTCCGTCTCGGTCACTTCGCTGAACAGGAACAGCATCAGCAGGGCACGGCCCTTGGAACGGAGGTTCGTGAAGAACCAGCTCTCCCCCTCCGGGAGGTAGCTGCCCTCGATGTGCCAGCCCGCGTCGTCCGGTTCCCGCTCGTGCGGGAACCGCAGCGGAAAGGTGCCCAGCGAGTAGCGCGGCAGCCACCGGCCCTCGCCCACCAGCAGGTCGAACGCCTCATGCAGCACAGGGGAGTTGGCGGCCGCGGCGAACGGGCCCTGGGCCATGTCGCCCACCCGGACCACCGGTTCCTTCCAGGTGGCCGGGTCCTCGGGGTCGTACCCCGTCTCCCGCCACAGCAGCCGCGCGCAGTCCTCGGCGACCCTGCGCGGAAAGGCCCCCTCGATCTTCACGAAACCGTCCGCGAGGAAGCGCTCCACCAGCCTGTCGTCCATCGGGCCATCCTGCGAGACGCGGCGTCCGGCCCGCATCCGGTTTTTGCCGCCCCGGCAACAGAAGTGGCCCTCGCCCGGTGCGTCGGAGCACGCTGGCGGCATCCCGGACGAGAGGCTGACGACCATGGCGCACGAGCACCACCACGGACACGGTCACCACCAAGAGGGTCACCGGCACGGCCACGACACCGACATCGACTGGGCCGAGATGGCCCCGCACCTGGAGGCGCAGGCCGAGCTGTTCGCGCCGCTGTACGAGCGCGCCCTGAACTGGCTCGGCAGGGAGGTGACCGAGCCGGGGCTGATCGTCGACGCGGGCAGCGGCCCCGGCGTCGTCGCCTGTCTGTTCGCCGAGACCTTCCCCGGCGCCCGCGTCGTGGCCGTCGACGGCTCCGCACCGCTGCTGGAACGCGCCCGGGAGCGCGCCGAGCGATTGGGCCACGCCGACCGGTTCGACACCCTGACCGGTGAACTGCCGCAGGTGCTGGAGGAGTTGGACTATCCGGCCGATCTGCTGTGGGCCGGCCGCAGTCTGCACCACCTCGGTGACCAGCGGGCCGCCCTCGGGGCCTTCGCACAGCGGCTGGCGCCCGGCGGGACGCTGGCGATCATGGAGGGCGGCCTGCCGGCCCGGTTCCTGCCGCGCGACCTCGGCTTCGGCCGCCCCGGCCTGCAGGCGCGCCTGGACGCGCTGGAAGCGGAGTGGTTCGCCCGGATGCGGGCCGACCTGCCCGGCTCGGTCGACGAGGTGGAGGACTGGCCGGCGCTGCTGAGCGGCGCGGGACTGACCCACGCCCGCACGCGCAGCTTCCTCCTCGACCTGCCCGCGCCCGCCTCCGACCGGGCCCGTGCCTACGTCGCCGACTCCCTCGGCCGGTTCCGGGAGGCCTACGGGGACCGGCTCGACGCCGACGACCGCGTCACCCTCGACCGTCTCCTGGACCCCGACGACAAGGCGGGCGTGCACCACCGCCGGGACCTGTTCGTCCTCGCGGCGCACACGGTGCACACGGCGGTGCGGACCGGCTGAGGCTCAGCACCGGCAACCCGGCCCGGTCCCGGCAGTGCGGCCCGGTCCCGGCAATGTGGTCCGGTCCCGGGGGCGTGGCCCGGCGACGGGAGTGCGTCCGGTCCCTTCAAGGCGGTCCGGCTCCGGGGGTGCGTCCGGTCCCGGCGGTGGTCCGGTCCCGGCCG